>SCMT01000049.1 GCA_005502915.1 Lysobacteraceae bacterium 2PB | reverse complement strand
TTCAGCGTCACGTTCGGGTTCGTCGTGTTCACCTGGCTCAGCGTCACCGTCGACAGCGTCGCCGGGTTGCCGTTGAGCGTGTCGTTCACCAGCACGTTCGCCACGCCGACACCACCGGCCGCACCGTTCACCGGGCCGCCCGTGTCGTCGTTCGCCACGATCGGCGCCGCCTCCACCACGATCGTCGCCGTCGCCGTGTCGCAGTTCGTCGGGTTCAGCACTTCGCAGATCGTGTACGTGTACGTGTACACGTCCGCCGTCGTGCCAGGCGCGATCGTGATCGTGCCGTCCGCGTTCATCGTGATGCTGCCGGACACCGGCGTCGGCGCCGCGCCCGGGGTCAGCGTGACGTTGCCGCCCACGCCCACCGTCGCCGCACCGCCGTTCAGCGTGTCGTTCACCAGCACGCTCGGCAGGCTGCCGCCGGACGCGCCGTTCACCGGCGTGCCCGTGTAGTCGTCGTCCACCGCGTCGATCGCCAGCGCCGTGACCGGAATCGCCGGCACGGTCGAGCTGTTGTTGCCCGGGTTCGGGTCGGTGGTGCCGCCAGGCGCGGTGACGGTCGCGGTATTGGCCGCGATCGTGCTGGGCGTGGTGACCGGCGCGGTGCCGGTGACCACGATGGTGATCGAATTGCCGCCGCCGGCCGCGATGTCGACCGTGGTGGCGACGTTGCCGGCGCCACTGGCCGTGCCGCAGCTGGCGCTGCCGGTCGCGGTGCAGGTCCAGGTCGCGCCCGTGAGCTGCGCCGGCAGGGTGTCGGCCACGCTGGCGGCGACCAGGTTCGACGGACCGGCATTGGTCACGACGATCTGGTACGACACCGTGCCGCCGGCCTGCACCGGCGTAGCGGTCAACAGGGTCTTGGCGATCGCGACGTCCGCACTGGGCGCGCTCGGCGTGCTCGAGGTCGAGCTGTTGTTGCCCGGGGTCGGGTCAGCCGTGGTGCTGCTCACCGTCGCCGTGTTGGCGAGGTTGCCGGTGAAATTCGCGGCGAGCGTGCCGCTGATCGTGAAGGTGCGGCTGGCGCCGTTCGCGACCGTGCCGAAGGCGCAGTTCACGTCCTGGCCGGTGACGGTGCAGGACGCACCATCCGCGCCACCGACGCTGAGGCCGGTGACCGAGGCCGGCACGGTGTCGCTCGTGGTCACGGCGGCGGCATCGGACGGACCGTTGTTGGTGACGGTCACCGTCCAGGTCACCGCCTGGCCCGGCACGGCCGGATTCGGGGTGCTCTGGGTCTTGATGATCGACAGGTCGGCGCTGGCGTTGACCGGCGTCGGGCCGGCGGTGCTGGTGCAGCGCGCATCGCCCGGGCAGGTCGGATCGCCGCCGCCATTGACGGTCGCCGTATTGGTCACGCTCGGCGCCGCTGCGGCGGTCGGCGTCACCGGGATCACGAACGAGGTGCTGCCACCGGCCGCCAGGCCGGCGGGAATCAGGCAGCTCACCGTCTGGCCGGCGGACGTGCAGCCCGCCGGCAGCGTGCCGATGGTCAGTCCAGCCGGGATCACGTCGGTGATCGCGGCATCGACCGTGGTCGCGGCCGTGCCGGTGTTCGACAACTGCAGCGTGTAGCTGGCAGGCACGCCGACGGTCCACGGCGAAGCCGAAGCCGTCTTGCTCAGCGTCAGCTGCGGCGCATTCACCGGCGTCGGGCCGGCGGTGCTGGTGCAGCGCGCGTCGCCCGGGCAGGTCGGATCACCGCCGCCATTGACGGTCGCCGTATTGGTCACGCTTGCGCCGGCCGCCAGCGTCGGCGTCACCGGGATCACGAACGAGGTGCTGCCGCTGGCCGCCAGGCCGGCGGGAATCAGGCAGCTCACCGTCTGGCCGGCGGACGTGCAGCCTGCCGGCAGTGTGCCGATGGTCAGACCGGTCGGGATCACGTCGGTGATCGCGGCATTCGCCGTCGTCGCCGCCGTGCCGGTGTTGCTCACCTGCAGCGTGTACGAGGCCGGGACACCCACGGTCCACGGCGAGGCCGAAGCCGTCTTCGTCAGCGTCAGCTGCGGCGCATTCACCGGTGTCGGGCCGGCGGTGCTGGTGCAGCGCGCGTCGCCCGGGCAGGTCGGATCGCCGCCGCCGGTCACGCTCGCCGTGTTCGTCACGCTCGTGCCGGCCGCCAGGGTCGGCGTCACCGGGATCACGAACGAAGTGCTGCCGCCAGCGGCCAGACCGGCCGCCACGGTGCAGGTCACCGTCTGACCCGCCGCGGTGCAACCCGCCGGCAGCGTGCCGATGGTCAGACCGGTCGGAATGGTGTCGGTGATCGTCGCGACGGCGGTCGTCGCGGCGGTACCCGTGTTCGACAACTGCAGCGTGTACGACGCCGGCACGCCGACGGTCCACGGCGAGGCCGAAGCCGTCTTCGTCAGCGTCAGCTGCGGCGCGTTGATCGGCGTCGGGCCGGCGGTGCTGGTGCAGCGTGCGTCGCCCGGGCAGGTCGGATCACCACCGCCATTGACGGTCGCCGTATTGGTCACGCTCGTGCCGGCCGCCAGCGTCGGCGTCACCGGGATCACGAAGCTCGTGCTGCCGCCAGCGGCCAGACCGGCCGCCACGGTGCAGGTCACCGTCTGACCCGCCGCGGTGCAACCCGCCGGCAGCGTGCCGATGGTCAGACCGGTCGGGATGGTGTCGGTGATCGTCGCGACGGCGGTCGTCGCGGCCGTGCCGGTGTTCGACAGCTGCAGCGTGTAGCTGGCAGGCACACCCACGGTCCACGGCGAAGCCGACGCCGTCTTGTTCAGCGTCAGCTGCGGCGCATTCACCGGCGTCGGGCCGGCGGTGCTGGTGCAGCGCGCGTCCGCCGGGCAGGTCGGATCACCACCGCCATTGACGGTCGCCGTGTTCGTCACGCTCGTGCCGGCCGCCAGCGTCGGCGTCACCGGAATCACGAAGCTCGTGCTGCCGCCAGCGGCCAGACCGGCCGCCACGGTGCAGGTCACCGTCTGGCCCGCCGCGGTGCAACCCGCCGGCAGCGTGCCGATGGTCAGACCGGTCGGAATGGTGTCGGTGATCGTCGCGACGGCGGTCGTTGCGGCGGTACCGGTGTTCGACAGCTGCAGCGTGTAGCTGGCAGGCACGCCGACGGTCCACGGCGAGGCGCTCGCGGTCTTGCTCAGCGTCAGCTGCGGCGCATTCACCGGCGTCGGGCCG
Source organism: Lysobacteraceae bacterium 2PB (assembly GCA_005502915.1). Taxonomy (GTDB): domain Bacteria; phylum Pseudomonadota; class Gammaproteobacteria; order Xanthomonadales; family Xanthomonadaceae; genus Lysobacter_I. The sequence continues at coordinate 9,912 of SCMT01000049.1, read as the reverse complement.
GCGGTGCTGGTGCAGCGCGCGTCCGCCGGACAGGTCGGATCACCGCCGCCGGTCACGCTCGCCGTGTTCGTCACGCTCGTACCGGCCGCCAGGGTCGGCGTCACCAGGATCACGAAGCTCGTGCTGCCGCCAGCGGCCAGGCCGGCCGCCACGGTGCAGGTCACCGTCTGACCCGCCGCGGTGCAACCCGCCGGCAGGGTGCCGATCGTCAGACCGGTCGGAATGGTGTCGGTGATCGTCGCGACGGCAGTCGTCGCGGCGGTACCGGTGTTCGACAGCTGCAGCGTGTAGCTGGCAGGCACGCCGACGGTCCACGGCGAAGCGCTCGCCGTCTTCGTCAGCGTCAGCTGCGGCGCATTCACCGGCGTCGGGCCGGCGGTGCTGGTGCAGCGCGCGTCCGCCGGACAGGTCGGATCACCACCGCCATTGACGGTCGCCGTGTTCGTCACGCTCGTGCCGGCCGCCAGCGTCGGCGTCACCGGGATCACGAAGCTCGTGCTGCCGCCAGCGGCCAGACCGGCGGGAATCAGGCAGCTCACCGTCTGGCCGGCGGACGTGCAACCCGCCGGCAGCGTGCCGATGGTCAGGCCGGTCGGGATCACGTCGGTGATCGCGGCATTCGCCGTCGTCGCCGCCGTGCCGGTGTTGCTCACCTGCAGCGTGTACGAGGCCGGGACACCCACGGTCCACGGCGAGGCGCTCGCGGTCTTCAGCAGCGTCAGCTGCGGCGCGTTGATCGTCGTCGGACCCACCGAGCTGGTGCAGCGCGGCTGGGCGCCGCAACCCGGATCACCACCACCGTTGACGGTCGCCGTGTTCGTCACGCTGTTGCCGGCGGCCAGGGTCGGCGTCACCGGAATCACGAACGAGGTGCTGCCGCTCACCGCCAGACCGGCCGCGATGGTGCAGGTCACGGTCTGGCCGGCCGCCGTGCAGCCCGCCGGCAGGGTGCCGATGGTCAGGCCGGTCGGAATGGTGTCGGTGATGGTCGCGGCCGCCGTGGTGGCGACGCCGCCGGTGTTGGTGACCTGCAGCGTGTAGCTCGCCGGCACACCGACCGTCCACGGGCTTGCGCTCGCGGTCTTGGTCATCGTCAGGAACGGCGGCGGCGGCGGGGTATTCACGCACGCGGCGTTGTCGGTGGCGGCGCCACCTTCCTGCCCGCCGGGCAGCGAGACCGCGTTGTACAGGCCGCTGCCCGGGGTGGGCACGCCGGCGCACACGGTCACGGCCGTGTTCGCGGCATACGTATAAGTGATCGTGAGGTTGTAGGTGTGGGTGACGCCGGCGGCGATCGTGGTGCCGGCCGGGGCCAGGGTGTAGGCGCCGCCGGTGGCCGAGGAACCGCCCGCAGGCGCGCCCGCGCCGCTGGTGGTCCAGGTAGCGCCGGAGATGTTGATGTTGGCCGGGAAGACCGGCGCATCGCTCAGCGGGCCGTAGGTGCCGGAAGCGGTGCCCGAATTGGTCACGGTGACGGTATAGGTCACGGTGTAGGTGCCGGCCACGGACGGACCCGTGGCGACGCCCGCCGTCTTGGCGGCATTGAGGTTCGGCCGATCCACGGCCGTGATCACGCTGCTGGTGCAGCGGGCAGCGGCCGGGCAGGTGGCGTCGCCGCCGCCGCTGGCCGTCGCGGTGTTGGTGACACTGGCGGCTGCGGCCGCGGTCGGCGTCACCGGGATCACGAACGAGGTGCTGCCACCGGCTGCGAGGCCGGCCGCCACGGTGCAGGTCACCGTCTGGCCTGCCGCGGTGCAGCCCGCCGGCAGCGTGCCGATCGTCAGACCGGTCGGAATGGTGTCGGTGATCGTCGCGGCGGCGGTCGTCGCGGCGGTGCCGGTGTTCGACAGTTGCAGCGTGTAGCTCGCCGGCACGCCGACGGTGAACGACGCCGTGCTCGCGGTCTTGGTCATCGTCAGCTGGGGACGGTTGACCGTGGTGCCGATGCTGGAGGTGTTGTTGCCCGCGCAGGTGACCGGCGCGCCGGAGCAGTCCGGATCGGTCACGCCGGTGGGCGGGACGATGGTCGCGGTGTTGGTGATGCTGGCCGCGGCGGACGCGGTGACGCTGCAGGTGATGGTGAGGGTGATGTTGCCGCCGCTGGCGATGGCGGCATTGGTCCAGGTGCCGGTGCCGGTCGCGCCGGGGGCGATCGTGCCGACGTTGAAGGTGCCGGTCGAGGGCGTGTAGCTGCAGCCGCTCAGGCCGGCAGGCAGGGATTCGACGAGGGAGAAGGTGTCGGAGGCGAGGATGGCGCTCGGGCCGCCATTGCTCACGGTGAGCGTGTAGGTCAGGGTCTGACCGACGACGACCGGATTCGGGCTGGCCGTCTTGACGAGACTGAGGTTGGTGGTCCGGGTGATCGGATCGCTGTCGGTCGCGGTGTTGTTCGCCGCGTTCGGATCGGTGACCGTGGCGGGCGTCGTGACCGAAGCGGTGTTGACCGCGTTCTGGGCCAGGACGGCCGGACTCGCGACGAACGCGGCGGCACCGAAGACGAAGGCTGCGCCGATGCAACGACGCGCGCGGTCGACGAAACAGGTCAGATTCGCAAGCACTGAAACTCCCCCAGGTCGTGCCGCCCCGAATGCGACACCGACCGAATCCCGGATCGAAGCTCCCGGCAGGCACCGGAAGCGCAATGGTTGTATGTCCCCGTTCCTTTACCGGCCGGAACGGGTTATTGCCGTTTGCTGCCACTTCGAAACCCGGACGCCCGACCCTCGGGCATCCGACTCTTGCACACAATCAGATACCGCCGCCGGCCCTTGCGGGCGCAGCGACTGTGACTGCCATTGCAAATTCCGTGCCAAGCGTCACCGTTGTTGATCGCCGTACCTGTATGTCCCTGATTGGGCTGGCGATCCGGCGTGTACGAAGTCCAGCCCTTTGGCCATGACCTGTCTGCGCCCAGCGTCACATTTTAGCCCTTTGTGGGCAGCGGATTCGACTGCTTTCTCGTGACAGTCGACGGTATAACCTCCGGGAATGTCCTGCATGTCCTCCGTGCGGACAAGCCGGGATTTCGTGACAAGCGCCGGCCCCTGCTAGAATTTTCGCTCTAGCCCCACTTTTCCGCGCAAGCGTTGGCCCTCCCCCTGGGCCACACGCGCCGTCGGGCTGCGCGAATCGCCTTCAGGACCCCCCGCCATGGCCAGTTCCACCGACCTCCGCTCGCCGGCAGCCGGCACGCCCGCCGTCGATCGCGACTACACCCTGGACCACAAGTTCACCCGGACCGAAGGCCGCATCTACCTCTCGGGCGTGCAGGCCCTGGTCCGCCTGCCGATCATGCAGCGCCTGCGCGACCAGGCCGCAGGGCTGAACACCGCCGGCTTCGTCTCCGGCTATCGCGGCAGCCCGCTGGGCGGCTTCGACCTCGAACTGTGGAAGGCCAAGAAGCACCTCGCCACCGCCGGCGTGAAGTTCACGCCGGGCCTCAACGAGGACCTGGGCGCGACCATGGTCTGGGGGACGCAGCAGACCAACCTGTTCCCGGGCGCGAAGGTCGATGGCGTGTTCGGCATGTGGTACGGCAAGGGCCCCGGCGTGGACCGCTGCGGCGACGTGTTCAAGCACGCGAACGCCGCCGGCACCTCGAAGTTCGGCGGCGTGCTCGCGCTCGCGGCCGACGACCATGCCTGCCGCAGCTCCACCCTGCCGCACGGCAGCGAAGGCGAATTCCAGTCCGCGCTGATGCCGGTGCTCAACCCGGCCGGCGTGCAGGACATCCTCGACATGGGCCTCATCGGTTTCGCCATGTCGCGCTACACCGGCCGCTGGGTCGGCTTCAAGACCATCGCCGAAACCGTGGAGTCCTCCGCTTCGGTCGACGTCAATCCGCTGGCGCTGGACATCCTCACGCCGGACGACTTCGAGATGCCGCTCGGCGGGCTCAACATCCGCTGGCCCGACCCGCCGCTCGACCAGGAAATGCGCCTGCATCGCTATGCGGTGAAGGCCGCGCAGGCGTTCGCGCGCGCCAACCGCATCGACCGCGTGGTGATCGATTCGCCGAACGCGCGGCTGGGCATCGTCACCACCGGCAAGAGCTATCTCGACGTGCTGCAGGCCCTGGAATACCTCGGCCTCGACGCGCGCGCCTGCGCCGACCTCGGCATCCGCGTCTACAAGGTCGGCATGACCTGGCCGCTGGAGCCGATGGGCATCCGCGCGTTCGCGCGCGGCCTGCAGGACATCCTGGTGGTCGAGGAGAAGCTGAGCTTCATCGAAAGCCAGATGAAGGAGCTGTTCTACAACTTCGACGGCGACCGTCCCTCGATCGTCGGCAAGTTCGACGAGAGCGGCGAGTGGATCCTGCCCTCGACCGGCGAGCTGACGCCGGCGCGCATCGCGATGGTCATCGCGCGCCGCATCCAGAAGTTCCACGACAGCGAGCAGATCCGCGGCGTGCTGGCGTGGATCGAGCAGAAGGAAGGCGAGCTCGCCCTGCCCCGCGCCAGCTTCCCGCGCGTGCCGCACTACTGCAGCGGCTGCCCGCACAACACCTCGACCAAGGTGCCGGAAGGTTCTCGCGCGCTCGGCGGCATCGGCTGCCACTACATGGTCACGTGGATGGACCGCAGCACCGATACCTTCACCCACATGGGCGGCGAAGGCGTGACCTGGTGCGGCCAGTCGGCGTTCACCGAGACCGAACACGTCTTCCAGAACCTCGGCGACGGTACCTACTTCCACTCCGGCTCGCTGGCGATCCGCCAGTCCATCGCCGCCGGCGTGAACATCACCTACAAGATCCTCTACAACGATGCGGTCGCGATGACCGGCGGCCAGCCGGTCGACGGCACGCTGACCGTGCCGCAGATCGCGCAGCAGATGCGCGCCGAAGGCGTGTACACCATCTACGTCGTCAGCGACGACATCAGCAAGTGGACGCGCCAGCGCCACCTGTTCCCGTCGGACATCGAATACTACGACCGCCGCGACCTGGACGAAGTGCAGAAGAAGCTGCGCAAGGCCAAGGGTGTGAGCGTCATGATCTACGACCAGACCTGCGCGACCGAGAAGCGCCGTCGCCGCAAGCGCGGCAAGTTGCCGGATCCGCAGAAGCGCGTGGCGATCAACTCGCTGGTCTGCGAAGGCTGCGGCGACTGCGGCGTGAAGAGCTTCTGCGTGTCGGTGCTGCCGAAGGAGACCGAGTTCGGCCGCAAGCGCGAGATCGACCAGAGCAACTGCAACAAGGACTACAGCTGCGTCGAAGGCTTCTGCCCGAGCTTCGTCACCGTGCACGGCGGCCAGCTGAAGAAAGGCAAGAAGGCCAATGCGGCCGACCGCCTGAACGACCTGCCGATGCCGAGCTTCGCCAGCGGCCTCGACAAGCCCTGGAACATCCTCATCACCGGCGTCGGCGGCACCGGCGTGGTCACCATCGGCGCGCTGCTCGGCATGGCCGGCCACCTCGAAGGCAAGGGCGCGACCGTGCTCGACCAGACCGGCCTGGCGCAGAAGGGCGGCGCGGTCACCACGCACATCCGCATCGCGAAGGCGCCGGACGACATCCACGCCGTGCGCATCGCCGCGGGCGAGGCCGACCTGGTGCTCGGCTGCGACATGGTGGTCGTCAACGACTACTGGGCGCTGTCGAAGATCCGCGAAGGCCGCAGCCGCGTCGTGCTCAACAGCTACGAAGCGATGCCCGGCACCTTCACCACGCGTCCGGACATGCAGTTCCCGGCGGCCGACATTGTGTCCGCCGTGCGCACCGCGCTGGGCGGCAAGGATCCCGACCTCGTCGACGCCACCCAGCTCGCCACCGCGCTGATGGGCGACGCGATCGCCGCCAACCTGTTCATGCTCGGCTACGCCTGGCAGCAGGGCCTGGTGCCGATCTCGTTCGACGCGATCATGCGCGCGGTCGAGCTCAACGGCGCCGCCGTGCAGATGAACAAGACCGCGTTCGCCTGGGGCCGCCTCGCCGCGATCGACCTGCCGGCCGTGGTCGAGGCCGCCGGCATCGTGCGCAACGCGCCGACCGCCGCCGAAGCCACGCCGCACGCGCTGCCGCTGCTCGCGCCGACCGCGTCCGAAGGCCACGAATCGGGGCTGATGCCGCAGAACGCCGACCTGCGCAGCGCCGACGAACTGCGCCACGTGCCGGCCAACGGCAGCGGCGACATGTTCCAGCCGCTCGACGACGCACGCCTGTCGCGCTCGCTCGACGAGATCATCGCCCGTCGCGTCGCGTTCCTCACCGAGTACCAGGATGCGGCGTACGCGAAGCGTTACGCCGACCTCGTCGGCAAGGTGCGCAGCGCCGAGCAGGCGAAGGTGCCCGGTTCGACCGACCTGTCGGAAGCGGTCGCACGCTACGCCTTCAAGCTGATGGCCTACAAGGACGAGTACGAAGTGGCGCGGCTGTACACCAGCGGCGAGTTCAAGCGCCGCATCGAGCAGCAGTTCGAGGGCGACTTCAAGATCCACTTCCACCTCGCCCCGCCGCTGCTGGCGAAGAAGAACGCGCAGGGCCAGCTGATGAAGCGCGAGTACGGCCCCTGGGTGTTCACCGCGTTCAGGTTCCTCGCGAAGCTGCGCGGCCTGCGCGGCGGCACGTTCGACATCTTCGGCTACACCGAGGAACGGAAGATGGAGCGCAAGCTCATCGCCGACTACTTCGCCACCGTCGACACGCTGCTCGGCAAGCTCGGCAGCGACAACGTCGCGCTCGCCGCAGAGATCGCCGCGATTCCGGAACACATCCGCGGCTACGGCCACGTGAAGGAAGCGCACCTGCACAAGGCCAAGGCGCGCGAAGCGGAGCTGCTGAAGAAGTACGCCGGCTGAGCATCGATTCCAGCGCTCCTGCAAAAAAGAAGGTCCCGGTCATGCCGGGGCCTTCCTGTTTCAACGGATCGCGTTCGACGCTCAGCTGCGGAAGAACCGATCAAGCGCCTGCTCCGCTTCGCCGCGCTCGTGCTGGCTGGCCATGGCGCGGGTGGCGGCGCGATAGGCTTCGATCAGGGCGGGATCGTTCGGCATCACCTCGGCCAGCGCTTCCAGCACCTCACCACGCTCGAAGTCGCTGCCCATCCTGACGACGCTGCCGATCACGCCGCGACTGCGCGCAACATCCGGCTTGCCGGCACCGACGAGCGCGACCAACGCCTGGCGTCGCTCGAAATCGCTGGACATCGCATCGACCGCAGCGAGGTAATCGGCATCGGAGCCCATGCCGCCCGACTCCGCTGCGGTCTCCAGCACCGCGCGCATCTCGAAGTCGCTGGTCATGCCGCGCATCGAGCCCAGCGCCAGCGCGATCGCCGCCGCACGCGGCTGGCCGTGTTCGATCAGCGCCTGCAGCGCACGACGGCGTTCGAAATCGCTGTCGGAACCGAGCAGGGCGGCGCGCCAGGCGGCGGCATTGGCGCCATCGACCGGGAGCTTCCCGGCGGCGGTGGCGAGCCACTCGCTGCGCTCGAAGTCCGAGCCGATGCCGTTCGCCGCCGCAAGCAGCGCGGCCTGGTTCGCCGGCGCGATCCTCGCCTGTTCCAGCAGGGCGAGCATGGCCCGGCGCTTCTCGTGATCCGAGCCGACCTTCGTCGCGGCCGCAATGGCGGCGGCCATGTCCGCATCGCCCAAAGCAACGGCGCCCGAGAGCTTCGCGAGATAGGTCGCACGGCCGTAGTCGGTGCGGATGAGGCCGATTTCGCCCAGCACGCGCGGCACGCCACCGTTCGCGAGCAGGCGCTTGATGCGCGCCTCGGCATCGATTCCGGTCAGCCGATGGATCTCGGGGATGGCGGTCGCCAGCCACGCCTTCGCGTCGGCATCGAAGGGATGCGCGGCACCGTTCACGCGGTAGTCGCGCCTCACTCCGTTCGCGGCAGGGGCGACGGTCAGCTCGCGAGTGATGCCGCCGCGGCGCTGCAGCAGCGTGAAGCTCGCATCCGGCGCCATGCGCGCGATGTCGTCTTCGCTCGCGGTGAAGTCGACATCGCCGTCCATCCGCAGCCGGAAGCGCTCACCGGCTTCCGGCAGGTCGGATCGCATCGTGTAGGTGTCGCCGTCGCGACGGATGGTGACCGACAGGTCGTGGTTGCCGAAACCGGGCAGCGGACCGGGCCGGGCGATGACCAGTACGCCGGGCAGCGCGATCAATGCGAGCAGGGCGAGGCCTGCGGCGGTCCAGCGCCAGCGCGCGGGAATCGATGACATCTTCATGTGCGGGGTCTCCAGGAGGTCCTTGACGCGCGACACGATGCCGGCGTCGTGTTCGGCCATCGCCAGCGCCCATCCGGCGCTGCGTGGTGCGTGTGTCGATGCCGCAGCGCGCGCGAGGCATTCGGCCAGGCACTCGGCGAGCGGCCGACCGCCACCGCTGCGCTCGGCGGCAGCGCGATCGCAGAGGGTTTCGGCCAGCGTTTCGAGGCGGCGCACCGCCAGCCACGCCAGCGGGTGGAAGAACAGCGGCACGCAGGCCAGGCGCTGCAGCGGACGCCACAGCGGATCGCGCCTGCGCAGGTGCGCCAGTTCGTGCGCGAGCATCGCGTGCTGCTGGCGGGGATCGAGACCATCCGCCCAGCGCGGCAGCAGGATCGCGCCGGGCAGGACCAGCGGGCTCGACAGGCCGGGCAGGATGCGCATCACCGGCTCGCGCACGTCCATCTCGCGGGCCAGCGTGCGCAGTGCGTCGCGCATCGCCGCACCGGGCGCTTCGCCTTCGTGCAGCAGGCGTTCGCGCAGGCGCAGCACGCCCCGCGATTGCCGCAGGACACGAAGCGAGAAAATCGCGGTGCCCAATGCCCACAACAGCAGCAAGGCCACGATGAGCGAATCCGGCACGCGCACCGCGAACGGCGCTGCGACGACGGGCGCGGGAGGCATTCCGGTTGCGGCGCGGACTGCAGTTGACGTCTGCGGCACCTCGACAGTCGCCGGCATCGCCAAAGCCGGCCGTTCGACCGAGGGCGTCGTCACCCGCGGCTCGGACGCATGCACGGCCGCGACGGCTTCCTGCCTCTGCACTGCGGGCGCCTCCAGGGCAACGCGCGGCACGGCCTCGACCGCCGCCGACACGAAGGCCCCGAACAGCGCGACGCGCCAGGCCCATTCCGCCCAGGTGGGCTCCTTCAGCCAGCCCAGGCGTTCGATCGCCCAGACCGCGAGCAGCAGCACCGTGGCATGGACGAGGAAAGTCAGGCCGAGGCCCGCGATCGTCGCGAGCGCGTCGCCGGATCCGGACCAGACGCTGGTGATGAGGTTCATGGCTCGCGCCTCCCTGCCTCGTCGCGTTCGAGCAGCGCACGGACCTGCTCCAGGTCGCCACCCGCGACCTCGCGCTCGCTGACCAGATGCGCCAGCAACGCCTTCGGATCGCCCCGGAACACCTGCGCGATCAGGCTCGAGACCATGCTGCGCCGAACCTGGTCCTCGCTGACGCAGGGCCGGTAGACCAGCATGCGGCCGTCGCGCCGCGACGAAACGACGCCGCGCTTCTCCAGCCGAGTCAGCAGCGTCGCCACCGTGGTATGGGCCAGGTCGCGACCGGCCAGCGCCGCCGTGACGTCCGCCACGCTCAGCTCCCCCGCCCGCCACAGCACCCGCATCAGCTCCAGCTGCAGGTCGCTCAGTACGATGTCGTCGGCCATGGCCGCATCTCTTCTACAACTGTCGTACTACAGTTGTAGAACCTGAGGGGCGAGGCGTCAACCGGGCCGGAAGTCATGGGGGATGAACCACGCGGATCGAACGCAGTCGCCGGCAGCGATCCGACATGGGAGCCGGCGGGATCGCCGGATCGTGCCCGACATGCGCCGGCCAGCGACGCAGTCGGAGGAAGATATGGTGCCTGAGCACCTGAAATCCAAATGCTCTCTCCCGCGAAATCGTAGTCCAACGAACCGAGCGCCACAGGACCGTCCAGGCTCAGGGCTAAAGTTAAGTGCTGTCGTCGAG
>SCMT01000048.1 GCA_005502915.1 Lysobacteraceae bacterium 2PB | reverse complement strand
CCTGCCTGCAGCAGGCGGTCATAGGGCTGACTAATGGACTCTGGAGGCACGCCGAGAAGTTTCGCGATCTTGACTGCGTACTCGGCCGGAATCGGGCGCCGCCCGCTTCTCCACTGAGCGACGCTGTTGTCGCTGATTGTCCCGACTTCAGCCGCGATGGTTCTGCTGCGGATGCGGGTGTGGTCCATCGCGGCAACAAAGGCTTGGGTGTACTTGTTCATGATCGCGATCCTACTCGACCCGGAATGAGTTCGATGGCAAATTAATGTTGACATTGACAACACTCATTGGCAATCATCTACGCGCCCAGAGGTCGTGGGCAGATGAATGAGGCGACTCAAGGAGGCGAGGGATGCTGGTCATGACGTGCCGGATCGGAGGTTCGCTCCGCATCGGCGAGGACATACGAATCGCGCTACAAGGGCGAATCGGCCCTCGCGTGGCCGTAGATTTGCGAGTCGCCCCACGGAATCCGGTCTTCCTGGAGGGCGCCTGCCTGCAACCTGCGGTTCTTCCCTGCGGGTCCCATGCGCATCTGTTCTCGCTGGCCGGCATGCGCCGCTTCCGGGTCGGCGAATTCGAGGTCGGCATCTGGCTGCCTGTCGCAGAGGCGCCCGAAGCCGAGTGCTGCGATGACTTCATACATATCGGCGTCACAGGCCCAGGACCGCTGCGCTTGGGCTATCAGCAGGATGGTGCCGATCTGCCTTGGGTGTACTGCCTGCCGCCGGCCATCGCCGGCATGGTCCATTGAGGAGCCCGACCATGCTGACCCTGACCCGCCGCGTCGGCGAGAGCATCTACCTCGGCGACGACACCTGCCTCACGGTATACGACCGCCTGCGCTACCACGTGTTGATCGGCGTGCTGGCATCGGAGCGGATGGCGGTCGCCTGCAACGCCCACGCAGTTCGCCCGGCGACCCTCCCCGGCGGCGAGCGCTTCTACCTCCTCACCCTGCTTAGCGGCGACGATTTCACCGTGGGTGATGCGCGCGTGCTCGTGCGCTTCAGACCTACCTTTCTCAGCGTGCAGTCGATGCAGCGCCGGCAGATGAAGGTCTGCATCGATGCGCCGCCTGCGCTGCGCGTGTTGCGCGAAGAGGTGTATCTGAATCATCTGGCCGAGAACGGCCAACGGCTGCCGCCTGCGCCCTTCTCGACATGGCTGCATCGCGCAAACCGGGCCGTATCGATACGGATGGTCGCTTGAAGTGGGACGAGGACACGGAAGAAAGCGGGCCATGGTGGGTCGAACTGATCGACAAGATCGCAAGAACGCTGTTGTTTCTGCTCCTGCTGTTGCACTGCTGAACACCTGATTCCCGGCGGCCGGTGGCCAGTCTCATGCGACGAGTCGGCGACATGCGTCAATGGCTCTGTGTGGATTGCCGTGCCTGGATTCGGCCACCGGCTGGGATCAGGAATCCCCACGTTACAGAACAGGGAAAACACAATGATCGAAGACATCTCCCGCCCCCCGGAGAATCCCGGGGCTGGCACCGTGTTGCCGAAATTCAGACTCGCCAGACACGCACTGGCAGGCGTCGTCATGCTGGCTGGCATTGCCGCCTTCGCCCAAGTGGTTTCTCCACCTGGGGACGAGCCGTTCTCCTTCTCGGCGTTCCAGACCACGAGTAGTTACGACCCCAGCAAGTTCTGCTATCTGCCCTCGGGCACGAATTCGCAGTACGTCTGCCACGACACCCGCGAGGACGCGGAAATCGCCATGCGCGCCGATCCGCAGTTCGGCGGCATCGGGCAGTACCTCGAACGCCTGGGCGGCCTGTTGCCTTCCGTCGCCAGCGAAGAAGGCGCCGTCATGCAGGACATCTACCGCATCCAGTACCGCCAGCCGGTCAAGTCGGACCTGATGTACCGGCTCAAGTTCGGTAGTGGCAGCAATGCCGTCTACCGCAACACCGCCTGCCAGACCGCTTCCGGTGACACTCACCCCGACTATGTCGGCTGGTGTGGCAGCGAAGAAGATCTGAAGGAAGGCGCGCGCCAGTACCTTGCGTCGACAAAGCCGGCGGGCTGCACCATCGGTACTCCCCAGATCAATATCGACTATTCCACTCAGTCTCCCCACGAGATCGTAACGACCGATTCCGGCAACCCACAGCGCGGCATCATCGCGAACGATCGGGGATACGGCGACGTGTACCGCTCCTACGCAACGGACATCACCTGTCCGAATCCGCAGGGCGGCAATCCGATCACCGAGACGGCCTTGTGGACGATGCAGCGCCACAAGACCTTCCTCTGCCAGAGCGGCTTCGTGTCGGAGCCGATGGGGCCTGCGATCGATGGCAACTACTGCGCGCCGAGCGACAAGCGCATCGTCTCCCTCCTCAGCCCGGTGACGCAGACGTGCGGGCTTGTGCCGGGCGACGGCTCCGGCCCAAGGCCACGCTGCGATCCCGCGACCGGCGACAAGGTCGAAACCGAGTCCGACTTCGAGTTCGCGGGGCGGCCGTTCACGCGCTACTACCACTCTACGCGCCAGTTCCGCACCAATCCCCAGTTCGCCGAAGCCTGGACGCATTCGTACACGGATCGCCTGTCCGGCCTCCCGACTTCGACCTTCGTATCGGTGGTCGGCGAGAACGGCTACTACGAACTGTTCAAGTCAGCCGGCTCGAACCGCTTTCGTGCCGGTCCTTCGGGGTCGCGGCAGCTGGACTACCTGACGCAGCCGGCCGGGGCCGTGCGCTGGCGACTGCGCGAACCTGGCGGCGAAGTCCGCGAGTTCGACGGTACTGGCAAGCTGGTGGCGATCCGTGATCCGGCCATGCCCCTGAACGATGTCACGATCACCTATACGGGCACCGACCCCCAAGCCAGCACCGTCTCGACGGTGACCGACCGCCAAGGCCGCGTCCTGCGCTTCCAGTACGCCAACCGACTGCTGGCACGCATCGTCAAGCCCGATGGCTCGTCCGTTGCCTACGGCTACGACGCCTACGACAACCTTGAAACCGTCGACTACGGCCAGGAGCAGGTGAAGCGGTACCACTACGCCGAGTTCGGCCAGGCGATGAACAAATACATCCACCACCTGACCGGGGTCACGTCGGAGACGGGGCAGCGCATCTCCAGATTCGCCTACAACGCGCAGGGCAAGCTGATCCGCAACGAGATCCTCGGCATCCCGAACGAAGTGACGGAGATCACCTACGACAGTGACACGCAATCCACGGTGACGACGGCGGAAGGCGCGGTGCAGACCTATACCATCGCACCGGGCCTGCAGCGTCGGGTGACCAGTGTCGCCACGGCGGGCATGGGCACGAGCGCGCACGCCTACGACACGACGAGCGGCTTGCTGACGACCGTCACCGACCGCAACAACGTGAAGACGCGCTACGAGTACGACCCGACGCATCGGGACGTGGTCGCGATCGTCGAGGCCGACACCACCCTCCAGCAGCGCAGGATCGAGTACAGCCGCGATCCGCAGACCCGTCTCGTCACGGAGCAGCGCATTCGCGACAGAGCTGGGGCGCTGGTGGCCAAGGTCGGCGCGACCTACAACGATCGCCAGCAGGTCACCGTCGCCACGCGCAGCGCGCCGGATGGCAGTTCGTCACGGGCCTCGACCACGACCTACTGCGAGACGGACGATGTGAACGCCGTGGACAGCACCTGTCCGGTCCTTGGCCTGGTCAAGCAGATCGATGGTCCCTTGCCCAATACGGGCCAGCAGGACGACATCACCCGGTTCCAGTACAGGTCCGCCGATGCGCCCGGCTGCGCCGAAGTCCCGGCGACGTGCGCATGGCGCAAGGGCGACCTGTGGAAGACGATCAACCCCAAGGGGCAGGTCACCGAAATCCTTGCCTACGACGGCACGGGTCGCGTGCGCTCCGTGAAAGACGCCAACGGCGTCGTGACCGATGTCGAATACAACCACCGTGGTTGGGTCACGGCCCGCAAGATTCGTGGGCTGGATGACGGCACCGAGACGGACGACCGGACCCTGCGCATCGAATACTTCGCCGACGGTGCGGTGAAGAAGACGCTGCAGCCCGATGGCAGCTACCTGGTCTTCAGCTACGACCCGGGCCAGCGGCTCAGGGGCATCGCCGACCCCAGCGGCAACACGATCACCTATCATCTCAATGCCGTCGGGCAGCGCGAGCGGGAAGACACCCACGACGCGAGCGGCAATCTCGCCCGGACCCTGTCGCGGGTCTACAACGATCTCGGTCAGTTGGAATCCCTGGTCGATGCCGACAACCACGCCACCGGGTTCGAGTACGACAACGAGGGCCGGCCGACGAAGACGAAGGACGCCCTGCTGCGCGAGACGCATCGCGAGTACGACAAGCTCGGCCGCCTCGTGAGCGTGTTGCGGAACGCGACGCACGCGACGGAATCCGCGCAGACCGCGTACGTCTTCGATGCGCTGGATCGAGTGACCCAGGTCGTTGACCCCAACGACAAGCGCACCATCTACGAACACAACGCCTATGGCGATGTGACGACGCTGACCAGCCCGGATACCGGCATCACCCGGTCCACCTACGATGATGCCGGCCGCCTCAAGACTCGCACCGATGCGCGCAACATCACCGCGACCTATACCCACGATGTGCTGAATCGCCTCACCTCGGTGACCTATCCAGACAGCAGCCGGAATGTCCGCTACGCCTACGACATCGCCCCCGAAAGCTGCCTGTGGGGCGAGAAGTTCGCCAAGGGGCGGTTGTCGCGCATGACCGACGCCAGCGGGTCCACCGAATACTGCTACGACCGCTACGGCAACATCACGCGCAAGCTGCAGGTCACCCAAGGGCGGACCCATGTCCTGCGGTATGCCCATACCGATCCGATGGGACGGGTGCCCGGTCAGGACTACCAACTCGTGAACCCGCCGCCGGGCAACCAGATGATCGGCATGACCTACCCGGACGGCAGTGGTGTGCGGATCGTGCGCGATGCGCAGATGCGGCCGAAGGAACTGCGCGTCACGCTGGCGACCGGTGTGGCGCAGACCCTGCTGCACTCCGGCCAGTACGCGCCGTTCGGTCCGGTCAAGGGCTGGATTTACGGCAATGGCCGGCAGATGGTGCGGACGTTCGACCAGGACTACCAGCCGGAGTCCGTCCGTGACCCCGGCGCCGGCGGTATCGACCTGGGCTATCGCTTCGATGCGGTCGGCAACCTGGAAACGCTGCACACGGCCGCCCGGACGGAGCCGGCGCGACGCCGCTACGGCTACGACGGCCAGAACCGCTTGCGGCAGGTTCGTGATGGCACGAGCAATGCGGTGCTGCACGCCTATGACCTGGACGCCACCGGCAACCGCATGCGCCGCACCAATGGCGCGTCCGCATGGGACTACAGCTACGTCACCGGCAAGCACTGGTTGGCCAGTGTGGGCAGCGTCGCGCGCCAGTACGACCCGGCCGGCAACACCACCCGGATAGGGGCCGGCCAGCAGGGCTCGCCGCCCGGTGGCTGCGACGACTGCAGCGACGAGAACCCCGGTCCCGGCGATCCCGGTCCCGGTGATCCACCGCCGCCGGGCGAGACCGAAAGCCTGGGGTTCAACGCCACCACGGACAGCACGACATCGGCCGCGTCGGTAGTGCGGGAATTCGACTACGACGACACCAACCGCATGCGTGCGGTGAAGCACGACGGCATCGTCGTCATGAACTACCTCTACAACGGCAAGGGCGAGCGGGTCCACAAGAGCGGCGGCGGTAACGCCGTGACCACGCTGTACGACGAGGCTGGCAAGTGGATCGGCGACTACGACGGCAACGGCCAGCCGATCCAGCAGGTCATCTGGCTCGACGACCTGCCGGTCGGCCTGCTCGTCGGCGCGGGCGCGAACCAGAAGCTGTACTACATCGAGGCCGACATGCTCGGCACGCCGCGCGTGGTGATCGACCCGGCGCGCAACGTCGCGGTGTGGCGCTGGGATCTGGCCGGCGAAGCGTTCGGCGACAGCGCGCCGGAGCAGGACGTGGACGGCGACGGCATCCCGCTCATCTTCGACATGCGCTTCCCGGGGCAGCGCTACGACGCCGCGAGCGGCTTGAACTACAACTATTTCCGCGACTATGATCCCGCTACCGGGAGGTATGTGGAGAGTGATCCGATTGGATTGATCGGTGGCATCAGCACTTATGCGTATGTCGACGGCAACCCGATCACGCAATTTGATCCTTTTGGTCTTGCAAAGCGAACTTACCTCCCTGAACAGGTTCCTGAGACTCCAGCAATGGCGGTCGCTCGTCGTCGCTTACAGATCCTCGCGGACACGGCGGCCTCAAGCGTTGACGCCAACTGCGGCATAAAATGCTCTCTGCCCTGGATTCGTGGCACGTTGATCCATAGCGAGTTCAAGCGCCTCGTTGACGCAACATGTCCGGCATCCGAGTACGCTACGGAGATCAGCTATAAGGGTGGGGCGCCCGTTCCTTATGGCACACCAGGATCATCCAGAGCGGACGTCGTCTTTGGGCCACTCAACGCTCCCATTGCCGTATATGATTTGAAGACAGGGTGGGCATATCTGACGTGGGGGCAGTTCCAAGCGTATGCAGAGAATTTGCCCGCAGATACTCCCGTTTCAGTGATCCGTCCAAGAGGCCGTTGAGTCGATGAACAAACGTTTGCTATCTCGGTTGATGTGTGAGCGAGTGAAGGGACTTCGCAATTCGGGCGTTTACTTCTTCCATGGCGACTTCGAGCACATTCTGCAGGGGGCCGTTCTGGAGTACGTGCCTAGAGGACTATATGTTTGGGATTTTAAGTTCCCGCTATTTGATTCTTTTGGTCCTCATCTCTCATACAGCCGTCGATTGGCTGAGCGTCCGTTTATCGCAAAAGGAGAAATGTCGGAGCAGGCGATCGTCGAGTACGTGGTGAAGTCGCCGGAGACGCAAAGCACTTTGAATGCTGACAAGCCAATGAGCCTTATCGACTTTTTTAACGAGCATCTTTTGCAGTTCGATGCTCGTCGAAATCCGCACTTCTGCCTTGTTCAGGCCGCAGCCCTGGTTCTACTTGGCGAGGAGTCGCGTGCAGCGAAGGTGTTGAGCAATCCTCCGCCCACGCTTCATCGGACGGATATTCCGTACTGGAACCAACTGGAAGCAAGCCTCAAGCAAGGTCCTGAAGCGGCGCGCGCAGTGCTGGATGATGTTCGCAAGTCGAATCTGCAAAAGCTCGGTATGGCCTGACGGCAAACCACTTTGATCGCTGAATGACTTTTGGGCTGCGACTGAAATCGAATTGCTGACGAACGCCTGCCGGAGGCGTTCGTCAGCGCTACTAATACAACCATTTCGCTTAGTTCGGAGTAGCTTCTACTCTATTAAATGCAGGTACTTCTCGTGTTCGACGATTCGTATCGTAAGGATAAGTTGCTCTTTGTCACGTATGTCGAAGAGGTCCTTCAGCGAGGGCCGGTTTCGGCATTGAGCGCCTTGGAGGCGCTGGACAGGATGGAGTCTGAGTCTGTATCTAAAGCTAGGAAGGGGCTCGACATGGCCCTGAATGACATAGTTGAAGCAACAGAGAGATGGGCTTATCCTGCCGTCGCAGAATTTGACAGGATCTTGCGGAGCAAAGGCGGCACAGCCTTGTCGGAAATGCGGGTACGGAGATCTCGTGCTTACAAAGCTCTAGTTAGAAAGGGTCGCATTGATCGCGAGTCTGACTACTATCTGGCAAAGGGCGTCTTAGAAGGAGCTTCTGAGTCTCTTAGCGCTGAGTCATTGATCTCTTTGCGATCAATGCTCGTGCAGTACGAATGCAGAATTTCGGAAGCGTAGCAAAGATTTTGGAGTTTTGGTGTCAAGAGAATGCCCGCCTCTGTCCGTCATTCTTATTCTTGAGCCTGAAACCGGCGATTAAGAGGCGATGGGGCAAGTTGCTGATGCTATGCGCATCGAGGCCGGTATTTGTCTTAAGATTGCTTCGCGGCCGCATTGAGGCCTAAATGTATTGAGGTTAATGATTCAATGAATGCACCAACCTTGGATTCCGTCCTGTCGGCAAAAGCAAAGCTCGAAGAGGAGCTTCGGAATCTGCATCAGCAAGAGACCGAGTTGCGCCGGAAAGCCGCCGAGGACGCGTTCTCGGAAGTCATGAGGTTGCTCGGACAGTTCTGTCCGCAGTTCACCTCGAAACAGAAAGCCGAGATCGTCGCAGCAGTCGGTGAGAAGGCTCCTTCGAAGCCTAAGAAGTCGGCTGCCGGAGAAGTCGCACCTAAGTACTGGCTCCCCCATACCGGCGAAACCTGGAGCGGCCGGGGAAGACCGCCTCGTGCCTTCGCGGCATACGAAGGATCGGCTGCGCACAAGGAATGGAAGGCCAAGAATCCAAATGACAAGTTTCCGAAGTACCCGGGCTGAGTGAACCGGGCGGTGATCGTATCGACCGCCCGATGCGGAGTGTAGATCTGGCCCGCCCGATTGGCTGTCATTACGTCGCGTTGCGATACAGCGAAATGATGTCAGGGACACACTGCCCACTGGTTTGACACCCCAGTGGGCACACCATGATCCCTTCCAACCCCCATGACCCGGCGCGCATGACGCCGCCACAGCGGCGCGCAGAGGCCGCCGTCCTCCTGGCCTTTGGCCTGTACCGCCTGCGTGGCGGCAACGCGCAAGACGGCGCCGTCGGCGCGGCCTCTCCGGTTGGTCTTGGCTTTGGCGCGGCACAGCGCGTCCATGCGGACTCCACCAACCGGAGTCCACAGGCATGACGCAAGATTCTTCACCCGCGGCGGCGACCGCATCGATGGCCGCGCGCATCGCGGGCCTGGCCGCTTGGTCATGGAGCGACCTCGCGAAAGAATGGCATCGATTGTTCGGCGTCGACCCGCCCGTGTCCAATCGCCGCTTCGCCGAGAAGCGCATCGCGCACCGCTGGCAGGAAATCGAATTCGCCAAGTCTGATCGCGCCCTGCTTGATCGCAATCGCCGACGCATCGACGACTTGGTCGCGACCGGCTCCTTGTCGCGGCATCGGGTCGGCGCGGTGCCGGTCGACGGCACCGAACTGGTGCGCCTCTATGCGGGAGTCGAACACCGCGTGCAAGTGCTCGCCGATGGCGAGTTCGAGTACGCAGGTGCGCGCTATCGCAGCCTCTCGATGATTGCCCGAAAGATCACCGGCACACAGTGGTCTGGGCCTGCGTTCTTCGGTCTGCGAAAAGGAGGTCGCCGATGAGCGCGATCACCCCCAAGCGCCTTCGCTGTGCGGTCTACACGCGCAAGTCAACGGAGGAGGGACTGGATCAGGAGTACACCTCCATCGATGCCCAGCGCGATGCCGGGTCGGCGTTCATCGCCAGTCGTCGCATGGAGGGCTGGATTCCGGTCGCCGACGACTACGACGACGGCGGTTTCTCCGGTGGAACGCTGCTGCGACCTGCGCTTCAGCGCTTAATGAACGACATCCGTGCGGGCCAGATTGATATCGTCGTGGTCTATAAGATCGACCGCCTGACGCGATCGCTGTTCGACTTCGCCGAACTGATCAAGGTTTTCGAGGAGTACGGCACGACCTTCGTGTCCGTCACGCAGCAGATCAACACCACGGATGCGATGGGGAGGATGATGCTGAACATCCTTCTCGCGTTCGCGCAGTTCGAGCGCGAACTCACCGCCGAGCGCATCCGCGACAAGTTCGTGGCCAGCAAGAAGAAGGGGCTGTGGATGCACGGCATCCCGCCCCTTGGGTACGACGTTAAAGATCGTCGATTGGTGATCAACGAGGTGGAGGCCGAACAGGTCCGAATGATCTTCCGTCGCTTCGTCGCGTTGGGTTCTATCCTCAAGGTCGTGCAGGAGATCCGCACGCACGACTGGTGCAACAAAACGTGGACGACCAAGGCGGGTAGGGTGCTGGTCGGCCAACTCCACGACAAGAGCTCGGTCCACAAGATTCTGCACTGCCGGACCTACCTCGGGGAAATGAAGCACCGCGACCAGTATTTCGAGAACACGCATGCGCCGATCATCGAGCGCGCCCTGTGGGACGAGGCCCACGCCCTCCTGCAGGTCAACGGCCGGGTCCGGGCAGGTGCCTCGCGCCGGGGCAAGGTGGAGTTCCTGCTGAAGGGCTTGCTGACTGGCACTGACGGCCGCGCCCTGTCGCCGTGGCATACGACCAAGGCCAACGGCCGCACCTACCGCTACTACCTGAGCACGCGCGACACGCACGAAGGGCCGGGCACGTCGGGCCTGCCGCGCCTGCCGGCGGGGGAACTGGAGGGGGCGGTCGTCGCCCAACTGCGGCGCGTGTTGCGGGCGCCTGAGATGATCGAGGCGATGATCCCGCAGGCAGTGGCTCTCGACCCGACGCTGGACGAAGCGCAGGTCACGGTCGCGATGACACAGGTCGACCGGGTATGGGAGCAACTCTTCCCGGCCGAGCAGCAGCGTCTGGTCCGGCTGCTGGTCGAACGGGTCATCGTCTCGCCGACCAACCTGGAACTGCGGCTCCGACCCGGAGGGATCGGCACTCTCGCCGCCGCCGCCCGCCCGGCGGCTGGGGTGGCGGCATGAAAGGGCCGACGCTGGAGGTTTCCGGGCCGGCGATCGAGGTGGTCGCGAGCGACGGCGGCATGACCCTGAACATCCCGATCGCCCTCCGGCGGCGCAGCGGCCGGCGGGTCGTCGTATCCCAAGGTTCTGGATTCGAGTCCGACAAGCGGACTCGAATTGGGGCCACGCCCCTGCAACTGGCGCTGGCCCGTGGCCATCGATGGCTGCGGATGCTGGAGGCCGGCGAAGTGTCCTCCATGAGCGAGATCGCACGCCGCGAGGGGACCGATCACAGCTACGTGGCCCGGCACATCAACCTGACCCTGCTGGCGCCGGAAATCGTGGCGGCCATACTCGACGAGACGTTACCGGATGGTGTACGGTTGCACTCGATTTCGATCAATCCGCCGGCACAATGGGAGCGCCAGCGTAGTGAGTTGTTGATCCAGCATACGCAGATTGCCTGAGAAGTCGCATCGGCCTGCTTTGTAATGCCAGCTCGCGAAAGGGTAGAAATCGCAAGCCGCTCCTTGTGGGCGGCAATCAACCGGGAGGCATGGAGGCCGAACATCTGTCAAGGTGAGGGCAGCCGTGCGCGTAAATCCGCTATTCGCTTTTCTATCTCAGTTCCTTTTGAGCCTACTTTCCCTAGCCGCAGCCTTTTGGCTTCACTATGAAGGGAGGGCAGGCGCAAGCCATTTCCTGCTTGTCTGCGTTTTTGCTGCCTTGATGTCCGCAGTCATAGGCACTAACGGCAAAGTGTCTCTGCAGGTGGTGTCGAGCGCGATCCGCTCGATGCGGAGTGGATAGTCCACCGCGGTCGGGGCCAACAGATGGCGCCGTTCCATCGACACAAGTCCGGATGACGAAACCCAAAGTCTTATCGACGACAGAGATTTGGCTCCGCAAAGGGGCGATACGCAACTAGGTCGCCCGTCACATCAACCTTGCGCTGCTGGCCCCGAACATTGTCACGGAGAAGCGAGAGAGATGCCATGGGGCAACGCTCGGTCGCCAATCGTACGGCGCTGAACCATAATCAGGCATTGAATTCCAGTTGGATGGGAAACAGGGGGAAAGATGACTTGGACTGTTGAACTCTGTGGAGACCAACACAGCCTGCGCGCGCTCGAGGAGTGCGTCACCTCGGATGCAGTCGTGATTGCGTCCGGCGGCAAGTACCGACTCTCTCCAGTGCTTTTCTCAGATGTTGTCGAGTACCAGGAAGTGGAGAGAATCGCCAAGCATGAGGTTGAGTTGCTAAACGCATACTTGAAGGTATTCTTGCCAAACCGGATGAGAATCGCGCTGGGTCCGATCAGTAGCCTGGAGCCCAACAGGACGAAGGTGCATTACGTCTCGGTCGTAGAAAGTATCGGTGTATCGGCATCCCTTGTCGGGCTCAAACTTGGGGATGAAGAGGCGGTCTTCATGAAGCCGGTTCATGGGCCTGGTTTGCAACTTTGGCGCGATATCGTCGGGCGGGATCAAGCCGTCAGGGATGTATTCGAGTACCTACAGGGAGCACTCAACGACTGGAGCAATCTGGGCAGGATCATCGAGGCGATAGAACACGATCTTGGCGGACGTGAGAAACTGTTGGCGACCGGGTGGACCGATTCCGAATCGCTCAAGTCTTTCAGCGCTACCGCAAACAATCCGCGAGTGGCGGGAGCGACAGCCAGGCATGGTGCGCGTAAGTTTGATTCACCCAAGAAACCGATGGAAATTGACCAGGCTAGGATCATGGTGCTGGAAGTGACTCGACTCTGGGTTCTCGCCAAGATCAACGGCCAGCAGTAGACGACCACTTCTGAATCGATGATCTTTCGTCAAGGGGTTGATGCCTAGATCTGCCAATTGCCAAGGGCAGCAAACCGCTGTTCGGGATTACAGCCGCAGATAAAAATGACGCATTCTGTCGGCGATGCGGTGTGTGTGGAACGATCTCGAACGCAAAGAAAGGATGCAACATGGCAACCCGAAAATTCGCTGCTGAGGGCAGCCTTCACCTTTACTCCAGCCAGGCCAATCCGCTTTATCCCTCCGAACTCTATTTGCCGGAGAGGTGGCCCGAGATGCGAGAGGGGCTGGAACACTGCAACATCTACCTCATCACGCGGCGACGGCGCATCGTGCCAGAACCGTCCACGCTGCGCGTCGAAGCTGGTTGGTTGCATGGCGACTTGCACGTCCGCCACGGTGTCGGTTGGGTGCAGGTGCCTTTCAGATACCGGCTGCACGAAGGACATCATGCCGGAGCACCAGATAGCGTCAGGATCACTGCCGATGGTGTCGGCAGCTATTTGACCGTCCAGAATCATCTGCGGCAGCGCATACGTCTCCCTACATATGCTCTGATTGCCGAAGCGGAGTGCGACCTAGGCTCGGCGACAGATCTCGAAGTCCTCTACATCGGTCAGGGAATCGGACGCACCCGAAGTCGAATTGCAGTCGATCGGCTGGTTGCGCACGACAAGCTGCAGCGCATTCTGGCTGAAACGCTGACCGATGCGCCTGACGCCGAGGTCATTGTGCTGATGTATCGATTCGAGCACGCGAAGATGCATATCAGCACTGGAGGCGATCTCACGCTGGAACCTACTGCAACTACTGCCGAAGAGGTCGCGCATTTTCGTGCGCTGCATGCGGTCACGTTCAGTCGGAAACAGCAAATCGACTTCGCAGAGGCGGCACTCATCAACCACTTCCAGCCGCCATACAATTCGACGTTCGTCAACTCTGACTTCGCCGCGAAAAGGAGGATGAAGCTCCTAGATAGCCTAGACACCCAGGACGTTACAGGTCTGATTGTTGAAATCTCGACGTCTTATCTTCGATCGCGTCTATGGTCGAGATCACGGAAGACGGTGGACATCGAAGACTTTGCCGCCGGGCTTGACGGCTCGCACATCGCCCAAGCCTCGGCGGAGGACCGCGCGCGGTGGCAGTCCGATCTGCACGACTTGCTGCATGCTCAGATCGCCCAAATCGCGCTCACGACAACTGAAGAGCGAAACACTTTCCTGCATGGCATAAGGTGGCTCGACGACAGCACTTAACTTTAGCCCTGAGCCTGGACGGTCCTGTGGCGCTCGGTTCGTTGGACTACGATTTCGCGGGAGAGAGCATTTGGATTTCAGGTGCTCAGGCACCA
>SCMT01000047.1 GCA_005502915.1 Lysobacteraceae bacterium 2PB | reverse complement strand
CCTGCGCCCCCCGCGCCGCCCGCCGCGCCTGATACGCCCGATGCGGTCCCGCCGCCTTCGCCGGCCGCGCCGGTCGCCCGTCCCGCGCGCGCACCGGCGACGCCACGGATTGCGCCGCCCTCTCCGCCGGAGCCGCCTTCGCCACCCGAGCCGCCGGCAGCGGCGAAGGTATCGGCTGCGTCGGCAGCCCGCGCGTCCGAGCGCGCGCAGCAGGCCGCCCGGCGCCATGCCGCTCAGGCCGAGCAGGCGCGTGCCGAAGCGGTTGCCGCACAGGCGGCGGCCGCGCGCCATGCGGCGCAGTCGAATGCGGATTTCGAGGCGGGCCGGGCCGCCATGCGCGAAGCGGCACGCGCCGCTGCCGCAGCGAAGGACGCGGAGCAAGCGGCACGTGCGGCGGAAGCGGCCGTGTTTGCCGTCAATCCCGAAACTGCCGGGCGCGACCCCGCGCGGTACGCCACGATGAGCCCGCAGGAGATCAACGCCGAACTCGAGGCGACACGCCAGCGCATCGAAAAGCGCCGCGACGAATTGCGCGCGATGGCCGCCGAGCAGGCGGCCCGCGAGGCCGCGCGCGCGCCGAGGGCGCAATGATCCCGTCGTGACGTGAGCGGGCGAGCGCCGCACGACCGTTCGGCGCTCGTCAGCCCAGCAGCAGTTTCCCCGCTGCGATCAGCAGCACCACGCCGAGCGAATGGCGCAGTGCGCGCACCGGCAGCCAGCGCAGCCCGAGCTGCGTGCCGATCAGCGCGCCGATGGCCACCGCGCCGAGCCACAGCGGCAGCATGGTCGGCAGCGTCTGCTGCGATTGCAGCAGGCCGACCAGCGCGGTCAGCGAGTTGATCCACACGAAGGCCACCGACGTGCCGCTGGCTTCACGCGTCGGCATCCAGTGCGCGAACAGCAGCAGCGGCGTGAGGAAGATCGCGCCGCCGGTGCCGGTCAGGCCCGACAGCGTGCCGATCGCGCCGCCGGCGATCAGGCCGGCCGCCCAGGGCACGCGTCGTCCCTGCGCCCCCGCGTCTTCCGCTTCCGCGCGCGATGCGGAACGGAACACGCCGATCGCCGCGACCACCAGCACCAGGCCGAGCAGCGTCGAATACGTCTCCTTCGGCAGCTTCACCTGCGCCGCGAAAAATGCGGCGGGCGCGGAGGCGAGCACGAAGGGCAGGATGTTGCGCCAGCGCACGTGGCCGCCGCGCCAGAAGCGGTACAGGCCGATCGCGCCGACCAGCAGGTTCAACGCAAGCGCGGTTGGGCGCATCTGCTCCGGCGCGAAGCCCAGCAGGGTCATCGCCGCGATGTAGCCGCTGGCGCCGGCATGGCCGACGGAGGAATACAGCACCGCGACGAGCAGGAACAGCGCGGCAGCGATCAGTTCGGGCGCGGGCATGGTGCTGTGCCGGAATTACTTCAGCGTGTCATTCAGCAATGTCGCCAGCGCATGGCCGGCGGACCGCAGCCGGTCCTCGGCGACCGGACGCCAGCGCAGCACGTAGTCCTGGCCGATCTTCGCGCGCGGCGGCACCATGCCTTCACGCAGCACCACGCGACAGGAGGCTTCGGCCCAGCGCGCGGGTTCGATGCCGGTCTCCGCGGGCGACGGCAGTGCGCGCAGCCGCTTCAGCCATTCGGGTTCCGACAGCTGCGCGGTGGCGAGCAGTTCGCTGTCCCACAGCCGGTGCAGGTTGCTCCCCTTGCCGTCGAGGTTGACCTGGATGTCGTTGCCGCCGCGGTTCGCGGCATGGCCGGCATGCAGCGGCTGGTGGACGTCGCCGACGAAATGCACGAGGAACTTCAACGCCTGCGCGCGCGCTGCGTCGGGCTTCGTGCGGTCGGCCAGGATGGCGCGCTGGCGGCGGATGGCTTCGACCACGCAGTCGCCGCGTTCGCAGTCGCGCGCGGCCTCGTAGCGGCAGCCGTCCTCGGCCAGGTTGACGTAATGCCACGGCGACGAACGCCTGCCGAGGCCCGGATCGTTGCCGCGCAGCTCGTCGGCCCAATTGGCGACGCCGGCGAGCGTGGGGTCGGCTTCGCCGCGCAGCAGCCGCGCGACTTCGGCGCGGGCCTTCGGCGAGAGTTCGGACTGGGCGAGATGGCCGACGAGCCGGTGGCCGAGCGGACCCCAGGCGTGGGCTTGCGGTGACAGGGCGACGGTGAGCGTCGCGGCGATGCAGGCGGAAAAAAAGAAACGGGTCATGCCGGGAGGGTAACCGACATGACCCGCGATGCGCATGACGAAAGGAGCGATGTTTCCGTCATGCCGTGTTGCGTGGATCGAACCCGTCGAGCGGTTCGACCGCGATCAGAACTTGAAGACGTAGGCGACGCCGTAGACCAGCGGGTCGATCTCGACCGTGCCGATGTCCACGCCGTTGAGCTTGGCGTCGGTGTCGATGTCGATCCAGCGCGCGTCGATGCGGATCGAGCCCTTCTCGCCGACTTCGAAGTCGACGCCGACATGCGCGGCCAGGCCGAAGGAATCGTCCAGCTCCAGATCGGTGCCAGCCAGGATGCCGGTCGTCTCGGTGCTGAAGAAGCGGGTGTAGTTGACGCCGGCGCCGATGAAGGGCTTCACCGTGCCCTCGCCGAAGTGGTACTGCAGCGACACGGTCGGCGGCAGGTGCTTGGTGGAGCCGACGCGACCGACGCCCGGGACGTTGATGTCGTGCTCGAACGGCCAGGCGGCCAGCACTTCGATGCCGAGGTTGTCGCGGACGAAGTATTCGGCGGTGATGGTCGGACGGACGTTGCTGTCGACTTCGATCGGCACGGTGCCGCCGGCCAGCTTGCCGTTGTCGCTCTTGGGATTGACCTGGTGGGCACCGACGCTGAAGGTCCATTCCCCGGCCTGCTGGGCGAAGGCGGGGGCGGCGAGGCCACCGAGGGCGATGGCGAGGGCGAGCGGTGCGATACGACGGAACATGGAAAAGCCTCCTTGGGCGTGTACTGGGGTCTGGACTGGTGTCGTTGGACTGGTGTCGCTGGATTGAAGCCAGTGTGGACTGCGCGCTTCCGGCGCCGTTTGAGGATGATCAATTTCTTAACAATTTGCATCCCCACCGGTACGGTCCGGGGCTGTCCGCCGTCACAACCCGAGGTTTTCCCCGGTCCGAACCGGATCCTGCTGGGGGCGGGCGACATGGACCACGCGCCGGGCGTTGCTCTCCTTCTCTGTGTCGGGATGGAGCCCGGTTGGGGGCGCCTTCCCGCAGCCGCAAGCGGGCGCGCGCAGCTCGCGCCTGCGTGGCCAAAGTCGATCAAGCACTTGCGTCCGCCACAGGGTCCCGGGGCCCCGGCCGGCGAGGGCCGGGCGCATCCGTTAAAATGCCGGACTACCCCCGTCCTCACCCCTGCTCAGGAGCAACCCGCCCATGGCGATCAAGGTTGGTATCAACGGCTTCGGCCGCATCGGCCGCAACGTGCTGCGTTCCGCCGTCCAGAACTTCGGCGACGAGATCGAGATCGTCGGCATCAACGACCTGCTGGAACCGGAGTACCTGGCCTACATGCTCCGCTACGACTCGGTCCACGGCCGCTTCAAGGGCGACGTGGCGGTCGACGGCAGCACCCTGATCGTCAACGGCAAGCGCATCCGCCTCACCCAGGAGCGTGACCCGGCCAACCTGAAGTGGGACGAAGTCGGCGCCGACGTCGTCATCGAATCCACCGGCCTGTTCCTCGACAAGGCCACCGCCGAGAAGCACCTCGCCGCCGGCGCGAAGAAGGTCATCCTCTCCGCCCCGTCGAAGGACGACACGCCGATGTTCGTCTACGGCGTCAACCACGGCACCTACGCTGGCGAAGCGATCATCTCCAACGCCTCGTGCACCACCAACTGCCTCGCGCCGATCGCCAAGGTGCTGAACGACAAGTGGGGCATCAAGCGCGGCCTGATGACCACCGTCCACGCCGCCACCGCCACCCAGAAGACCGTCGACGGCCCGTCCAACAAGGACTGGCGCGGCGGCCGCGGCATCCTCGAGAACATCATCCCGTCCAGCACCGGCGCCGCGAAGGCCGTCGGCGTGGTCCTGCCCCAGCTCAAGGGCAAGCTCACCGGCATGGCGTTCCGCGTGCCCACCTCCGACGTCTCCGTCGTCGACCTCACCGTCGAACTCGACAACCCCGCCACCTACGCCGAGATCTGCGCCGAAATGAAGGCCCAGTCCGAAGGCGCGCTCAAGGGCGTGCTCGGCTACACCGAAGACAAGGTCGTCGCCACCGACTTCCGCGGCGACACCCGCACCTCGATCTTCGACGCCGAAGCCGGCATCGCCCTCGACGGCACCTTCGTCAAGATCGTCTCGTGGTACGACAACGAATGGGGCTACTCCACCAAGTGCCTGGAAATGGTGAAGGTCGTCGCGGGCAAGTAAGCGCCGCCACCAGCCGGACCTACACGAAAGCGCCTTCGGGCGCTTTCGTGCGTTTGGGGCGGTCGGCTTGCCCCGCCATGGGTGCCGATGCTTCACTGGCTGCCAGCTGCATGGCATCGCTTCCCGGAGTCGACATGACGCGCATCCGTCCCCTGCATGTCCTGGCGTGTACGCTTCTGCTCGGCCTCATCGCTGCGGCGATCGTGTTCGTCCCGCTGCTGCTTCCCGTGTGGCGCGCACAGGCGTATGAACATCGCGCAGGCCCGCCCGAACTCCAGCGCATCATTGAAGAGGGAATGCATGGGGACGAAGCCCGTGCGCTGGCGGCGCGCCGCGATGTGTTCCCCTACGACAGCATTTCACTGGACAGCGGTGCATGCTTCGGGCCATGCCCCGTCTACGTGCTGACGCTGCATCGCGATGGCCGTGCGCATCTGGTGACGAACGATGTGTGGACGAATCAGCCCGGACGTCGCATGTATGTCGGCCGGATCTCCCCGATCGACTACGCCCGCGTCACCCAGATGGTCTTTCTGGCCAAGGCCGCCGCCAGGGAGTCGAGCTACGCCGGCAACTGGACCGACGACGCGAAAATGGTCGTGCAGGCCAACGGACCCGGCGTGGATTGGCAAGTCTCCGACTACGGCGGCGTGTCGCCGCCCGAGGTCTGGTCGCTGATCCTCGTGCTGTCCTCCTTCCGGGAGGGTATCGAGTGGCAGGAGGAATCGACAGCGTCTCGCTGACGATTCATCGCAGTGGGGTTTGTGGTGGCGTGCGAGCTTGGGGCATGCAGCTGTGCGCGGATCTGTCCGGTACGTCATCCCTGCGGAAGCAGGGACCCGGGTTGCAGGTGTCGTGGTGTTCTCAGCGTGGGGAAAACCTGTTGGATCTGACAGGTTGAGGGAAGGTGGCTGGCGGTGTTATTTGGCATGATTGCTGTCTAACAAATGGCCGGTCGATTGCTGATGATCTGTGAAGGCGGCCATCTATTTGATTTTGTTGAATCAATCCGCCTGCTCATCTTTGTAGTGTTACCTTTGAGTTTGCTATCCGGCAAGGTGTTATGCGTCAATTGGGTGTCTAACAAAGTTAGGGCTTTATATAGCCATGGCCGACTTGAGCACGATAACCAACTTCAAAGCAATCTACCTTTCGGGTTTAATCATTCCAAATCAAGCAACCGTTGCAGCGCTAGGCATCCTCTTTGAAAAGGTCTATCTGCCCAACAATATTGAGTACGTAATCGATTTTGCTAAACGGTTCCGGATTGCCACTTCAAGCGAAAAATACCGTTCAATTGTCATTACGCCGGAAGACCCCGATGAAAAGCATCCGCTAGAAGCGCTTACGCCGGAGCAACAGGAAACTGCGTACAAATACATTGATTGGAGTATGGCTTGCGGATACCGCAATCACGAGCTGTTCGAGGACGTTATAGAAAGCGAAATTTTTGAAGGTGGAAAGCCTCTTGTCGCTGAAATGATAGAGCAGGGTGCCCAAGGTCAATTAAGCAAGTACCGAGTTACACGGTCTGCGATGCAACTCACTGGAGATGAGCGCCACAAGCTATCTTCGATGGTCGAATCTGGATATGTCCCAGTCATTGGTAACTTGCACGGCAATCGGCTTCTTAAGGAGCTTCCGCCATCGAGTATTCCGGCAAAGGAGCTTGCAGCGCTGCTCGCTATTAAATCAGTCGAAATGTTCTTTCCCGCGACTAAGGGGGCGCCGGCCGAAGTGATATTGGAAGCAAGGCACAAGCTACGAGACCATCTTCCGTTGTTTTGGGCGTCAATGCTCAAGCTATCTACAGAACTCAAGGGGGCCATCAAGAACTGCAAGGACAACGATGAAGTCTTTGCTGCAAGTCAGGATCTTGTGGACACAATCGTTCGTCCTGCCGTTCTTGATTTGAATCACAAGATTGAACTTGAGCGTAAGCAATGGTTTCACCGAATATTTGGTAGTGTTTATAAGGCGCTACGAATGACAGCCTCTAACCCCCCATTGACACAGGACCAACTCATTCGTAGTTCGCTCATGCTCGGCGCTGACGCTGCGATGAATTTTGCTGATCACTTGCAAAAGGTCGAATCCATGAAGAATGAGGCGGGGCTAGCGTACCTTCTTGAACTTGGGGCTTTGGTTGAAAAGCCCTAACCACTCATTCCACCGGACCTGCGCGAAAATCCGCGCAGGTCGGTGAATTCAGACGTTAGGTTGCACAGAGAGGGCAATGCTATGGCATTTATTGATTTTTTCGCGACCTTCCTTGCATCTGGGGCCGGAGCGGCGCTTATTGCTTTTTTCGCTAAAGATTGGCTTGCCGTCCGATTAAGATCTGCTATTGAAAAAGAAGCCCAGATCGAACGTTCAGCGTTCGAGTTAAAGCGATCTGCATGTCTCGAGGCGCTAGCTGTTGTTGATGCAGTCTATTCCCATATCGACTGGCAGCAATCTGCTAAATCGGTGAAGGTTGCGAAGCAGCCACTTGTGATTAGCGCCGCGCGTAATGCGTATAACCAGCTCGCACTCACATGTAGCAATCCAGCTGTTCTGGAGCTTTATGCGCGCACTCTTGGTCTGCGTGGCCCTGATGATCCTCCGTCCGCAATGTCTGCCGACCTGATCGTTGATCTGCGCAATGCCATGCGCAAGGAACTCGGGTTCGGTGCAAGCCTCAATTTCGATCGAAGCAAGGCTTGGATTGCGAGTCTCGAAGGTGCAGACGACAATTCGCCTATGGACTCATCACGCAAGCCCCGCTCGTCGATTGCTTAAGTGATCCTGGCTATTGGCAAAGTGGAACTATTACATTCGGCCACCCGGGTTTTCGATGGATGCGCAAGTCCGCAAGGTGCATTCGTAGGGCGGAACCCGCGAAGCGGATTCCGCCGCGAATTTCACGCGAGGCTCATGGCAGGTTTTCAACAGCGGAGCTGGTCATCGCCTTCGGCGGTTCCACCTTGCGAAAGGCAAAGGCCTGCGAGGACAGTGTGTCGTGATGTATTCCCCGTTTTCGTCCTATCCTCGCACCGTGCTCGGCGCGTCAAGGTCGAGGCGAGTTGCGGCGCAAACCTTGACGCGCCTGCGCGCGATGCGGTGTGGACTCGCCAACGGTGCCCACTCCGGGCGTCGGGCGAAGTGGAGTGCCGTCATGTCCAAGCCGAAGTTCCAGCCGTCCAATGTGCTGCTGGTCGAAGTCCCGCCCCAGTTCATCGCCCTGTGCGAAGCCAGCGGCGCCAGCCCGCAAGCCGCACTGCGCGGCATGGCTGCGATGGTCTGCGGTCTGAGGTACGACGAGGGTGATCGGCTGGTGCCGCTGGAAGAGGATGCAACCCGATAACGCCTCTAACCGCAACGCCGGGCTCCGCGCACCAGAGCCCGGCGTGTCGGACTGCCTTGATGAATATCGACGCCGTGTTTTGCAATACGAATCGCCACGGTAGTAGCATCCGTGGCGACGGACTCTGGTGGGTAGGAGTTCATTTCAGCATTCAAGCCAATGCATTACGGCGTGGCTCAAGTCAAGCGCTGGACGGAAAACGAGAGGTGGCAGGTGGATTGGGCGCAATGGAGCAAAGATTCCGTCTCGTTGATGCAGTCGCGTAACGACCAATGGCTGCGCGCCTTCCATCTGGCTGATGTGCCATACGACTGGAATCTTGACGACGGCACATTGCGCTTCGCGCAACCCGGTCGCGTGGTCCTCGCCGATATTTGCGTCGTCGGTACGGCATCAGCCTATGAGGGTAGCTTTCTTTGGGGCTGGGCCAACGACTCGCTTCCAGTCGCTCTTACCAACGGTCTTCTCCCGGTTCGACGCTTCGGCGAGGAGCACGGCCTGGAACGTCTCCTGACCGCAGAGATCGCCGGTGGGCGTGAGGAGGGTCTGGAGTGTGCTGCAATCGCTGGCCGCATCCAGAACGCGGAAGGTGTCTTCGTCGACACCTGTGGGGACGTTACGTTGTTCTTCACGCTCTCTGGGTTTCGAGAAGCGCCGTGATGCATCGCCCACGCGCCATCCTCCCGGCGGGGTGATGTTTCTGCTCTGATCCCTCATCCCGGTTTCAACGACGAGGTCGGGACAGTGGCTTGCGTTGTGAAGGAGGGACGAGCCGGATGCTAGGCTTCACGGATGGAATCGACATTGCTCAGGTTCGCCGCCGCCAGCCTCGCCGCCGCATGGGCGCTGCTGGCTGCCATCACTGTCGCCGGTCATCTGACCTGGGACAATCGGTTGCTCTGGTTGCCTCTGAGCATGTTCGGGGTGTCATTCTTCTGTGCGATCGGCAGCCATGAATACGAGGAACGGCGGGCGCCGCTGGTCGTCGTCGCTGGCCTCGCCTTCGTGAGCATGCTCGTGTACGGCGTCGGGTATGTCTTCCTGTTCGCCCTGGTCGGGCACTGAGGCCAGGCAAAGTCAAATCAGGGACAGCCACTTTTCTGCCGTTTCTCCCGACAAGCTCGGCAATCCCGCTGACCCGGTCATGCCGAATCCTTGCAGCGATCCGGGCTGAGAGGATTGGATGGATATGCATCGCCCGCGCGCCATCCTCCCGGCCGGGCGATGCTCGAACGACTGGCCGCTGCGGGGATCGACGCCACAGAGGAGAGCCCGTCCGACACAGCGTTGGACGCAATGAAAGGCGCCAGGGCTGTGCAGCGGAGCGATGTGCGAGCGGGGCCGGGTCATGCCTCAGCGTTGCGGACGCACGGCTGGAGGGAGGTCGGGGCACTGCTGAAGCGGCTGCCGGGGAAGTCCGAGTTGCGGGTGTCCCGGTCTTCCATTCCGGGTCTTTTCTCTTCCATGGGTGTCCCGGTCTTCCGCGGTCTTTCTGTCGCGGTTTTTTGCTCTTTTTGGTCTTTCCTACGAGTTCCGACAGCGCGTTCGGCCGATGTGATCGATCCATGATCATTTCGTGATGGCGACATGAGGGTTTTTGCATGCCGGTCCAGAGCGAGCCGGGTAGGGTCGCGTCCGTGAGTGCAGCGGACGATCCATCGGAGGCGGCATTCATGGCGACACCCTTCGACGCTCGCACCGACCGTGCGTTCGGCCAGGGAACCCTGTCCGGGAGAGCGCCGGTCTTCTTTCTGCCTGGCAGAAGATGCCGGGCGGGGAACGGGTGTCGTCGGACAGCGCGGACCAGGCGTGTCCGCACGTGCGTGAACGTGCCAAAGGCGAAGGCCGAGACTTCCCTCGAACGCGTGCCGGCCTTCTTCTGACAACCCTCAATGCATCACAGGAGCAGATCATGAGTCATGGACAAAAGAAAAGGCTGAGCGTCGTGCTTGCCGCAGCCTGCCTTGCCGCTGGTGTCGGCGCGGCGACCAGCGCGATGGCCGCCGATACGCTGGTCGTCAACCAGTACATGAAGCCCAACCAATATCTGTCCTCTGCCGACGGCAGCCACCGGCTGATCTTCCAGCCCGACGGTAACCTGGTGCTGCAGCGCCAGTCCGACATGGCGCAGTTGTGGAGCAGCAATACCGGCGGCCAGAACGGCAAGCGGCTTGTGCTGGGTGCGGACGGCAACCTGACCGTGCAGACCTACGGCAAGGCCGCCGCCTGGACCTCCAACACCCGCGGCAACCGGGTCAGCCGCCTGACCCTGGGCAACGACGGCAACCTGGTCATGGTCGACACCGCGAACAAGGAGGTCTGGTCCACGGGAACGACTTCGCGTCAGGTGAGCACGTTCGCGGGTTCGGTGGGCTATGTGGGCACGGCCACGACCTATACCTCCGCCGGCACCTCCATCACCATCGCCCGCCCATCGGCGACTGCGGTCGGCGATCTGCAGATCGCGGTCATCCAGAGTGCGACCGCCGCGGTTCCGATCACGCCACCCTCGGGCTGGACCCGGCTGGTTTCGTGCAACGTGAGCGGCAACAACGCCACCGCCTGCGACGGCGGCAGCGATATGGGCGCCGTCATCTTCTATCGCTTCGCGACTTCCGGGGGGGCAGGCAACCTCAGCTTCAGCAAGCCGGACGGCCAGTTCACCGCCGCAGCGGTCATGGTGCTGCGCAACGTCAATGCCAGCGATCCGTTCCGGGTGGTCAGCAGCACCGACACCAGGAGATACAAGGTCGTGTTGGACGACGGCAGCAACCAGTCGAATACCTGCCCGACTTACGCGGGCGTGACCGGCGGGCACGCGGTCTGCGTCTTCGTGCACGACGACGCCCAGGCCATGAGTTTCAACAATGGCTTCACCAACCGCGGCAGCGTGGTGAGAAGCGACAGTGCGCTGTACATGGTGTCCAAGGGCTTGAGCAGTACGGATGCGACCGGCGGCACGATCGGCACCTATACCGCGGAAGATCCTCTGAATCAGCCAGGCAACGGTATCCAGTTCGCCTTCGTGGTGAAGCCGACGCCCTGAGCGTCGCCGTGCCTGGCAGAGGTTGCCTCGACGACGCAAGGCGGATCCGGGGCCGCCTTGCGTCGCATCGTGTCCTCGAAGGGCTGAAAGCAGGATCAGATCCGGGACACCCATGAAAGGCCGCGAGGCGCAATTCGAAGCCCTGCTTCATCGCCCTCTATGAAACCAGCGGCGCCGGCTCCCGGGCCGCGCGGTGCGGCGGTATGCGGCACGACGATAACGGGCGGCTGCTGCCGCTTGAAGAAGTGATGCCCCGATAGCGTTTCCACCGCGTCTTTACCGGGCGCTGCCCTTCGGGGCCAGGCAGGGTGCGGTGGTGCGTGCCGCCTTTGCGGGATCGAACATGCCGGCGGTAGCATGGCCGGCGGCGGGCCTCGCGATGCGAGGTCCTTCTCATCGATCGGGTCGGCGCCGCTGCGTGGCGCTGGTTGCAATGCGCATGGCGCGAAGGAGCATCGTGGGGAGTGAAGTGATTGCGGGTTTGTTCGCGCTGGCCGGGGCGCTGCTCGGCGGGCTCATCAGTTATGCCACGACGCGCATCGATCGACGCTGGGGCCGCGCGGAACGGCACATCGCGCAGTTGTGCGACCAGGTCGCGGCCTATTACCAGCTGGAGCAGCTCTACAAGGAGGAGCTGGCGCGGCTGGACCCGGCGGGACGCAGCGCGAAGACGATCATGGAGGACATGCGGTCGCGCGTGGCGCAGTCCGGCGAATTCGAGCGACCCTCGATGACATCGCTGGCGGCCACCAGGCTGCGACGCGAGTGGGGCTGATGAGGCGGGCCGCGCTTCTGTTCCTGCTGCTCGCGTGGTCCGGGTTCGCGGCCGCCGGCAATGGCAATGGCCTGCTGACCCTGGTGGTCGGGATTCCCATGCTGCTGTGTCTTTCCCTCGTGCTGGGGCTGCTGCTGCCCCTGCGATCCCGCAAGCCGGTCCGCATCGCATCGGTCGTGCTGGCCGTGCCTGCGCTCGCATATGCGGTGTACATCGGTCTCGATGCGGCCAGGCTGTTGCGCAACATGGGCTCAGAGAATTCGATGATCGGCCTCGCCTTTTTCGCGCTGATGATGCTGTCCTGTTTCCTGTTCTTTCTGGTCATGCGCGGGCGTTCGGCGGCGGCGTGATCGTGCTCGATTGCTGCCGGGCAGGCGGCATGGCAATCTGCGCGCCATGCCCCCTCGCAGGGTCCATCCGTCACCCGTCCACGAGAGGGGCGCCATGAGCAGGGAAGATGTCATAGCGGTTGCCGTTCGGCTGTTCGCGATTTTCCTGCTGGTCACCATCGTGCGTTCGTTCCCGAGCGCGATGGCGCTCATCGGCCAGGTGGAGCTCAAGCCGTCGCTGGTGCTGGTCGCGCTGGTTTCGGTCCTCAGCCTCGCGCTGTGCGCCTACCTGTGGTTCTTTCCGTTGACGGTGGCGAGGAAACTGCTGCCTGCGATGCGCGAGCCGCGTTCCGAAACCGCGATGGATGGCTCGGTCGCGCTGACGGTCGGATTGACGCTGCTGGGCGTCTGGGTGCTGTCGCATGCCTTGCCCGACGCGATCTACTGGGTGACCCTGTTCCTGCTCAGTCGCCGCATCGACGCGGGACATATCGACTGGCAGCACGAGCAGATCGCGAACATCATCGCGACCGCCGGGCAACTGGCGCTCGCCCTGTGGCTGATCTTCGGCAGCTCCGGCATCAAGCGGCTGATCCTGCGGTTCCGGAATGGGCAGGACGGCGAACTGCGATGAGCAACGGTCCTGCCGCAGCTGGCTCCCGGTGATGGACCTCGGCGCCACGAACGCCTGACATCCCTTCGATCCGACATCCGACGATGAACGAAAAACACCTTGCACAGAACCAGAGAATCGCGGACAACATCCGCGCCCATGGCTGGCACTGTCTGCATATCCGGCCTGTCGAAGACCATCAGGATCGCTTCACGTATTCGATCGGTTTCGGCGAATCCTATAATGCTCCGGAAGTCATGATTTTCGGCCTGCCACCCGAGAAGGCGCAGGCTGCGCTCAACGAATGCGCGTGGCTGCTCAGGAAAGGCCACGCCATCCGAACGGATGTCGAAGACGGCAACATCCTGTCTGGCGGCTACAACGTGATCTTCAAGTCCATCCGACCCGAGCATTTCAACGAGTACCTGGGCACGGCCGTGCGCTACTACCAGGGCAAGCCTTTCGATGCGGTGGTGATGTTCCTGCCCGACAAGCAGCACCGCTTCCCGTGGGACGAGGGATACGACTACATGCCCATGGACGAGGCGCTTGCCATGGTGCGGTAGGTTCCTGGTTGATCAGACGTTTCCGGCTTCCTGCAAGGCGAGATATCCATGGCATGCCTCATTCGAGCGGGCGGAGCGGATTTCGACGTGGATGCGTTCGTCTCCACCTCCGTGCTGACGCCGCATTCGATCTGGCGACGAGGCGAGCCGCGGTTTCCGCAAGCCAATCCGGGTGGGGAAAGACACGGCACATCCGGGCTTCGCATCCTTGTGAGCAGGGCGGAGTTTTCCGATCTCGGGCGGCAGATCGAAGATGCGATCGAGTTCCTGCGACAACGCCACGATGCGGTCCGGTCGCTGGCCGCGAGCGCAGGCGTGACTTCCGTGATTCTTGATTTCGGCGCGGAGATTTCACCGCCCGGCTGGTCGACGTTCACCTTGCCGCCGGAGCTTCTGTCACGCGCAGGGTCTGCTGGCGTGTCGATCTGCTTGTCGGTGTATCCGGTCGACGTGGATGCGATTGATGTCTGAACGCCCGGCGCATCCTGTTTCCGTCGGCGAACTGGATGCCGGGAGTCCGGATACGGCCTGCCTTCTTCGTCCCGGGTTCGCGCTTCGCGCGGACCCGGGCTACGGGACTTCGTTGGTTATCGATGCGCCTGATGCTGCGTGATGGTGGGGTTCGCTGCGCTCACCGCCAATGGAATGGACTCCTCCCACTTCTTCGGCATCTAGGTGCCAGACTGGAAGGACGTTGAACCACCAGTCGCGAAGCAGGAGGAGTCCGCCATGCAGATTACCCGTATCGCC
>SCMT01000046.1 GCA_005502915.1 Lysobacteraceae bacterium 2PB | reverse complement strand
CCGCCCCGCCGCCCCGCCGCCCCGCCGCACAGGGCGCGCATCCCGAAAGGCCGCAAGGCTATACTTGGGGATCACCGCAACAGAGGTTTTGAAAATGAAGCCCACGCTCGACACCATCGCTTCTGCCAAGGCCAAACTGGCCGAGGAACTGCGTCAGCTCGAAAAGCAGGAAGAAGAACTGCGCAAGGAACAGGCGGCGAGCGCGTTTTCGACCGTGATCGAACTGCTCGGCCAGTTCGGCGCGCAGTTCGACACGAAGCAGCGCGCCGAGATCGCAGCGCTCGTTGCGCCGAAAACCCAGGCCCCCAGGCAGCCCAGGCAGGCCGCCGCCAAGACGGAAGTCCAGCCGAAATACTGGCTGCCGCACACCGGCGAGACCTGGTCGGGTCGCGGCCGGCCGCCGCGCTCCTTCACCGCATGGGAAGGCACCGTCTCCCACCGCGAGTGGAAGGCCAAGCACCCGAACGAGAAATTCCCGAAGTACCCGGGCTGAATCCGCATCGGCCTTGCGATCCTGCCTTGGTATCGGAAGGCCGCAAGGCGTATGGCTGTTGCAGGGGACAACGCGAAGTGTCGTGCGCCTGATTTCGCGCCGGAGCTGCGCACGCCGTGCAGAACGCGGATCGTCCTGCACGGCGCGTTGCGATGGCCCGACGCGGTTACTCGGTGTAGAGCTCGCTGCTCGACAGCCTGACGTTGGTCGGTGAGCTGCCGCCTGCGATGACGGCCTTGCCGTTGCCGGCGAGACCGGCACCCACCAGGTTGCGGCCCTGGGCCAGATGGCCGGCGACGGACCAGATGTTGGTGACGGGGTCGTAGAGCTCGGTCGCGGTGGTGGTGGCAGGCCAGCCACCGGCGATCAGCACCTTGCCGCTGGGCATGGCGATCGCCGCGTGTTGCTGGCGCGCCATCGACAGCGTGCCGGCGCTGCTCCAGGTGTTGGTCGCGGCCGAGTAGCGCTCCGTGCTTGCGGTCGGGCCGTTGTCGCCCAGGCCGCCCGCCACCAGTACGTCGCCGTTGGCGAGTGCGGTGGCGGTATGAAACATGCGGACGTTCGCGAGATTGCCTGCCGGACTCCAGGTGTTGGTGGCCGGATCGTAAATCTCGGCACCGGGGACCTTGATCCAGCCCACGCCTTCGCCACCGGTCACCAGTACCTTGCCGTTGCCGAGCAGCGTTGCCGTGTGGTCGCGGCGCGCGGTGGCGAGCGGAGCGACCAGCGTCCATGTGTTCGTGGACGGGTTGTAACGCTCGACGGTGGCCTGCGGCGTGCCATTGCTGATCACGCCGCCGACCGCCAGCACATGGCCGTTCTGCAGCGTCGTCAGCGTGAGCGCATAGCGTTGCTGGTTCAGCGGCGAGGCGATCGTCCATGTATTGCTGGCGGGAGCATAGATCTCGGCTGTCGACTGGATGCCGGAACTGCCCAGCCCGCCGGCGATCAGGACGTTGCCGTTCTGCAGCAGCGCGATGCCGGGCAGATAGTGGGGGGCGTTGCTGTAGCTGCTCTGGGTCCATGCATTGGTGGTGGGGTTGTAGAGATCCGCGGTGTAGAAGGCGAAGGCCGAGCGTTTCGCATCGGCGCCGCCAACCAGCATGACCCTGCCGTCGGCCAGCGTCACCGAGCCGGCACCGGCGCGTGCGTTGGTCATGGCGGGGCCTGCGGTCCAGCCTGCGGCGCTGGCCAGCCCGGAGGCGGTGAGCGAGGTCATCAGCGCGGCTGCGAGGAATAGCCTTCGGGAGGCGACGGAATGGAAAGCGGAAGTGCGGCCGTAATGCGTCGTTGTCATGTGTTGTCGTCCTGAGCGTTGAAGGAGGGTGATGCGCGCTGTGCAGCGGCCCGATGGCGCATCCGGCGCCGTCGCGTTGCGTGCAGGGGTCGGGATGGCGGAACGCCTCGGGTTGCCAGCGACACAGCCTAGGCACGGTGAATCGCCGGCTGCCATCGTCGCTTGATGGGGTATCGCGGATCGAGACCACGGGTATTGCCGTGAATGCCGCCTGTTGTCGCAGGCCGGCCGGCCGGGGTGGTGTGCCGTGCCGCAAGGCGCAATCGACAGGATGGAACCCGCATGGCGGATTTCACCGCTTCATCGTCCCTCTGGCACTTTTCGGCTGCGGCCAGCGATCCAGAAGCGGAATCGCTTTCAGTGGCTCCTTCCTGAGGCAATCACATGCATGCACACGATGTGGCCGCATGCGTCCCTTCGTCGTATCTGTTCGCCAGGATGCACGGTGCGACACGTGTGGTCGGATGCCTCTTCCCGGGATGATGGATAATGTCCGGCGTCATCGACATCGATCAGCCGGGGAGCGCGCTCATGTGGAGAAAACTGTTTTTCGCCATCGCCTGTTTCGGGGCGATGTCCGCCGCGCGCGCGGAAGCGCAGCGTCAGGATGCAGCCGCGCAGGAGGCCCCGACGCTTCAGGGCGATGCCGACAAGGTCAGGAAGCCCCGTGTCGAGATGATGTCGCCCGCGAGCGAAGACACGACGCGCCATCTGCGGATCGGCGAAGTGGAAATGACGATTCCACTGCTGAAGGAATATCGCGATCTCGATGGATTGCCCGATGTCTATCGAAGCCTGTTCGAACGTGTCGTGCCGCCCTCAGCGGAATTGCTGGATTTCCATCTGCATCAATACGACATCGACATGCCCGTCCACGAGATATCGCCGCATGTGCACTATGAACTCTTCGTCATGAAGGCATACGCGGCGGGGCAGACGGACAGGAAGGGTTGGAACGATTTCCGTTCCGAAGTGGCGTCGGCAATGGGCAGCATCGATCTTGCGCCGTTGCTGAAGCGCAACGAGGCGCGCATCAACGATGCATTGACCGAGCATGGCGTCGACATGATCAAGGTCGATGACATGCGTGCGCAGGCGCCGAGGATCTATCGCTCCGATGAACGGTCGATGCGGCTCCTGGCGACCTTGGCCAACCAGCAGACGATCGAAGGCAAGGTGTATCGAATGGAGGAAGTCCGCGCCACTGCCGTTCTGTACATTCGAGGCAAGCTGCTGACCGTGGTCGCGGCAAAAGAATTCCGTGGAGGCACTTCGAAGCCGCTTGAAGTCGTGGAAAAGCTGGACGCCTTCGCGGATCGGATCCTGATGCTCAATCCATGAAGCCCGCCCCGCGGGTCCGCAGGGCGGGCTCAAGTCCGCCAAGGCAGGAAGCAGCATGTCTGCATGGCGCTTCCAGTGTCGCCGCACGTTCGGTGCGCTCAAGTCGAGATGCGTTCCGGCGCAAGCGCTGGCGTGCCTGAGTCCGATGCGACCCGGCATCGCACCGGCATCGTGCCGGCCTGCGACCGGTACTGCATCGGGCGCCATGCGACGAATCGATTGATCGCGTCCGGGCAGCGGGTTACAACGCATCGGTGCGAAGTGCACAGGCGCGACGCATCCCGGTTTCGATGCCGGGCCTCCAGGACAGGAACAGGAGCAGACATGATCAATCGCAACACCATCGCGGTCGCGGGCGTGCTCGCGGCGCTGGCATCCGCGGCATGCGCGACGGCGCGTGCGCAGTCGGTGCCCGACGTGGGCGAACGCGGGGCGGTCAGCTCGGTGCAGGCCACCGCCTGCGTGCCGCCATCGCCGGTCAACGATCGCTACAACCATTGCGGCTGGGGTGTGTGGCGCCTGGAGACGCAGCGGACGGCGGTGATCGCGACGCTGGCGGAAGCGGCGAGCTACCTGGTCTGCCGCGAGATGGTCGATGCTGCCGAGCCCGGGGGCTATCCCATCAGCATCGAGGCCGATGGGGTGGTGATCTCGACCGGCACGCCTGCCATGGCGGCAGGACATGCGCCCGGCGGCTGTTTCCTCGTGTCGGGCAAGAAGATCGTGATCAACGGCGCGGCCAGGCCGCAGAAGCCGGTCAGTGGCTACTACATCCGACTGGGCGCGATGCCCTGGTCGAACGCCGTGTCGTGGCAGGCGCGGAAGCTGGCGGCGGCCACGGCGGACCGCACGCTGCTGGCGCGCTTCCCGCAGCAACGCCTGCTGCGCGTGTGCTTCGGCAACTACAGCGTGCTGGGCAATCCGCCGCCATACGTCCGCGACTTCCGTCTCTGGGCCGACAACGGACACGTCGTCGTGCGCGGCTCGGAAGCCGCCGTGTTCAACTTCGGCAGTTGCACCGATGTGTCGGCTGCGCTGCTGGCGGTGGAGCCGCAGTGGGCCGGGGGCATCGATGCCAGCCAGGGGCGGCTGGTGTTCTGAAACGGGGCTCGCCCCGCGCAGGGCGCCGAGCGCGCCCTGTCGCCGCCCCGCCTGCGCTATCGTGGCCATCCACACATTCCACTGGAGTCCCCGCATGCGCACGTCCCTTGCCCTGTTGACGATCCCGCTGGTGTCGCTGCTTGCCCTGGCGCATGCAGGGGAGCCCGGGGCCTACGGCAAGCCGGTGCCGGCTGGCACGGCGGTCCCGGTGTCGCAGGCGATCGCCGATTTCGATGCGCATGCGGGCAAGCCGGGCCTGTTCAGTGGACGCATCACCCAGGTCTGCCAGGCGAAGGGTTGCTGGATGATCCTGGAGGACGAGGGCCGCAGCGCGCGGGTGATGTTCGGCGACCATGCGTTCGCGATCCCGAAGGACAGCAGCGGCCGGGCGCAGGTGCACGGCGTGCTCTCGCGCAAGGCGCTGACGCCGGCGCAGGCGAAGCATCTGGAGGAGGACGGCAAGGGGCTGGCCGTGGCGTCCGAGGAGTACCGCATCCTTGCCGATGGCGTGCTGCTGCAGTCGGCGGCGCCGTAAACCTGCTCGAGGTCGCTGGATTCGGTGCATACCGGCGATGGCCG
The DNA here is from genome assembly GCA_005502915.1 of Lysobacteraceae bacterium 2PB. Lineage (GTDB taxonomy): Bacteria > Pseudomonadota > Gammaproteobacteria > Xanthomonadales > Xanthomonadaceae > Lysobacter_I. The sequence goes on along the minus strand of SCMT01000046.1, from coordinate 11,248 downwards.
GATGCCCTGGGGGAGAGATGAAGAAGACGTTCTCGAGCGGGCTGTGTCGGGCCGGTGGCCTGGCCATCGCGCTGGCGCTTGGCGGCGCACGCGCACAGGAGGCACCTGCGTCCGTACCGCCCGCTCCGCCGCAGGATGCGGAGACGACCATGATGATCACCGCCGATGCTGTTTCGACACTGGTGGTCTATCGCATCAACGCCTATCCCACCCTGCGCACGCCGAAGGTGATGGTGAACGACCGGCTGATGTTCCGCCCGAAGCAGAAGACCTACGCCGAGATGGACCTGCCGCCGGGGCGCCATCGCATCGTCGTCGACTGGTCCATGGACACCGGCTGGCCCGACCTCGGTTTCGAGGTCGAACTCCGGCCCGGCGAGATCAAGTACGTGGAGATCAGTGGCAGCTCCACCTGGACCGGGGCTTACGAGTACAGGGCGGCATCGGTGGTCCGCGAGGTCGATCCGGCGAAGGGCGCGGAGGACATCCGTACCTGCTGCAGGCGGTTGCCCCTGCGCTGAAGGCCCGAGGCACGGCGGCGTCCTCGACCGCCGACCAGCCGGGGGCCGCGCAGCGCGCGATCTGCCCGGTTCATCCCCGCGCGATGCCGGGCACAAACCGGGCAGAAATCCGGATTCGCCGCACAAATGACTGATTCGATTGGGAAAGATGCCCGGGCCCGATGGGCGGCGCGGAGCGTCGCCGAACGCCGGTGACGGGATCGATCGGGCAGACCCGCACCATCTCCCAAAGGACTTGCACCATGAACCAACCTGCACAGAGGGACTCGTCCTTGCGACGAGGCCTGTTCGCGCGCGCCCTGTTCGGCGTCGCGCTTGCGCTCTCCCTGGTGACCGCCGCCCACGCCCAGACCTCGGGGCGTCTCGCCAAGCCTGCCCTGGTCACCCTGGACCCCGACGACGGCAGCACCGATGGCGGCTGGAGCCGCGTGCCGTTCAGCGCGACCGACGATTCGGGCCGGCTCATCCAGTCCGAGATCTACCAGATCGTGGGCGAGAAGGGCGTGGCCCTGGCGCCCATCCCCGAGCTGATCCGCGACCAGCTGATCGAGGAGCTGGCGTCGGTGCCCAAGGGCGAGACCGTGGTCTTCACCCTCAACGCGCCGATCGTCGACGAAATCCAGCGCTCGCTGGAACTCGGCGAACCGACCAAGGCCCTGGTGGCGTATGCCGAACAGGACCTGGAGATGGCTGCCGCGCGCGGCTGCGCCGACACCTTCATCACCCGCAGCAAGCGCCTGCAGTACACCCCGAACTTCTCGACCTCGGAGCCCATGGGCGGCGGTTTCACCGGCACGCTGCAGGTCGAGGGCGGCGGCAACCTCGACGCCAACGGCGAGATGAAGCTGCGGGTCAAGCGCGCGAAGGTGTGGTTCCTGTGCGTGCCGTACGGCGTGCGCTTCGAGCACGTGCGCACGGTCGGCAGCGTGTCGCTGGAAAGCACGCTGACCTTGAACGGATCGATCAGCTACGCGAATCCGAGCCCGTTCGAGCATGAAGTCGCCAAGCCCTTCCTCGGCGGCATCGCCTTCATGGCCGGCCCGCTGCCGGTCTACATCGGCTTCAACCTGCCGATCGTCATCGGCGTGGAGATCAAGGCCAACGTGACCGGGCAGCTGCAGTATCGTGGCGGCCATCGCATCACCGGCAGCTTCGACTACATCTGCACGGGCAACGGCTGCACCGGCTACAACGACATCCGCAACACCGTGCAGAACATCGACAACCCCTTCGGTGCCGGCGTGTCCGGGCGCATCCAGCCTTCGCTGTACGCCGACCTCGCGGTGCGCGGCTTCCTGTACCACGATGCCGTGGCCTACGCCCAGGTCGGCGTGCGCGGCTACCTGCACGGCGACATCTGGGGCTACTACGGCAACACCTGCGGCGACGCCGATCAGAACGGCCAGCACGAAACCGTCAAGGCCCTGACCTTCGGGCTGGACTGGCAGGTGGCCATCACCGCGAAGGCCGATACCTTCTTCACGAGGCCGTGGAAGAAGAAGCTCTGGGAGTCGAAGCGCTGGTACATCGGCTTCTGGGACCTGATCGGCTCCACCGCGCTGACGCCGATGATCGATGGCCCGACCTTCGTCGGCACCGGCAACACCGCCGCGTACAAGCTGCGCATGCGTCCGTGCTGGCCGTATGCCGACAACATCGACTACACGATGAACTGGGGCGACGGCACCACCAGCAACCACAGCGGCCCGCCCGCGCCGCCGTCGTGGCAGCCGGTGGTCGCGGCGCACATGTGGGACCAGCCCGGCGCCAAGCCCATCCAGCTCACCGCATGGCGCGATGCGCACGGCCGCCGGTTCGGCGATGGCCGCAGCACCTCGCGCACGATCCAGGTGGGCCCGCCGCCGCCGGTGAACCTCGCCCTCGAAGCGCTCGCGGTCGCGTCCACCACCTACTGCGCAGGCGCAGGCACGATCGACTGCTACTCCCCGGCGCGCGTGAACGACGGCAGCAACAGCACGACGCTCGGCGGCTTCGACAGCTGGTCGAACAGCCGCGCACCGATGCCCCAGTGGGTGGAACTGCAGTGGGGTCGCATGGTCACCTTCTCGCGGATCGAGCTGTATACCAGCGAAGGATTCCCGATCCGCGATTACGACGTCGAATACTGGACCGGCACCGAGTGGGCGAAGGCCGTCAGCATCCGCGGCAACACCTCGCTGCATCTCACCCACCGCATCACCCCGGTGCAGACGTTCCGCATGCGCATCCTCGCCCTGTCGGGCCCGAGCAACCAGGTCATCCACGCGCGCGTCAACGAGATCGAGCTGTACTGATCGAGTGACAGGGATTGCGTATGCACGCTCCGGCCGCCTCGTGCGGCCGGAGTCTCGCGAGTGTTCTGCTGGTATGCGTCAGCGCCTGCGGTAGGGCTCGCACCCGATGCCATCGTTGTCCCGGTCGAGATGCGGACCGTAGCCGGGATCGCCACGACGTACCGGCGCCGCACCCGCCGCGCGGGCCTCCGCGCAGTTGGCGAAGGCACCGCTTCTGTATCCCGATCCCGCAGGCGCGCGCCTGCTTTCAGGCAGGAACGAACTGCGCGATGGTGCCGGCGAACCACCATGGCAGTGGTACTCGCCCGTCTTCCGGTTGGTATGGCAGCCATGCCTGTCGAGGCCGCCACCGTGCGCGATCGCCTGAAGTGGCAGCGCCAGTGCAAGCAAGAGCAATGGATGTGTCGATCGCATCCAGCCCCCTGAGTGCGGTTCAACTTCAATCGGATTTTCGATCCGGCGCCTTGTCTTCGTGTGGCGCATAAGCCGGAGGCGTCATGCGCCGTGATGCTTTAGTGATCCGAAATGTCCAAAAGGTGTATGACGCTTCGATTATGTGCCCTGCGAATGTGGCCTGCGACCTTAATCGCCGTTCTTGAGTCGGCGCCGCTCATTACCTTCGGCAATGATTTTCGCGATTGTAGAGTCGAGGCGGGCTTGCTCAGCTTTCACATTGCGCCGCGCTGCATCAACTTTGAGCTGATGATCCCTGTGGAGCTGAGCTCCGTTGGGTCCGATAAAAACACCATTAATCCAGTTTGCCGGATTTTCTTCCGGGAAATCTTCAAAGAATTCAGACCACTCACCCACAATGATTTCTCCATTTTTGCCCAATGCTTGAATCAAGCTGCGCCGCGAAGCGGATTCGGCTTTAATTATCAGCTCTTCGCCCGGAAGCTAAGGCTGGTGCCGGTGAGATGGCGGGCACCCAAATAGCCAGAGAAGCTAACCCGGTGGGAAGGTGTCCGCGTGCCTTGCACATTCAGTAGCTTATGGCCCTCTGTCAGCGCATGGTCAATCAATGCTCGTTCAATGAGTGCAATGCACTTCTTTGTGCTTTGGCCAGGCTTTGGCGAGAATTTGCCGAGCACTAATACTTTGTTGCCTTTTGGTGACTTTCGGATGCCATTCATAAGCTGCGTGTTGTTCTTGAAGTGCTGCCATGCTCTAAATCCGAGCTTTTCAGCTTTTCCGATGTAAAGAGGCGAGACATCATCGTTGAATATCCGGGCAAACATATAGACTCCTGGCGTTTCCCACCAGTCATCCAGGCCCTCGGCAACATAGATCAGATTCTGCTTGTCGCCATTGATTAGGTCGATTGGTGCGTGCCACTTAATGCTAAGAATCACCGAATTCTCCCAAGAGGATTAAAGGCAACATCAAGTTGTGCCACGAAGTGGTGTCGATTCGAATTTTTAGGATTCTGAGAGCTGCCAAACGCCATGTGGCGATGCTTCGGCTGCCTTCATAGTGCCTTTGCGGCGAAGAACATTGGCCGACCAGCGCATGTCGTACTGCCACGTATAGAACATGTCTCCGGACAAGCGGAGAGCTGCCTCATGATGCGTCCAAATATCGCGTGCTACATCGACGAGTGAAGCGCTGCCGCCGAGGCGCTTGAGCGCCGATACAACCCAATCGGTTACGTCATGCTTGGTGGCCACTGGAAATTTCCCTGTTGTGACGTCTAACTAAGATCAAACTGTGAATTGATGGATGACGCAGTGCTGTATGACATCCGAGAAATGTGCGTGCGCCGTATACAAAGCTTCTTTATCCTAATGTCAATTGGCTGGATGCAGATCGACATCGGACAAGCAAGTCAATCTGCCGCTTGGGTATACGGCAACCGTTCTTCTAATCGTCTTTCAATCCTTGGTCAAATGTCATTCCTGTCAGAACTGACAGGTACTTTTTCGCCGGAAAATTTCACCGAAAGCAGGTCCCTCGCCTTCGGCTCGGGATGACGGGAATCGAACTGATCCCGATCAGATGCCGAACTGATCCCGCTGCCATTGCAGCGTCGGTACGCGTCTTGACCCCGGAAAACGAAAACGCCCGGCCGAGGCCGGGCGTTTCGATGCAGCGCGGATGTGTCCGGGTTTTCCGATGGCAATCAGACCGCCATCGTCCTACGCGTTTCCTGCTCGGGTGCGGCGGGTTGCTGCGTGCGCGAGGTCTCGGCGACGTTCGCGGCGACCTGCACCGGGGTGGTGCGGGCGTCGTTCTCGCTCAGTCGGGCGTGGACCGGGCCTTCGACGCCATTGCGGCCGTCGAAGACGAACAGGGTGCGGTCTGGCTGGCCGTTGGCGCCTTCGATGCGGTTGCCGATCTCGATGTTGGTGACGCCGGCGAGGTTGGCGCGCGTGGCGGCGGCGTAGACGTTCGCGGCCATGGTGTCGTCCTGCAGGCCCTTGGCGGCCATCGCGTTGACGACCTGGCCGTACATCGGATCCTGGCGCATGCGCTCGACGGCGGGATCGGCGGCGGCCATGCGTGTTTCGGGGCGCGCGGGATCGGTGGTGTTGAGGCCGACGATGTCCGGCGAGACCACGCCCGGGGTGCGCAGGTTCGGGCCGATCACGTCGTTCGGTGCCAGGCCGTGCTGGCCGCGCGCGACGCGATCACTCCATTCCAGGTTGCCGTTGCGGTCGATCGTGACCAGCCGACCCTGGTTGAGCGCCTGCTCGACCTGGTTGGCGAGTTCCTGCGGCGATGCGTTGGGATTCGCCGCGCCGATCGAGCGACCGATCTGGTTGTTGTACAGATCCATCGCTTCGCGATTGGCGGTGTTGCCGGGAATGCCTTCATGCGCGGTCGCGAAGGCGGCGGTCCAGCTTTCGCCGTAGCGCTGCGTCATCAGCGCGTTCCAGTAGGCGTGGCGGAACGCGTCCCGGTGGCCGTCGTTGCCCTGCCATTCGCCGGCGCGATCGGCGGGGATGTTGGACGGCACGGGGTTGTTCGGGAAGCGGCTGATCGCCTCGGTGCCGGCGAGCCGGGCGGTATCGCGGAACTCGCTCAGTCCGACCAGGCCACGATGGAAGGTCAGCTCGTCGAGCAGCGCGCCTTCGGTGCGGGTCATCCTGACCGAGTCGGTGAACGGGATGTCGAACGCGCCGAAGGCGCGCGGGCGGTAATCGATCATCGTGTCGTCCGCCACCTGGTAATCGGTGCGGACCTTGCCGAGGTCGGGTCTGGACATGACGGGCTCCTGGGTTCCTTAGACGTTGCGATCCTGGGGGAGGTGTTGCGGTGCGGCCGGCCGTGCGATCAGCGGCGGCCCATGCGATGCGATTCGAGCTTGCCGTCGCGATAGCGCAGCTCGTAGTACTCCTCGTCCACGCCGTAGCCGGCGATGCCGAGTTCGTACTGGTCGATGCCGGCCTGGGTGTCGCTGTGCTCGGGTTCGCCGAGCAGCTTGACGACTTCGTCGCGGGTCATGCCGGTGTGGAGGACCTTGTCGAGGGCCGGGAGCATGCCCCCGCGGCGGTTGTCGCTGGCGGCGGCGCCGCGCTGCGATTTCCAGGCGTCCGAATCGAATGAAGAAGAATGTTCCATGGCGCAGGCCGAGAGTGAGAAGGTGAGGGCGAGGAGCAGGGCGCATGCGGGTGCATGCAGGCGTGGCCCGGGGCCGGGCGGTGGCGCGGACGGTTCCATATCCATGAGTCACGCGGGAAGAGGGGGATTCCGGTCGAACGTAGCACGGTGTCGCGGCAGGGATGAAGACCGCCGGGGCAGGCCTTCATCCCCGGTTGTCCTTCCGCCGACGGGCGGTCAGCCCGCGCGCAGGGCCTCGGTCACCGGGATCCGCGCGGCCCTGATCGCGGGGGCGAGGCCGCCGATGAAGCCGATGCCCAGCGCGAGGGTGACCCCCAGCATCACCAGGCCCGGCGTGACCGCGAACTGGAACGCGACCTGGGTGAAGCCGCCGCCCAGGGTGGACACCGCGTAGCCGTTGAAGGCGAGGTAGGCGATGACCGCGCCCAGCACGCCGCCGCACAGCGACAGCAGCAGCGATTCCGCCATCACCGAGGCGACGACCGGCAGGGCGCCGAAGCCGAGCGCGCGCAACGTGCCGATCTCGCGGGTGCGCGCCGATACGGCGGAATACATCGTGTTCAGCGCGCCGAACACCGCGCCGAAGGCCATGATGGTGGCGACGATGCCGGCGAGCACGCCGATGGTGCTGGTGAGGCCTTCCGACTGGCCGGTGTAGTAGTCGCGCTGGGTGCGCACGTCGACATCGAGCTGCGGATCCTCCGTGAGGCGCGCCTTCATCGGCTCCAGGTCGTCGACGCTGCGCAGCTGGGCGAGCAGCGAGGACACGCCGGCGCGGCCGAACGCGCCCTGCAGGGTCTCGCGATCGGTCCACAGCTCCGAGTCGTAGGCGTCGCCGCTGCGGAAGTGGCCGACGATCGTCCAGGTGGCTCCGCGGAAGCGCAGCTGGTTGCCGATCGCCAGGCCTTCGAACTGCTTCGCGGCGCCGTCGCCGACGATGATTTCCTGCACGCCCGGGCGGAAGCGGCGGCCTTCGACCATCGTGAACTCGGGGCGCAGCCGGAAGCCGACGGATTCGATGCCGCGCAGCGTGACGTTGGCGCCGGTGCTCTGCCCGGGGCGCGGGACTTCGGTGATCACGATCAGCTCGCCGCTCGCCAGGGGCATGCCATCCGTGCCGCGTGCGATGGCGCGGTCCTGCTTGATCAGGGTCATCGAGGCGATGGTGAGGAAGCTCGACAGTTCGCCCTGCGAGCCGCCGCGCGTGATCACCGCCTGGTCGTCGCGACCGTTGCCGCCGAGGGTCTGCTTCAGGCCGCTGGACATCGACAGCAGCGCGACCAGCACGCCGACCACGCCGGCGATGCCGATCACGATCACCAGCGACGGCGCGAGGCGGTCGGGGATCGAGCGCAGGTTCATCATCACGATCTCGCGGGTCTGCGTGAGCATGCTCATGCGCGTTGCTCCTTGTCCTGCACGTCCGCAGTGTCTTCATCGTCCTCGCGCCGCGCGCCGAACAGCCGGCCCAGCGCGTCGAGGCCGCGATGCAGCAGGCGCTCCAGCGGCGAATCGTCGCCGCGGCCGGCGAGCGCGTCGACGATCTTCAGGCGCTTCGCGGTCATGGCAGGCGGCAGGCCGACCATCAGCGTCAGCACCAGCACGCTGATGCCGGCGATGATCCACACGCGCAGGTCGGTGGTGATCGGGAATTCCGGCGGCAGGCCGAGGGTGGCCACGCTGGCCATCAGCATGCCGGCCAGCGCGCCGAGCAGGCACAGCGCGAAGGCTTCGGCCAGCACCAGCCACATCACCTGGCGGTCGGTGAAGCCCAGGCACTTGAGCACCGCCAGCTCGGGGATGCGTTCGCGCACCGCCTGCGACATCGACACGCCGGTGAGGAACAGGATCGAGAAGAACACCGCAGCGGTGATCAGGTTGACGATCAGGCCGATGTCGCCGAACTGGCGCGCGAAACCGAGCTGGAATTCCTGCTCGCTCTGGGTCTTGGTCTCGTCGGAGGAGTTGTCGAACTTGGCGTCGATCTCGGCGGCGATGCGCGGGGCTTCGTTGGGATCGGCGATGCGCACCGCGAAGATGCCGGCGAGGCCGCGCGCCGCGGGGCTGCGGCCTTCGTCGAACTGGCCGTAGTTGAGGTACATGACGTTGGCGCGCTCGCTCCATTCCTCGTCGCGACCGTCGAAGATGCCGACCACGCGCCATTCCCAGGTGCGCGAGCCGTCGGCCTTGGTCCAGATGAAGGAATTCAGCGGCACGATGTCGCCGACCTTCCAGCCGTTGGTCTCGGCGAGGTTGCGGCCGACGATGGCGCCGTCGCGGGTGGAGATGAACTGCCGCCAGCCGTCTTCGGCCATCACCCATTCGGGATAGGTGTCGCGCAGGCGTTGCGGGTTGACCGCGAACTGCGGGAAGAAGCCGCGACCGTCCTGGTACACGCCGCCGAAGAACTGCGAGTGCATCACCGACTCGACGCCGGGCACGGCCTCGATCTGCGGCATCAGGCGCATCGGCAGCGGCTGGGTGAAGGAGGTCGAGGCCTGGGTGATCAGGCGGTTGGCGCCGAGGAAGTCCGCCGCGCCGCCGAACAGCGAGTTCACCGCCTGCAGCAGGCCGAGCAGGGTGAACGCGGCGATCAGCGAGAGCAGCGTGAGGCCGGTGCGCAGTTTCCTGCGCAGCAGCCCGGAGAGCACCAGTCCGACGTATTTCATGCGCGCCTCAGTGGTGGCCCGGATCGTCGACCAGGCGCCCCTTGTCGAGGTGCACGGTGCGCTGTGCGTACTCGGCGGCCTTCGGGTCGTGGGTGACCATCACGATCGTCTTGCCGTAGTCGCGGTTGAGCGTCTGCAGCAGGCGCAGCACCTCGTCGGCGGTCTTGCGGTCGAGGTCGCCGGTGGGTTCGTCGCAGATCAGCAGCAGCGGGTCGGAGACCAGGGCGCGGGCGATGGCGACGCGCTGCTGCTGGCCGCCGGACAGCTCGTTCGGCTTGTGCCGCGCGCGCTCGCCCAGGCCCACCAGGTCCAGCGCGATCTTCGCCCGCTTCGCGCGTTCGCCCGCGCCCATGTCGGTGAGCAGCAGCGGCAGTTCGACGTTCTTCTGCGCGGTCAGCACCGGCATCAGGTTGTAGCTCTGGAAGATGAAGCCGACGGTGTCGGCGCGCCACGCGGCCAGCGCGTCGGCGGGCAGATCCTCGATCGCCACGCCGTTCACCAGCAGGCGACCGTCGCTGGGCGTGTCCAGCCCGCCGATGATGTTCAGCAGGGTGGTCTTGCCCGAGCCGGACGGGCCCATCAGCGCGACGAAATCGCCGCGCGGGATGTCCAGGTCGATGCCGTGCAGCACCGGCACCTGCTGCTTGCCGCGCGCGTAGACCTTGGTCAGGGCGCGGATTTCGACCAGCGGTCGGGTCGCATCGTCCATGGCGGTCACTTCGCGGCCTTGGCCTTGGGGTCGGCGACGACCACGCGCTGCCCGTCCTGGATCTTCGAGGCATCGTCGACGATGCGTTCGCCGGCCTTGAGGCCGGAGGTGATGCGGCGGTCGCTGTCGCGGGCTTCGCCCAGCGCGACTTCGCGCGCCTGCGCCTTGTCGCCATCGATCACGAATACGGTGCCGCGCGTGGCCTGGGCGGCCGGTTCGCCGTCGGCGAGACGGATCGAGCGCGAGGGCACCCACACGCCGGTTGGCTTCGGCGCGCCCGGCGCGGCCTTCTCGAGGAAGCTCACGCGCACGCCCATGTCCGGCACGATCTTCGCGTCGCGCAGCTTCAGCGCGATGCGCACCTTCACCGTGGCCTTGCTGCGGTCGGCGGCAGGGATGATCGCGATCACCTCGGCCGGGATCTTCCAGTCCGGATAGGCGTTGAGCACGGCTTCGACCGGCATGCCCGGTTTCACGCGGCCGATGTAGGCCTCGTTGACGTCGACCTCGATCTCCAGCGAGTCCATGTCGACGATGGTGCCGATGCCGGTGCGGGTGAAGCCGCCTCCGGCGGAGATCGGCGAGACGATTTCGCCCGGCTGCGCGGCCTTGGCGGTGATCACGCCAGCGAAGGGTGCGCGAACGATGGTGTTGTCGACGCCGATCGCGGCGACGTCGCGCTGGCGGCCGGCGACCTCGGCGCCGCGACGCGCGCTGACCAGCGAGGCGCGGAGGGCGTCGCGCTGGGCGACGGCCTGGTCGTACTGCTGGCGCGAGACCAGCTTGTCCTTCACCAGCGACGACAGCCGGCGAGCGCTGGCTTCGGCTTCGACCAGCTGCGCCTCGACCTGGGCGATCTGGCTCTGCGAGGCCGCGAGCTGGGCGTCGGCGAGCGCGCGCTGGGCGTCGGCGTCGATCGGGTCGAGCGTGGCCAGCACCTGGCCCGCCTCGACGCGCTGGCCTTCCTCGATCAGCACTTCGCGTACGCGGCCGGTGGTCTTGCTGGACACGGTGGCGATGCGCCTGGCGACGATGAAGCCGGAGGCGTCGAGCAGCGAAGCGTTGGCCGGGTCGGCGGCGTCGCGCGCGACGGCGGCCTGCACCTCGATCGGGCGGTTCATCGACATCACCGTCAGGCCGGCGACGACGACCACGAGGGCGCCCACCACCCAGGGCCAGCGTTTGCGGCGCGGCTTGCGCGCGCCGGGGCTGCGGTCGATGCGGAGCTGGGACAGCGGGTCGGCGGGGGTGGGGGTGCTCATGGCGATCCGTGGCAAGGCGGGAAAGGGTGGGGCGCGGTCGCAGTCAGACGAAGCCGACGGCGCGCCGGATGCAGTGGAAGGCCAGCATATCGGGCCGACCTTGTCCGCGTCAGGTGACGTTTGTCACCTCCGATGGCTGACGCCCGCGACTGCCGGGCGAGGCGGGCGATGCCGAGACTGTGCCCATCCCGACACCAGGACCGGCCGCATGTCACCCCGACCCCTCCCGCCC
>SCMT01000045.1 GCA_005502915.1 Lysobacteraceae bacterium 2PB | reverse complement strand
CCCCCCACCAAGGACCCCGGATGCCCGAAATCCGCCCGAGCCCCGACCTGCAGGACGATCTTCAGGACATCCGAGGACTCGACTCGCTGCTGCGCGACATCGCCAGCGGCAGTCGCAACGCCTTCGAAAGCCTCTACCGCGCCACCTCCTCCCGCCTGTTCGGCATCTGCCTGCGGGTGCTGGGCGACCGCGCCGAGGCCGAGGACGTGGTCCAGGAGGTCTACACCACCATCTGGCACAAGGCGCACCAGTTCGACGCCGAACGCGCCAGCGCGATGGCCTGGCTGTCGATGATCGCGCGCAACCGCGCCATCGACCGCCTGCGCGCCGCACCCGCGCGCGGCACCCTCGCGCCGATGGAATGGGCCGACGACGTGCCCGATGCCGGCGCCACGCCGCTGCAGAGCGCCATGTCCGACGACGACCGTTCCAGGCTCGAAGCCTGCATGCGCCAGCTCGACGCGCGCCGCCAGGCGCTGATCCGCGCCGCCTTCTTCGAAGGCTCCACGTACGAGGAACTGGCGAACCGGATCTCGTCCCCGCTGGGTTCGGTGAAAAGCTGGATCCGCCGTGGCCTGCTGCAACTGCGTGGGTGCCTGGAAGCATGAACATCGAACACATCGAAGACCGCGATTTCGAAGGCACGCAACCGCCTTCGGCCGACCTCTTCGCCGGCGAGTACGTGCTGGGCGTGCTCGATGCCGAACAGCGTCGCGAAGCCGAAGCGCGCGTCGCGCAGGATCCCGCCTTCGCCCGCCTGGTGGTCGAATGGGAGCAGCGGCTTGCGCCCCTGCTGGCCGAATTCGAAGGCGCGGAGATCCCGTCGCACGTCTGGCCGCGCATCCGCAACCGCCTCGGCTGGCCGTCGGTGGGCGATGTCGCCGCACCGGTCGCACAGGCCGCCGCGCCGAAGGCCGGACTGTGGCAGAGCGCCGGCTTCTGGCAGGGCGTCGCCGGCCTCGCCGTCGCAGCGGCCCTGGCCGCCGTGGCGGTCGGTCCGCTCGGCCTGCTCAAGCCCGAGACACCCGACACCCGCGTGGTCGTGCAGCCGTCCCCCCCGCCGACACCCGACACCACGCCGCCGGTGGAAGACCCCGACGCGCCCAAGCCGGTCAGCACCCTGCTGCGCGACGACGGCAGCACCGGCTGGCTGGCCTCGGTCGATCCGGCGGAAGGCACCGTGCTCATGGTGCCCGTGCCGGCCGCCGCCGACGCACAGGGCCGCGAGCCGGAGCTGTGGATCATCCCGCCGGGCGGCAAGGCCCAGTCGCTGGGCATCGTGTCGATCAACCGTTCGCACACGGTGAAGGTGCCCGACACGCTGCGCGACGCGCTCGACCAGGGGGCGGTCCTCGCGATCACCCTCGAGCCCAAGGGCGGCGCACCGCAGGGCGTGGCGACCGGCCCGATCATCGCCAAGGGCGACATCGTCGTGCTCTGACCGGCACGCGGGCCCGAGGCCCGATCGCACGACACCGGAAGGCGCGTCCGCAGGGACGCGCCTTTTTCTTGGGCGCGAGGCACATGCGGGTAGCCGCGCAGGGCGGGTGCATCCGCAACGCGGGGATGCCCGTATCGGGTGACGACTTCCAGGAGACATGCATGTCGGATTCGCCCACCCTGCCGCCCACCCCAGCGGGGCCCACCGTCACGAATCGCCTGTTCGCGACCCTTGCCCGCTGGTTCGACACCAGCGCGACGCCCGCGGACGAGGGCAGCGACGGCGACGGCGTGGACTGGCTGCGCGCGATTCCCTTCCTGGGCATGCACCTGGCGTGCTTCGCGGTGTTCGCGGTCGGCGTGTCGTGGACCGCCGTCGCCGTCGCGGTGGCGCTGTACGCAGTGCGGATGTTCGCGATCACCGGCTTCTACCATCGCTACTTTTCCCACCGCACTTTCCGCACCTCGCGCGCGGTGCAGTTCCTGTTCGCGCTGATCGGCGCGTCCTGCGTGCAGCGCGGCCCGCTGTGGTGGGCCGCGCACCACCGCAACCACCATCGCCATGCCGATACCGAGCGCGACGTGCATTCGCCGACCGTGCACGGCTTCTGGCGCAGCCACGTCGGCTGGTTCCTCACCCGCCACGGCTTCCGCACCGACTGGTCGCGTATCCCCGACCTCGTCCGCTACCCGGAACTGCGCTGGCTCGACCGCTTCGACATCGTGGTCCCGGTGCTGCTCGCCATCGCCCTGTACGCGATCGGCGCCTGGCTGGAAAGCGCCGCGCCCGGCCTCGGCACCGACGGTCCGCAGCTGCTGGTCTGGGGTTTCTTCGTGTCGACCATCGTCCTGTTCCACGCCACCGTGACCATCAACTCGCTCGCGCACCGCTTCGGCAAGCGCCGCTTCGAGACCCGCGACGACAGCCGCAACAACCTCTGGCTGGCGCTGCTGACCTTCGGCGAGGGCTGGCACAACAACCACCATTTCTTCCCGGGCAGCGCGCGACAGGGCTTCCGCTGGTGGGAAATCGACCTGACCTACTACGGCCTGCGCACGCTCGCGCTGTTCGGACTCGTGCGCGACCTCAAGCCGGTGCCGGCGTGGGTCTTCGCCAAGGCAAGGAGCTGAGCATGCGCATCGCCGTCATCGGATCGGGCATCGCCGGGCTGGCCTCGGCCTGGCTGCTCTCGAAACAGCACGACGTGACCCTCTACGAAGCCGCGGACCGGCTCGGCGGGCACACGCATACCCATCGCATCGCACTGGGCGGACGCGACTACGAGGTCGATACCGGCTTCATCGTCCACAACCCGCAGCACTACCCGCTGCTGACCGCGCTGTTCGACGAACTGGGCGTGGCCTCGCAGCCGACGACGATGAGCTTCTCGGTGCGCAGCGAAGCGACCGGCCTGGAATACAACGCCACCGATTTCGATTCGCTGTTCTGCCAGCGGCGCAACCTGCTGTCGCCACGCTTCTGGAACATGCTGCGCGACCTGACGCGCTTCTACCGCGAGGCGCCGGCCCTGCTGGATGTGTCCGGCGAAGGCCCGACGCTCGGCGACTACCTCGATGCGCACGGCTACGGCGCGATGTTCCGCGACGAGCACCTGGTGCCGATGGCGTCCGCACTGTGGTCGTCGCCGTCGTCGCGCATCCTCGCCTTCCCGGCCAAGTATCTCGTGCAGTTCATGGCCAACCACCAGATGCTGCAGGTCACCGATCGCCCGCAGTGGCGCGTGGTGCGCGGCGGATCGAGCCGCTACATCGACGCGATGCGCGCCCGCTGGCGCGTGCGCGAGCGCCTGTCGTCGCCGGTGCGCATGCTGCTGCGCAGCGGCGCGGGCGCGACGGTGATGACCGACGACGGCGCCGAGCACTTCGACCACGTCATCGTCGCCTGCCACAGCGACCAGGCGCTGCAGCTGCTCGGCGACGCCAGCGAGGCCGAGCGCTCGGTGCTGGGCGCCATCGCCTACCAGGACAACGACACAGTCCTGCACACCGATGCGCGCCTGCTGCCGCGCCATCCCAAGGCTTGGGCGGCATGGAACGCGCTGGTGCCGCGCGAAGCCAGCGATGTCTGCACGGTCAGCTACTGCATGAACCTGCTGCAGGGTCTGGACGCGCCGGAGCCGCTGATCGTCACGTTGAACCGCACCGACCAGATCGACCCCGCGCGCATCCTGCGCCGCATGCGCTACCAGCATCCGGTCTACAGCCACGCTTCGGTCGCCGCGCAGGCGCGTCGTGCCGAGATCCAGGGCCAGCGCCACACCTGGTTTGCCGGTGCCTACTGGGGCTGGGGCTTCCACGAAGACGGGATGCGCAGCGCGGTCGACGTGGCCAACGCGCTGGGCGCGAACTGGACCCCGCGCGCACCGAAGCGCGACGCCGCCACGCCGGTGGAACTGCGCGCATGACCGCACCGGCGCTGCGCAGCGCGGTCTACGAAGGCGTGGTGCGCCATCGCCGCCACGCACCGCGCGCGCACGCCTTCCGCTACCGAATGGCGCAGCTCTACCTCGACCTCGACGAACTGCCGCAGCTGTTCCGCGACCGGCCGCTGTGGTCGGTGGATCGCCGCAACGTCGCCGAATTCCGCCGCAGCGACTACCTCGGCGACCCCTCGCAGCCGCTCGCCGATGCCGTGCGCGAGCAGGCCGGTCGCGTGCTCGGCCGCGTGCCCACCGGGCCGATCCGCCTGCTCACCCACCTGCGCTATTTCGGCTACGTGTTCAACCCGGTGAGCTTCTACTACTGCTTCCGGCCCGACGGCGAAACCCTCGACGCGATCGTCGCCGAGATCACCAACACCCCCTGGTCCGAACGCCACGCCTACGTGCTGCCGGTCGATGGCGCGCAGGCCAGCGGCCGCGCGCTGCGCTGGACCTTCGCCAAGCGCTTCCACGTCTCGCCGTTCATGGCCATGGACCACGATTACGACTGGCGCTTCACCGTGCCCGGCGACGACCTGCGCGTGCACATGGACGTGATGCGCGACGGCGAACGCAGTTTCGACGCCACCCTCGGCCTGCAGCGTCGCCCGCTCGATGCGTCTTCGCTGCGCCGCGTGCTCTGGCGCTATCCGCTGATGACCGCGCAGGTCATGGGCGCGATCCACTGGCAGGCGCTGCGCCTGTGGCTCAAGCGCGTGCCGGTGCACGACCACCCTTCCCTGTCTTCCCGGAGCCCCTCATGAACGAGATCGCCCGAACCGCCCCTGCCACCGAAGCGATGCACGCCGAGTACGGTGCCTTCGACCGCTTCCTGCGCCGGCGCCTGATCGATCGCATGGCGGGCCTGCGCCACGGCCGGCTCACCCTGCACGACGCGCTGGGCACCGTGGTGCTGGGCGAACACGCCGAGGACACGCCGTCGCAGGCCAGCATCGACCTCGATGTGCGCATCGACGTCGATTCTCCGGGTTTCTACCGCGCCATCGCCGGCAACGGCAGCGTCGGCGCAGGCGAGGCCTGGATGGACGGCCACTGGCGCTGCAGCGACCTCGTCGCGCTGGTGCGCCTGCTGGTGCGCAATCGCGACCTGCTCGATGGCATGGAAACCGGCGCCGCGCGCCTCGGCGGCCTGGCGATGCGCGCCTGGCATGCGCTGCGCCGCAACACCCGCGACGGCAGCCGCCGCAACATCGCAGCGCACTACGACCTCGGCAACGATTTCTTCCGGCTGTTCCTCTCGTCCGACCTGATGTACTCCTCGGGCATCTGGGCGGGCGACGAGGACAGCCTGGAGGATGCATCCACGCGCAAGCTCGACCGCATCTGCCGCAAGCTCGACCTCAAGCCGGGCGACCACGTCATCGAGATCGGTACCGGCTGGGGCGGGTTCGCGGTGCATGCCGCGAAGCACTACGGCTGCCGCGTCACCACCACCACGATTTCGAAGGAACAGCACGCGCTGGCCGCGCAGCGCGTCGCCGAAGCCGGTCTGGAGGACCGCGTCACCCTGCTGCTGCAGGACTACCGCGACCTGCAGGGCCAGTACGACAAGCTGGTGTCGATCGAGATGATCGAGGCGATCGGCGCCGAATACCTCGATACCTATTTCGCCACGCTCGGCCGGCTGCTCAAGCCCGACGGCCTGGCCCTGGTGCAGGCGATCACCATCGAGGACCACCGCTACGAACAGGCGCTGCGCTCGGTCGATTTCATCAAGCGCCACGTGTTCCCGGGCAGCTTCATTCCCTCGATCGCGGCGATGGTGCAGGCCAAGTCGCGCGCCAGCGACCTCGCGCTGATCCAGCTGGAGGATTTCGGGCTCTCCTACGCGCGCACGCTCGAAGCCTGGCGCCACCGCTTCCTCGCCGCACTCCCCGAAGTCCGCGCGCAGGGCTTCGACGACCGCTTCATCGCGATGTGGCAGTTCTACCTCGCCTATTGCGAAGGCGGCTTCCGCGAGCGTTCGATCGGCGTCGCGCAGCTGCTGATGGCGCGTCCCGGCCATCGCGGCAGCGCGCCGATGCCCGAGCTGGCGCATCCCGCGCACCTGCAGGCCTGAGTCAGACACGGACACGCCATGATGAGCGACCGCGCCGCCTTCTGGACCAACGCCATCGCCTACCAGGCGGTGTGGTTCGCGGCCGTGATCGGTGCGGGCGGTGGCGCTTGGTGGCCCGGCGTCGCGGCAGCGGCGCTGTTCGTCGCCGTGCAGCTCGGCGTCTCGCGCGAACGCGACGTCGACCTGCGCCTGCTGGTCGCCGCACTGGCCTGCGGCGTCGCCGTCGATGGCGCGATGGCGAGCAGCGGACTCGCGCAATACGCAGCCGCAGCGCCTGTCTTCCCCGGCGGAGCGCCGCTGTGGCTGCTCGCGATCTGGGCCTGCTTCGCGCTCACCCTGCGCCGCTCGATGCGCTTCCTGCTCGGCCGCCCGCTCGCGGCGCTGGCACTGGGCGCGATCGGCGGTCCGCTGGCCTACCTAGGCGCCGCGCGCGGCTGGCAGTCGATCGCGTTCGCCGAACCGCGCTGGCAGGCCCTGGCCCTGCTCGCGCTGGCCTGGAGCCTCGCCCTCCCCCTCCTCGTACTGCTCGCGACACGCCTGCAGCCACGTCCATTGCCTTCCGCACCGCTTCCGACACAAGGAACATCGCCATGACCCGGACCACCACCCTGCCCGACCCGCATGCACGCGAACTCCCGCAGGACCGGCCCGGCCCCGGCCTGATCGGCCTGGCCGAGCGCGGCCTGCTGCCCGATGCGCTGCTGCGCCTGGGCATCCGCCGCCAGTGCGAAGCGCGGCTGCGTTCGGAATCGGTCGGCGGCGCGCAGGCACTGGCCGAGCGCTATCGCAGCCGCATCGAACAGCTGCGCACCAGCCCGGTCGCGATCCACACCGATGCCGCCAACACGCAGCACTACGAACTGCCGCCGGCCTTCTTCCGGCTGTGCCTGGGCAAGCGTCTGAAGTATTCCTGCGCCTACTACCCGCGCGGCGACGAAACCCTGGACCAGGCCGAGGAGGCGATGCTCGCGCTCTACGGCGAGCGCGCCGAGCTCGCCGATGGCCAGCGGATCCTCGAACTCGGCTGCGGCTGGGGATCGCTCACGCTGTGGATGGCCGAACGCTTTCCGAACGCGCGCATCACCGCCGTGTCCAATTCGCGTCCGCAGCGCGAGCACATCCTCGCGCAGTGCCGCGAACGCGGCCTCGGCAACGTCGAGGTGCTGACCTGCGACGTCAACCGCCTGCAGCTGCCGGCCGGCGAATTCGACCGCTGCGTGTCGATCGAGATGTTCGAGCACATGCGCAACTACGAGATCCTGCTGGGCAACATCGCCGGCTGGCTGAAGCCCGGCGGCAAGCTGTTCGTGCACATCTTCGCGCACCTGAACCTGATGTACCCGTTCGAGACCGCGGGCGAGGACAACTGGATGGGCCGGCACTTCTTCACCGGCGGCCTGATGCCCGCCACCGACACCCTGCTGTGGTTCCAGCGCGACCTGCGCATCGAGCAGTGCTGGCACGTCGACGGGACGCACTACGAGAAGACCTCGAACCATTGGCTGCAGAACCAGGACGCGAACCGCGACGCGGTCATGGCCGTGCTGCGCGAGGCCTACGGCGAGCACGCGGGCCTGTGGTTCCAGCGCTGGCGCATGTTCTGGATGGCCTGCGCCGAACTGTTCGGCTACGCCGACGGCCGCGAATGGCTGGTCGCGCACTATCGTTTCGCCAAACCGTGAGGACGACGCCATGAAGACCGGACTGTTCGCCATCGCGCTCGGCGCGGTGTCCCTGGGGGCGCTGGCCGCCGGTGCCGTGTACGCCTTCGGTGGGCGCGACGCCCCGACCATCCCGCCGGTCGCGCAGGTCGACCTGCCGCGTTTCATGGGCGACTGGTACGTCATCGCGCACATCCCGACCTTCATCGAGAAGGATGCCTACGACGCCATCGAGACCTATGCGATGCGCGAGGACGGCAAGGTGCAGACCACCTATCGCCAGCGCAAGGGCAGCTTCGACGCCCCGGTGAAGACCATGCATCCGGTCGGCACCGTGCGCCCCGGCACCGGCAACGCGGTCTGGGGCATGCAGTTCGTCTGGCCGATCAAGGCCGAGTACGTGATCGTGTACCTCGACGACGCCTACCAGCAGACCATCATCGGCCGCAGCGCCCGCGACTACGTCTGGGTGATGGCCCGCACGCCCACGATCTCCGACGCCGACTACGACCTCCACGTCGCCCGCCTGCGCGACCTCGGCTACGACGTCTCGAAACTGCGCAAGGTGCCGCAGAGGGCGGCGGCGCCTTGACGGGATCGGGCGCCTGCTGAAAAAACACACGTCATCCTCGCGCAAGCGCATCGTCGTCCCGGCGCAGGCCGGGACCCCGCTCTTGCTGGTGCTTGTGATGCCGGCACAGAAAAGCGAGGGCTGGGTCCCGGCCTGCGCCGGGACGACGGGAGAGTTCGCAGGCTGCATGCTCCACGCGGCAATTGCCGACCAGGCAAGTCACGTGGCCGATGCCCCATCCTCCGACCTTTCGAGTGAGCAAGCGCCAAGCACGTCCCTCGCCTGCGGCTCGGGATGACAGTCACGGATCGCCCTCGCGCCAGGCTCAGCCCTTCCCCCTCAACCGCCACGCGCGGTGGATCCGCGGATTCCGCGCGAAATCCTGCGGGATCGTCTGCGGCGAAATCTCCTCCACCTCGGCGAACGCGGCGATCGCGGCCTCGTCGAAGCGGAAGCGGCGGTAGTTGTTCGAGAAGTACAGGGTGCCGCCGAACGACAGCCGCGCCATCGCCGCCTGCAGCAGGCGGACATGGTCGCGCTGCACGTCGAAATCCTCGGCGCGCGCCGAGTTCGAGAACGTCGGCGGGTCGCAGAACACCAGGTCGTATTCGCCGCGGTCGGCGAGCAGCCACTGCAGCACGTCGGCCTGCACCAGCCGATGGCGCTCGCCGCCCAGACCGTTCAGGCGCAGGTTGTCCGAGCACCACTGCAGGTAGGTCGCGGACAGGTCCACCGTGGTCGTGCGTGCCGCGCCGCCCACCGCCGCATGCACGGTGGCCGCGCCGGTGTAGGCGAAGAGATTGAGGAAGCGCGCGTCCTTCGCCTCGGCGGCGAGGCGAAGGCGCATCGGCCGATGGTCGAGGAACAGGCCGGTGTCGAGGTAATCGAACAGATTCACCTTGAGCTTCGCCGCGCCTTCGCGGACCACTAGGGTCTCGCCGCGCTTGAACGCGCCGCTGTCGGCGTACTTGCTGCCGCCCTTGCCCTTGGCGCGGGTCTTCACCGCGACCCGCTCGCGCGGGACCTCGAAGGCCTCGCGCGCGCCGGCCAGCAGGTCCTGCAGGCGCTTGCGCGTGGTCGCTTCGGGAATCTCCGCCGGCGCGGCGTATTCCTGCACGTGCAGCCAGCGTTCGCCGGTGTCGTCGGCGACGTAGACATCGATGGCGGCCGCGTATTCGGGGATGTCGGCGTCGTAGGCGCGCCAGCAGTGGATGCCCTCGCGATCGCGCCACGACTTCGAGGCCTTGAGATTCTTGCGCAGGCGGTTGGCGACCATCTGCGCGCCTTCGCCCAGCGGCTGCGGCGCGGCGTCGACCGGACGCTCGCGCTGCGGCGGCAGCACCGGGTCGCAGACGATCAGCGCGCATTCGATCGCGCCGTTGAACACCTGGTACTTCTTCGCCGCGCGCAGCCCGGTGGCGCGCGCCAGCTCGGCATCGCCGCAGAGCAGGCTGGCCTTCCAGCCCGGCACCGCGCGCTTGAGCGCATCGCCCAGCGCGCGATACAGCATCGGATCGGCGGCGAGGCGCGCGTCGTACGGCGGATTGCAGACCGCGAGCCCGCGCGGCACGTCAAGCACCGGCAGCTGCGCGACATCGCGCACCTCGAAGCGCAGCCGGTCGGCGACGCCTGCACGTTCCGCGTTCTCGCGCGCAGCGCGGACCGCATGCGGATCGAGGTCGCTGCCGTGGAAAGCATCGCGCAGCGCGGCCAGGCCGGCCTGCGCGCGCGCCTCGGCGTCCTCGACCAGCGCGCGCCAGGCGAGCACGTCGAACTGCCGCCAGCGCGACGGCGTCTGCAGCGGCAGCCCCTCGCGCGACAGGCCCGGCGCCACATCGGCGGCCATCAGCGCGCCTTCGATCAGCAGCGTGCCGCTGCCGCACATCGGGTCGAGCAGCGCGCCACCCTCGTGGTACAGCGACGGCCAGCCGCCGCGCATCAGCACGGCCGCGGCCAGATTTTCCTTCAACGGCGCTTCGCCCTGCATCTGCCGCCAGCCGCGCCGGTGCAGCGGGCCGCCGCCGAGGTCGACCGACAGCAGCGCCTTCGACGCGCCGGCCTTGTTCGTCTTCACCACCAGGTTCAGGCGCAGGTCGGGCTGTTCGAGATCGACGCTCGGCCGCTCGCCCTCCGGGCCGCGCAGGGTGTCGACGACAGCGTCCTTGATCCGTTGCGCGGCGTAGCGCGCATGGGTGATCACGTCGCCGGACACGTGCGCATCGACGGCGAGGCTCATGCCCACGCGCAGGTGCTGCGACCAGTCGATCGCGGCCGCGCCGGCATACAGTGCGCGCTCGTCCGGGCAGTCGTATTCGGCGATCGGCCACAGCACGCGGCTGGCGAGCCGCGACCACAGCACCGCGCGCTGCGCGTCGGCGAGCGTGCCTTCGACGTTCGCGCCGGCGCGCGCGGCGGTGGCGTGCGCGCAGCCCAGCGCGACGAGTTCGTCGACCAGCAGGTATTCCAGGCCCTTGGCGCAGCTGACGAAGAACTTCATGTGGCCTGCCGTCATGCCGCCACCTCGGTATCGAGGGCAGCAAGCAGCGCGGCGAAGGCGTCGGCGGACGCCTGCACGTGCGAGGACAGGCGGTGCCCGTCGTCGACCAGCAGCAGCCGCGCGCGGCGCGCCTGTGCCCAGGTCGCCACGTCCATCGCCGGAATCAGTTCATCGTCCCAGCCGTGGATCACCGACAACGGAATGCGCGGTGCATCCAGCGCCGGCAACGGCCCCATGGCCAGCGGCGGCGCCATCAGGAACAGCGCGCGCACCGGCGCTTCGAAGGCGATCCTCGCCGAAATGTAGGCGCCGAGGCTGGAGCCGGCCAGCACCAGCGGACCGCGCGCGGCGGCGGCCCGGGCCAGCCCGCGCAGGCGTTCGAGCCGGGCCACCACGTCGCCCACCGGGCTGACCTGGTGCCTGGCGTCCAGATCGGTGTAGTCGGGGCGCTCGTGGGTCCAGCCGAACCGCTCGGCGACCTCGGCCAGCGCGGTCACCTTGGTGGCGTCCGGGCCGCTCTCGAAGCCGTGGGAAAGAATGCAGTGTCCGCGCACGCGGGGAACCTCGATGGGAATGGGATGCAGCGTGAAAAGGAAGATGGAAAGCGGGCGATCAGGTCTCGACCCAGGTCACCGGGTCGCCGATGCGCAGGGTGCCGCCTTCGAGGATCTTCGCGCAGAGGCCGCCGTGGCCGCGCATCGCGTTGTAGCCGCCGGGCCCGAGCGCGGCTTCCATCCGCGAGCAGGGATCGCAGGGCTGCGTGCCCTCCAGCAGCACCTCGCCGATCCGGAAGCGCCGGCCCTTCAGGGCGATCAGCGGCAGGCCGGAGACCACCAGGTTGCGGCGCAGGGTCGCCGGCGCGATGCCGTCCAGACCGGCCAGGGCCGCGATCACCGGCAGGTGCTCGGCCTGGATCAGGGTGATGCCGCGCTTGCCGCTGCCACTGCCGTAGCGGTCGCCGCGCAGGCCCTTGCCGGCGATGGCCTCGGCGCTCTCGACCTCGCGCATGGGCACGTCGCGGGCCGGGCGCAGGCCGATCCAGCGCACGGTGCCGGCGCGGGGAAACTGC
This sequence comes from Lysobacteraceae bacterium 2PB, assembly GCA_005502915.1. Taxonomy (GTDB): domain Bacteria; phylum Pseudomonadota; class Gammaproteobacteria; order Xanthomonadales; family Xanthomonadaceae; genus Lysobacter_I. The sequence goes on along the minus strand of SCMT01000045.1, from coordinate 4,552 downwards.
GTCATCAGGGCGTGGAGTTCGGAACCGGGGGGCGGGAGCGACATCCGCAGATGCTAGCATCCGGGCCATGCTGCCCGACCTTCCGCCGATGCCCCCCGTCGAGATCGCGCCCCTGCCCTACGAGCAGAAACTCGACGCCCGCCCGCTCTCGCAGATCGACCTGGTGGTCGTCCACTGCACCGAAACGCCCACGCTGGCGTCCGCCCGCGAGTTCGGCGAACGCGTGCTCTACGAAGGCAGCGGCACCGGCAACAGCGGCCACTACTACATCGACCGCGACGGCCGCGTGCTGCTGTACGTGCGCCCGGACCGCGTCGCCCACCACGTGCGCGGCCACAACCCGCGCTCGATCGGCATCGAACTGGTCAACACCGGCCGCTACCCGCACTGGCGCGACTCGAAGCACCAGGCGATGGACGAACCCTACCCCGAGGCGCAGATCGCCGCGCTGATCGCGCTGCTCGCCCACCTGCAGGCGCAGTTTCCCTCGGTGAAGTTCATCGCCGGCCACGAAGACCTCGACCGCGAGATGGAGCAGGCGCTCGACGACCCGACCGTGCAGGTGCCGCGCAAGCGCGACCCGGGTCCGCTGTTTCCGTGGGAGCGGATCATGCAGGGCGTACGCTGGGAGCGGCTGCAGCCCTGACCTTCCGAACCGCCGCGCGGTGCCTCAACGGTTCGCGCGAATGCAGGTCACGGCACCTTTGTTGTCTTTGCTCAACGAGGCAGCGAATTCGCAGACGGCATCGCTTTCCCGGGCAGTCACGCCCCAGTAGACGATGCGCAGTTCCCGCTCACCCGGCGCACCGCGCGCGACGCTCAGGTACGTGGTTTCGGTCGGTACGTTGTCGAAGGTCCTCGCCAGGTGTGGCGGCAGGCTGCTGTCGCAGGATTTGGAATCGACCTTGATCGGCAGATTACTCTCCTTGCGCGCGCGCTCGAGCAAGGCCTCCACCCGTTCGATCGCATGCTCGCAGTCCTGCTGGTTCGCGGTCTTGATCAGGTCGACTTCCTGAATCCTGCGCCCACCCACCTCGACCGACCCGCGTACCTGCGCATACACCGGGTTGGCGAAATCCAACGAAGCGTCCTCCCCGGACCTCTTCTCCTGGAACCAGAACCACAGCTTCGCCGCCACCGCGATCGCGATCAGAACCATCACCAGCTGCTTCATGCGCCCCCCTGTCGGGCATTGCCGATGCCGCCGGAGTGTAGTGAGCCGGGCAGGCAGCAGCAACGGCTGGTGCATGGCCGGATGCCGCAGACGCCATGCAGCGCGCATCGTGCCAGAAGCGCCTCCGTATCGGCAGCAGGAAGCGACGTAGTGCGATTCACCGCTCCGGCAGCGGAATGAACTCCGTTTCGCCGGGCACGTGGCCGAAATTGCCGAGGATCCAGTCGCGCTTGGCCTGTTCGATGCGGTCCTTCGACGTCGACACGAAGTTCCACCAGAGGTGGCGATGTCCGTCGAGCGGTTCGCCGCCGAGCAGCATCGCCTTCACCGGCGTCTTCGCGCGCAGGCGGTGGCGCGCGCCGCGATCGAGGACGACCAGGTGCATCGGCGGCAGATCGCTGCCATCGAGCTGGCTCTCGCCTTCGAGCACATAGAGCGCACGTTCCGGATGCGAGGCGTCCAGCTCGACCTCGGCGCCGGGGTCGAGGTCGATGGCGACGTACAGGGTGTCGGCGAAGACCTGCACCGGCGATTCCTCGCCGTGGGCACGGCCGGCGACCACGCGCAGCAGCGCACCGGGGGACTCCAGGCGCGGCAGGCTGTCGGCAGGATGGTGGTGGAAGGCCGGTTCGACCTCCTCGTACGCCTTCGGCAGCGCCACCCAGGTCTGCAGGCCATGCAGCGTCTGCCCGGTCGGACGCAGCGCGGCGGGCGTGCGCTCGGAATGGGCGATGCCGCGCCCGGCGGTCATCCAGTTCACGTCGCCCGGGCCGATGTCCTGGCGCGTGCCCAGGCTGTCGCGATGGTGGATCCGCCCCGACCAGAGGAAGGTCACCGTGGCCAGGCCGATATGCGGGTGCGGGCGCACGTCCATCCCGGTGTCCGGGGCGAACACCGCCGGGCCGATGTGGTCGGCGAACACGAAGGGACCGACGCTGCGGGCCTGGATGGACGGGACGGCGCGGCGGACGTCGAAACCGCCGATGTCGTGGACGCGCGGGGCGATGAGGGTGGTCATGGCAGGAACCTGTCGCGGGAACGACGCCAGCGTCGCACGCAGGGCCCGTGGACAGAGAACGCATCCGGGCAACGATGCGTCTTGCCGCCTTGCAGACCCGCGTTCACGGGCGGTCCGCACGGGGCCGGCCTATAATCGCGGCCACGTCCCCACCGGCTTTCCCATGACCTCGCCCGTCTCCGAACTCATCGAACTGCTGTCGCTGGAGCGGCTGGAAAACAATCTGTTCCGTGGGCAGAGCCGAGACATCGGCACGAAATATGTCTTCGGCGGACAGGTGCTGGGCCAGGCGCTCTCCGCCGCGCAGGCGACATTGGACTCGGCCAAGGGCGCGCGCGACGCGCACTCGCTGCATGCCTACTTCCTGCGCGCCGGCGACATCGAACACCCGATCGTCTACGACGTCGACCGCACCCGCGACGGCGGCAGCTTCTCGGTGCGCCGCGTCACCGCGATCCAGCACGGCCAGCCGATCTTCGTCTGCGCCGCATCGTTCCAGGTCCACGAAGTCGGCGCCGAACACCAGCTGCCGATGCCGCAGGTGCCGATGCCCGAGGATGTCGAGCCCACCGCGCCCCTGCCGCCGGACAAGCTGGCGCAGCTGCCGACCAAGATCCAGCGTTGGCTCAACCGCATGGGTCCGTTCGAATTCCGTCCGATCTATCCGCGCGACGAACTGAACCCGCCCAAGCGACCGCCCTTCCAGCAGGTGTGGTTCAAGCTGTCCGAGCCGGTCGGCGACGCGCCGGAGCTGCATCGCGCCCTGCTCGCCTACGCCAGCGATTTCCACCTGCTCGGCACCACCACCTTCCCGCACGGCATCAGCTACTACCAGCCGAACGTGCAGATGGCCTCGCTGGACCACACGATGTGGTTCCACCGCCCGTTCCGCGCCGACGACTGGCTGCTGTATTCGATCGACAGCCCCAGCGCGCAGAACGCGCGCGGCCTGGCCCGTGGGCAGATCTTCGACCGCGCCGGCCACCTGATCGCCAGCACCTCGCAGGAAGGCATGATCCGGGTGTTGAACAAAGACATCGACAACGACAAGGCAGGGCACTGATCCCATGCGCCAGGTATTCAGCAGTCCCCGCCTCGAAAACGTCGAGCGCGTCGCCGCACTCCTCAACGAGCACGGCATCGAGACCCGCGTGACCAATGGCCGCTCGTATCGCGGCAGCCGGCGCGGCAGCTTCAGTTACCGCGAGAATCCCGAGGGCGACGTGCGCCCCGCCGTGTGGGTGGTCACCTCCGACGACCAGCCGAAGGCGCGCGAGATCCTGCGCGGGATAGGCCTGCTCGACTCCGGCCGCTCGCCGACCAGCTACCTGCCGACCCCGCACGACGTGCGCGGCGAGGACGAAATCGCGGCGCGCAAGCGCAAGGCCTTCCGGATCAAGAGCGGGCTGCTGCTGGCGATCGCGGTGGCGATGGGCATCGGCTTCCTGACCTCGCGAAAAGCCCCTGCGCCCGCCGTGCCCGCGCCGGCCGCTGCGGCACCAGCGCCGAAAGCCAACACCCATGTCGTGGACACACCCAGCGCACTGGCGGCGATGCTGATCGATGTCGAACTGCGTGCCCACGACGGCGCCGAAGCCTGCCTGTCGGTGGACGGCAAGGATCCGTCGGAGCGCGTGCTGGAACAGCTGAAGGCGGACCGCAAGCGCCTGCGCCCGGCCTCGACCTGCGGCGGCGCCGATGCCATGTCGCTGCTGTCGATCGACGTGTCGGACTACCGCACCGACGGCTGGGGCACCGGCACCGTACGCCTGGTCATCGCAGACCAGGGCCCCGACGGCACGCGTCGCGAGGATGTACGCACGCTGGAAGTGCAGCGCGACGACACCGTGTGGAAAGTGAAGCGGATCGTGCTCTGACACCATGGCCCGGCGCGAAGCCGGGCCATGCACATGCGCTTACGGCTGGACGGGCCCCTGCGGGCGCCTGCCGTGTTCGCGGCGGTAGGCCTGCATTTCCTCGCGGCTGAGGTAGCCGTCCTTGTTGCCGTCGATCGCGGCGAACTTCTCGCTCAGCTGCAGCCGCTGCGCGGCTTCCTGACGACTCACCCGCTGGTCGCCATCGGTGTCGAGCTTCGCCCGGCCGCCATGGCGACCGCGCTGCGGACGCTCCTCGGCGGAAATGCGCCCGTCCTTGTTGGCGTCGAGCCTGTCGAAGTGTTCGAGCAGCTTCGGCGCCTTCGCCGCTTCGCTGCGGTCGATCGCACCGTCCTTGTTGTTGTCGAGCCGTGCCATGCGGTCGCCGCCGCGGCCACCGTGACGGCCGCGCTGCGGGCGTTCCTCGGCGGAAATGCGCCCGTCCTTGTTGGCGTCGAGCCTGTCGAAGTGTTCGAGCAGCTTCGG
>SCMT01000044.1 GCA_005502915.1 Lysobacteraceae bacterium 2PB | reverse complement strand
TCCAGCAGCGCCACCAGGTTGTCGTACGGCGTGATCCGGCCGATCTCCGTGCCGCCCACCACCTGCTGGCCCAGCTTCAGCGCCATCTGGCCCACCACGCCGTCGATCGGCGCCCGAACCGTCAGGTCCGCCACCTGCTGCCGCAGAATGTCCAGCGTGTTGCCCATCTTGTTCAGGCGCGCCGTGTCCGCCTCGCGCTGCGCGACCAGCCGCTGCTGCATCATCCGCACGCGCTCCTGCGCCGCCACCACGCGCTGCTTCTGCTGTTCCACGCCACGCAGCGTCTGCTCGTACGTCAGCTTCGACACGATCCCGTCCGCCTGGAGCTTGCCTTCCGACGCCTCGCGCAGCGACAGCACCTTCAGCTCCAGCTGCGCGATCCGCTCGTCCGTCTGCATGTTCACCAGCTCCGCCTGCATCCCGGCGATGTTGGCCTGCTGCTCCTTCCTCTGCGCCGCCAGTTCCCACTCGCTCTCCGACAGCTGCTCCTGCAGCTTCGGATTGGCCAGGATCGCCAGAACGTCGCCCTTCTTCACCGCAGCGCCCGCTTCCACCGCGATCCGCTCCACCTGGCCCTCCACCTTCGCGCCGAGGAACTGCGTGTACTTCGACGTCAGCTCGCCCACGCCGCGCACCTGCACCACGAACTCTCCCTGCTGCACCGTCGCCAGCATCACGCGGTCGCGAGACGCCAGGCGGTCAGCACCGCCCAGCATCCCCATCGTCACCGCCGCGACCACCGCCGCCCCTGCCCCCAACAGCAACCACTTCATGTGGCGTCGCCACCAGGGAGCGGCCGGCTTCGTTTCCCTCAATATGTCCACACATCCTCCTCGGCTACCGCCGTTGCCGCTGTTCCAGCGGCAGGCGACGGCGCAATGTCCCAACAACGATTCAATTCATCTCAAATCAAGCGGAATTTCGATCTGCCTAGTGCGCAATGACCTCCGACCTGTCCAGGTAGCGGCGCCACGCCTGCCAGATGACTTCGGAAAGCTCATCCGCATGCTCGGCACCCAGCATGCTGCGGTGGTCGCCGCCCACCCAGGAAACCACGGGCGCCTGCGCGCAGTACTTCCTGCAGGCCTGAAGGCGATCGCGCTCCGGCATCGACTTGATTTCGCCGTCACGCGCGTAGATGACTTCGACCGTGCCATAGAAGCGACCCGACGGCTCGTATCGCTTGTAGATGTCGCGCTGCGCCTCGAACAGATTCTTCAGGCGCTTGTCGGTGCCCAGGATGCCCAGGTCCTCTTTCTTCACCTTGCGCAGGTGCTTCGGAAGCACCAGCAGGTTGTCGATCAGCAGCAGCTGGACTCGATGCCCCGTTTGCTCGAGGGCGCGCGCCATTTCGAACGCCACCGAGCCACCGAAGGAATGTCCGGCCAGCACGATCGGACCCTCCGGAATCCCGGTCTCGCGCATGGCCGACAGATTCATGTCGACGATGTCTTCCATCCGCTTGCTGGGCTTCTGGCCTTCTTCAAGCCCGATTGCTTCCAGCACGTGCACGTTCATGCGGCCGTCGAGCGATTGCGCCAGGTCCCACAACGAACCGGCAGTCATCGCAACGCCAGGCACCATGTAGAGCGTAGGCCTGCCGGGCCTGCTCTTGAGCGGCACCAGCGGACTCCACGGACGCGCCGAAGCATTCGCCATCATCCGCGCAGCGAGCGCCGACAGCGTCGAATGCATGAAGAGTTCGCGCAACGCCAGTTCGATGCCCAGCCGCTCGCGCACGTGCGACACCACCTGCACCGCCAGCAGCGAGTGGCCACCCAGCTCGAAGAAGTGGTCGTGGCGACCCACCTGCTCCACCTTCAGCAGCGACTGCCAGATCTCCGCCAGACCCTGCTCGATCGCGCCCTGCGGCGCCTCGTACTCGCGCCGCGACAGCGACGCGCCGTCCGGCGCGGGCAGCGCCTTGCGGTCCAGCTTGCCGTTCGGCGTCAGCGGGAACGCCTCCAGCACCACGAACGCGCTCGGCACCATGTAGTCCGGCAGCTGCGTCGACAGCCGCGCACGCACTTCGGCCACCGCGATCTCCGCGCCAGGCGCCGGCGTCAGGTACGCCACCAGACGCTTGTCGCCCGGCACGTCCTCGCGCGCCAGCACCACCGCCTCGCGCACGCCGTCGCAGGCCGCAAGACGCGCCTCGATCTCGCCCAGCTCGATCCGGAAGCCGCGGATCTTCACCTGGAAGTCGTTGCGGCCCAGGTATTCGATGTTTCCGTCGGGCAGCCAGCGGCCGAGGTCGCCCGTCCTGTACATCCGCGCCTGCGGATCGGCACTGAACGGATCGCGCACGAACCGCTCCGCCGTCAGCTCCGGACGGTTCAGGTAACCACGCGCCACACCGTCGCCGCCGATGTACAGCTCGCCCGACACGCCCACCGGCACCGGGGCACCCTGCGCATCGAGTACATAGATCTTCATGTTGGACAGCGGCTTGCCGATGCTCGGCACCTCCACCTTGTCCAGCGCGCAGGCCGTCGCGTCCACCGTGCATTCGGTCGGACCATAGACGTTGTGGAACTCGACGCCGTCGATCCGGCGCAGGCGCTCCCACAGCGAGACCGAAATCGCTTCGCCGCCGATCAGCACGGTCTTCGCGCCGGTCTCGACGCTCGATGCGAAACCCGCGTCCAGAAGCATTTCCAACTGAACCGGCGTGCAGTCGAAGGCATCGACCTGGTGTTCGCGGAGGTACGCGAGCAGGGCCGCGCTGTCCTGGCGGATGTCCTGCGGGAAGATCACCAGCGTGCGTCCGGACAGCAGCTGCGTCAGGGACTGCACCGAAGCATCGAAGGTGATCGAGGCATTCAGACCGACCCTGGCCGTTTTCATCAAGCCCGGGAACACCTTGCGCTCCAGGCTCGACCACAGGTTCATGACTTGCCGGTGTTCGACCATCACGCCCTTGGGCGCACCGGTCGAACCGGAGGTGTAGATCATGTAGATCAGCTGGCGCGACGAGGCTCCGCGCGCACGGGCATCCGGATCATGTCCAGGATATCCCGACAGTACCGCTTCGCAGTCGTCCAGCACCAGCTGCGGCACCGCGCTCGCAGGCAGGCGATCGCGCACGGACGACTGCGTCAGCAGGTGCTTCGGCGCACTGTCCTCGAGCATGAATCCCAGGCGCTCCGGCGGATGATCCGGATCCAGCGGCATGTACGCGCCGCCGGCCTTGAGGATGCCCAGCAGACCCGCCACCGTATCCACGCTGCGCTCGACGCAGATCGCCACGCGATCGTCCGCCTGCACGCCCTGCGCGATCAGGTAGTGCGCGATGCGGTTGGCGCGCGCGTTCAGCTCGCCGTAGCGCAGCGACGACGCGCCGCACACCACCGCCACCGCGTCCGGCTGCGCGGCCGCCTGCCGCTCGAACAGCGCGTGGATCAGCGCGTCCTGCGGATACTCGGCGGCCGTGGCGTTGAAGCCTTCCAGCACCTGCGTCCGCTGCGCGGCCGTCATGATCGGCAGCGCCGCCGGCGAGGCCGTCGCATCCGCGGCCATGCCTTCGAGCAGGATGATGAAATGACCCGCGAAACGCTCGATCGTCGTTCGATCGAACAGATCGCTCGCATACTTCAGGTTGCCGTGGATCGACGGACCCGCGTCGGTCAGCGACAGCGACAGGTCGAACTGCGCCACCGCGCGATCGCTCGACACCGGCGCAAGCGTCAGCCCCGGCAGCGCCAGCGTCCCATCCTCCGGCGTGTTGTCCAGCGACAGCATCACCTGGAACAGCGGACTGTGGCTCAGGCTCCGCACGGGCTGCACCGCTTCCACCACCTGCTCGAACGGCAGCTCCTGGTGCGCGAACGCGCCCAGCGTCGTCTCCTTCACCTGCGACAGCAGGTCCGACACGCTCACCGCATCGCCCACCCGCACGCGCAGCGCCAGCGTGTTGACGAAGAACCCGATCAGGTCCTCCACCTCCCGACGCTGGCGGTTCGCCACAGGCGTCCCCACCACCACGTCGTCCTGGCCTGACAGCCGCGACAGCAGCAGCGACCAGCCCGCCAGCAGCACCATGAACAGCGTCGTCCCCTGGCGCTGCGCCAGCTGCCTCAGCTGCGCGGTCAGCGCATCGGGCAACGCGAACGGCAGCGTGCCGCCGACGTGGCTCTGCACCGCAGGGCGCGGTCGATCGGTCGGCAGCTCCAGCAGCGCAGGCGCGCCCACCAGGTGATCGCGCCAGAACGACGTCTGCCGCTCCAGCTCCTCGCCCTGCAGCCAGCCGCGCTGCCACACCGCGTAATCGGCGTACTGGATCTCCAGCGGCGGCAGCGGGTTCGCGCGGCCTTCGCAGAACGCGGCGTACAGTGTCGCGAACTCGCGCACCATCACCCCGCTCGACCAGCCGTCGCTGACGATGTGGTGCTGCGTGATCAGCAGCACGTGTTCGTCCTCGCCCGTCCGCAGCAGACGGCCGCGGATCAGCGGGCCTCGCGCGAAGTCGAAGGGCAGCATCGCTTCCGCTTCGACATGCTCGCGGACCGCCTCTTCGCGCGCTTCGCCCGGCATCCCCGAGACATCGTGCTCCGCCAGGGCAAAGCCGATGTCTTCCGGGGCGAACACCTGGTGCGGCACGCCGTCGACGGCGATGATCCGCGCGCGCAGGCCCTCTTGGCGGGCCAGCACGAGATCGAGCGCAGCCTTCAGGGCGGCGCGGTCCAGCTGCCCCGACAGGCGCAGCGCCGCCGGCATGTGGTACGCACGGCTCGCCGCCGGATCCAGCTGGTCGATGAACCACAGGCGCTGCTGCGACAGCGACAGCGGCAGCGGACGGTCGCGATCGACGCGTTCGATCCGGCCCAGCGTGCTCGCGCCGGCCTGGGCCACCGCCTCCGCGAATGCATGCAGCGCCGGGTGGACGAAGAGTTCGCGCAGTGCGACGTCCACGCCCAGCCGCTCGCGCACGTGCGACACCACCTGCACGGCGAGCAGCGAGTGGCCGCCCAGCTCGAAGAAGTCGTCCTGGCGACCCACCTGCTCCACCTTCAGCAGCGACTGCCAGATCTCCGCCAGACCCTGTTCGATCGCGCCCTGCGGCGCCTCGTACTCGCGCCGCGACAGCGACGCACCGTCCGGCGCGGGCAGCGCCTTGCGGTCCAGCTTGCCGTTCGGCGTCAGCGGGAACGCCTCCAGCACCACGAACGCGCTCGGCACCATGTAGTCCGGCAGCTGCGTCGACAGCCGCGCACGCACTTCGGCCACCGCGATCTCCGCGCCTGGCGCCGGCGTCACGTACGCCACCAGGCGCTTGTCGCCCGGCACGTCCTCGCGCGCCAGCACCACCGCCTCGCGCACGCCGTCGCAGGCCGCAAGACGCGCCTCGATCTCGCCCAGCTCGATCCGGAAGCCGCGGATCTTCACCTGGAAGTCGTTGCGGCCCAGGTATTCGATGTTCCCATCGGGCAGCCAGCGGCCGAGGTCGCCCGTCCTGTACATCCGCGCCTGCGGATCGGCACTGAACGGATCGCGCACGAACCGCTCCGCCGTCAGCTCCGGACGGTTCAGGTAACCACGCGCCACACCGTCGCCGCCGATATGGATCTCGCCCGACACGCCCACGGGCACAGGCTCGCCCTGCGCATTCAGGATGTACACCTGGGTGTTCGCGATCGGACGACCGATCGGAATCTCGCTGTCGGGCAATGGCGTCGCCTCGTCGAAGACGATCGCGACCGAATACACCGTGCTTTCCGTCGGGCCATAGGTGTTCAACCAACGACGGTTCGCCATGCCGCCGGCGCGGGTCCACGCCTGCAGCACGCGACGTTCGGCCTTCTCGCCGCCAACCACGACCAATCGCAGCGCACTGCACGCGATCGTATCGACGCTCTGGGCCCACAGATGCCAGAAGGCGGTCGGCAGCTCGGCGACGGTCACGCCGAAGCGGTCGAGATACGCCGAGAACGATGGGCCATCCAGCGAAAGCTCCGCAGGACGCACCACGATCGACGCGCCAACGCACAATGCCGGGAAGATCTCTTCCACCGAGGCGTCGAAGGCGAAAGATGCGAATTGCAGGACCCTGTCCGAGTCGACGAGCCCGCAATACGCGCAATGCGAAAGGATCAGGTTCGTGGCGCTCGCATGCTCGACCATCACGCCCTTGGGCTGGCCGGTCGAACCCGAGGTGTAGATCACGTACGCCAGGTGCCGCGCGGTCAGGCCATGTCCACGCGTGTCCGGATTGTGCGTCGGTCGCGCCGCGAGGGAGACCTGTGCGTCGCCCGTGTCCAGACACAGGGTCGGGACGCCATGATCCGGCAGCCGCTGCGCCAGCGCAGCATGGGCCAACAGCACGACTGGCGCACTGTCCTCGAGCATGTACGTCAACCGCTCGACCGGATACACCGGATCCAGCGGCACGTACGCGCCACCCGCCTTCAATATCGCGAGCAGGCCGACGATCATCTCCAGGCCACGCTCGACGCAGATCGCCACGCGATCGTCCGGTCGCACGCCGCGCGCGACCAGCTCGTGCGCCAGCTGGTTCGCTCGGGCGTTCAGTTCGCCGTAGCGCAGCGACGACTCGCCGCACACCACCGCCACCGCATCCGGTTGCGCCGCCGCCTGCCGCTCGAACAACTCGTGGATCAGCGCATCCTTCGGATAATCGGCAGACGTCGCGTTGAAACCCTTCACCACCTGCGACCGCTGCGCGTCCGTCATGATCGGCAGCGTCGCGATCGGCTGCGCATCGGACGCGGACATCGCCTCCAGCAGCGTCACGAAGTGACCGACCAGGCGTTCGATCGTGCTGCGGTCGAACAGCGCCACCGCATAGTCGATCCCGCCATGCAGGCCCGCCCCGCCATCGTTCAGCGACAGCGACAGGTCGAACTGCGCGATCGTGTGTTCGCCCTGCACCTGCGACAGCGTCAGGCCCGGCAGATCCAGCGCATCGCCGCCCGGCGTGTTGTTCAACGACAGCATCACCTGAAACAGCGGACTGTGGCTCAGGCTCCGCACGGGCTGCACCGCTTCCACCACCTGCTCGAACGGCAGCTCCTGGTGCGCGAACGCGCCCAGCGTCGTCTCGCGCACCTGCGCCAGCAGCCCGGCCACCGTCATCGGCTCCGCGAAGCGCGTGCGCAGCGCCAGCGTGTTGACGAAGAACCCGACCAGCGCCTCCACCTCGCGGCGCTGACGGTTCGCCACAGGCACGCCCACCACCACGTCGTCCTGGCCAGACAGCCGCGACAGCAGCAGCGACCAGCCCGCCAGCAGCACCGTGAACAGCGTCGTGCCGTGCGACTGCGCCAGCGCACGCAGCCTGCCGGCCAGTTCGGCCGACAGCGCCACAGGCACCACCGCACCGGCATAGCCCTGCACCGCAGGACGCGGTCGGTCGGTCGGCAGCTCCAGCAGCGCGGGCGCGCCCACCAGGTGATCGCGCCAGAACGACGTCTGCCGCTCCAGCTCCTCGCCCTGCAGCCAGCCGCGCTGCCACACCGCGTAATCGGCGTACTGGATCTCCAGCGGCGGCAGCGGGTTCGGACGGCCTTCGCAGTACACGGTGTACAGCGTCGCGAACTCGCGGATGATGACGCCGATCGACCAGCCGTCGCTGACGATGTGGTGCTGCGTGATCAGCAGCACGTGTTCGTCCTCGCCCGTCCGCAGCAGGCGGCCGCGGATCAGCGACCCCCGGCTCAGGTCGAAGGGCGCGGCCGCTTCGTCGGTCGCGTGCTCGACGATCGCGCGCTCGCGCGCATCGTCGGCCAGCGAGGACAGGTCGAGCTCCTGCAGCGCGAAGCCCGCGTCCTCGGGCGCGAACACCTGATGCGGCACGCCGTCGACGGCCACCAGGCGCGCGCGCAGGCCCTCCTGGCGCGCGACCAGCGTGTCCAGTGCCCGCTTCAAGGCATCGCGGTCGAGATCGCCGGTCAGGCGCAGCGCCGAGGCCATGTGATAGGCACGGCTCGCCGCCGGATCCAGGCGGTCGATGAACCACAGGCGCTGCTGCGACAGCGACAGCGGCAGCGGACGGTCGCGATCGACGCGTTCGATCCGGCCCAGCGTGCTCGCGCCCGCCTGCGCAACCGCGTGCGCGAACGCGTGCAGCACCGGATGGACGAAGAGCGCGCGCAGCGGCACTTCCATGCCCAGCCGCTCGCGCACGTGCGAGACCACCTGCACGGCGAGCAGCGAGTGGCCGCCCAGCTCGAAGAAGTGGTCGTGGCGACCCACCTGCTCCACCTTCAGCAGCGACTGCCAGATCTCCGCCAGACCCTGCTCGATCGCGCCCTGCGGCGCCTCGTACTCGCGCAGCGACAGCGACGCGCCGTCCGGCGCGGGCAGCGCCTTGCGGTCCAGCTTGCCGTTCGGCGTCAGCGGGAACGCCTCCAGCACCACGAACGCGCTCGGCACCATGTAGTCCGGCAGCTGCACCAGCAGGTGCGCACGCAGCTCGGCAACCGGAAGTTCCCTGTCGGACGTCAGGTACGCCACCAGGCGCTTGTCGCCCGGCACGTCTTCGCGCGCCAGCACCACCGCCTCGCGCACGCCGTCGCAGGCCGCAAGACGCGCCTCGATCTCGCCCAGCTCGATCCGGAAGCCGCGGATCTTCACCTGGAAGTCGTTGCGGCCCAGGTATTCGATGTTTCCATCAGGCAGCCAGCGGCCGAGGTCGCCCGTCCTGTACATCCGCGCCTGCGGATCGGCACTGAACGGATCGCGCACGAACCGCTCCGCCGTCAGCTCCGGACGGTTCAGATAACCACGCGCCACACCGTCGCCACCGATGTACAGCTCGCCCGACACGCCCACCGGCACAGGCTCGCCCTGCGCATCGAGCACATAGACCTTCACGTTGGACAGCGGCTTGCCGATGCTCGGCACCTCCACCTCGTCCAGCGCGCAGGCCGTCGCGTCCACCGTGCATTCGGTCGGACCATAGACGTTGTGGAACTCGACGCCCTCGATCTGGCGCAGGCGCTCCCACAGCGAGACCGAAATCGCTTCGCCGCCGATCAGCACGGTCTTCGCGCCGGTCTCGACGCTCGATGCGAAGCCGGCACCGAGCAGCATCTCGAGTTGCGCAGGCGTGCAGTCGAAGGCATCGACCTGGTGTTCGCGGAGGTACGCGAGCAGGGCCGCGCTGTCCTGGCGGATGTCCTGCGGGAAGATCACCAGCGTGCGTCCGGACAGCAGCTGCGTCAGCGACTTCACCGAGGAATCGAAGGTGATCGAGGCATTCAGGCCGACCCGGGCGGTCCTGGCGAGGCCACCGAATATCCTGCGCTCGAGACTCAGCCAGAGATTCACCACCGAGCGGTGTTCGACCATCACGCCCTTGGGCGCACCGGTCGAACCGGAGGTGTAGATCATGTAGATCAGCTGGCGCGACGAGGCTCCGCGCGCACGGGCATCCGGATCATGTCCAGGATATCCCGACAGTACCGCTTCGCAGTCGTCCAGCACCAGCTGCGGCACCGCGCTCGCAGGCAGGCGATCGCGCACGGACGACTGCGTCAGCAGGTGCTTCGGCGCACTGTCCTCGAGCATGAATCCCAGGCGCTCCGGCGGATGATCCGGATCCAGCGGCATGTACGCGCCGCCGGCCTTGAGGATGCCCAGCAGACCCGCCACCGTATCCACGCTGCGCTCGACGCAGATCGCCACGCGATCGTCCGCCTGCACGCCCTGCGCGATCAGGTAATGCGCGATGCGGTTGGCGCGCGCGTTCAGCTCGCCGTAGCGCAGCGACGACGCGCCGCACACCACCGCCACCGCGTCCGGCTGCGCGGCCGCCTGCCGCTCGAACAGCGCGTGGATCAGCGCGTCCTGCGGATACTCGGCGGCCGTGGCGTTGAAGCCTTCCAGCACCTGCGTCCGCTGCGCGGCCGTCATGATCGGCAGCGCCGCCGGCGAGGCCGTCGCATCCGCGGCCATGCCTTCGAGCAGGATGATGAAATGACCCGCGAAACGCTCGATCGTCGTTCGATCGAACAGATCGCTCGCATACTTCAGGTTGCCGTGGATCGACGGACCCGCGTCGGTCAGCGACAGCGACAGGTCGAACTGCGCCACCGCGCGATCGCTCGACACCGGCGCAAGCGTCAGCCCCGGCAGCGCCAGCGTCCCATCCTCCGGCGTATTGTCCAGCGACAGCATCACCTGGAACAGCGGACTGTGGCTCAGGCTCCGCACGGGCTGCACCGCTTCCACCACCTGCTCGAACGGCAGCTCCTGGTGCGCGAACGCGCCCAGCGTCGTCTCCTTCACCTGCGACAGCAGGTCCGACACGCTCACCGCATCGCCCACCCGCACGCGCAGCGCCAGCGTGTTGACGAAGAACCCGATCAGGTCCTCCACCTCCCGACGCTGGCGGTTCGCCACGGGCGTCCCCACCACCACGTCGTCCTGGCCAGACAGCCGCGACAGCAGCAGCGACCAGCCCGCCAGCAGCACCATGAACAGCGTCGTCCCCTGGCGCTGCGCCAGCTGCCTCAGCTGCGCGGTCAGCGCATCGGGCAACGCGAACGGCAGCGTGCCGCCGACGTGGCTCTGCACCGCAGGGCGCGGTCGGTCGGTCGGCAGCTCCAGCAGCGCAGGCGCGCCCACCAGGTGATCGCGCCAGAACGACGTCTGCCGCTCCAGCTCCTCGCCCTGCAGCCAGCCGCGCTGCCACACCGCGTAATCGGCGTACTGGATCTCCAGCGGCGGCAGCGGGTTCGGACGGCCTTCGCAGAACGCGGCGTACAGCGTCGCGAACTCGCGCACCATCACCCCGCTCGACCAGCCGTCGCTGACGATGTGGTGCTGCGTGATCAGCAGCACGTGCTCGTCCTCGCCCGTCCGCAGCAGGCGACCGCGGATCAGCGGGCCTCGCGCGAAGTCGAAGGGCGCGCCTGCTTCATCGGTCGCGTGCCCGGCGATCGCCTGCTCGCGCGCATCGTCCGCCAGCACGGTGAGGTCCAGCTCCTGCAGCGCGAAGCCCGCGTCCTCGGGCGCGAACACCTGGTGCGGCACGCCATCGACCGACACCAGGCGCGCGCGCAGGCCCTCCTGGCGGGCGACCAGCGCATCCAGCGCCTGCTTCAGCGCGCTGCGGTCCAGGCGACCGATCAGGCGCAGCGCCGCCGGCATGTGGTACGCGCGGCTCGCCGCCGGATCCAGCTGGTCGATGAACCACAGGCGCTGCTGCGACAGCGACAGCGGCAGCGGACGGTCGCGATCGACGCGTTCGATCCGGCCCAGCGTGCTGCTGCCGGCATCGCGCACGGCCTGCGCGAATGCGTGCAGCACGGGCCGGGCGAACAGCTCCCGCAGCGGCACTTCCACGCCCAGCCGCTCGCGTACGTGCGACACCACCTGGACCGCCAGCAGCGAGTGGCCGCCCAGTTCGAAGAAGTGATCGTCGCGGCCGACACGCTCGATGCCGAGCAGGCCTTGCCAGATCCCGGCCAGGCTTTGCTCGATCTCGCCATCGGGGGCCCGGTAGGTCCTCGCGGCGCGCGCTTCCTGCTGCGGGGCGGGCAAAGCCGAACGGTCGAGCTTGCCATGGGCGGTGAGCGGCCACTCGGCCATCTGCACGTACGCCGAGGGCAGCATGTACTCCGGCAGGCGCGAAGCGAGGCTGGCGCGGACATGCTCCGCCGTGACCGAATCCTCGCAGCGCAGATAGGCGACCAGGCGCTTGTCGCCGGGGACGTCCTCGCGTGCGATCACCACGGCCTCGCGCACGCCTTCGCACGCGCACAGGGCCGCTTCGATTTCCGCCGGTTCGATCCGGTAGCCGCGGATCTTCAGCTGGAAATCGTTGCGCCCCATGTATTCGAGCCTGCCGTCGGCCAGGCGCCGTGCGAGGTCGCCGGTGCGGTACATCCGTGCTTCGGGCGTTTCGCCGCGCGGATCCGGCATGAAGCGTTCAAGGGTCAGGGCATCGTTCTGCCAATAACCCGCGGACACGCCCGCGCCTGCGATGTAGATCTCGCCGACGACGCCTTCGGGCACCGGTTGACCGCGGCCGTCGAGCACGTACAGGCGCATGTTGGCCAGCGGCCGGCCCAGCGGCACGGTCTTCGCCGCCGACGGCAGCGCTTCGATCAGCTCGCAGCTGGCGAAGGTGGTGGTTTCGGTGGGACCGTAGCACTGCACCAGCCGGGGCGGCGCATGCCCGGAAGACAGCAGGCGCCGCACTTTCTGCGCATCCGCCTTCTCGCCACCGAACAGCAGGGCCGAAAGGCGGGAGAAGGCCGGCGCCATGGCCTCGGCATGCTGGTGGAACAGACCGACCGTGAGATGCAGCACGTCGACCTGCTCGCGCGCAAGCAGCGCGGACAGCCGCTCGGCATCCAGCAGTTCGTCAGCCGACACCACGACCAGGCAGGCGCCGTTGGACAATGCGCCCCAGATTTCCCAGCTCGCCGCATCGAAGGCGACGTTGGCCGCATGCGCCAGGCGCATGCCCGGGGCGAAAGCGATGGGCAAGGTCGAGGTGGCCAGGTTGACGAGGTTGCGATGACGCAGCATCACGCCCTTGGGCCGACCGGTCGAACCGGACGTGTAGATCAGGCAGCACAGCGATTCGGCGTTGCACCCCGCCTGCGCGAGGGCGGTCGCCGGGGCCGTCCATGGCAGCCGCTCCCATTCGAGCACCGCCCAGTCGCCGTCGGGCAGCAGGGTATCGTCCTGCTGCCGTCGCAGCACCAGCTGCGGTGTGGCGTCCTGCAGGATGTGCAGCAGGCGCTCGCTCGGATATTCCGGGTCCAGCGGCACGTAGATCGCGCCCGCCTTGAGCACGGCGAGCATCGCAACGATCATTTCCACGCCACGCGGCAGGCACAACGCCACGCGAGCGCCAGCGGGCACGCCTTGTTCGCGCAGATGCGCGGCCAGGCGGTTGGCCTGCTCGTCCAGTTCGCGATAGGTGAGCCTGCGCTCTCCGCAGACCAGCGCCTCGGCATCCGGCCGTTCCGCCGCGCGCGCCTCGAAGTGCGAGTGCAGCAGGCTCTCCTGCGCATACGGGATGGCGGTGTCGTTCTGCAGTTGCCACAAGCGGTTCGACGCCTCGCCGGACAGCAGCGGCAGTTCCCATACCTCGGCCGCCTGGTTGGCCAGCATGCCGGCGAGCAGTCGCTGCCACTCCTGCGCGAACGTATGCACGGTCTCTTCATCGAAGAGGTCGCTGGCGTACTCGATCGCGCCGGAGAGTGCGCCGCCTCCGTCGCTCAAGGCCAGCGACAGTTCGAAATGGGTGGTGGTATGCGGCGTGGCGCAGGGCGACAGGGTCAAGCCCGGCAGGCTCAGTTCGCCGGCATCGGGCGTGTTGTTGAGCGCCACCATGGTCTGGAACAACGGGCTGCGGCCGAGGCTGCGCGCCGGACGCACCGCATCGACGACCTGTTCGAAGGGCACGGCCTGGTGCGCGAACGCCGACAGCGTGGTCTCCTTGACCTGCGCCAGCAGGTCCGCCACGGTCAGGTCCTGCGGAAGATGCACGCGCAAGGCCAGGGTATTGACGAAGAAACCGATCAGGCCCTCGATTTCGCGACGCGTGCGACCGGCGACCGGAGAACCGACCACGATGTCGTCCTGGCCGGAGCGTCGCGCAAGCCACAACGCCCACGCGGCGAGCAGGACCATGAAGGGCGTGACGCCCGTGCTCGCGGCAAACGTGCGCAGGTCCCGGGAAAGCGTCTCGGGCAGCGCGATCGGCAAGCTGCCGCCGCGGTGGCTCTGGATGGTGGGGCGCGGACGGTCCGTCGGCAATTCCACGCCCTCCGGCGCTCCGCCAAGCAGGGAACGCCAGAAGGCCAGTTGTTTTTCCAGCGCTTCGCCGCTGTATTCGCCGCGCTGCCAGATGGCGTAGTCGGCGTACTGGATCGGCAGGGGCGGCAACTGCAGCGCCCTGCCCTCGCAGGTCGCGGTGTACAGGCCGGCAAGTTCGCGCACGAGAACGCCCAGCGACCAGCCGTCGGTGATGAGGTGGTGCATGGTGATGAGCAGCACGTACTCGTCATCGCGCATGCGCCACAGCCCGACCCTCAGCAACGGGCCACGAGCGAGATCGAAAGGCTGCTGCACCGAATCCGCCAGTTCCGCGGAGAGGCGCGCGTCGGCGTCGGCTTCGCCGCGCAGATCGCGACAGGACAGCGTGAATCCGCCCAAGTCTTCGGCCACGACCTGGCACGGCACGCCGTTCACCTGCGCGAAGTGGGTGCGCAGGCTCTCGTGCCGGGCGATCAATTGCGCGAACGCATGCTCCAGCGCGCCACGATCCAGCTGCCCGGCCAGGCGAAGGGCCGATGAAATATGGCTGGCCTGGCTTGCGGCCGGATCCAGTTCGCACATGAACCACAAACGCTGCTGCGCGAGCGACAACGGCACATGGGCCGGCCGCGGCCCGGGGACGATCGGCGCCACGCCTTGCGACTGCTGCTGGATCTTCTTCAACAATGCTGCGCGCAGCAGAGCCTCACGCGAAAGAGTTTCGGTGCTCATCGAGCCGTGTTCCCAAGAAAAGCGAGTAGTTCTTCGTCGGACATCGCGTCCAGCTCGGCCTGCATGGCGCTGAGGTCCTGCTCCGAGGGCAGTGCGAGCTGCGAAGCCTCGATGGCGCCGGCGAGTTCTTCCAGGCGCGCCATCTCGAAGACCGTCTTCAGCGGCAGCTCGACGTGGAAACGCTCCTGCACATGCACCGCCAGGGTGACTGCGAGCAGGGAATGTCCGCCGAGCGCGAAGAAGTCGTCGTCACGCCCGACGCGCGGGACTTCGAGCAGCTTCTGCCAGATCTCCGCCAGGGCCAGTTCCGTCTCGCCTTCCGGGGCGCGGTAGGCCCGTGCCGCGCGCACCCCGACATCCGGCGACGGCAGCGCCCGGCGATCCAGCTTGCCGTTCGCGTTGAGCGGCATGGCCGCCAGCTCGACGAAGGCCGATGGCAACATGTAATCCGGCAGCGATGCGCGCAACGCTTCGCGCCATGCATGCACCTGCTCCTGGCCGGGACCGGCATCGACGGGCACGACGTAGGCGACCAGCGATTTCTCGCCGCCCTCCGGCGCATGCACCAGCACGGCCGCCTCGGCGATCCCGGGCAGTGCGCGCAGGGCGGCCTCGATCTCGCCGGTCTCGACGCGGAATCCGCGGATCTTGACCTGGCCATCGGCACGGCCGAGATACTCGATCGTGCCGTCCGCGCGATAGCGCCCGCGATCGCCGCTGCGGTACATGCGCCCACCGGGCACGAACGGATCCGGCAGGAAGTGTTCGAGCGTCCGCTCCGGCTGGTTCCAGTAGCCGCGCGCCACGCCGTCGCCGCCGATATGGATCTCGCCTGCTGCGCCGAGCGGCAGCACCTGGCCCGCAGCCCCGAGGATGTAGATGCGCGTGTTGGCGATCGGCCGCCCGATCGGGATCGGACGACCATCCAGATCGGCTGCCTCCAGCTCGTGCGTGCACGCGAAGGTGGTGCTTTCCGTGGGGCCGTATCCATTGACGACATGCCTCGGCCGGTCGGTCGCGCTCATCACGCGCGCCATCACCGCAGGATCGAGCGCGTCGCCGCCGACCAGCAGGTACCGCAGCTGCCCGAAGATCGGGCGCAGCGCGGCCTCGTACTGGTTGAACAATCCGACGGAAAGCCACAGCGCAGTCACGCGCCCCGAACGCAGGCGGTCCAACAGGCGCGCCGGCGCAAGCACGTCCTCCTGGGGCACGACCAGCAGGCGCGCGCCGGCCAGCAACGCACCCCACACTTCCCAGGTCGATGCATCGAACGCGGGATTGGCCGCATGCGCGACGGTATCCTCGGGAGTGAGGATGCAGTACGGGTTGTTGATCGCCAGGCGAAGGACCTGCCGATGCTCGACCATCACGCCCTTCGGCCGTCCGGTCGAACCGGAGGTATACATGACGTAGCACAGATGGTCGGCACGCAGCGCAGGCACCACCGGCGGCTCCGGCATGGGACGCTGCAGCAACGCAGCGCACTCCACGTCGAAACGAAGCACCGGCGCGTCGAGCGGGGGCAGTCCACCTTCCCAGTCGGAATCGGTCAGGACCACGGCGGGTGCGATATCGGCCAGCAACCAGGCCAGGCGCTCGCGCGGCTGCTGCGGTTCCAGCGGCACATAGGCGCCACCGGCCTTCAGCACGGCCAGCATGCCGGTCACCATCCCGATCCCGCGCGGCAGCACGATCGCGACGGGTTGATCGGGGCCGACGCCCAGGCTCACCAGGTAGTGCGCAAGCCGATTGGCGCGCTGGTCGAGCTCGCGATACGTGAGCTGTTCGTCGCCGCATTCGAGGGCCACCGCATCCGGTCGTTCGGCTGCATGGCGGGCGAACTCGACGTGCAGCAGGCCGTCGCGCGGGTACTCCCGGCGCGTCTGGTTGAAGTCTTCCAGAAGGTGCTGCCGCTCGGCGTCGCTCAACGGCGAGAATCCGTCGAGCGCACGGCCCGTGTCCAGCGCCTGGAGCAGGCCATCGATGGCCTGCTCCAGGTAGTCGAGCATGCGCGTCGCATCGATGCCATCGGCGCACTCGGCGGTGAGGCCGAAGCCGTCGCCGAAATCGTTGACCTTCACCGTCAGCGGGTAGTTCGCATGGTCGCCGTAGTCGGACACGATGCGGATGCCGCCCAGCGCGCCTTCCGTACGGTCGCTGGCCTGCGCCGCGTTGTGCCGGTAGTTGAGCAGGGCGGTGAACAGCGGCCGGCCCGCCGGCACGCCGCTCATGCGCTGGGCCAGCGCCAGCGGCGCCTGCTCGTGGTCGAGCAGGGAAGCCAGGTCGCGATAGCACTGCTGCAACAGCGATGCCGCGTCGGTGCCGCCCAGGCGCACGCGCAGCGGGAGCGTGTTCACGAACATGCCCATCGCGGAGTCGGCGCCATCGGCGCCGTGCATGCGCCCGGCCAGCACCGTGCCGAACACCACATCATCGCGACCACTGCACGGCCCCAGCAGCAGGGCATAGGCGACATGGAACAGCACCGCCGCCGGAACCTGCTGCCGCCGAGCCAGTTCGCGCACGCTCCGCGCACGCTCCGGCGCCAGATAACGCTGTTCGATCGACAGCGTCCCGGCCCGTTGCTGAACATCGAAGATGCCGAAGGGCGCCGTCGGTTCGTCGACATCGCCAAGCTGCTCGCTGAAATAGCGCTCGTGCGCTTCGGCCGGCACCGCCATGGCTGCCGCCACCTGATCGCGCAAAGGCAGCGACGGCGGCAGGCTCGCGTTTTCGTCGAGCAGGCACCGATGGAGCTCGCCCATCAGCACTTCGAGCGAGCGGTGATCGACGATCAGGTGATGGCTCACGAGGCCGAGCAGCCACTCGTCGCGCGACCAGTCGTGCACCACGTACGCGGCCAGCAAGGGGGCGCATTTCAGGTCGAGCCGCAAGCTGCGATCGGTGCGCGCGGCGAGCACGGCCAGCGCATCCTCGCCTTCCGGCACTTCGAGTACGTGCACGGGCAGCTGCGCTTCGCGCCAGATCACCTGCACGGGCTGCGCGAGCCCTTCCCACGCGAGGGAAATGCGGAGGATGTCGTGGCGCGCGATCAGGCGATCGAAGATCCGGACGAAGTCGTCCATGCGCGTCCGATCCTCGAAGGCCACGACCGTGCACGACAGATAGGGATCGCCTTCCTGTTCCAGCAGGTAATGGAACAGCATGCCGGCCTGCATCGGCAGCAGCGGACAGATGTCCTGGACGTTCGCCGCGCCGCCGGGTACCGCCTCGACGAGGCGATCGATCTGCGCCTGGGTCATGTCGACCATCGGCAAGAGGTCCGGCGTGATGTGCGTGGTGCCTTCGGGAATGCCCTGCGACCGCGGCGCCTGCTCGGCCGTGGCCTCCACCGGCGCAAGATTCGCGGCGAAATCGGCCAGTGTCGGCGTGACGAACAGGTCGCGCACGTCGGCGCCCCACGACTCCTGTCGCAGCCGTTCGACCATGGTCACCGCGAGCAGCGAGTGCCCGCCCAGTTCGAAGAAGTGGTCGTGCCGGCCCACGCGCGGCACGCCCAGCAGCTCCTGCCACAGGCGCGCCAGCGTCTCTTCCACCTCGCCCTGCGGCGCTTCGTACTCACGCTGCGCCACCGCGCCAGCCTGCGTCGTCGGCAGCGCCGTGCGATCCAGCTTCCCGTTGCTCGTCCGCGGCAGCT
>SCMT01000043.1 GCA_005502915.1 Lysobacteraceae bacterium 2PB | reverse complement strand
GGCATCGGTTTTGATGCGTGTCTCCGACGCGCCCCCTCACCCGCGCCTGCGGCGCGACCTCTCCCCCGCGTGCGGGGGAGAGGTTGATGGAACCCTCTCCGCCGCGCGGTGAGATATTTCACGACTTGAACCCTCTCCGCCGCGCGGGGAGGGATTTCATGTCTTGAACCCTCTCCCCCGCGCGTGGGGGAGAGGGCAGGGTGAGGGGGGGGCGCGTGGGCCTGTCGGTTTCCGGAAATGCTGGAGTGACATGGATGCGCTGCATTTCGCCACGATCGCCGGTTCGTCTCAGCCCCTGAGAGCCCCCTCCTCGACAATACCCCTCCGGCCGAAGCGCGCAGGGGCGCGCGATCCCGGACCCGGGGACTTCTCAAGGAGCACATATGGATATCCGCAGGATTCCGCGGCGCGCGATGCGCCTCGCGGTGGGCTCGCTCGCGCTCGCGGCGCTGGCGATCCCGTTTTCCGTCTTCGCCGAGGGCACGCTGATCGCGGCGCCGCAGCGCGTCGACATGGTCCACGACGATGCGCGTGGCCTCGTCTACATCACCCAGGGCGGCGAGGTGCTGCGCTACCACGTCGCGAGCGGCAGCTTCCTGTCGCCGATCGTGCTCGGCGGCATGCTGCGCGGCATCGACATCTCGAAGGACAACGCCAGCCTCGCCGTGGCGGACGACGTCTCCGCCGCGAACGAAGGGCACATGCATCTCGTTGCGCTCGACGACCTGTCGGTGCGCACGCTGCCGTTCGCCAAGCAGAGCACCTACGAAAGCGGGACCTTCTCGGTGGCCTTCGCGAACGACGGGCAGGTCTACGCCACCACCGATTTCTGGGGCTCGGGCTGGACGCAGCTGCGCAGGCTCGATCCCGCCAGCGGTACGTGGACCGCGCTGGCGTCGGTGCGCCAGGCGACGATGCTGTCGCGCAGCGGCGATGGCGACACGATCGCGTTCGCGGAGTCGAACAGTTCGGATGGCCCGTGGGGCCTGATCGACATTCCGACCGGCGGCATCGTGCGTCGCCAGGGCTACACCGACGGCACCAGCCGCTACAACTTCGAGATCGGCACGGATCGCTTCGGCAGCCAGTTCGCGATTCCCACCTACACCGGTACCTACGTCTACAACGACGCCTACCAGCGCGTGGCGACGATCGGCCAGTCCGGCAGCCAGCATCCGATCGGTGTCGCCTACCATCCGGTCGAGCGCAAGGCCTACTTCCCATGGTCCGGCTCGCGCCTGGTGCGCGTCTACGACATGAACAGCCTCACCGAAGTCGCCAGTCACGACTTCGAACACGATTTCGGCTGGGTGGGCAACCACGCCTACGAGCAGGGACGCACCAAGCTGTCGAAGGATGGCTCGCTGCTGATGGTGTCGGTGAACGGCGGCGTACGCATCGTGCAGACCTATGCGCCGCTGTCGGCCGCACCGGCCAGCGCATCGGCCGTGGCCGGGACGCCGGTGTCGATCGCGCTGCCGGGCAGCATCGGCAACGGTGGCGCGCTGACGTATTCGATCGCGACGCCGCCCAATGAGGGCACGGTGACGGTGTCGGGTTCGACGGCGGTCTACACCGCGCGAGCCGGCTACTCCGGTGCGGATGGTTTCCGCTATCGCGTGCAGTACGGCGATGCGGTGCGCGAAGCCGAGGTCACCCTGGCGGTCACCTCGCCGAACACCGCGCCGGTGGCGGCGAACGACACCGCGCAGGCACGACGCACATCGATCCTGATCCCGGTACTCGCCAACGACAGCGACGCCGACGGCGATCCGCTGACGATCACCGACGTGACCCGGCCGACGCTCGGCGCGGCGACCATCGAGTCCGGCAAGATCCGCTTCACCCCGCCGAGGAGCTGGTCGGCGCCGATCCAGTTCGAGTACGGCATCTCCGACGGCCGCGGCGGCACCGCGCGCGCGAAGGTCACGGTGTATCGCTTCTGATCGGACGAGGCTTCGGATGCCTCCGGCTTGACCTGATCGGGCGTGAATCGCGGCGCGCCGCCGGGATCCCCGGCGGCGCCTTCGCGTGCGCGGTCCGGCGGTGTCGGGATCGATACAATGCGGCATGCCTTCACGCCGACCTCCTTCCGCGACAGACACCGGCAGCACGCCTGCCACCGCGACGGTACGACACCTCGTCGTCGTGCTGGGCGACCAGCTCGATCTCGACTCCGCGGCGCTGGCCGACATCGATCCCGTGCGCGATGTGGTGTGGATGGCCGAGGTCGCGCACGAGGCCGACGTGGTGTGGAGTGCGAAACCGCGCATCGTCCTCTTCCTCGCTGCGATGCGTCATTTCCGTGATGCGCTCCGTGCGCGCGGGCTGCGCGTCGAGTACCGCGCGCTGGGCACGCATCCGCACGACACCCTCGACGCCGCGCTCACCGATGACCTGGCGCGGTTGCGACCGGAGCGCGTGATCGCGGTGCAGCCGGGGGAATGGCGGCTCGCGCAGTCGCTGCCCGAGGCCTGCCGCGCGGCCGGCATCCCCTGGTCGGAGCGCCCGGATCTGCATTTCTACGCCACGCCCGCCGAATTCGCCGAGTGGGCCAAGGGCAAGCGCGAGCTGCGCCTGGAGTTCTTCTATCGCTGGCTGCGCAAGCGCGACGACGTGCTGATGGAGGACGGCCAGCCGGTCGGCGGTCGCTGGAACTTCGATGCCGAGAATCGCGAGAGCTTCGGCAAGCGCGGCCCCGGGCTGCTGCCCGCTCCGCAGGCGTTTCCGCCGGACGCAGTGACCCGCGAGGTCATCGACCTGGTCGATGCGCGCTTCGTTGGCCGGCCCGGCAAGCTCGACGCCTTCGACTGGCCGGTCACCGCCGAGCAGGCCGAAGCCGCGCTGGCGGATTTCATCGAACACCGCCTGCCGCTGTTCGGCCGCTACCAGGATGCGATCTGGGCCGGCGAGCCCTGGCTGTACCACTCGCGGCTGTCGGCGGCGATGAACCTCAAACTGCTGCCGCCGCGCCGCGTGGTCGATGCCGCGATCGCGGCCTGGCGCGCGGGCAGGGCGCCGATCGAGGCGGTCGAAGGCTTCGTCCGCCAGATCCTCGGCTGGCGCGAGTACGTGCGCGGCGTCTACTGGCTGCGCATGCCTGCGTTCCTCGACGACAACGCCCTGCAGGCCGACCAGCCGCTGCCCGCGCTGTTCTGGACCGGCGAGACGCGCATGGCCTGCATGCGCGACGCGCTGCGGCAGACGCTGGACCTGGGCTATGCGCACCACATCCAGCGACTGATGGTGACTGGCCTCTTCGCGCTGCTGGCCGGCGTGCGCCCGCGCGAGATCCACGCCTGGTATCTCGCCGTCTACGTCGATGCGGTGGAGTGGGTGGAACTGCCGAACGTGCTGGGCATGAGCCAGTACGCCGACGGCGGCAGGATGGTGTCCAAGCCCTATGCCGCGTCGGGCAAGTACATCCAGCGCATGTCGAACCACTGTGCCGGCTGTCCCTTCGACCCCGCCGAGGCCCTGGGCCCGAAGGCCTGCCCGTTCACGACGCTGTACTGGGATTTCCTCGCCCGCCACGCGCCGCGCTTCCGCGACCATCCGCGCGCGGGCATGCAATGGCGCAACCTCGACCGCATCCCGGCCGACCGACTGCAGGCGATCCGGGCCCGGGCGGCGGCACTGCGCGAGACGCTCGCGAAGCCTGCAACCATTCCGCCGTCCGACCCGTAGGCATGGGCATGAACACACTGCCCATGACCTGTCTGATCACCGGCGCCTCCGGCGGCGTCGCCACCGCACTCGCGGCCCACCTGCGTGCCGAAGGCTGGCGGCTCGCCCTCGTCGGTCGCGACCGCGAGCGCCTGCATCCCGAGGGCGACGATCTCGCCATCGAGGCCGACGTCTCGACCGAAGCTGGCGCGCAGGCCGCGCTGAAGGCCGCGACCGAGGCCTTCGGCGAACCGCCCGGTGCGGTCGTCAACTGCGCCGGCGCGGTGCTGATCGCGCCGATCGGCCGCACCAGCGAATCGCAATACCGCGACTGCCTCTCCGCCAACCTCGATACCGCCTTCTTTATCTCCCGGGCCTACGCGACCGCGCTGCAGGCGCAGAAGCGGGGTGGGGCACTCGTGCTGTTCAGTTCGGTCGCGGCGTCGGTCGGTGTAGGCAACCATGCCGCGATCGCCATCGCCAAGGGCGGCATCGAGGCGCTGGCTCGTTCGATGGCTGCGGATTTCTCGGCGATCGGCCTGCGCGTCAATGTGGTCGCGCCCGGCCTGATGGAGACTCCGGCGACCGCGAAGTTCGTGTCCAGCGATCTGGCACGCCGTGCGGTTTCGGCGCAGTATCCCCTCGGGCGGCATGGCGCTGCCGACGATGCCGCGGCGCTCGCGGCGTTCCTGGTGTCGCACCGTGCCGCATGGATCAGCGGCCAGGTGATCGCCGTCGATGGCGCTTTCCTGGCGGTGCGTCCCACGATCAAGGTCAGTTGAGATCGCTTGATGCCCAACGCCATCGTCTGGTTCCGCAACGACCTGCGCCTCGCCGACAACCCCGCCTTCCAGGCCGCACTGGACGGTGGCTACACGCCCATCCCGGTCTACATACATGCGCCCGAGGAAGAGGGCGCATGGGCGCCGGGTGCGGCGGCCGAGGCCTGGCGGCATCATTCGCTGGCCGCGCTGGACGCCGCGCTCCAGCGCCGCGGCTCGCGGCTGCGCATCTTCCATTCCCCCAGCCTGCAGACCCTGCAGTCGCTGGCCGCCGCGTGTGATGCGAGCGCGGTGTTCTGGAACCGTCGCTACGAGCCCGCGATCGAGAAGCGCGACACCCGGATCAAGTCCGCGCTGCGCGCGCAGGGCCTGCATGTCGAAAGCTTCAACGGCGCGCTGTTGATCGAGCCCTGGAAGCTGGCGACCAAGCAGGGCGGCCCTTATCGCGTGTTCACCCCGTTCTGGCGTGCCGCGTCGGCCGCGCTGCAACTGCCGGCGCTGATCGATCCCCCGGCGACCCTGCCGTCGACCGACGAAGGCCCGCACGGGTTGCCTCTCGACGCTCTCGGCCTGCTTCCCAGGCTCGGCTGGGACGCGGGCTTCTGGGAACAGTGGCAGCCGGGCGAGGCGGGCGCGCGACAGGCTCTGGAGACCTTCGCCGAGGGCGCCCTGCACGCCTACGTGCAGGGACGCGACCTGCCGGACCAGGTCGGCACCTCGCGGCTGTCGCCGCACCTGCATTTCGGCGAGATCGCGCCGTGGCGGGTCGCGGTAGAGCTGCACGCGCTGCGCCGGCCCAAGCTGGACGACCAGATCGACGGCTACATCCGCCAGCTGTTCTGGCGCGAGTTCGCCCATCACCTGCTGCATCATTTCCCGCATACGACCGAGCAGAACCTCAACCCGCGCTTCGCCGACTTCGAGTGGGCGCGCGTGGACGAGCGCATGCGCGAGGCCTGGCGACACGGCCGCACGGGCGTGCCGATCGTCGACGCCGGCATGCGCGAGCTCTGGCACACCGGCTGGATGCACAACCGCGTGCGCATGATCGTCGGCAGCTACCTGTGCAAGCACCTGCGCTACCACTGGCGCGAGGGCGCGCGCTGGTTCTGGGACACGCTGGTCGATGCCGACCTCGCCAACAACACGCTGGGCTGGCAGTGGATCGCCGGCACCGGCGCCGACGCCGCACCGTATTTCCGCGTGTTCAATCCCGTGACCCAGGCCGAGAAATTCGATGCCGACGGCCGCTACATCGCGCGCTGGGTGCCCGAACTGGCCGGCCTGCCACTGGCCCAGCGCTTCGCGCCATGGACCGATCCGTCGATGCTCGCGCGTCGGGCGCCGGGCTATCCGCGTCGGCCGATCGTCGACCTCGCTGCCGGCCGCGACGCGGCGCTCGCGGCCTATCGCAAGGTCTCGGCCGGCGAGGATTGAGGCGAACCGAGGCCCGCCGCACGCGCCCCGCATGCCGCGTTGACCTCGTCCGGCGCGCATGATTCACTCCGGGACACACACCGGGGAGGGAATCATGGCCGAGGACACCGCTTCTCGAGGCAGCGCGTCTCGAGGGACCGCATCGAAGCGTCCGCGCCGCGAATCGATGTCGCGCGTCGACACCGCCTGGCTGCGGATGGAGCGCCCGACCAATCCGATGATGATCACCGGCGTGCTGATGTTCGACGAGCCCATCAGCCTGCAGAAGCTGCGCAAGGTGATCGAGAAGCGCTTCCTCGCCTACACCCGCTTCCGGCAGAAGCCGGTCGAGACCCCCGGCGGAATGGCCTGGCAGGACGACGACGACTTCGACCTCGACTGGCACGTGCGCCTCTCGGCGCTGCCCGGGCGTGGCGACCAGAAGGCGCTGGAGCGGTTCGCCGGCACGCTGGCGTCCAGCCCGCTCGACAAGACCAAGCCGCTCTGGCAGTTCCATCTGGTCGAGAAGTACCACGGGGGTTCCGCGCTGGTCGCGCGCATCCACCACAGCTATGCCGACGGCATCGCCCTGGTGCAGGTGCTGCTGTCGCTCACCGATACCGAGCGCGACCCGGCCAAGGGCGCGGACCTGGGCAAGGCCTGGCTGAAGCAGGACGGCGAAAAGGTGGCGCGGCGCGTCGGCGCGATGGAGCGCTACGCCAAGCTCGGCGCCAAGGCCTTCGGCAAGGGCATGGACATGATGCAGGACCCGACCCTGGCCGGCGTGCTGGCCAAGGAGGGCGGCGAGATCGCGCGCGAGCTGGTGCAGGCGCTGGCGCTGCCGGACGATCCGCCCTCGCTGCTGCGCGGCCGGCTCGGCGTGAGCAAGCGCGTGTCCTGGGCACCACCGCTGGACCTGGAGGAAGTGAAGGCGGTCGGCCGCGCCTGCGGCTGCACGGTCAACGACGTGCTGATGGCCACCGCCGCCGGCGCGCTGCGCGACTACATGCTCGAACGCGGCGAACACGTCGACGGGCTCACCCTGCGCGCCACCGTGCCGGTGAACCTGCGTCCGCTGGAGCACGCGCGCAAGCTCGGCAACCATTTCGGCCTGGTGTTCCTGGAGCTGCCGGTGGGCATCGGCAACCCGATCCGCCGGCTGGAGCACGTCGCCGAGTGCATGAACCAGCTCAAGAACTCGCGGCAGGCCATCGTCGCCTACGGCCTGCTCGCCGCGCTGGGCATGGCGCCCTCGGCGATGCAGGAACTCGCGCTCGACCTGTTCAGCCGCAAGGCCACCACCGTCGCGACCAACGTGCCCGGCCCGCAGCAGCCGCTCTATTTGGCCGGCTCGAAGATCCGCGAAATGATGTTCTGGGTGCCGCAGACCGGCTCCATCGGCATCGGCCTCTCGATCCTCAGCTACAACGGCAAGGTCCACTTCGGTCTGATCGCCGACGCCAAGCTCATCCCCGACCCGCGCGCGGTCACCAACCGCTTCCACGTCGAATTCGAGAAGCTGTTGTATCTCGCGCTGATGAGCGGTTGGGACCACGAGCTCAACTCGGTCGCGGCGGAAGCGTTGATGAGTTGAGTGGGTGGCTGCTCAAGTCACGCCGGACGGGGCTCGGTGCGCGAGCAGGCCCGTGAGCAGCGGCGCCAGCAGGTCCTGGCCGCGCAGTCCGTCGCGCCAGCGCTGTGGAATGCCTTCGAGGCCGAAGCGCAGCCCCGCGATGCCGCCGGCAATGCAGGCCGTGGTGTCGGTGTCGTGTCCGAGCTTGATCGCACGGCGCATCGCGCTTTCGAAATCCGGCGCTTCGCTGGCCCAGCGCGCGGAGCGCAGGGCGTCCACCACGTAGCCGGAACCTCCGCCGATGGCGGGTTCCTCGGGCCGGATCGAGAATTCCAGCTCTTCCACCGCCTCGGGTTCGTCCGCGATCAGTGCGCGCAGCGTCCGCACGGCCTCGTCCCAGGGCGCGTCGACATCATGCATGATCCCGCGCGCCCAGAGGCTGTACAGCGCACAGCACAACTGGCTGCGCAGGTGTCCGTGCGTCACCAGCGATTGCCTGCGCGCATCGCGCACCAGCTCGGCGTCGCTGGTGGCATGCCACAGCACAAGCGGCATCACCCGCATCAGCGCGCCGTTGCCGTTGTTGTACTGCCCGGCAGGGCCCGCCTGCTCCGGCGGCTCGCCGTCCAGCACAGCGCGCAGCGCCTGCGCCGTCGTGATGCCGATGTCGAACACATGCCCGTCCACGGCGAGATAGCCATGGGTGTACCAGCGCGTCATGCGCGATGCGAAGTCGTGCAGGTCCAATCCGCCTCGATCGAGCAGGGAGGCCAGCAGGCACAGCGCCTGAGCCCCGTCATCCGACCAGGTGCCCGGCGGGACACCCGGATGCGAGCGTTCGAAACCCGGTGGCGGCGCGTATTCGAACAGCGACGCATCGGGCAACCGCTCGGGCGGGTTGAATTCGTAGGGAACACCCAGTGCGTCGCCGACCAGCAGGCCGACGAGAGCACCGGACAATCGGGATTCTGAAATCGGCATGTCGCAGTAGCCGCGCCGGGTGAATGGAAGGACTTACTGTACGCGATACTCCGGCCCGGCGAGACTCCGCCAACGCTCCAACGCGGCGATTCCCGCCCCCTGCGCCCGGCACGAATACGCTTCACGCCTGCCACACAATCAGCTGTCAGATTGCAGCCTGGTCCACCCGCGCGAGTGAACAATGACCCCGCGAATGCAGAAAGCAGTGTCCGCAGCGATTGCAGGAACAGGCCTGGCACTGGTCATCATGATGATCACGATGGAAGGCGAACTGGGCGCGCTCCCGCTCGGCCTCATCCTGGTGGGCGCAGTCGGCTATGTCACCGGGTGGATGCGACAGCGATCTTCTCGAAAGCCTTGACGTTGCTCAGCGGGCGTCCGCTGCAGACAGCCGACGCGCGGCCTGTTCAACCTCGGCGCATTCGGTCTCGTAGCCGTGGAGCGGCAGGGCGCGGATCTGCGCTGCGACAACCTTCGGGGTCTCGGATCGCTCGACCGCTGCGGCCACGGCCTCGAACGCATTCGAGTAGCACTGCCCGGCGGTGAAGCGCTCGCTGAAACCGCCGAACCAGATGAAGACCGGGGCGGCTGCCGCGATTGCGATGACACCGGCAATCCGGGCGCGCATCGGTGCCCCACGGCTACCCACCCAGAAGAGGCCAGCGAGGACGAAGTATCCGAGAAGAGCCAGCAACAGAAGGACGAGCGTCATGGTGTTCGGGCTCCAGTATCAACAGTTCAGGCATTTTGCCCACCATAGCAATTCCGAATTCGACGGAAGAGGTGGGCTGGAAGTCCACCTTGCAACGCTGTCGCCTGAGTTAAGCCGCGCCGCGAACCGGCGTCGGATCGAGTGAATTGTTAGGCTTCACTTGCCGTGGCTGACGCGCAGGACTTGGCCGTCCGATTTGGAAATGATGGCAATCGCCGTGCCGCCAATCCAACCCTCGGGACGGGAACCTGTCACGGTCCATTTGCCGCCAGAAAGTGTAGCCCGATAAGGCTTTTGAGACGCTATTTGCTTCTCGCCATAGATCGGTGTCCAAACGGCCACCGCAATTGAAATTGCTGTCTTACTGTCTGGAACGAGGCCTTGTGGCGGCCGGACGCTGTGCTCTTTGGCGGACAATGGAGGGGCCAAGAGCAGCAGTGCGATCACGATCAGAGAGCGAGTGAACGACATAGATGCCTCATGAGGCGTAACACCTGAGTTAATCCGCGCCGCGAAGCGGCGTCGGCTTAGAGGAATTCTTAAAGCCCATCTTGGTTCAATTCAACGATCTCTCTGAATGAAGTGCTGAACCTGTCTGCATTGTGAGGATATTTGTCAAGCATGAAGAATCTAGTCTTTATTGCATTGAAATGATTTTCACCATCAGAAAGCGTAGATTTGATCATGCGACGAACACCTGTTATGCCCAATGTGTTGATCACTGGATCGGCCATTGCTGCATCAACTAGACGTTCTATTCTTTCGCGGCGGCCAGCGCCCATGCAGTATTTCTCGTGGTATGCGTAGTATGCTCGTTTGAAGAGGCCTTCAACACTAGCGAGTTGGTAAATTCGATCAGTAGGGTTGCTATGCTGGTTTAGTGCGGAAACAGCGAGATCGCCGTTAAGGGTGCGAAAATATGTGTCGTAAAAAGTAAAAAAATCGCGACCAATTTCGTAGGCTTTTACTTCGCGATTTGGGCCAATTACTGCCCAGAATGGTGCCACATCTAGCTGTTTTGCAGTTTCTATGAGATGTACACCATTGCAGGCAGCAACCACAACTACTAGGTTGAGTTCGCAGGCTTCGTTGATCGCAACTAGCGGAAGTCGAAGGGTCTGCCAGTCGATAACATCACCATTGGCTAGCTCAAGGCCGTCGGGACTACCGTGAAATTCAAGATGGAGTGTTGGGAAACATCCGTGCATCGACGCTTCGATTATCTCTCCAAGAACGGCCAGAAATTGGCCTGCAGATTTTGGCTGGCGAAATTGCAGCTCCAAGGTTCCTTGCTGTATTAAGTCGTTCGATTGCAAGGCATCAAATAGGTTACGGCCCGTCTTCAGGTCTCCATCTCTAAGAGATTCGACTATCCAAAGTGAGCTAAATCTTGCGGATGCTTCAGCCATGAGCGCTAACTACGAGTAGACCCCAAATTTGGGCGTAGCGCAGAGGCTGCCACAGGTATTTCGAGGTGGTCAATCGGTCAGGTCCTGCAAAGATCAGCGTGGCGGACGCGCGACGATCTGCCTGTCTGACCGGTGTCGTCGTGAAGCGTGCGCTATTCGCTCACCACGGCCACAACCGCACCGCCAGCCACAGCGGCACGCCGATGTAGAACAGCACCCTCGCAGCAGTCTCCAGCAGACGCCTTACATCCGTCGTCTTCTGCGGACGCGCCGCAAACGGCAGCAGCGTGCCGGCTTCGACGAGCACGCGCAGGCCGGCGGCGATCATCGCGAGGTTGACCGCCCACGAGGCCCACCAGACGAACAGGGCGAGCAGCCAGGCCTTGGCGCCGTACGTCTGCCATTCGCCGAAGGTGCCGCCGTAGGCGATGACCTGGTGCAGGCGGAAGGCGGGCAGGGCGGGAATCAGCGGGAACAGGCCGAACTTGAAGGCGGGGTGGTCGAGCAGGCGATGGCGCGTGGCGTGTAGCGCATGGCCGAGGATCGCGGCGCGCGATGCGGAGGCGTGGTCCGGGATCGCGGTCGCGCCTGCGGCGCGCAGGCGTTCGATCAGGCGCTGCGGGTCGATGCCGACGATGGCATGGCCCCACGGGCCGGCCTTCAGGCGCAGCTGCAGGCCGGTGGAAGGTAGCGGCAGGCGCCACGGACGCGCATCGGTGATGTCCGTGGTTGCGATCTCGATGCGACGCGTGGCCTGCTCCAGCACCAGCGTGCCGCCGCCGATGCGCAGCGTGGCGGCGAAGGCGCGCATCAGGCTCCATGCGGCGGCCTCGGGCAGCAGCACCAGGCCTGCGAACATCCAGATCTGCGCGATCGGATTGATCGGCGTGCCATCGTTGGTGATGACCTGCAGCGCCATCCACAGCAGCCCGCCGCGCGCGACGAGGCGCAGCAGGGCGATGATGACGCGCCAGAACGGTCCGATCAGCGTCGCCTGCAATGGCGCATCATCCGCGACGGCCGTCTTCGGTGCGTGGCGCTCCCGCCAGCGACGATGTCCTGCACGCAGCAGCGTGATGCTCCCGAAGAACATCAGGGCGGCGAAAGCGGCCGGGCCGACCCAGTCGCCCCAGCGCACCATCAGCGTCGGTGCCGGCGTGCGCGCATGCAGGGTGCCGACCAGCACCGCTTCGCGATCCATCGCCGTGCGTTCGACGACATCGCCGCGCGCGTCGATCGCGGCGCTGATGCCGTTCGCGGTGACGCGCAGCTGCGGCATGCGCGTCTCGATGCTGCGGAACGCGGCGACCTTGAGGTGCAGTTCGGCACCGATGGGATAGCGCGTGAACCAGGAGTCGTTCGACATGCCGAGGATGGCCTGTGCACCGAGGCGTGCGCCATCGATGGCCAGGCCGCTGTCGACATCGTCCAGGCAGATCAGCGGCAGCACCTGCACTTCCCGACCATCGGCCGTGCGCAGCGGAAACACGCGCGGGCCGTCGCCCGCGCGCCAGGTGCCGGCCCAGGGCAGCAGGGCACGGAAGCGTGGGCCGTCGAGCCAGGCGGGCACGTATTCGGTGAGCGGGAAGGGATTGGTCTTCCGGTAGAAACCGAGCAGTCCCTTGCCAGGTTCGACGAACGCGGCGGCGTTGTACTCGCCGGCCTCGTCGCGATCGTAGGTGCCGAACACCAGCGGTACGCGTTCCAGCGCGACAAGGTCGAGGATCGCCTGGTCGAACTCCGCACCGGCTTCGCTCTTGGGATTGCGGAACGTGGTCGGGTAGACGGTTTCCGACCACAGCAGCGCGTCGACGTCCTGCTGCTCGGTGGCGACGCGCGACAGCCGCACGTGCGTGTCGAGGATGTGGCGCACGACTTCGTAGGCGCCCATTTCGCGGCGCAGCCGCTCGTAGTCGACGATGTTCGCCTGGATCATGCCGACGCGCAGCGATGCCCCGTCCTCGGGCTGCGGGGAGGTCAGCGATGACAGTCGCCACGCGCCGTATCCGGTCATCGCCATCGGCAGGAGCAGCGCGATCGACACCGGCAGCGCGAACGTGCGCAGGCCTTCACGACGACGTGCGATGGCCGTGGCGATGGCTTCGTTGACGAGAAGCAGCACGAAGGTCAGGCCAGGCGCGCCGCCGAGATCCGCGCCCTGGCGCAGCACGGTCGAGGGATGCAGGCCATGGCCGAGGGTGTCGTCGAGCAGGCGCGGCACCAGCCATTCCGTCGCGACCCAGGCCGAGGCGCCGGCCAGCGCGCGCAGCAGTGGGCCATGTCGACGTCCGACGAGATGGCGGACGAGTGCGAAGGCGATCAGCTGCGGCTGCAGCAGCGGCGCGGCGACGACGAGCACCGCAAGCCCGGCCCCCGGACCGATGCCGGTATAACTGCCGATCGCGAAGCCGAACCATGCGAACACGGCGACGACGAAGGCGATGCTCATCAGCAGGCCCTGGCGCAGGGCGGCGCCGCTGCCGCGCACGGCATCGAGAGCGAGCAGCCACGGCACCAGCGCGACGAAACCCAGCACCCAGGCGATGCCGCCTTGTGCATAGGCACCGAACAGGGCCGCACTCAGGACAAGGCCGGCGACGGCGCGCCAGCCGGACACGATCGATCCGCTCACGCGTCAGGCACCTCGACGCGGATCGTGCGGATCGGAGGGCGGCGGGATCTCGATGGGGCGCAGCGGCAGGCCGGGCGGGGCGAGATGCGGCGGCACGACCAGGTTGTCGGGCAGGGGGATGGGGCGGCCGGATGCATCGCGGAAATCGAAATCGGGGGAGAACATCAGGATGGGTTCGATGCGCTGGCCATCGTCGGTGGCCTGGTAATGGCGCACGTAGCCTTCGGGCAGCGGGAAATCCTCGGGCACCGCCAGACCGACCAGCGGCGGGCTGGTCCCGGGCGGGTTGAACGCGCCGAGACCGGTGCGAACGCCGGCCTCGTGCAGCCGGTCGATCACTTCGTTCATCGTCGGCGCGCGATCGCCGGGCGAGACGTAGTTCGCCAGGTCATCGGGGTCGCGACGGACGCGTTCGGTTTCGATGGCGTCATCGGGGG
The DNA here is from genome assembly GCA_005502915.1 of Lysobacteraceae bacterium 2PB. Classification (GTDB taxonomy): domain Bacteria; phylum Pseudomonadota; class Gammaproteobacteria; order Xanthomonadales; family Xanthomonadaceae; genus Lysobacter_I. Next base: position 6,285 of record SCMT01000043.1, on the reverse strand, counting down.
GCGACTGCGGAGATGACGCGGATTCTGTCGGCATGTCGTTGACGGCACGGGCGGCCGTTGCGGGATCGCTGCCGCCGCGCTTCATGAGCACGATGGTCGCGCCTGCGCCGACGAGCGCCAGCGCCAGCACGATGTAGAGCATCCGCGCACGCCGGCCGTGGCCTGCATGCGCGGTGATGCGCACACCGCCGTCGCCCTGCGGCGACGACGGTGCGGTGTTGCGTGGAGGTATCGCGGACACGCGCGGTCAGCCGGTTGCTCGATCAGAACGGGCTGACCGGGCTGAACACCGACAGGCCATAGCCCATGCGCTCGTGGCCGTACTGGTTCCAGATCGGGTTGCGACCGTTGATGAACGAGGTATAGCGCGCCGCGCCGGTGCCGGTGGTGCCGCCGAACAGGCCGGCGCTGACCGTGCCGCCCTGGTAGGTCGGATGCACGTCGTCGGACTGGATATAGTCGTAGCTGCTCGACGACGACACGAAGTGCGTGTTGGCGTCGCGCAGGGTGCTGCGCAGCGTCGAGGTGATGCGGGTGACGTAGGCGGACTCGGTTTCGCCGGCCACGTAGCGCAGCGCGACCGAATCGACCTGGCCGTCGCCGTTGGTGTCGTAGTCCGCGCCCATGTAGTCGGCGAAGCTGTCCACGCACTTGAAGCCCTTCTGACGCGCGTATTCGCACATCCAGTAGTTCATCTTGGCCAGCACCGGCAGGAACTTGTCGCGCATGTTGACGCGTGCGCCGGTACCCGGGTCCGTGCAGGAGCTGAGCACGTTGTCGGCGTTGTAGCCGGGGTAGTAGAGGTTGGCGATGACCTTCAGCTTCACGCCCGAGTAGGCATTGGCGTTGATGTAGTCCATCGAGCGCGCGACATAGGTCTTGCAGTTGGCCAGCGCGGTGTCGAGCACGCCGTAGTTGCAGGTGCCGGTCTGGCCCTTGAAGCTGGAGCGCGCCTGCAGGCCGTCGTTGCCGCACATCTCGAAGGTCACCACGCGGGTGTTGGTCGACTGCATGTACGAACGTTCGGCGACGATCTTGTTGTTGTACACGTCCGAGGCGACCGCGCCGGACTTCGTGCGACGCACGCTCTCGATGTCGGCGTTCCACAGCGCGGCCAGGTATTCGGCGTCGACGGTCGGCGCCGAATACTTCGCGGCGCTGGTGGTGGAGCCGTTGTAGCCGGCGTAGATCGAATCGCCGTAGGCGACCAGGCGGTACTTGGCGGTGGTGCCGGAACGATCGATCGTCCAGGACACGTTCTGGTTGAGCGTGCTGGCCGAGGCGGTGCCGACGGCGAGCAGGGCGAGGACAGGCAACAGCGTACGAGCGGTCTTGCCGGAACGACGGGTCATGTGTGCATCCTTGGTGTTATGACGGTGTGGTCGCGTGCGGAACCGGGCATGGCCGGAACCTCCGCATCGCGTAATCGACAACCTGATCGGCATTCGGACCGTGTGGGGGGCCGCTCCCTGCCTGACCGTACGCTAGCGTTTTGTCCTGTGCCGGGTCAACACGCGCGAACGCTGCGCTGCAGCATCGTCGATCGCGCGACATTCTCGCAATGCGTCATGACAACCAGATGCATGAGGATGGTGCGCTGCGGCATCGCCGCCGCAGACGCTGACGCCGACGGCTGTCGGCAACCGTTCCGTCAAGATCTTGTCGCCCCCTTCCGCCGCATGCGGCGGAAGGACGCCTCCTTGAGCTCAGCCCGCCGTGCGCATCGGTCGGATCTGTGCGCGTTCGCGATACAGGCCGAATGCGAGGCTCGCGATCGAGATCAGGATCACCAGCGCCAGCGCACCCTTGGCGCCCTGGTCGGTCATCGGAGCGACGAAGATCGGGCCGGCGACGATCCACCAGGTCATCAGCGCGATGAAGGCGAGGGTGATCGCGTGATCGATCCTGCGGGTCGTCCTGGTCCATCGCCCGTGGCGGACCGCCGCCAGGTGCACGGCGAAGGTGCCGGCCCACAGCAGCACTGCCGGCCAGGCGCGCATCGGCAGGAAGTCCGCGTCGAACGCGAAGATGCGCGGGAAGGGGCCCGGCATCGCCGCCGCCAGCCAGGGCAGGCAGGTCATGAAGATCGCGCCGACCGCGATGCCGACCAGGCCGGTGATGCCCAGCCCGCGCTGCACGCGATCGGGATCGACCAGGCGCGGCGTCCACTTCGGCTTGTACAGGCCGAAGTGGCGAAGCGCGGCGACCAGCAGCGACATCATCGCGAGGAAACCCGGCCACCAGAGCGCGCCGAGGCCCGCGCCGAACCACCAGGCCGCGATCGGCTGGCCGTCGAACACGCGCGGCAGGGTCATCGCCCACTGCAGGCCGATGCCGATCAGCGACAGCAGCGCGAAGCTGCGGGTCTGTTCCGGCGGAATGATCACCAGGCCCTGCGGCCGGTAGCGCGCGGCCACCTCGGCCGGTGTCCCGAAGTCGCGCAGCATCGCCAGCGTCATGGCGTCGTCGGCGGCACGGCCTTCGCGCTGCGCGCGATCGGCCAGCATGTCCGCCAGCAGCCCGCGAAGTTCGAGGCCGATGTCGTTGCGGTCCTTCGCCGGTACCTTGCGCATCACGTCGCGCACGAAGGCTTCGATCACATCATCCGGATTCATGTCCCGTCTCCCTTCAGCAGTCCGCCCATGGTCGCGACCAATGCATTCCATGAGCCGGTGAGTTCGGCGAGCAGCGCCTCGCCAGCGTCGTTCAATCGGTAATAGCGGCGCGGCGGCCCGTCCTCGATCCGCCATTCGGACGACAGCACCCCCTGGCTTTCCAGGCGGCGGAGCAGGGGATAGAGCGTCCCTTCCTCGATCGCCATCCCGCGCTCGGCCAGCGCCTGGCGCAGGGAGTAGCCGTACTGCGGGATGCGCAGCTGCGACAGCACCGCCAGCACCAGCGCGCCCCGGCGCAGTTCCAGTTCGAGCTTCGTGCCCGGGGTGTCTCGGATTTCGACCATGGTGCCGCCCTGTAATGTGTTGCGCACTGTACTGTGTTAAAAACAGTAAGGCAAGACCGCCCGTCGGGCGTCGCGTGGGGACGGGGCCGTCGGGATCAGTTCCGGATCAGCGCCTGGACGGCGGCATGCCATGGGTTACGCTCCGCGCATCGCCCATCCGGGCCCATGCCAGGGACGCCGACATGACCCAGACTGCCTCCGCCGCGACCACGCCCACCCTCGACGCGACCCTCACGCTCGCGCTTGCTCTGGCCTCCGAAGCGGCCTACGACGATTTCGACGGCAAGCCGCTGCGCCTGCCGCAGGGTTGGGAACTGGCGGGGCGCTGGACCGGCTGGGATCCCGTATTCCGCGGCGGCAGCGAAGAGAAGTACGGCCTGCTGCTGCGCGCCACCGACGACAGCGGCGCGTACATCGTCGCGTTCCGCGGCACCGCGTCGCTCGACGATGCGCTGGACGACGCCGACGTGCCCAAGGCCGCCTTCACGCCTACCGCCGGTACGCTGGATGCGCCCGTACTCGTCGAAGCCGGCTTCTACGGCATCTACAGCGACACCGGCGCCGGCATGACGCAATCGATGCGCGAGCAGTTGCAGCAGTTGCTGGTCGAGAAGGCTCCGAGCCATCTGTACGTCACCGGCCACAGCCTTGGCGGCGCGCTCGCGCACCTGTTCGCGTTCGACCTGAGCTTCGGTCCTCATGCGTCCGCGTTGACCCGTCTCGCCACTTTCGCCAGCCCGCGCGTCGGCGACAGCGGCTGGCGCAGCACCTACGACGCGCGCATCCCGTCGGCGAACAGCATCCGCGTCTACAACCAGCAGGACCTGGTGCCGGAAGTGCCGCCGAAGGACTTCGGCTACCACGATGTCGGCAGCGGCTTTCCGGTCTGGTTCGAGCGCAAGCGTCTGCCCGAGCTCTATCCGCTCTCGCGTCACGCGCTGCTCAACTACATCGTCGTGCTGCAGAACGCCTTCCAGTCGCCATCGCAGACCTGGGCCGGCAGTTTCCCCGATGCGACCGATGCGAAGAAGACGATGATCAGCCAGGTGCCGAACCCGCCGCGAAGCTGAGCGCATCTTGCTGGGATCGATGCGTTTGCGACATCACCGATTCGTGCGGAATGCATGGAATCTCGAGGCATTCTGCATTCGGCATGCCGATGCATCGTGCGGTGTGCATGATGCTGAATGCTGACGAATCCTGCATCCGTACAGATAGCCGCGCGTCAGGAATCGCGACCTAGTGTTCCCGTCACCTGACGGCCTTGGCCGCCATCCAGACGGAGTCCCCCATGCGTCATGTCATCCTGCCCATCGCCACTGCACTCACCGCAGCGCTCGCCCTGTCGAGTTGCGCAACCTACACCGGCCAGACCGATGCGCCCGATGATCCGAACCGCACCGGGCGCGGCGCCCTGATCGGTGCGTCCATCGGTGTCGTCGCCGGCCTGCTCAGTGGCGACGACGCCACCGAGCGTCGCCAGCGCGCGCTCGTCGGTGCGGGCGTAGGCGCACTCGCGGGCACGGCGGTCGGCGCCTACCAGGATCGCCAGGAAGCCGAACTGCGTCGCCGCACCGCCGGTACCGGCATCGACGTCACGCGCGACGGCGACGTGATCAAGCTCAACCTCCCCGATGCGGTGACCTTCGATTTCAACAGCGCTTCGCTGAAGTCGCAGTTCCGGCCGGCGCTCGACGGCGTCGCCGCCACGCTTGCCGAGTACCCGCAGACCGTGATCGAGATCAGCGGCCACACCGACGCCGTCGGCAGCGATGCCTACAACCAGCGGCTCTCGGAGGAGCGCGCGGGATCCGTGGCCAATTATCTCGTCGGCAAGGGCCTCGTCCGCGAACGCTTCGAGGTCGTGGGCATGGGCGAGCGCTACCCGATCGCCAGCAACGAGACGGAAGACGGACGTGCGCGCAACCGCCGCGTCGAGATCCGCGTGCTGCCGCTGACGCAGGGCGGCGCAGGCTGAGTCGCAGGCGCATCCGCTTGCACGAAGAACCCCGGGTTCATCACCCGGGGTTCTTCGTTTGGGATGGCGCATCGAACGCCGTGCACGCTGCATGCCGACCTTGCACGCACCTGCACGATCTGCGCATCGACTTGGCCTGCGAGCGAAGGAATTCAAGCGCTTGCGTGCGAAATCACGCTGGCACGCGACTTGCAGAGTTCTCGCTGTCCGCGCATCGCGCGAATTCCCCCACAACCCAGGTGAACGCTCATGACCAATCACGACAAGTCCGTCGACAAAGCGAACGACAAGGATCTCAATCGCGACCCGATCACCGGAACGCCGGGTGCCCATCCGGTCGGTACCGGCGTCGGTGCCATCGCCGGCGGTACGGCAGGCGCCGCCGGCGGTTCGATCGCGGGCCCGGCCGGTACCGTGGCCGGCGCCGCCATCGGTGCCGTCGTCGGCGGGCTCGCCGGCAAGGGCGTCGGCGAAGCTGTCAACCCGACCGCCGAAGAGGCCTACTGGCGCGAGCAGTACACGCGAGAGCCCTACTACAACCAGGGCCACACCTACGACGACTACGCGCCCGCCTATCGCACCGGCTACGAAGCCCGCGCGCGCTACGCCGATCGCAGCTTCGACGAGGTCGAACCGGAGCTCGAACGCGACTACACCGGCTACCGCGGCCCGTCGCCGCTCGCCTGGGATCGCGCCCGCCACGCCGCCCGCGCCGCCTGGGACCGCGTCGAACGCGCCATGCCCGGCGACGCCGATCGCGACGGCAAGTGATCGCAGCGATCACGCAGGTCGCGTGATCCTCCGATGGGGAAGGGCGGCTTCGGCCGCCCTTTTCGTGTTTGCTTCGCGAAAAATCGCTCGGTTCCGCACGATGCCTCGACTGCTTGTTTCCAACAAAAAACCCCGGGCTTTCGCCCGGGGTTTCTGTTTGGTGGAGGTGGGCGGAATCGAACCGCCGTCCGAAGGCACTCCATGCCCGGCACTACATGCTTAGCTCACCGTTCGATCTCGCCCTGCGGCAACACGGTGTGCGAAGCACACCGCAGGACATACCCGCTTGATCTAGGCCCTGGTTGACGGGTCGCCGCCGGGGCCGATCCTGTGATGATGACCCTACATCCACGAGCACAGGCACAAGTGGGTTCGGGGCTAGGCCTTAAGCGGCCAGAGCGTAGACGTCGTCGTTGGCGTCTGATTGTTTGCCGCTGGATTAACGAGGAAAGCTGCCCCCTCGGCATGCGCCGTGCGATTTCGCAACCCCCGTCGAAGCCAATGCACCCCCGTGAGCCGGGAATTCGTTCGATGGAGTCGTTCTTTCGATCGACGCGGGCAGTATGGGGGCGGGGTG
>SCMT01000042.1 GCA_005502915.1 Lysobacteraceae bacterium 2PB | reverse complement strand
CCTTGAGGATACGGACGATCTGTTCTTCCGTGAATCGCGACTTCTTCATGTGGAGCTCCTTGGGTGGGAACTCTACTTCCAAGTGGATCGAATTAGCGAGGACGCTTCAGATGGCCAAGCCGCTTTCCGCCGAAGTCGTGCTGCGACTGGTCGCGCGCGGCGAGGTGTCTCTCGACGAGTCGATGGCGACGCACTGGGTGGATCCGGATCTTGCGGACGAGCCGCGTCGCGATCTGCTGACGCCGCGGATCGCCCTGAGCCACCGCACCGGCTTCCCGAACTGGCGCGACGGCACGCTGCGCTTCGAACGCGCGCCCGGCGAGGCGTTCGGCTATTCGGGCGAAGGCTTCGAATACATGGCGCGCTTCGTCGAGAAGAAGACCGGCACGCCCTTCGAGACCCTCGCCGAGCGGCTGGTCTTCGCGCCGAGCGGGATGACCGAAACCGCCTACACCCGCCGCCCATGGTTCGAGGGCCGGATCGCCGTGCCGCACGATTCCGACGGCACGCCGCTGGCGCCGCAGATCGCCAGCCGCTACATCGCCTCGGACGACGTGTTCTCGACACCGCGCGACTACGCACGCTTCCTGATCGGGCTGGTCGAACGACAGGGTATCGACGCCGCGACTGCCGCCGAACGCGTGCGCATCCAGACCGATCGCCGCGCCGAACTCTGCGCGCCGCCGCGCGAGGCGACCTGCCCGGACGAGGTCGGGTTCGGCCTGGGCTGGGAATCGTTCCTGATCGAGGGTCGCCGATATCTCATGCACACCGGCATGGACGAGGGCACGTTCACGCTCGGCTATGTCTCGCCGGATGCGCGCGAAGGCACGGTGATCTTCACCAACAGCCGCAACGGCCCGCAGGCGGTGCTGCCGATCCTCGATGCGATCGGTCGCGATCCGGCGTTCGTGGACTGGCTGCGGACGTTCGCAGGCTGAGCCTGCGGATTGAAGCAGCAGGCTCAGCTGCCCGCGCGGCCCTTGCCCGAGACCTGCGCCACCGCATCGTGCGGATGCAGGCTCTCGAAGTGCGAGACGCGGACATCGAAGCGTTGCACGCGTTCGTCGTCGGCCAGCGCAGCGGCGACGCGACGCGCGGCGTCCTCGCAGAACATCAGGTTCTCGGCGTTGAGCCGGGCGAAGGCCTGCTCGTCCTCGCGCTTCACCGCGGTCTGCACCGGGGTGCCCAGCGCGGCTTCGGCGCGATCGATCAGGTCGGCGAGCGGCAGTTCGTCGAACGCGGGCTGCAGGTCGATGCGGATCTCGGCGGTGCTGCGCTGCGCGTGCGGCGTGGCGGCGAGGCCGCGCTCGGACGCCAGCCAGTCGCGCACCACCTGCGTGGACAGCGGGTGCGCGGCGGCGAAATCATCGGCGAAGCGCTGTGCATTGAGCTGGCGCGACAGCGCGGCGGAGGCCGGGCAGGTGCTGGAGTAGTCGACCGCGTACGACAGCGACAGGGTCATGTGGCCATCGGCCAGCAGCGCATCGATCTCCACCGGATAGCGCTTCCAGCCGGCGTTGTCGGTAGCCAGCGCGCGGCGCCTGAGCATCTGGTCGAAGCGCAGCACCAGTCGCGCGGAGGAGGACAACGCGCCCTGCGAATCGAGGCACTCCTGCAGCACGCGGCGCAGCCGGGCAGGCGTGAGCACCTCTTCGACCAGGCTGTCCTGCAGGCGCAGGTACAGGCGGGACATGTGGATGCCGCGCGCATCGGCATCGCGCAGGTCGACGAAGACATCGACGGAGGCGGGCACCTGGAGACTGTCGCCGGCGTCGCCGCGGATGCGCAGCGGCAGCGCGATGCGGCGCATGCCGACCCAGTCGAGCGGGCGGGCGGCGGCGGCGGCGTCGCCGGCCACATCAGGCAGAGTGAGGTGTTGCGGTCGCGGCGTCACGGGTGGGGTCCGGACTACGGAAAGGAGCGCCATTGTACCCATGCCCCTCCGGCCGGACCGGGAATCAGGACCGGAACGGTCTGTTTTGATGCAAAGCCCGCCGCACCCCGGGAATCAGGCCGCCCGCCAGCTCCGCCACAGCGCGGCCAGCGGCGGCAATGCGGTGATGTCGCCAGATCCGGCAAGGCGCCGGAGGCGGCCGGTGGTCAGTGCGTCGTGAATCCGGCGCGGGCGCGTCCCGGCACGGGCGGCGGGCTGCGCGGTGAGCGCGCCGGCCCAGTCTCGGGCCCGACCGGCCGTGCCGTCGTCCTCGCGATGCCACAGCGCGTGCGCGGCGAGGATCGAGAAGGCATCACCCTGCCCGCCCTGGCCCGCGAACAGCACCGCTTCGCAGGCAGCGATCGCATCGGCCAGCGGCTTGAGCACGACGCGGGCTTCGTCCGGCGACGACCACGCACGCAGCGGTTCGCGCACGGACGACAGCGCGGGCATGGTCTCGGCCAGCGTGGACCATGGCGCCGGCTGCTTCTGCAGGACCCGCCCCAGCGGATGCCGGCGCAGGCCCTTCGACCAGCCGCGCAGCTCCTCCTGCCACCAGCCGAGCTTGGCCGCGCCGGGCGTCGGGTCGTCGCCGGCCCAGGCGGCATCGGTCCACTCCTGCAGCAGCGCGAACCAGGCCTCGGCCAGCGGACGCTGCGGCTCGGGCACGAACACCTGGGCGATGCGCCATTCCGGCCAGCGCCCGCGCCACTTGTCGAGGAAATCGTCGAGGTCGGTCGTATCGGTCATGCGGGCAGCGCGGCGGGCGCCAGCGGCCAGGCGACCGGATCGATGAGCGTCTTCGGGTCTTCGATCATCACGTCGCCGTTCCATGCGACGGGATCGTCCTCTGCGAGGCGATAGCCCCACAACGCGACGATCGAGGGCATGCCGGCGGCGCGGGCCGCGACGATGTCGCGTTCGTCGTCGCCCACGTAGACGATCGATTCCGGTGCGATGCCGATCACCTCGGCGGAATGCAGCAGCGGCAGCGGATGCGGCTTGCGCTCGGCCAGCGAATCGCCGCCGATCAGCACGCCGCAGCGATCGGCCCAGCCGAGCATCGGGATCAGCGGCTCGGCGAGGTAATAGGGTTTGTTGGTGACGATGCCCCAACGCACGCCGTCGGCCTCAAGCGCGTCGAGCATCTCGGCGATGCCGTCGAACAACGTGCAGTGCTTGCCGAGTTCGCGTTCGTAGGTGTCGAGGAAGGGCTTGACCATCGCCTCGCGCGTCGCCTCGTCGAAGTGGCCCCACGAGGCGCGGATCATCGCCCGCGCGCCCTTGGACACATGCGGACGCAGCTCGGCCAGCGGCATCGGCGCTTCGCCGCGCTCGGCGCGCATGAGGTTGATCGCCGCGACCATGTCCGGCGCGCTGTCGAGCAGGGTGCCATCGAGGTCGAAGAGCACGCCACGGGGAAAACGGGTCTGGGTCAAGCGAGATGCCTCATGGTTCGTTGTGTAGAGCGGAGCTTGCTCCGCTCGGTGTCCTGACTCGTCATTCGCAGCGGAGCAAGCTCCGCTCTACAAGAGCGCACGGGATGTTCACGGCTTCAACGCGCAAGCCAGGTAGTTCACGTCGGTGCGCCTGCCGACGCGGGCGCTGTGGCGCAGCGGGTCGTAATACAGGCCGCTGACGTCCTCCAGCGTGAAACCCGCTTCGCGCAGCCACGCGGCGAGTTCCGACGGCTTGATGAAGTCGCGGTAGTGGTGTGTCCCCGTTGGCAGCATGCGCGCGATGTACTCGGCGCCGACGATCGCCAGCGCGAACGCGGCGGGCGTGCGGTTGAGCGTGGAGACGAACAGGCGTCCGCCCGGCTTGAGCAGGGTCGCGCAGGCCGCGATGATCGAACCGGGATCGGGCACGTGCTCCAGCATCTCCATGCACGTCACCACGTCGAAACTGCCCGGCGCTTCGGCCGCGAGCGCTTCGACCGAGGACAGCCGGTAATCGACCTTCACGCCCGATTCCAGCCCGTGCAGCCGCGCGACCTTGACCAGGTCCGGAGCCAGGTCGATCGCGGTCACCTCCGCGCCCTCGCGCGCCAACGCCTCGCTGAGCAGGCCCGCGCCGCAGCCGACGTCGAGCGCGCGCGCGCCGCGCAGCGCCACGCGGTCGCGCACGTAGCCGAGCCGCGCGGGATTCAGCGCGTGCAGCGGCTTCTGCGGGCCTTCCGGGTCCCACCAACGGTTGGCCAGCGCGTTGAACTTGTCGAGTTCGGGCTGGCTGAAATTGTCGGAGTGCGTTGCGGTCGTCATGCGGTCACCGTTGCTTTTGATGCTTGTCATCCCGAGCGCGACGGGCAATGACAGGACTAATGCGAAATGCCACCGATCCGCGCGCGCCACTGCTTCGCATTGGCGAGGATCGCGTCGAGATCCATGTCGACGAGGAGGCGTTCGCGCAGCTTCGGCTTGCCGGCGATCCACACATCGGTCACCTGGTGACGGCCGGTGGCGTAGACCAGCTGCGACAGCACGTGATGCAATGGCTGGGTTTCCAGCGCGGCGAGATCGACGACGACGAGGTCAGCCTGCTTGCCGGCTTCGATCGAGCCGATGCGGTCGTCCAGGCCCATCGCCTTCGCGCCGCCCAGCGTAGCCGCGCGCAGCGCGCTGAACGCATCGAGCGCGGCGGCGTCCTCGGCCACGGCCTTGGCCAGCAGCGCGGCGGTGCGGGTCTCGCCGAACATGTCGAGGTCGTTGTTGCTGGCGCAGCCGTCGGTGCCGATGGCGACATTGACGCCAGCTTTCTGCAGCTTGCCGACCGGGCAGAAGCCCGAGGCGAGCTTGAGGTTGGATTCCGGGCAGTGCGCCACGCTGACGCCGCGCTCCGCGCACAGCGCGATCTCGGCATCGGTGAGCTGGGTCATGTGCACCGCGATCAGGCGGTCGTTGACCAGACCGAGACGGTCGAGCCGCGCGATCGGGCGCTGGCCGTATTTCTTCTGCGACTCGACCACTTCCTGTGCGGTCTCGTGGGTATGCAGGTGCACCGGGATGTCGAGCTGGTCGGCGAGCATGCGGATGCGCTCGAAGCTGGCATCGGACACCGTGTACGGCGCATGCGGCGCGAAGGTCGTCGACACCAGCGCGTCGTGGCGCCACTGGTCGAAGACCTCGCAGGCGCGGTCGAAATATTCGTCGTCGCTCTTCGCCCAGGCCGTCGGGAAATCGATCACCGGCAGGCCGACCCGGGCGCGGAAGCCGAACCGCTTGTAGGTCGCGGCCTGCACGTCGGGGAAGAAGTAGTTCTCGTTGCAGCAGGTGGTGCCGCCGCGCAGCATCTCGGCGATGGCCAGGGTGACGCCGTCGGCGACGTACTCCGGCCCCATGATCGCGCCCTCGACCGGCCAGATGTGCTCCTGCAGCCAGCGCATCAGCGGCATGTCGTCGGCGACGCCGCGCATCAGGGCCATCGGGTTGTGGGTGTGGGCGTTGACCAGGCCGGGGATCAGCGCGCCGTCCGGCCGGGACACGGTCTCCTTCGGCGCGAACCGGGCGCGGGCCTCGGCGATCGGCAGCACGTCGACGATCACGTCGTCGCGGATCGCCACCGCATGGCCCTGGAGCACGACCCCGGGGCGGTCCATCGGGACCACGTGGCCGGCCTCGATCAGCAGGTGGCAGGGTTCGGGGGCGGAGGAATCGGTGGGCCGGGCCATCCCGGTCATGGTCTCGTCGGTCATGGCGTCATTGTCGCATTCCCGGCGGGCCGGTGGGTTTCAGCCCGGGAGCGGCGGCGCCCCCGCCACCCTGTCCCGGCCGCAGGCGGCGCAGAGCTTGGCCCGGGGCGTGCGCAGGGGTTTGCCGCAGTGGATGCAGGGTGGGCCGTACAGGGAAATCTGGTGATGCCAGAGGGCATTGAGGTTGGTTTCCTCGAAGCCGGTCAGGTCGCGATAGAACGCGAGAGCGCGCCTGCCCAGAACACCCGTGGCCTGTGCTTCACCGAGATTGACGCCTGTCCGGCGGTGTTCCTCCATGAATTCCGGGATCGCGACTTCCAGCAGCGGTGCCAATTGCGCCCACTCGTCCTCATCCAGCATCGGCAGGACCCTGTCGCAGCGCCAGCAGTAGAGGTTCTGGGGCATCGATCAATCCCCATCCCGAAGTCGTGCACGTGCATTGGTCAGCAACGCGGGGTAGTCGGCACTAAAAGGCGCGACCAGAACCTTCTCGAGCGCGCAGGCGAGATTCCACAAGGCCCGTTGTTCGGCGACGTCGTCGATCCGCAGGGTATCGGAGTCTGAATACCGCTGGAGGAATTCAAACAGGACGAGCGCTTCGTCGGCAGTCAGTTCGATGGAGATTGATTCTGTCGTCATGCCGGGACGATACGACAGAAACGCCGAAGCCCGCCTGCGGCGGGCTTCCTGAGAGCTGGACCCCGGCCTTCGCCGGGGTGATTGATTCGCGACGAGCGCGGCTGCGCCGCGCTCTGCGAATCAATCACTTCACGCGCGAGACGTATTCGCCGGAGCGGGTGTCGACCTTGATGGTCTCGTCCTGGGCCACGAACAGCGGCACGCGGACCACTGCGCCGGTTTCGAGGGTCGCCGGCTTGCCGCCGGTGCCGGCGGTGTCGCCCTTCACGCCCGGATCGGTCTCGACGATCTTCAGTTCGACGAAGTTCGGCGGCTGGACGTTGATCGGGGAGCCGTTCCACAGGGTGACCACGCAAGCTTCCTCGCCCTTGAGCCACTTCTCGGCGCCGCCCATGCCGGCCTTGTCGGCCTGCACCTGCTCGAACGATTCCTGGTTCATGAAGTGCCAGTACTCGCCGTCGCTGTAGAGGTACTGCATGTCGGTGTCGACGACGTCGGCCACTTCGACCGAATCGGTCGCCTTCATCGTCAGTTCGACCACGCGGCCGGACTTGATGTTGCGGTACTTGATGCGGGTGAAGGCCTGGCCCTTGCCCGGCTTGACGTATTCGGTTTCGGTGATGACGCAGGGGTCGTTGTTGACCAGGATCTTCTGTCCGGTCTTGACGTCGTTCATGCCCAGGCTGGCCATGGGGTGCTCCTGATGAGGGTCTTCTGAGGGTCCGCCCGGAGCGGCAAGGCCACCGGACGCTAGACTATGGGGCTTGGCCCCGGGAACGCCGGTGCGTCCCAACGAACGGCCCGACTGAACTCCCTATGATACCCGCAGCCCCCCTCCCGACGCAGCCCGCCCCCGCGAACGGCCCCGACTGGAAGCGCCTCTGGCGCGACGCCGTCCGCGATCCGGCCGAACTCCTGGCCCTCCTCGGCCTCGAAGGCCGGGTTCCCGGGGTGTCGACCGAGGCCTCCGACCAGTTCGCCCTGCGCGTGCCGCGCGTCTTCGTGGCCCGGATGCGCCAGGGCGACCCGCACGACCCCCTGCTCCGCCAGGTGCTGCCGCTGGACGAGGAGCTGCGACCGATGCCGGGCTTCGGCCTGGACGCGGTCGGCGACGCCGCCGCGAAGGCCGGGCGCGGGGTGATCCACAAGTACCGGGGCCGGGCGCTGCTGATCGCCACCGGCAGCTGCGCGGTGAACTGCCGCTACTGCTTCCGCCGCCACTTTCCCTACGGCGAGGAAACCGCCGCCGCCGGGCAGTGGGCCGAGGCGGTCGAAGCGATCCGCGCCGATGCCAGCCTCGACGAGGTCATCCTCTCCGGCGGCGACCCGCTGTCGCTGTCGAACGAGAAGCTGGCCGAGCTGACCGACCGGCTGGCCGGCATTCCGCACCTGCGCCGCCTGCGCATCCACACCCGCCTGCCGGTGGTGCTGCCCGAACGCGTCGACGCCGGCCTGACCGCCTGGCTGCGCGCCCTGCCCTGGCCGGTCGCGGTGGTCCTGCATGCGAACCACGCCAACGAATTCGATGCCTCGGTCGACGCCGCCCTCGCCCGGCTGCGCGCCGCCGGCGCCACCCTGCTCAACCAGGCCGTGCTGCTGCGCGGGGTCAACGACAGCGTCGAAGCGCTCGCCGCGCTGTCCGAGCGCGGTTTCGCCGCCGGCGTGCTGCCCTACTACCTGCACCAGCTCGACCGCGTGCAGGGCGCCGCGCATTTCGAAGTGCCGGACGACGAAGCCATCCGCCTGCATGCAGCGTTAATGGGCCGCGTGTCAGGCTATCTGGTCCCGAAGCTGGTCCGCGAAGTGGCCGGCGATCCGGGCAAGCGACCGTTGTCGGGGACCCCGCCGTTGCCGCAAGCTTAGAGACCGACGCTGCGGACATGGGGGGATGTCCGTCGGCGCCGGGGACTTCCGTCCCATCCGCTGTCGCTGCATCCGTTCCACCACCTTTGCCTTCCTTGCCCCTCCGGAGATTCCCGCATGTCGAAACGCCAGGACCCCGCACTGCGTCTGATGCTGGTCGATGACAGTGCCGAGGAGGCGGAAGGCATCGTGAGCGGGCTGCGCAACGCCGGCATCGCCGTGCGGCCGGTGAGGCCCCTGAACAAGGACGAGCTGGGTGCGGCCCTGATGGGCCAGCCGGTCGACCTGATCCTGGCGGGCCACCCGTGCCGGTCCGTGCCGCTGAAGGACGTGGAGCAGCAGGTCACCGCGAGCGGCAAGGACATCCCGCTGGTGGCGGTGGTCGAACAGGTCGACACCGACAGCTTCTCCGAACTGCTCGACGGCATCGTCCGCGCCCTCGCCCTGCGCCACAAGCCGCCGCAGATCCTGGCCACGGTCCGCCGCGAATGGGCCGACCTGGAAGCCCGCCGCGCCCAGCGCCGGCTCGAGACCCAGGTGCGCGAGACCGAGCGCCGCTGCGACTCGCTGATCGAATCCTCGCGCGAACCGATCGCCTATGTGCACGAAGGCATGCACATCCGCGCCAACAGCGCCTACCTCGAGATGTTCGGCTACGACTCCTTCGAGGACATCGAAGGCATGTCCCTGCTCGACCTCGTCGCGCCCAAGCATGTTGACGGATTCAAGCAGCTGCTCAAGAGCATGAGCAAGGGCGAGTCGCCGCCGGCGCGCTACGAGCTGGAAGCGCGCGACATCGAAGGCAACGCCTTCCCCGCGGTCATGGAATTCACCCTGGCCCAGTACGAAGGCGAGCCCTGCCAGCAGGTCATCTTCCGCCGCCAGGAATCCGCCGTGGACCCGGAACTGGCGCGCAAGGTCGAGGAGCTGCGCCAGCTGGACCAGGCGACCGGCCTGCTCAACCGCCCGACCTTCCTGCATGCGCTGGAGGATGCCGTGTCGGATGCCGCGCAGAACGGCACGCAGCACGGCCTGCTGATGGTCGAACCGGACCACTACCAGCGCCTGCTCAACGAGATCGGCCTGCACTCGGCCGACACCATCATGGCCGCCATCGCCGAACGCCTGCGCAGCGAGATCGGCGACGCCGCGATCGCCGCGCGCTTCTCGGAACACACCCTCGCCGTACTGGTCCGCAACAGCGACCACGCCGCGACCGAAACCCTCGCGACGCGGATCTGCAACACCTTCGCCGCCGAGGTGTTCGCCATCGGCGAACGCTCGGGCGTGATCACCGCCAGCATCGGCGGCGTGCAGATCAGCCAGAAGAACGCCAGCGTCAGCCAGATCCTCGCCAAGGCCACCACCGGTGTGCAGTCGGCGGCCGGCGTCGGCGGCAACCGCTTCGAGCTCTTCGACCCCAACGCCATGGACCGCGCCGAGGCCGAGCGCATCCAGGCCTGGGTGCAGCGCCTGCGCGACGCGCTCGACCACAAGCGCTTCGTCCTGCATTTCCAGCCGGTCATCAACCTGCAGGGCGACAACCACCCGGTGTACGACACCTTCCTGCGCCTGGACGGCGGGGACGGCGAACTGGTCTCGCCGACCGCCTTCATCCAGATCGCCGAAGAGCACGGCATGCTGGAGGAGATCGACCGCTACGTGGTCGCGCGCGCGATCGAGCTGATCGCCCAGCGCGAGCATGCCGGCAAGCCGGTGACCCTGCTGGTCAAGGTCTCGCAGGCCTCGCTGCAGAACGACGCGCTGACCACATTGATCGGCGAACAGCTGGCGATGCGCGGCGCCTCCGGCGAATACCTCGCGCTGCAGCTGCAGGAAGCCAAGGTCTTCACCCACCTGCACGCCGTGCAGCAGTTCGCCGCGACCATCAACGGCTTCGGCTGCCGCCTCGGCCTGGAACAGTTCGGCGCGGGTCTGGATTCCTTCCAACTGCTCACCCACGTGCAGCCGCAGCTGGTCAAGATCGACCGCAGCTTCATCGAGGACATCCCGAAGAACAACGAGAGCCAGCAGCGCGTGCGCGAGATCGCGCAGAAGGCGCGCGACCTGGACATCCTCACCATCGCCGAATTCGTGCAGGATGCGGCGAGCATGTCGATCCTGTTCTCGGCGGGCGTGGACTACGTCGAAGGCCACTTCCTGGCCACGGCCGGCCCCGAGATGAACTACGACTTCGAATAAGCCGCGTTCGCGCCAGACGCGAACAAGAAGCCCGCCTTCCGGCGGGCTTCTTCGTTTCCGAGGATGGACTGAATCAGAACATCCGCTGCGGCACGCCCTGCGGCGCGCCTTCCAGCCGGCGCAGGGCCTCGATGCGCGCTTCCAGCGGTGGGTGGCTGAGGAACAGCTTGCGCAGGCCGTGGCCGACGCCGCCGGAGATGCCGAAGGCCTGCACCTGCTTGGGCAGCGTGCTCTCGCCGTAGGTATGCGACAGGCGCTGCAGCGCGGCGATCATCTTGCCGCGACCGGCCAGGCGGGCGCCGCCGGCATCGGCGCGGAACTCGCGCCAGCGCGAGAACCACATCGCGATCATGCTCGCGAACAGGCCGAAGATCAGTTCCAGCACGAAGACCGTGACGAAATAGCCGATGCCGACGCTGCCTTCCTCGCGGTCGGGATTGAGGAAGCCGTCGACCACGCGACCGACGATGCGCGCCAGGATGATGACGAAGGTGTTGAGCACGCCCTGGATCAGGGCCATGGTGACCATGTCGCCGTTGGCGACATGGCTGACTTCATGCGCCAGCACGGCCTCCGCTTCGTCGCGATCCATCGCGCGCAGGAGGCCGGTGGACACCGCGACAAGGGCATTGTTGCGGTTGGCGCCGGTGGCGAAGGCGTTGATCTCCGGCGCTTCGTAGATGGCGACCTCGGGCATGCCGATGCCGGCGGCCTGCGCCTGGCGTTCGACGGTCGAGAGCAGCCAGCGCTCGACTTCGTTGCGCGGCTGGGTGATGACGTAGGCACCGGTGGTCTTCTTCGCGATCCACTTCGACATCAGCAGCGAGATGATCGAGCCGCCGAAGCCGAGGATGACGGCCATGACCAGCAGCCCGCCATTGGTGCGCGGGTCGATGCCGAACACGGACATGACCACGCTGAGCAGCAGCAGGACGGCGAGATTGGTGGCGAGGAACAGGGCGATGCGCTTGAACATGACGGAACCCGAGGATGGATCGCGCCCGGACGGCGCGGCTTGGCCAGTAAGCTATGGCGTGGCCCGTCGCTTTCAAGACATCGACGCGATGGCGCCAAAATCCGCAGACGGACCATTCAGCTCGCAGATATCTCGATGACAGCGCCTGCTCTCCGCTACAGAGGCCGCTTCGCGCCCTCGCCGACCGGCCCGCTGCACCTGGGCTCCCTGGTCGCCGCCCTGGGCAGCTGGCTGATGGCCCGCCACGCCGGCGGCGAGTGGTGGATCCGCATCGAAGACCTGGACCCGCCCCGCGAGGTGCCCGGCGCGGCGGAGGCGCAGCTGCGCACGCTCACGGGCTTCGGGCTGGTGTCCGATGCACCGATCGTGCGCCAGAGCGAGCGCCACGCGCTCTACGAGGCCGCGCTGGCACGCCTGCTCGACGCGGGACTGGCCTTCGCCTGCCACTGCAGCCGGGCCGACCTGGCCGAAACGGGCGGGATCCACCGCGCCTGCCGGCCCGGTCGGCATCGCGACACCCCGGCGATCCGCCTGCGCGTGCCCGACGAGACCCTGGTCGGATTCGAGGACGCGATCCAGGGCCGGTTCGAGCAGGACGTGGCGCGCGAGGTCGGCGACGTGGTGCTGCGTCGCGCCGACGGCTACTGGGCCTACCAGCTCGCCGTGGTCGTGGACGACGCCGACCAGGGGATCACCGAGGTGGTGCGCGGCGCCGACCTGCTGGACTCGACGCCGCGGCAGATCCTGCTGCAGCGCGCGCTCGGCCTGCCCACGCCGCGCTACGCACACCTGCCGCTGGTCGTGGACGAGGCCGGGCACAAGCTGTCGAAGTCGCTGGCCGCGCTACCCGTCGATGCGGACGATCCGATGCCTGCGCTGCACCTGGCCTGGTCCGCACTCGGTCAGCCCGCGAGCGTACTGCGCGGTATCGATGGCATCGACAGGGCGCTTGCGCACGCCGTCGCGGAATTCGAACCGGGCTTGATCCAGCGCAAGCCGAACGCGGTCGCCGCACTGCACAATTGCACTGTCACATCGACACCCTAGAATCGACTCGAACAGGTCACACCGTCGTCATGGACATCGGCTGGCCTGCCCTTCACCGGACGGAGAACCCTTCATGACTTCACGCGTCGCACTCGTCACCGGCGGTACCGGCGGCATCGGCACCGCCATCTGCAAGCGCCTGGCCGACATGGGCCACAAGGTCGCCACCAACTACCGCAACGAGGAAAAGGCGAAGGCGTGGCAGGCCCAGCTCAAGTCGCAGGGCTACGACATCGCGCTGGCGAAGGGCGACGTGACCTCGGCCGAGGAAGCCGAGGCGATGGTGCGCGAAGTCGAGCGCATGCTCGGCCCGGTGGAGATCCTGGTGAACAACGCCGGCATCACCCGCGACGGCACCTTCCACAAGATGAGCGCCCAGCAGTGGCAGGACGTCATCAACACCAACCTCAACTCGGTGTTCAACGTCACCCGCCCGGTCATCGAAGGCATGCGCGACCGCAAGTGGGGCCGCGTCATCCAGATCAGCTCGATCAACGGCCTGAAGGGCCAGTACGGCCAGGCCAACTACGCCGCCGCGAAGGCCGGCATGCACGGCTTCACCATTTCGCTGGCCCGCGAGAACGCCAAGCTGGGCGTCACGGTCAACACCATCTCCCCAGGCTACATCGCCACCGACATGGTCATGGCCGTGCCCGAGGAAGTCCGCGCCAAGATCGTGGCCGACATCCCCACCGGCCGCCTCGGCACCCCGGAGGAGATCGCCTACGGCGTGGCCTTCCTCGCCGCCGAGGAAGCCGGCTGGATCACCGGTTCGAACCTGGACATCAACGGCGGCCACCACATGGGCTGGTGATCGGCGGACCACGCCGCCCGGCCACGCGCCGGGACGCCTCGCGACCACACGGCCCGCCCTCCGGCGGGCCGTGTCCTGTCCGGCGCAATTTCCGCGATATCAATCACTTGGCCTTCGTGCAGCGATCACAACACGGGCCGCCGAACGGCGCCCCCCGGCCGACGAGTTGCAAGTGGCCATCGGCTGGGCCATGCTCAGCCGACATAATTCCAATTAGAGCAAGGGCTCCATGGCAGCTTCGCGGATCATCAAGAAATACCCGAACCGCCGCCTTTACGACACCAAGATCTCCAGCTACATCACGATCGAAGACGTACGCCAGCTGATCGTCGATGGCGAGGATTTCGAGGTTCGCGATGCAAAATCGGGGGAAGACCTGACGCGTCAGGTCCTGTTGCAGATCATCGCCGAGCACGAGCAGGACGGCGAACCCATGCTGTCGACCCAGCTCCTGAGCCAGATCATCCGGTTCTACGGGGATTCGCTGCAGGGCTTCATGGGCAACTATCTCGAACGCTCGATGCAGGTGTTCCTGGACCAGCAGCAGCAGTTCCGCCAGCAGATGGGCGGACTCATCGGCCAGACGCCCTGGACGATGATGAACCAGCTGACCGAGCGCAACCTCGAGATGTGGCGCGAGTTCCAGCACAACCTCACCGGCGGCGGCCTTGGCCGCAGCCCGACGACCCGCCCCCGCGACAAGACCGGTACCGGCGGGCAGGACGACTGACCTTTCCATTTCACGATGCCGCGCGGCCCGTCCGCGCGGCATCGTCGTGCATGGCGCCCGCCCGACGCCGGATCCGTCCGGTGCCTGCGCGGGCGCAGGGGAATCGACATGAACCAACGCATCGCCGTCGTCACCGGCGGCATCGGCGGGCTGGGCACCGCCATCTGCATCGCCCTGGCGCGGGCCGGGCGCCGCGTCGTCGCCGCCGACCTGGGCGCGCGCACCGACCGCATCGCCGATTTCCAGCGCGAGACCGAAGGGCTGGACATCCGTTTCGAGCCGGTCGACGTCACCGACTTCGAGTCCTGCGGCGCGCTCGCGCGCAAGATCGAAGCCGAGTACGGATCGATCGACATCCTCGTCAATGCCGCCGGGATCACCCGCGACACCACCCTGCGCAAGATGGAACCGTCGCAATGGGACGCGGTGATGCGCGTGAACCTCGACAGCGTGTTCAACCTCTGCCGCCACGTCATCGACGGCATGACCACGCGCGGCTTCGGGCGCATCGTCAACATCAGCTCGGTCAACGGACAGACCGGCCAGTTCGGCCAGGCCAACTATTCCGCCGCCAAGGCCGGCATGCACGGCTTCACGATGGCGCTTGCCCGGGAGGTCGCGCGCAAGGGCGTGACGGTGAATTCGGTGTCGCCCGGCTACTGCGAGACCGCGATGGTGATGGCCATTCCCGAGGACATCCGCGCCGGCATCGTCGACAAGGTGCCGGTGGGCCGCCTCGGCAAGCCCTCGGAAATCGCGCGCACCGTGGAGTTCCTGACCGCCGACGACGCCGGCTTCATCACCGGCGCCAACATCCCGGTCAACGGCGGGCTGTTCATCGGCTTCTGAACCGACGATCATTCCGCACGCGTTCCGCGCACATCTGCCGTTCGCACCTTCGTTCTCCGCACGCACCAGGGCCGCCCGCATGAAACTCACGCCCCCCAGCTTCCCCTCCTGGCTGTTCGCCGTCCTCTTCGGCGCCGCCGGCATCGCCGGCAAGTACGGCTTCTTCGCCGCAGCCGCGCCGCACGCCTTCGTGCTGGTGATGATCGCGTTCCTGATCCTGCTCGCCGCGACGTTGTTCGCGGGGCTTTGACCGCTCTTCAACCGCTTCGCCCATCGCCGAATCGCATGCGGGCGCATGCATCCACGCAGTGACTAAGGCATGGCGTTTTTGCAGGAACGCTGTGCGCTCTTCGTAGGAGGGCCTTCAGGCCCGAGCTTTTTCGAGTTGCGCCAAAATGAGAAGAGCTCGGGCCTGAAGGCCCTCCTACAACAGCATGTGTCGGCGACGACGGGCTGGATTACATCGGTACCGGCGTCAACTTCACCAGCCGTCCGCCGGCACCATCCTCCAGCAGCCAGATCGCGCCGTCCGGCCCCTGCTCCACTTCGCGGATGCGGCGGCCCATGGCGTAGCGCCCCGCTTCGCGCGCGGTGTTGCCGTCGAAGCGCACGCGGATCAGCGCCTGCGAGGCGAGGCCGCCGATAAAACCGTCGCCCCGGAAATAGGGGAACAGGTTGCCCGAGTAGATGATGAACCCGGAGGGCGCGATGGTGGTGCGCCAGGACACTTCCGGCGCGTTGAGATCCGGACGCGTGACGTGGTCGGGGATATCGACGCCGTCGTAGTGATTGCCGTCGGACACCACCGGCCAACCGTAATTCGTGCCGCGCTCGATCAGGTTCAGTTCGTCGCCGCCGGCCGGGCCCATTTCGTGCACCCACAACTTGCCCGCGCCGTCGAAGGCGATGCCCAGCATGTTGCGATGGCCAAGCGTCCAGGTCTGCGCGGCGGCACCGCCCTGCGCGAAGAACGGATTGTCGCTGGGCGTGCTGCCGTCGTCGTTCAGACGCACCAGCTTGCCGAGACTGCTGGCCATGTCCTGCGCCGGCGTCATCTTCTGCCGGTCGCTGGAGGTGATCCACAGCTTGCCGTCGGCGCCGAAGGCGATGCGATGACCATAGTGCCCCTGGCCAGTGACCTTGGGCGTCTGCCGCCAGATCACCTGCGGCGTGCCCAGGCTGCCGCCGCCGTTGGCATCCAGCGTGAGCTGCGCGCGCACCACGGTCGCACCACGCGTGCTGTCCGGCCCGGCCTCGGCATAGCTCAGGTAGACGTAGCGATTGCTCGCGAACTGCGGATGCAGCACGACGTCGCCGAAACCGCCCTGCCCGCCGTACTGCACGGTCGGCACGCCGGTGACCGTGCCCGTGGTCTTCGTCGCCGGATCGAACAGGCGCAGCTGGCCCTGCTTCTCGGTCACCAGCAGGCGGCCATCGGGCAGGAAGGTCATCGCCCAGGGTTCGTTGAAGGTGGCGAAGGGGGTGCTGACGAACGGCTGGCTCGGCACCGCCACAGGCTTGTTCGGGCCGCCGGTGATGCGCGGCTTGTCGGCGGCGGGCGCGGTCGGTGCAGGCGCGGTGGTCTGCGGACGGGTCTTGTCGGGACGGCGCTTGTCGGTCGAGAGCTTCGCGCCGTCGGCACCGACAGTGCCGCTGCAGGCGATCAGCATCAGGGACACGGACAGGACAAGGGCGCGCGGAGTGGCGGGAGACGACGTGACGGGCGAGGACCTGGGCATCGGGGGCTGCCTCCTGGGCGGGTGGAATGCGTTGTAACCGAACGCATGGACGGCTGCCGTGACCATCTTGGCAGGCCGGAGCCGCCATCCTGCCCCGGACAAGGTGTGCATACCTGAACACGACGTCCGTTTCCATGACGTCCGGGGCATTGAAGCGAGCCGCTGCCGACCGCATTGGAAGTATTCACCTTCCCCGGACCGGAGTCCCGCGCATGAACACCCACGGCTTCCTCGACCAGCTGCTCAAGACCGCCCAGCAGAGCCTCGGCGGCGGCATGGAAAGCCTCACCGGCAGCAAGGACGTGAAGGGCGCCGTCGGCGGCCCGTTCGGCAAGGGCGCCTTGGTCGGCGGCGCGCTGGGCCTGCTGCTGGGCAACCGCAAGGCGCGCAAGATGGGGGGCAAGGTCGCGGTCTACGGCGGCCTGGCCGCGCTCGGCGTGATGGCCTACAAGGCCTACGGCGAATACCAGAAGCAGAAAAGCGGCGTCACGATGGGCACGACGCCCGCGCCACAGCCTTCCGCGCTGCCGCCGCCGGATGCCGAAAGCCACAGCCAGGCCATCCTCAAGGCCCTGATCGCCGCCGCCAAGGCCGACGGCCACGTCGACGACCGCGAGCGCGAACTGATCGAAGGCGAATTCCGCCGCATCGACGCCGACCCGCAGACCCAGCAGTGGCTGCACGCCGAGCTGCAGAAGCCGCTCGACCCCGCCGAGATCGCCCGCGCCGCCACCACGCCCGAGCTCGCCTCCGAGATGTACCTCGCCAGCCTGCTCGCCGCCGACGAACAGAACTTCATGGAACGCGCCTACCTCGACGAACTCGCGCGCCAGCTGAAGATCGACGACACCCTGAAGGCGAAGCTGGAACAGCAGTTGCGGGATGCGGAGGGTGCGGGCTGAGTGCTGATCGCGATTTCCGCCGGAAGATCACCGCATGGCATGCGGCTGCCTCCCGGGATAGACATCCACGCCCGCATGATTCGGCATAATGCCGATACATCACAACATTGCTGGTCGACCATCATGCAAAAGGCACTGGCCCTCTCCCTGCTTGCGCTGGCGTGCCTGATGGTGCCGGGGTGCAGCGCCGAACCCGCAAGCAAACAATCCGCAGACAGACAACAGTCGCGCGAGGAACTCGTACCGCTTTCCAGCGCCATCGATGAGGGTCGCGGCGACATGGTGGAGCCCATGCTGCAGCAAATGCATCGACAACGGCCGAAAGATGCGGCTGTGCTCGCGCTACTGGCTCGAATCGAATACCTCCGAGCTGTCGCAGGGCGGCCTCGACCACAAGGTCATCCACCACAGCAATGGGATCAGGCCCACATGGATGCCGCAGAACGCTGGGTGAAACTGGCGATCGAAGCGGACCCGAAACACGCGAATGCCTGGGTCGTCTACGGACAGATCAAATATGCGCGGTCGCAGCTCGCCCAGAGCCTCGAAATGCTGGAGCGCGCCGAATCGCTTGATCCTTCCAGCGTGAAGCTGCGACTGCGCAAGGGCGCCACCTTGAGCGCACTCGGAGCGCAGAGCGGCGATCCCGATCTGCTCGATGCTGCGATTCGCGAGTACTCGAAGGCGATCACGGGACCGATCGACGACGGGAACGAGCGGCTAGCAGCGAGCGAACTTGCCGATGTCTACAGCATCAAGGGAGATTTCAAGAGCGCTGTCGGACTTCTCAGCGATGCCCTCGCCAGCTCGGCGGGACCGGAGAAGGCTCGACTACTGGACCATCGTGCGAAGGCCTATCTGTTCGATGGCGACACCGAAGCTGCGCTGGCCGATATCCGCGCGGCCCTCGCGCAGATGGATTTTGGCGTGGGACGGGACACACTGTCGATGGTGCTGCTCGTCAAATCCGGCACGGCCATGCGCGATGGCGACCACGACAGCGCCCGCGCATTCCTTGACGAAGCGTTTTCCGCAGCACCCGACCTTTTGCGCAATCTGTCCACCGTCGCCTCGGGGCCCAAGACCTTTCCCGCGATGTACACCATATTCGAGCCGCGCATGAAGTCTGCTTTCGGCGACTTGCCGGCTGCTTATTCCTTCTGCTTCGCTGCGGGTTACATTTCGAGCGGCGATCTGAAACGCCTCAAGAAGATGGGAGCGAACCTCGACGTAGCGCTCCCCCATGTCGGCACGCTGCTGCATTGCGCCATCGACCGCAACAATGTCGACGCAGTCCGTACCCTGCTCGACCTCGGCGTGGACACCAGGATCAAGCACCCGAACGGCGAGACATTGCTGGAAATCACGCTGAACGGCAACGATCCCGAGAAAAAGGAAATCCGCAAGCTGATCCTCGAAAAAGTCGGAAAGCCGGCGGGCTGGCAGGATCCGGCGGACTTCGGCCTGCCTGTCAAGGGACGCTGGTACAAGGCCGAGCGCGATATCGGCACCACAAGCAGCCCCAATGCGAAGATCATTCCCGCCGGAATGACACTGCTCGCGACCGACGATTGCAGCACCGGCAGGAAGAACGAGCTGTGCATGGTCTTCAACCGCAATGCGTACACGTTCTACGGGGTCGTCATCGTCCCCATGTCGCGCTTGCAAGACCTCAAGGCACTTCGTGAAGTTCCCCCACCACCGGAAGCTTCGCGGACCGGGCCATAACTCCCGGCGGGCATGGCATGCCCCTCGTGTGCAATGTTGGTGATCAGCCAATGCACCGGCGCCGCGCGCCTTGTGCACGCGCCTTGCACGCCTGCAGCGCCTGACCGAACGCGCGGAGGCCATCGACGAAGGCCTGGGCAGCGACGCGATGAGCTTCGCGCAGAAGGGCTACGCGCTGCTGAAGGAATCCGGCAAGAACCAGGGCCTCGAAGGCCTGCGCCGCGAACTGTCCGGCCGCTTCGCCAAGGGCGGCCGCGCCCCGGAACCGACGCTGTCGAGCAGCTGATCCCGCATCTTCCACCCACGTCGCAACACAGGCACCGGCCTCGCAAGCGGCTGGTGTTTCTGTTCATACGATGCCGTATGGACTGCCGTTGCGTAGAATCGCGAAAACGGACGAGCAACCCACGATGGCCGCACAGTATCGCGTGGTCCTCAGACTGTAGATGGACCACTGTGGCCAATCGCCGCCTCAGCACCCCATCGAACACGTCCGCCCTCAGGCCAGAGACAAGTCCCATGACGCCACAAGAACCCATCAGTCCCGAACTTCAGGCAAGGATCGATGCGCTGCCCGAAGGCGGCTTGAAGAACAGAGTCGTCCGCGCACTCACCGGACCGGGAATACGCTCAGCAAGCAACGAGGAGATTTTCGAGAACATCATTCAGTCTGCGGCAGAGGCGAATGCGCAACGTGCCAAATGGCGGCAATGGCGTGATGATGAAGTCGCCGAATTCGCCAACCATTTCAAGCACGAATTGCCGGAAGACTACGCCGAATTCCTCAGGCAAGAGTGCCAGAATGGTGAGATTGACAGTGACCTATCGTGGAAAGTCGAGAAGCTTTCGGAAAAGTGGATCACCGGCCTGGCTTCCATTGACTACATCCTCCTGCTCGGAAAGCTGCGCGAGCACATTCAATCGATCATGGCCACCGAGGGGAAAAACCCATGAGGAATGGGTATTTCCTCGCGGACACGAATAGCCTTGTCTATGCATATCGCGCTGGTGGGTCAGATCTGCTCGACGAATACCTGAACATTGCGGATGCCGAAAAGCGGACATTGGCGATCACAGAAAGGGTTTTCAAGGAAATCTACGACGGCCCGCTGAAAGGCGAATTACTGCCATACATCGCGGACAGAAATATCATCATCCTGCCCAATCCACGCACACAGGAATTGATCGACGCCGGAAAGATCACGACGACCAGCGCCGGCGAATACTCCATGTTGGAGATCGCGGAGAACGAAGGCACTGCAGGTCGCGCCACGCGCATCTGGGCAGACGACGTATTTTTCGACTCCCCACAGCTGATCAGGAAGAACCCCGACGCCCACCGCTCGATGAGCCATGAGTTGCTGGACGAGGCGTACGACCAGAAATTCATCGACGCGGTGGACTACGAGCGGTATCGCGCGGGTTACACGACGCAGCAGGTCTTCATCGACAGCCAGCGCCTGAATGGATTCCGCCATGACTTCTCGTCGCGGGACATCGACACGCCGCATGGTGCGCGCTTGCGCGGCGCGGCGGCGGGCATCGCGATCGAAGCGGCGATCACCGCGCATGAGTGGGACGAGACGCGCCAGCGTGCGCAAGTCTTCCGCGACACGCTGCGCAACGACACGGCGGCGACGGATGCCTACCTGCGGCAGGGTGCGCAGACCGGTGGCGCGCTGGTAGGCACTGCCGCAGGCAGCGCGACGGCGGTGGCGCTGGGCACGGGGACCGGGGGCACGGCGTTACTGGTGGCGGGCGAAGGCTATCTGTTCGGCAAGGCGGCCGAGCGCGGCGTGGAGCTGTGGCAGCAACATGAGATCCGCAACGTCACCAGCGAGGGCGTGGACTGGTCGTTCAACGGCCGGCAGTGGATTCGTGGCGACCTGCGCGCCGATCTCGTCGACGATGCGCGCGATCTTCCGCAGCAGCAGGATTTCGCGGCGCCGCCGGACAAGGCGCGCGAATTGAGCGCGAAGGCGAGCGTCGTGGCGGTGGAGCGCGCACTGGGCGAGGTGCCGACGCCGCGCGATCCTTTCGTGCAGCCGGCAGGCGATGGCGGCGAGCCGTGGCGCTATCGCGCCGATCGCGGCGCATGGACGCGCGAGGTCGTGACGGCCTACGACGTCAACGACCAGCCGAGCGCCAAGGAGACCATCGAAGCGAAGGGCGAGCAGGCCGCGCAGCTCAGCGCGGACGCGATGCGGATCATGGATCGGAACCTGGCCGCTGGCCCGGCCGAGATCGCCGCGCGCTACCAGATCGGCCACAAGGCGCATGGCTACGAACAGACGCCGGCCGGCGCGATGCCCGATGCCGTCACCACCGCATTGAACCCCGACCTGCTGCAGGCCTCGGACGGCAGGCACTACCGTCGCGATGCGCAGGGCGCGTGGACGCACGACGGCGCGAGCGCGGACCCCACGCGCGCACTCGAACTCGAACTCACCCGCGACCGCCTGCTCCCGGCGCTGCAAGAGCATCGGCAACAGCTCGACCGCATGCCCGCGTGGCAGCCGCCGACGCCGGAGGCGCAGGACAAGGCCCTGCTGCGCGCGGCCTATCTCGATCGCGGCATCGATCGCGAGACGCGGCAGGAAGACTTCGACGCGAGCTATCTCGCCGTGCAACGCACGCGCGCCGACACAGGCCTCACCGCCGCCACCACGTCGCTGGTGCTGGGTCAGGATGCCAGCGGGCGATTCACGCCCGACAGCCCGATCCACCACGTCCGCATCGATGCCGATGGCGCCGTGCGGATCGCAGCCACCACGACGCCGGACGACATCGCCCGCGCGCTGGCCGACGTGCGGGCACGCGGGCGCAGCGAGGACACGCCTGCTCCCGCAGCGCCGCCCGACATCGCACCCGCGCGCCCGCAGGCAACGGACGTGCGCAGCCCCGCACACCCGGGCCACGATGCGTTCCGCGAACTGCGGCACAAGGTATCGCTGTACGAAGCGCGACAGGGCATCCCGCATGGCGAGCACACCGACCGCGCCGCGGCGGCACTGCTGCAGGCGGCGGTGGAGAACGGCATCCAGCCGCACAAGGCGCAGATCGTCAAAGACCCCGCCACCGGCCAGACCCAGCTGCTCGATCGGCGCGACCCCTTCCAGTCCGAACAGCAATGCCCTCGCCTCGCGGTGGACGTGGTGCGGATGTCCTCGCAGCCCATCGAAACCAGCTCACGACACATCGACGACCTCGTGTCGCGCCACGATGCATCGGCACGGGCACCGCAGCGCACAGCGCAGCAACCCGCGCTGACCGCGCTCGACCTCGATGACCAGAGGCTGTTCGCACGCATCCGCCAGGACCTGCCCGGCCATGTCTCCGACGACCACGCCGCGTTGGCCATGCAGCGCGCCAAGCAGGCAGGCCTGCGCGATGCCGGCAGCATCGGCACGGTGATGATGATCGGCAGCGATCTCTACCTGCGCGGCCATGGCGAAGCCGCAAAGGACCTCAAGGTCGACACCGCCGCACCCGCGCCGCCGCTGCAGGCCACCGTCGACGCCGTGAACATGGCCAACCGGCAGACCGCACCGGCACAGGACGAGCAGGCCCCGAGGCTGGCAAGGGTCGGATAAGCGCGGGTTTCGCAGCCCAGGGGTGGGCACAGTCAACGATGTCGGCAGCCTTCGAGCGGCAACGCAGGACGAGGCAGCCGGGCCGCCTGCCCCGCCGCTGCCGGGGGCGTCAGGCCTGCCCCGCCCTCCCGGGCGCAGGGAGCACCTGTGCCCGGGCGGCGGTCATGCGAAGGTGCTGGGCAGCGGGTGGATGCGGTTGTCTTCGTCGTAGCGCAGGCCGCAGACCATGGCGGCCATGCCGCGCAGGGCGGCCTGCGGGCTGGCGCCGCTGTCTTCGCAGAGGGCGATGAACTGGGGCGGGACTTCGACAAGCAGGACGCAGGGCGCTTGCAGCTTCGACTTGGCGTTGGCTTTGGACATGGCGGCACTCCGTTTGGCCCGACGCCCGGAGTGGGCGCCGTTGGCGATTACGGATCGCATCGCGCGCAGGCGCGTCAAGGTTTGCGCCGCAACTCGCCCCGACCTTGACGCGCCGAGCACGGTGCGACACTGGGACGACAACGGTGGGCACATCCTCGAATGACTGTCCCTGCTTGTTGGCTGGGCCATCAACTCTGTCCCCAGCCCTGCGACCGGCCACAGCGCGCCTCTCGGCGAGTAACATCTGACTGTCAACGCCTGCACCCTGTGCCAACGCCAGGATGCCGCTTGAGGCTCGAAGCGCATCCATCCCGGACTGCGCTTCAGAAGGCCCAGCGGCACCCCGGCGCTACAGCGCACAACTTCCTTACGATCTACCGAATGAATCGCGATCAACTCAAGAAACTCGAAAACGACCTGTGGTCGGCAGCCGACAAGCTCCGGGCCAACTCCGATCTCAAGGCCAGCGAGTACAGCACGCCGGTACTGGGCCTGATCTTCCTGAAATTCGCCGACAACAAATACCGTCAGCACGAAGCGGCGATCGAGCAGGCATTCAAGAAGCTGCAGGGCACGCGCCGGGAGCGGAGCAAGGAAGACATCGCCATCGAGAAGTGCGGCTTCTATCTCGGGCCCAAGGCCCGTTACGACTACCTGCTGAACCTGCCAGAAAAGGACAACATCGCCAAGGCCATCCGCGCCGCGATGGCCAGCATCGAGAAGAGCAAGCCCGAGTTGCTGGGCGTGCTGCCGCAGGAGGAATACGACCGCTTCACCCGCAGCGACAAGAACAAAGGCATCCCCAAGGAACTGCTCAAGCTGTTCTCCGACATCCCGGTGGACGCCACGGGCGACGTGTTCGGCCAGATCTACGAGTACTTCCTGGCCAACTTCGCGCTCAGCGAAGGCCAGGGCGGCGGCGAGTTCTTCACGCCGCGCTCCGTCGTCAAGCTGATGACCGAAATCATCGAGCCCCACGGCGGCAGGGTGTTCGATCCCGCCTGCGGCTCCGGCGGCATGTTCGTGTGAAGCGTCCTCGTTTCTTCGAGTCATGCAGAAGTAGAGGTTGACGGGGATTGTGCCCGAGCGAAGGCGACCGGCGACAGGCCGGCCAGCGATCGATGCGGGCGATGGTGG
>SCMT01000041.1 GCA_005502915.1 Lysobacteraceae bacterium 2PB | reverse complement strand
CAGTATTGCTACTGCTGTGCTGCCGTTCGACTTGCATGTGTTAGGCCTGCCGCCAGCGTTCACTCTGAGCCAGGATCAAACTCTTCACTTAAACTTTTCGGACCGAAGTCCTAATGCTTTGAGTGCAGTCGTCGACCCAGCCCCAAATTACTCACTGCATTTGCATGCTTTGAATTGACTTGGTTCTGTTACGAACGTCTGCAAAATGGACAACCATCCACTCGCCAGACGCCCGCACAAGTCACCTGCGCACACTGTCAAAGATCGTCGGATTCGGCCTCAGCGCCTCATCCCTTCCCGCTTCTCAACCCGTCGCCGAAGCGTCCGAGTGAGCCGCACATTATAGGGTCGTTTTCGTTGCCGTCAACACCCTTTTTCGTTTTTCTTTCCGGTCCGTCGTTGCCGCTGACTGCCCGGAAAGGTCGAACATTATGGCGGGCATTCGTGGAAGTCGTCAACAACTTTCTTCCCGTTTCTTTCCGCCGCCCCGCCGTTGCCGAAGCTTCGTTGCGAGGGGCGCGAATTGTGCATGGCACAAATCGTTTTGGGAAGGGGGTGCGCGAAATCTTTTTCGCTTGACGGCGATGCATCGCTGCGGAATCGTCGACAGCCTGACTCAGGAAAGGAAACACGATCATGCGCGTCATGTGTGCCATCGCCCTGTTTTGCAGCGTTTTCGCGAGCGGCTGCAGCAATGCGGACGAACCATGGGTGGAGTTGCAGGGGCAGCGGTTCGCCGTGGAGGTGGCCGACGACGACGAAGAGCGCGCGCGCGGACTGATGTTCCGCGATTCGATGGAAGACGACCGCGGCATGCTCTTCATCCACGACAACGAGATGAATCTCGCCTACTGGATGAAGAACACGAAGATCCCGCTCGACATCCTGTACTTCGACTCGAACCGGCGGCTGGTCTCGCAGCAGCGCGACGTGCCGCCCTGCTCGCTGGGCAACGCCTGCCCGCCCTACCCGAGCACGGCGCCCGCGCGCTACGTGCTGGAACTGAACGCCGGGCAGGCGGCGAAGCTGGGCCTGAAGGACGGGGCCGAGCTGACCTTCGGCCCGGGGATCCCGCCCGCCCCCTGAACCCGGTCACGGAAGCGCCGCCCGGGGCTTGCCGGGCGGCCTGGTCGCCCACAGTCTTGGGCCATGAACCGCATCGACGACGCACGCCTGCCCGCCTGGGCCTCCCTGGCCGATACGGAGGACGACCAGGTGCCCCTGCTGGGCTGCGCCCTGCTGATCGCCCGCGACGAGTACCCGGACCTGGACGTCGCGGCCTGCCTGGCGCAGGTGGAGGCCCACGCGGCCTCGCTTCGGCCGCTGGTGGAGGCGCTGGACGACGCGCCCCTCAAGATGCAGGCGATCAACCGGCGGCTGTTCGACGAACTGGGGTATGCCGGCAACCATGACGAGTATTACGACCCGCGCAACAGCTACCTCAACATGGTGCTGGACCGCCGGCTGGGCAATCCGATCTCGCTGGCGGTGATCCAGATGGAGGTAGCGCGTCGGCTCGGGGTGCATCTGGACGGGGTGTCGTTCCCGGGACACTTCCTGGTCCGGATGCCGGTGGACGATGGCCTGCTGGTGATGGATCCGTTCAACCGGGGCCGGCCGCTGGGGACGGAGGAGCTGCGGCTGCGGGCGAAGCCGCATTTCGGTGCCGATGTCCCGGACGAGGCGCTGTTCGACATCCTGAGCCCGGCGCCGAACCGGGCGATCCTGTCGAGGATCCTGCGCAACCTGCACGCGCTCTACGTGGGTGCGGGCGACTGGGCGCGTGCGGTGCGGTGCATGGACCGGGTGCTGTGCCTGGAACCGGAGAACGCGGACGCACTGCGTGATCGCGGGCTGGGCTATGCGGAACTCGGCCATGTGGCCGGGGCCGTGCGGGATCTCGGCGCGCACCTGCAGCGCTGGCCGGAGTCGGGCGATGCGGACGTGGTGCGCAGCCGGCTGCTCGAACTGCTCGGCGATGGGCGACTGGCGCAGAGGACGCACTGAGCCCGGACATGCAACGGGCGCCCTGGGGCGCCCGTCGGTCGCATGGTTCGATCAGACCGTGGTCATCTCGAAGTCGCTCTTGGTGACGCCGCAGTCCGGACAGGTCCAGGTGTCCGGCACATCTTCCCAGCGGGTGCCCGGCGGGATGCCCTCGTCCGGCAGGCCCTTGGCCTCGTCATAGATGAATCCACAGACGACGCACATCCAGGTGCGGTTGGCGACGGTGGCGGCAGCTTCGGTCATTCGGAAAGTCCCTGGTTCGAAAGGCCGGCATTGTCCCATCCCCGGGACGGGGCCGGAAGCCGGCGGCAGACCGCTCAGTCGATCGGTTCGAAGTCGGCCTTGGTCGCACCGCACTCCGGGCAGGACCAGGTCTCCGGCAGGGATTCGAACGGGGTCCCGGGCGGAATGCCGGCCTCCGGGTCGCCTTCGGCGGGATCGTAGACGTGGTCGCAGACGCTGCAACGGTACTTCCTGGCGCGATCGGCTGGGTCGTTCATCGGATAATGTCCCTTTATCTGAGCGAGGGTCGATTCTTGCACCCGCGCGCCCTGTCCGGAAGCACTCGCATGCCCGTCCGATCCACCGCCGCCCCGTCCTGGGGACGCGGCCTCTACCTGATCACTCCCGACGATACCGACACCCCGCGCCTGCTCGCCCGGGTGGCCGCCGCGCTGCCGCAGGCCGCGCTGCTGCAATACCGGAACAAGCGGGCCGACCCCGGCTTGCAGCGCGTGCAGGCGGAGGCGCTGGCCGGGCTGTGCCGCGCGCATGGCGTGCCGCTGGTGATCAACGACGATGCAGCGCTGGCGCAGGCGATCGGCGCGCAGGGCGTCCATCTGGGCGAGGACGACGGCGACCTGGCCGCCGCTCGCCGCCTGCTCGGCGACGACGCCATCGTCGGAGTGTCCTGCTACGACGACCCGTCGCGCGCCCGGGCCGGCGCCGAAGCCGGTGCCACC
Organism: Lysobacteraceae bacterium 2PB; assembly: GCA_005502915.1. Lineage (GTDB taxonomy): Bacteria > Pseudomonadota > Gammaproteobacteria > Xanthomonadales > Xanthomonadaceae > Lysobacter_I. Next base: position 29,253 of record SCMT01000041.1, on the reverse strand, counting down.
TACATCGCGTTCGGCGCGTTCTTCCCGTCCGGCACCAAGCCGAACGCGCGCCGCGCCACGCCCGACCTGCTGCAGGGCAGCGCCGGGCTGGGACTGCCGCGGGTGGCGATCGGCGGCATCACGCCGGACAATGCGCGCGGACTGGTCGAGGCCGGTGCCGACCTGCTGGCGGTGATCGGCGGCGTGTTCGACGCGCCGGATCCCGTCGCGGCGGCACGCACGATCCGCGCCCTGTTCTGATCGCGGCCGATGCCGCACGCCCCCACGCACCACCGAACCCACCACACGAGATGTCGATGAAGACCGAGCGTTCCCACGAGCTGTTCACCCGCGCCCAGGACCTGATGCCCGGCGGCGTCAATTCGCCGGTGCGCGCCTTCAAGTCGGTGGGCGGCGAGCCGTTCTTCGTCGAGCGCGCGGACGGCGCGTATCTCTACGACGCCGACGCCAACCGCTACATCGACTACGTGGGCTCGTGGGGCCCGATGATCGTCGGCCACAACCATCCGAAGGTGCTGGATGCGGTGATTTCGACCGCGCGCAACGGCCTGAGCTTCGGCACGCCGAACCCGCTGGAAGTGACGATGGCGGAGACCATCACCCGGCTGATCCCGAGCTGCGAGATGGTGCGCATGGTCAATTCGGGCACCGAGGCCACGCTATCGGCGATCCGCCTGGCGCGCGGTGCGACCGGCCGCAGCCGGATCGTGAAGTTCGAGGGCTGCTACCACGGTCACGGCGATTCCTTCCTGGTGAAGGCCGGCAGCGGCATGCTCACCCTCGGCGTGCCGACCTCGCCGGGCGTGCCGGCCGGCCTGAGCGAGCTGACCGCGACGCTCAGCTACAACGACTTCGAGGGCGCGACCCGCCTGTTCGAGGAAATCGGCGGCGAAGTCGCGGCGGTGATCATCGAGCCGGTGGTCGGCAACGCGAACTGCATCCCGCCGCGCCCGGGCTACCTGCAGCACCTGCGCGACCTGTGCACGCAGCACGGCGCGCTGCTGATCTTCGACGAGGTGATGACCGGCTTCCGCGTCGCCCTCGGCGGCGCGCAGGCGGTCTACGGCATCACGCCGGACCTGAGCACCTTCGGCAAGATCATCGGCGGCGGCATGCCGGTCGGTGCCTACGGCGGCCGTGCGGACCTGATGCGCCAGATCGCCCCGTCCGGCCCGATCTACCAGGCCGGCACGCTCAGCGGCAATCCGGTGGCGATGGCCGCGGGCCTGGCGATGCTCGAACTGATCCAGGCGCCGGGTTTCTACGAGACCCTCGACGCGCGCACCGCCACCCTCTGCGCCGGCTTCGAGGACGCCGCCCGCGAGGCGGGCGTGCCGTTCAGCACCAACCGCGTCGGCAGCATGTTCGGCCTGTTCTTCAACGCGGAGAAGGTCGAGACCTACGCGCAGGCGACCGCCGGCGACACCGCCGCGTTCAACCGCTTCTTCCACGCCATGCGCGAGCGCGGCGTCTACCTCGCGCCGTCGGCGTTCGAGGCGGGCTTCCTGTCGATGGCGCACGACGACGCGGTGATCGCAGCGACGATCGACGCGGCGCGGGCCTCGTTCGCGGCGATCGCGGCGTGAACGAGCAGCCGCAGGGCCAGCGCAGCGTGTTCGAGCGGGAGTTCCTGCCCGCGAGCGAGCACGGCCTGCGCTACCGGCTCTACCGGCTGATCTACCACCACGATGCGCCGGACGAGCGCAACTTCGACCTTGCCCTGATCATCGCCATCCTGGCCAGCGTCCTGGTGGTGCTGCTCGACAGCGTGGGATCGATCAAGGCGCGCTGGCACGGCGTGCTGTACGCCGCCGAGTGGTTCTTCACCGTGCTGTTCACCGTGGAGTACGCGGTGCGGCTGTGGACGGTGCGCCGGCCGCTGCGCTACGCGACCAGCTTCTTCGGGGTGATCGACCTGCTGTCGATCCTGCCGACCTACCTGTCGCTGTTCTTCCCCGCCAGCGCCTCCCTGCTGGTGGTGCGCAGCCTGCGCCTGCTGCGCGTCTTCCGGGTGCTCAAGCTGGTCGAGTATTCCGGCGAGGCGGGCATCCTGGTCGACGCCCTGCTGCGCAGCCGGCGCAAGATCCTGGTGTTCCTGTCGGCCATCCTGACGGTCGTGATCATCTTCGGCGCGATCATGTACGTGATCGAAGGCCCGGAGCACGGCTTCCACAGCATCCCGACGGGCATGTACTGGGCGGTGGTGACGATGGCGACCGTGGGTTTCGGCGACATCGCGCCGGGCACGCCGCTGGGACGCTTCGTGACCTCGATCCTGATCCTGATCGGCTACAGCGTGATCGCGGTGCCGACCGGCATCTACACCGCCGAGCTGGCGTCCAGCCTGCGCGGCCAGCGCCGGCAGGTCCGCTGCGTCGAATGCGGCCTGCCCGAGCACGAACAGGATGCATGGCACTGCCGCAAGTGCGGCCGTGCCCTGCCCATGCAGGAATGAGCCGCATGGGCATCGACCTGGTGCTGTTCGACCTCGACGACGTGCTCGTCGACTACAGCCACGAGGTCCGCTGCCGGACGCTGGGCGAACGCATCGGCCGCGATGCCGATGCGGTGCGTGCGGCGCTGTTCGGGTCGGGACTGGAGCTGCAGGCCGACCTCGGCCGGATTGATCCCGAGGGCGTGGCCGCCACGCTCGCGGCGACGCTGGGCACGCCCGTGAGCGTGGCTGACTGCGTGGCCGCACGCGCGGCGGCGATGACCCCGCGCCCGGAACTGGGGGAGATCGTGGACGCCCTGGCGCGGCGCTGCCGGCTGGCCGTGCTGACCAACAACGGCCTGATGGTCCGCGATCATTTCGCGACCCTGTGCCCGCCGTTCGCGGCGCATTTCGCCGGCGCGGTCCACTGTTCGGCGATGTACGGCATCGCCAAGCCCGATCCCGCCGTGTTCGCCCATTGCGCCGAGGCGCTGGGTGTCGCACCGTCGCGGGTGCTGTTCATCGACGACAAGGCTCCGAACGCCGCGGGCGCGGTGCACGCCGGCATGTCGGGCCATCATTACCAACACCTCGCCGGGCTGCGCTCGGCGCTGGCCGCACACCACCTGCTGGAGAGCATCGCGCATGGGTCCTGAGCTTCGCCCCGAAACCGTGTCGGTCCACGTCGGCAACGAACCGGACGCCGCCACCGGCGCGGTCGCCCCGCCCATCCACCTCGCCACCACCTTCCGCCACGGCCCGGCCGGCGAGCGCGTGGCCGGCTACGAGTACCAGCGCGAGGGCAACCCGACCAACGACCGCCTGCGCGAGGCGCTGGCCGCGCTGGAAGGCGGCGCGACCGCGAGCACCTTCGCTTCGGGCATGGCCGCGATCAGCACCCTGCTGGAATGCCTGCCGAACGGCGCGCGCGTGCTGATCCCGGACGACTGCTACACCGGCCTGCGCATGGTCTGCGCCGAATTCCTGCCCGAACGCGGCATCGAAGCGGTGATGATCGACATGGCCGACCTGGATGCGGTGCGCGCTGCCTGCGCGAAGGGCGTCGACCTGCTGTGGATCGAGACGCCGTCGAACCCGAAGATGAAGGTCTGCGACATCGCCGCGCTCGCGGAGATCGGCCATGCCCACGAGGCCGTGGTCGTCGCCGACAACACCTTCGCCACGCCGCTGCTGCAGCGTCCGCTGGCCCTGGGCGCGGACGTGGTGATGCATTCGACCACCAAGTATTTCGGCGGCCACAGCGACGTGCTGGGCGGCGCGCTGGTGTTCGCACGGGACGACGCGCTGGCGCGGAAGGTCGCGCACCGGCTGCACGTCACCGGCGCGACCCTGGCGCCGTTCAGCGCCTGGCTGATCCTGCGCGGCTGCCGCTCACTCGGCGCACGCATGGCGATGCACTGCGCGAACGCGCGCGCGGTGGCCGACTTCCTCGCCGCGCACCCGGCGATCGAGCGCGTGAACTACCCCGGCCTGGCCTCGCATGCCGGCCACGCGGTCGCGGCCAGGCAGATGCGCGACTTCGGCGGCATGCTCAGCATCGAGCTGCGCGGCGGCCGCGACGCCGCGCTGGCGATGGCCGGCAGGCTGCGCGTGTTCACCAACGCCACCTCGCTGGGCGGCTGCGAATCGCTGGTCGAGCATCGCGCTTCGGTGGAAGGCCCGAACCCGCGCTCGCCGCAGAACCTGCTGCGGATGTCGGTGGGCCTGGAGCACGTCGACGACCTGGTCGCGGATCTGCGGCAGGCGCTGGACGGCGTCGACTGACACCGTCCTCCCGGGCCCGGCACGCGACGCCGGGCCGGACCGGTCAGGGCGCGACCACCCAGTCGGCGCCCACCGAGTAGAACTCGATCGCGCCGAGGTTGCGGATCTGCGGCGAGGTGATGCCGTTGATCACGGTCGAGTCGAAATTCACCTTGACCGAGATGCTGAGGCCGAGGTTGATCGGCAGCGGCTCGCTCGGCGTGAACATGGTCAGGCCTTCGACGAAGCGCGGGTGGGTGTGGTCGGGCGGCGGCTGCATGAGGCCGCTGACGGCCCTGATCAGCGGCGGCGGCTGGGCGATGAACTGGTGGACGCGGTAGTCGGCGTCGTAGATGTACACGTCGCGCAGCACGCAGAAGCGCTGGCGGGCGAAGACGAAGATCTTCGACAGCAGGAGGCGCCGGTCGTCGACGATGACCGGCGTGGTCAGCGGGAAGTGGAAATAGTTGTGCGAGCCATCGGTGCCACCGAACAGGCCGGAACCGGCCATGCGTCGCTGCGAGAAGGGCGCGAACTCGGGCTGGGCACCGTTGCCGTGCAGCCAGGTCGCCATCTTGATCGGCATGTGTCGTCCTTTGATCCCCAATGCGGCGGAGCGCCGCATCGGTCTGCAACGCGGGAACGACGGGGTCGAGGCCAGCAGGGACGACAGGCTTTCCGGATCGCGTCGGCTCAGGCCGCGCGGGCACCGTGGCTGCGGGGTTCTTCCACCTGCTGCGCGGCGAGCTGGCGCTGCTGCTGATCCTGGGTGAATGCGGCGAGGCTTTGCGCAGCGGGGGTGTCGCGGGCCTGCTGAACATTGACGGCGTTGTTGTGCATCGGTTCGGTGCCGAGACCGTTGGGGGCATAGGTTCCGACGACATTGCCGTTGTACAGGCCGATGTGATCGACGCGCGGCAGGCGCGAGAGCGCGCTGTAGGACGCCGCCAGGACGTTCTCGCGCTCCTGCGCGCCAAGCGCGCCGGCCGCACCGCTGCGATCGAGGGTCTGTTCGATGCGCTGCATCAGTGCGTCCTGCGGCAGCGCGGCACGTCGGTCAGCGGGTTCGGGCGGGGCGAGCTCGCGTCCGCCACGCGTGTCGTTCGGCAGCGGGGGCGGCGCATCCTGCAGCCTGCCCTGCTGTGCCGGTGGCTGGTCCTGCTGTTGCCCTTCCGGCAGCCCCTGCTGCTGGCCTTGCACAGGGGCCTGGCCAGTCACGGTTTCGGTCAGCACGTACTGCCAGCGGGTCTGGCCGGGATTGCCGCGCACGGCGGCGACGAAGTCGTCGTATTCGGCGCCGCGGATGGTCTGGCAGCCGGCGGAGTCGGTGTTGCCCTGCGAACCGCGATGGATCTTGAAGGTGTTGTTGAGCGGCTGCAGGCCGTTGGTGTCGTTGTGATCGAAGCGGCCGTCGGCGTTGGTATCGCGCTGCACGCCCATTGGGTTGGCGGCGACGGCTTCAGGCGTAGGCCGCAGCGAGAAATCGTCCCGACCGCCGCCCGGGCGCGGATGCGTGGTCGCGAGCATTTCGACGGTGCCTTCGCGCAGGCGTCCGAGATCGCGGACGCCGTCGCCGTCGACGTCCTCGCCTTCGGCACGGCGGCGCTGAACGTGGGTATAGGGCGCCTGACGATCGCGGCCCTGGGCATGGTGGTCGTACTGCGCGCTGGGCTCGGTGTTGGCGTTGCCGAACTGCCAGACCTCGGGCGCACCGCCACCTTCGGGAGTCCGGCGGCCAAGCACGACGACGCGGTCGTCGTAGACGCCGGTGCCGCGACGCGATTCGTCCACCGGGGTCGCGGGGTCGTCGGCGGCGACGGTGTTGGGCTGGTCGCGGGTGGCGGAATCGACGGTCGAATTTTCCTGCCGCAGGCCGAGCACGATGCGGTCGCCGTTGCGCAGTGCCTCTCGGGCGGCATCGTTGCCACGTGTTTCGACGATGCTGGCATAGACGTCGTAGCGCTGGGTGTCGGTGAGCGCGGCGACATCGGCCTCGGAGGGGAAGCGCGGCTGGCCGGCGGCGAGGCCGAGCCGACCGAGATTCGTGTAGACCATCGCGGCGTCGGGATCGGAGACCGGGTCCATGCTGCGGATCACGTCGGCTTCCATCCGGCCGAGCACATCGCGGCCGCGATACGAGACCATCCGGTCCAACGCGTCCTGCACGATCCCGGGCTGGCCTTCGCGCTGGCGTTCGAGCAGGCGCATGGCCTCGACGCGCTGGTTGGCATTGAGCAATCCGACCACGAGGTCGGCGCTGGCGCTGATGTCCAGCGGGGCTCGGGCTTCGCTGTTGGCGGGATCGGTCATGACGGTCTCCTTGTCGTAGACGCAGTACGGACGCCCTGCGATCAGTGCGGGGCGATGAACGGATCGGGGCTGCCGGGATGACAGCTCTGGCCACTGGGCGAGAACGCGGCGTCGTTGGTGCAGGGCCACAGCGCGCGCGGGACGGTCTGGCGCAGGTCGAAACGCTGGCCGTTCCAGACCAGGAACCCCAGGTGCGCGGTATGCACCTGCTCGCCTGGATAGCCGCCGGGGAAGGCGCGGGGATGGCTGCGCGGCAGACCGTGGCCGTCGCCGTATTCCAGATACAGCCGCAGCACCGGCACTTCGGCGAATCGGCTGCGATCGACCCATGCACCCGACGCGACCTGACTGTGGTCGTGCACGCCTTCGCGCTCGGCGACGGGCAGGCGCGCGACCGGGTCCTCGGGAAGCACGCTGCTGGTCACGTTCTTCGGTTTGCCGCTGCCGGCAAGGCGCCAGGCGGTGTAGCCGAAGCGCTGCAGGCCGGTGCGCAGCACGGCGGTGCCGGCGTCGGCATCGTCGCGACAGAAATTTCCGGGCACGCGATCGGCTCGGGCGAGCAGCGGCTGCAGCGCGGCGCAGCGGTCGACCTGGTGGTCGGCCTGCAGCAGATAGACGGTGTCGGCCGGCTTCGCGCCGGCGAGGCTGCGGATCGTTGCGCCGAAATACACGCCATCGGCCTCGTGGCGCAGGCGGAAATACTGGTCGAAGCCGCCGTCCGCGCGGGGGATCTCCACCCTCTCCGCGCGCTGCAGCATGCCCTGGCGCGCGGCCAGCGGCAGGCCGGTGTCGGCGGTGGACAGGCCCAGCAGCAGGCGCTCGATCTCGGCCGGAGCGCGGTCCAGCGGGGCCCAGTCTTCGGTCTGCGCCACGGCGATGGCCGGGAGGGCGGAGGACAACATAGCCACCGCGAGCGCGCGTCGCCATCCATTGGGCTGCGATACCGTCATCGTGATCGGGGATCGAGGGGGAATGGCCCGATCATGCCACAGCCCTTTCCCGAGCCGCGCGGAGGACTTGCCGCCATCCGCGCCGGAAGAGGCCCGGAGTCGATCAACCCGCCTTGAACGCCCGCAGCGCGCGCGCCAGCCGGGCGAGGCCTTCGGCGAGCTCGTCGTCGGCGAGGTTCAGCGCGGGGACGAAACGCAGCACATCGGGGCCGGCCTGCAGCATGAGCAGGCCTTCGGCGGCGGCGAGGTCGAGGATCTCGCCGGCACGACCGGCATACGCAGGCGCAAGCACGGCGCCGAGCATCAGGCCGCGACCGCGCACTTCGGCGAACAGGCCGAGTTCGGCGTCGATGGCGGCGAGGCCATCGCGCAGGGCCTGCGACTGTTTCGCGACGTTCGCGACGATCTCCGGCGACTGCAGGCGGCGCAGCACCACGCGGGCGACGGCGGCGGCGAGCGGGTTGCCGCCGAAGGTGGTGCCGTGGGCGCCGAACTGCATGGCCTCGGCGGCCTTCGGGCCGGCGAGCATCGCGCCGATCGGCATGCCGCCGCCCAGCGCCTTGGCGAGGGTCACGATGTCCGGCACGACGCCGTCGCCCCAGTGCGCGAACAGCGGGCCGGTGCGGCCCATGCCGCACTGGATCTCGTCGAGGATCAGCAGCGCGTCGTGGCGGTCGCACAGCGCGCGCACGCCGGCGAGGTAGCCGTCTCGCGCCGGCATCACCCCGCCCTCGCCCTGCACGGGTTCGAGCATCACCGCGCAGACATCGCCGGACGCCATCGCGGCGTCGAGCTGGTCGAGATCGTTGAAGTCGACGTAGCGGAAACCGCCGGGCAGCGGTTCGTAGCCTTCCTGGTACTTCGGCTGCGCGGTCGCGGTGACCGCAGCGAGGGTGCGGCCGTGGAAGCTGCCGCGACAGGTGACGATGGTGCGGCGATCCGGCGCGCGGCCCTGCGCGCTGGCCCACTTGCGCGCGAGCTTGATCGCGGCCTCGTTGGCTTCTGCGCCGGAATTGCACAGGAACACGCGCTCGGCGAAGCGCGAGGCGGCGACCAGTTCCCCGGCCAGGCGCACCGGCGGTTCGCTGTAGAAGACGTTGCTGGTATGCCAGAGCCTGCCGGCCTGCTCGGTGAGCGCGGCGACCAGTTCGGGATCGGCGTGGCCGAGGCCGCAGACCGCGATGCCGCCGGCCAGATCGATGTACTCGCGGCCATCGATGTCCCAGACACGGCTGCCCTTGCCATGGTCGAGGATCAGCTGGCGCGGCCTGTAGACCGGCAGGTAGTACTGCTGGCCGAGGGCGACGAGGTGGTCGGTGGCGTGCGTCATCGGGGGCTTACCACTGTCCGGTGTTGGGCATCGAGGCCCAGGGTTCCTGCGGCGGCAGGTGGCCTTCCTGCAGGAGTTCGATCGAGATCAGGTCCGGCGAGCGGACGAAGGCCATGTGGCCGTCGCGCGGCGGCCGGTTGATCGTGTAGCCCATCGCCTGCAGGCGCGCGCAGGTGGCGTAGATGTCGGCGACGCGGAAGGCCAGGTGGCCGAAGTTGCGGGCGCTGCCGTAGTCCTCGGTCTCGCCGTTCTCCGGCGGCCAGTTGTAGGTCAGCTCGATCTCGGCGTTCGGGGTCTCGTCGGCGGCGAGGAAGATCAGGGTGAAGCGCCCGGCCGGGTTCTCCATGCGGCGCGTTTCCTTCAGGCCGAGGCCCTCGCAGTAGAAGCGCAGCGACGCGTCGATGTCGCGGATGCGGACCATGGTGTGGAGGTATTTCACGGGCGGTCTCCGGGCGTGGGGGGCGACAGTGTAAGGGCGCGCGGGCGGGCCGGCGGGGAACGCTGTTTTCCGGGAAGTGCGTATCCCGGCAGGCCTTGTGTCCTCTTCCGGCATTCAGCATTTGCATCGGATCCGCAGAAACCCATCCCCACCCAACCCTCCCCTTGAAGGGGAGGGCTTGAAAGCACGGCGCTTTGCTCCCTCCCCTTCAAGGGGAGGGCCGGGGTGGGGATGGGTTTAGGCGGTTTTGGCACAGTCCATGGATTGCCAGGACTTGCCGCACCTAGCCCACTCAGTCCAGGAACAGATCCGGCAGCAGTTCACGCGACGGGTCGACGGCATAGCCGGAGAGGTCGGTGACGCCGGCCTCGGCCAGCACCTCGTCGTCGATCAGGAAACGACCGTGGAAGCCGGCCGCCGGGCGTACCAGCACCGCGTGGGCGGCGTCGGCCATGATCTCCGGGCGGCGGCACTGCGCGACATCGACGCCGGGGATCATGTTGATCGCGTCGGTGGCGATGACCGTCCGCGGCCACAGCGCGTTCACCGCCACGCCCTGCCGGCCGAACTCGGCGGCCAGGCCCAGGGTGACGAAGCTCATGCCCATCTTCGCGAGCGTGTAGCCGGTGTGCGGGCCCCACCACTTCGGGTCGAGGTTCGGCGGCGGCGCCAGGGTCAGGATGTGCGGATTCGGCGCCTGCAGCAGGTGCGGCAGGCAGGCCTGGGCGCAGAGGAAGCTGCCGCGGGCGTTGACCTGCTGCATCAGGTCGAAGCGCTTCATCGGGGTGTCGAGCGCGCCGCGCAGCCAGATCGCGCTGGCATTGTTGACGAGGATGTCGATGCCGCCGAACGCGTCCACGGTGGCGGCGACGGCGGCGCGGACCTCGTCCTCCTCGCGGATGTCGCACTTCAGCGCGAGGGCCTTGCCGCCGGCCGCTTCCACCGCCTGCGCGGCGGAGTGGATGGTGCCGGGGAGCTTCGGATTCGGCACCGAGGATTTCGCGGCGATGGCGACGTTGGCGCCGTCGCGGGCGGCGCGGACGGCGATGGCCAGGCCGATGCCGCGCGAGGCGCCGGTGATGAAAAGGGTCTTGCCTGCGAGCGTGGTCATGGAGAGGAAGATGGCCTGCGGTGATGTCGGACGATCATAACGGCGATGGCCCCGCGTGCCGCTCAGCCCGACGCCCCCATCTGCTGCTCCATCGTGACCACGATGAATTCCGCCGGATGCACTACGGCGAGCTGGAGCGTGACACGCATGCGGCCATCGAGCAGGTCGTCCGCCGTCATCGTGCTGCCCAGCCCAACCGACACACTGAACGCGTCCGAGGCCGAGGCGCCCTGCAGGCCGCCCTGCGACCAGAGGCCGGTCAGGAAGCTGCCGATCATGCCCTGCACCGCACGCCAGGTATTCGCGTCGTTCGGGGCGAAAACGAAGGCCTGCAGCGCCTGCTTCACCGACTGCTCGATGTAGATCAGGGTGCGGCGCACCTGCACGTAGCGCCAGTCCTCGCTGTTGCCGTCCAGCGTCCGCGCGCCCCAGACCAGCAGGCCCTGGCCGTTGAAGAAGCGGATGGCATTGATCGATTTCCCGGACTCGGCATCGACGTTGAGCGGCGCCTGCTGGGTGTCGGTCAGCCGGAGCGTCACGGTGGTCGCCCCGACGATGCCGACGTTCGCCGGCGCGCTCCAGACGCCCCGGGTGCTGTCGTTCACCGCATAGACCCCGGCCATGGCGCCGCTGGGCGGCAGCGTGCAGGCGAGCTGCTGGATGGCATTGATGATCGCGGTGTAGGTCGGGCTGGCCGCGAGCAGCGCGGCGTGCAGCTGGGCGTTGGTCATCGCGCCCGTCGCGGGTGGGTGCTGGATGGCGTCGAGGATGCCGCTCGCCGCAGGATCGGGACAGGCCGGGGAATCCAGCAGCGGCGCGAACCGTGCGACATCGCCGCCGAACAGATTCGTGAAATCCAGCTCGCCGGGCTGGACCACCGTGGTTTCGATGAAGGGGTAATAGGCCACGCCGTACTTCAGCCCGGTGTTCCCGACGCTGTTGCGGAAGGTCGCGATGTCCTGCGTGTAGAGGACCGGATCGGGCTGGTGGCCGCCGATCACGTCGAACAGGCAGACCGCCGTCTGCACGCCGTCCGCCTGCTGCAGCATCGCCTGCATCAGCGTGGCGTTGTCCGCCACCGGCAGCAGCGTGGCGTCCGGGCAGACGTACAGCGTCGGCTCGACTTCGCCCTCGAGCAGCGCGAGCCCGCGCTGCAGGTCCGCCAGGCGGACATTGGGATTCACCAGCGGCGTGGCCGGCGCCGCGATAGGCTGGCCGCTGGCCGGGCCGTACGTGCCGACGGAGACGATCCAGGCCGCGCCGCCGCCGTTGAGGAAGAACAGCCGCAGGCTGTTGTAGAGGTAGTAGACCGTGGCTGGATCCGGGAGGACCGCATAGTACGTGCCGCCGAGCAGGAGTGATGTCCCGACCTTGGGCTGTCCGGACTGCGGCACCAGGTCGTACCGCGGCGAATACTGTCTTGCGGGGTCGGCAGGCGGCGCCGGATCGGGCAGGCCGTAGATCGCCTCGAACTCGGCCAGCGAGCTGATCCGCATCGGTCGGTCGAGATAGGACTCGCCCTGGTACTGCGCCTGCGGGGTGTAGCCGATGAAGGCCGGCACGGCCGTCGCGACCGGGACGATCGTGTTCGGCAGGGAGCCGACTTCGTTGATGTGGATGCCGGGCGTGGTGATCCTGATCACGATGCGTGCTGTCCTGCGGATTGGGGGCGGAGTTGGCCCCATCCTAGAGCGTGTTATGCCCCCCGGCGCGGGTGGCCCGGCATCAGTCCGGTTGCAGTTGCGCCTGCTGCGTTGGGGTCGGCCGCCGCTTGCTCAGGGCTTCGGCCCGCGCCCCTCGTTGTCTTCCCAGTGCAGGATGCGGCGGGTGATGAAGCGGTAGGCGCGCTTGCCGGTGGCGAACCACAGCTCGCGCAGCCAGGACTTGCGCTTGAGCAGGCGGCGCTCCACGGGCGTGATCGCCTGAGGGCAGTAGGTGCGTTTGTGCTTGAGCAGGTGGCGCAGGTCCTCGCGGGCGAGCAGGCGCATCCAGCGCGAACGCGGGCGCCCGCGCACCGCGAGCTGGAAATCGATGATCGCCGGGGTGCCGTCGGCCAGCACGAGCCAGTTGGCTTCCTTGGCCAGGTCGTTGTGTGCCAGGCCGCGCCGGTGCAGGGCCTGCAGGCGGCGGCGGGCGAGCCTGAAGTAGGCGAGGTCGCCGCGCGGCGGGCGCTGGTACATCGCGGCGCCGTCGAGGAAGCTGCGGTCGAGCCGTCGCCCGTCCCAGCGCAGCAGCTGCGGTACCGCGTCGAGGCCGACCACGGCCTGCAGCCCGCGCGCCTCGCGCCGCGCCAGCCACCAGGCCGGCAGGCGCAGCCACAGCGGCACGTGGACGAGATCGCGGCGGACGAACAGGCCGTCGACGCCGCGCATCAACGCGATGCGGCCGAAGCTGTCGGATTTGAGCGCCTGGACTTCGACGGCGTCGGGAGGATTGGCCTGCATGCCGGGCATTGTAGGCGGCCGGATGCGACGACCACCACGACAGGCACGGTCACGTCCGTGTCGGCCTCGCCTGCCATAATCTCCGGATGACGAGCGAGTGGCTGAACGACATCACGACCTGGATCGGCGCGCATCCGGTGGCGGCAGGAGGACTGATCTTCCTGGTGGCCTTCTGCGATGCCCTCGCCGTGGTCGGCATCGTGGTGCCGGCGCTGCCGCTGCTGTTCGCGGTCGGCACGCTGATCGGCCTGGGCCACATCGACGGCCCCTATGCCGTGCTCTGCGCCGCCGCCGGCGCCTTCGCCGGGGACGCCCTGAGCTACTGGCTGGGCTGGCGCTGGGGGCCGGCGATGCGCCAGCACTGGCTGTTCCGCCGCTACCCGCAGTTCATCGACCGCGGCGAACGCCTGTTCCGCAAGCACGGCAGCAAGGGCATCGTGATCGCCCGCTTCGTCGGCGCCGTGCGCCCGTTCGTGCCCGCCGTGGCGGGCATGCTGCACGTCCCGCTGAAGCGCTACATCCCGGCCAGCGCGGTGGCCTGCCTGCTCTGGGCCGCGTCGTTCCTGGCCCCGGGCTGGATCTTCGGTGCGTCCTACGATGCCGTCGCGGCCGTGGCCGACCGTCTCGCCCTGGTGCTGCTGGCCCTGGTCCTGGTGCTGGCGCTGGTCTGGGCGGTGGTGCTGTATACCTACCGCTGGTTCGCCGGCCACGCCGACCGCCTGCTGGCGCGCGCGCTGAAATGGACCCATGCCCACCCCCGCCTGGGCCGTTACGCCGAACCGCTGATCCAGGCGAACCGGCCCGAATCCGCCGCGCTGGCGATGCTGGCGATGTGCCTGACCGCGATCGGCTGGGGCTGGTTCGCGCTGCTGGCCGTGCTGGTCGCGCACGGCGGCCCGCTCGGCCTGGACCTGCAGGTCAACGCGCTCATGGCCACGCTGCGCAACCCGCTGGCCGACCGCTTCCTCGCCGCGCTGGCCTCGATCGGCGACCTGCAGGTGCTGCTGCCGGCGATGGTCGCGCCGCTGGCCTGGCTGCTCTGGCGCCGGCGCTTCGCCGCCGCCCTGCACTGGATCGCGGCGCTGGCCTTCGGCTTCGTGTTCACCGCCTTCCTCGGCATGACCGTGGACATGCCCCGCCCGCCCAACGCGGCCAGCGGCTTCGGCTTCCCGTCGATCCCGGTCACGATGATCACGATCGTCTTCGGCTTCTTCGCCGTGCTGATCGCCCGCGAGCTGCCGGGCCGCGCGCGCGTGTGGCCCTATCTCGTCGCCGGCGTGGCGGTCGCGCTGCTCGGCTTCGCGCGGCTGTACTTCGGTGCGCACTGGCTGAGCGACATCGTCGGCGGCGCGCTGTTCGGCGTGCTCTGGCTGCTGGTGCTGGGCATCGCCTACCGCCGGCACATCGGGCGCTCGTTCTGGATGCGCCCGCTGGCGACCCTCTTCTACACCGGCTTCCTCGTCGCCGCCCTGTGGCACGCACCGCGCGCGATCGACGGCGTGCTGGCCCAGTTCGCGCCGCCGCCGCCGATCACGCGGCTGTCGCTCGATGGCTGGTGGAACGGCGGCTGGGCGCGCCTGCCGGCGCATCGCGACGAGCAGATCGACCACCGCCGCGACACCGTGGGCTGGCCGCTGGACCTGCAGATTGCCGGTCCGCTGGAGCCTCTGCGCACGCGCCTCGAAGCCCGTGGCTGGCAGGTGCAGCCGCAGGCGACCTGGGTGGCCACGCTCGGCCTGCTGGATACGAATCGCCCGCTGGCACGCCAGCCGGTGCTGCCGGCCACGCTCGACAGCGAAGCAGAGGCGCTGCTGCTGCGTCGCCCCGGCCCTACCCCTGACACCGTGCACGTGCTGCGCATCTGGCGCGCACCGGCCGTGCTCGACGACGGCCAGCCGCTGTGGCTGTGCAACACCCAGACGATGCGCTTCGGCCGGCCGCTCACCACCTTCGGTCTGTGGATGCCGGTCGAGGGCGACGCAGGCGCGCACCGTCTGGTGCGCGATGCGCTGCAGGGCTTCGAACAGCAGGAGTCCCCGCATCCGCGCGGCACCACCCCGGTGCTGCGGGTGCGGATGCCGCCGCGCGGCTGAACGTTTCGGGTCTTTGCGACCACGAGGCTGTCATCCCGGGCCGCAGGCGAGGGACCAGCTTGTCGATCGGCTCGCGGCGAGGTCGCTCTGGAATGCGGGGGCGGGACCGCTCCGCGCCTCACGACGGATTCGTTTTTCATCCTCGAAGCAGGTCCCTCGCCTGCGGCTCGGGATGGCAGGACTGGATCAGGGCATCATCGCCAGCAGCCGGTCCAGCCGCGCATGCGGGTCCTCGTCCTGCAGCAGCATCTGCCGCTGCGGATGGCTCAGCGGCAGCAGCTCGGCGAGGCGCCAGCCCACCCAGGCGGCTTCGTCGAAGCGCGACGGCGGCACCTGGTCGTACTCGCCGCCGACCTTCTCCGCCACCTTCTCCACGACCTGCTGCAGCACGCTGCCGAGCAGGGCATGCTCGGGCCGCAGTTCGTCGTCGGGATCGGCCTCGAACCACTGCACATCCGCTTCGATCAGGCCGTTCGACCGCACCTCGGTATGCAGCACGCGGAAGCGCCGGCCGCCGCGCACGCGCAGGGTGAGCAGGCCGGCCTCGGTGCTGCCGAAATCCTCGATCCGCGCCTCGGTGCCGACGCTGGCCGGCGTCGCCGGCAGCCCGGCTTCCTGCCCGGCGAGGATCAGGCACACGCCGAAACCGCTGCCGGTGCGCCCGCACTCGCGGATCATGTCGAGGTAGCGGGTCTCGAACACGCGCAGCACCAGCGAACCGCCGGGCACCAGAACGGTGTGCAGGGGAAACAGGGGCAGCAGCGCGCTCATGCGTGCAGCGCCGCCAGGAAGCGACGCGGGGCGCCGTCGAAGCCGCCGTTCGACATGAACACGACGTGGTCGCCCTCGCGGACCGTCTCGACCAGCGCCGCGATCAGCGCATCGGCGTCGGGCACCGTGCGCGCGTCGCCACGCACGGCGGCGATGACCTTGCCGGCATCCCAGGCCAGCTCGGGACGATGCAGGAACACCACCGCGTCGGCGATGTCCAGCGCCGGTGCCAGCGCATCGGCATGCGCGCCGAGGCGCATCGAATTGCTGCGCGGCTCCATCGCGACCACGATGCGCGCGCCGCCGACCTTCGCGCGCAGGCCGTCGAGCGTGGTGCGGATCGCGGTCGGATGGTGCGCGAAATCGTCGTAGATGGTGATGCCGCGCGCGCTGCCGATGACTTCGAGGCGGCGCTTCACGCTGCGGAATTCGACCAGGGCCGGGATGACCGTCGCCGGCTCCACGCCCACCGAGTTGCACGCGGCCAGCGCGGCCAGGCCGTTGAGCACGTTGTGCAGGCCGAGCATCGGCCAGCGGACTTCGCCGACGCGCACGCCGGCGCGGTACACCGCGAACGCCGAACCGTCGGCCTCGATCAGTCGGGCGCCCCAGTGGAAAGCGTCGTCGGCCATGCCCTCGCGCAGCAGGCCGAAGCGCTCGACCGGCGTCCAGCAGCCCATCGCCAGCACCTCGTCGAGGCGCGCATCCTCGCCGTTGACGATCAGCCGGCCGCGACCGGGCACGGTGCGCACGAGATGGTGGAACTGGCGCTGGATCGCGGCCACGTCCGGGAAGATGTCGGCGTGGTCGTATTCGAGGTTGTTGAGGATCGCCACCAGCGGCCGGTAGTGGACGAACTTGCTGCGCTTGTCGAAGAACGCGGTGTCGTACTCATCGGCCTCGACCACGAACTCGCGGCCCGTGCCCACGCGCGCCGAGACGCCGAAATCCTCGGCCACGCCGCCGATCAGGAAGCCCGGATCGCGCCCGGCACGGTCCAGCAGGAAGCTGAGGATGGTGGTCGTGGTGGTCTTGCCGTGGGTGCCGGCGACCGCCAGGGTGTCGCGGCCGGGCAGCACGTGCTCGGCCAGCCACTGCGCGCCCGAGGTGTACTTCATGCCGTGGTCGAGCACGTGCTCCACCGCCGGGTTGCCGCGCGACAGCGCGTTGCCGACCACGACCTCGTCGCAATCGGCGGAGATGTGCCCGGGCTGGTAGCCCTGCGACAGCGCGATCCCCAGCTGTTCCAGCTGGGTGGACATCGGCGGATACACCGACTGGTCGCTGCCTTCGACGACGTGCCCGTGTTCGCGCGCCAGCGCGGCCACGCCGCCCATGAACGTGCCGCAGATGCCGAGGATGTGGAGTTTCAAGTCTGTCGTCTCGATGGAGGGCTGTTTTCGGCGCATCGTACCGCAAGGATCGAAACCGACGGCGGGCGCCCTGGATCAATAGATGCTGTGAGGCTGGAAACGCCAGCCCGTCAGCGCGAGGACGGCTTCACCGAATTCGCGGACCGGCCCTGCCTCCGGAGACCATTCTTCGTGAAGCCGATAGCGATCGGAGTCGCGTGCTTCCACGACCCAGTCGGCGCCATCGAGCCCCCGGTTCCAGGGCCGCGCGGGTGCGTCGAACAGACTCAAGCGCGAGAGCGCTTCTTCGAATCGGCGCGCCTCCGCTCGGGTCAGCGTACGAGAGACGCGTCGGGCGCGTGACGCGCCGCCATCCATCAACAGGGATTCAACGGCAACCAACCGCCATGCGTCGGCACGACGCTCCACGCGGACGCTGATCGGCCCCTGGAACGAACGCACCAAGAGGAATCGATAGATGGGCACTCGCGTGGGGCACGAAAACGATGGCTCTCCGAGATTGGACAGCAGCGAGGCATATCCATGGAAGCGACGACTCTGGTCCCAGGTGCCCGCATCCGGGAAATACTCGAGCAGGACGCCTGCCTCGCGGCACGTGTCGTGCGCGGACCCGCGCGCACGTTGCGTCACCAGGAAGAAGACCGCGCAATAGGTCGCCAGCAGGACCACCAGCATTCCGGCGGTCCACTGCCTGAGACGCGGCTCAGCCGACCTCGGTCCCCACCGCGATGGCTTCCAGGATGCGGGTGAAGACCTCGTCCATCGAACCTTCGCCATGGACCACCTTCAGCATGCCGCGCTGGCGGTAATAGTCGACCACCGGGGCGGTGACGTCGTTGTAGACGTTGAGGCGGTTGCGGACCGATTCGGGGCTGTCGTCGACGCGGCCCTGCTCCTTGGCGCGGCCGGCGATGCGTTCGACCAGCAGGTCGGTGTCGACCTCGAGCTGGACGGCGTGGTCCATCGGCTGGCCGATGCGGGCGAGCAGCTCGCCGAGGGCGGCGGCCTGGGCGAGGTTGCGCGGGTAGCCGTCGAGGATGAAGCCGTCGGCGACGTCGGGACGCGAGAGGCGGTCTTCGAGCATGCCCAGCAGGATGTCGTCGGACACCAGGTCGCCGCGATCCATCACGGCTTTCGCCTGCAGGCCCAGGGCGCTGCCGGCGGCGACTTCGGCGCGCAGCAGGTCACCGGTCGAGATGTGCGGCACCTGCAGGTGTTCCTTCAGCCGTGCCGCCTGTGTGCCCTTGCCCGATCCCGGGGCTCCGAGGAGAACCAATCGCATCGCATGCTCCAAAAGGAAGAGAAATTCTCGGCCGTGGGGCTACACTCGAGGTTCCACGGCGCAACCCTGCCAGCTTAACCGCAATGGCGGCCCGCCCCCAACCCGTCTACGACCAATCTCCGACACCTCCCCCCATGGCATCCGGAACCCTGCTCTACGCCCAGTCCGGCGGCGTCACCGCCGTCATCAACGCCACCGCCTCGGCGGTGATCTCCGAAGCCCGCGCCCGCAAGGTCAAGGTGCTGGCCGCCCGCAACGGCATCCTCGGCGCCCTGCGCGAGGAACTCATTGATACCTCGAAGGAATCCATCGCCAGCATCCGTGCCCTGGCGCACACGCCGGGCGGCGCCTTCGGCTCCTGCCGGGTCAAGCTCAAGTCGCTGGAGCAGGACCGCGCGAAGTACGAGCGGCTGCTGGAGGTCTTCCAGGCCCACAACGTCCGCTACTTCCTCTACAACGGCGGCAACGACTCGGCCGACACCGCCCTGAAGGTCTCGAAGCTGGCCGCCGAGTTCAAGGTGCCGCTGACTTGCATCGGCGTGCCCAAGACCATCGACAACGACCTGGCCGTGACCGACTGCTGCCCGGGCTTCGGCTCGGCGGCCAAGTACACCGCCGTGTCGGTGCGCGAGGCCGCGCTGGACGTCGCCGCCATGGCCGAGACCTCGACGAAGGTGTTCGTCTACGAGGCCATGGGCCGCCACGCCGGCTGGCTGGCCGCCGCCGCCGGCCTGGCCGGCGAGGGTCCGGACGCCGCGCCGCACCTCATCCTGTTCCCCGAGCGCGCCTACGACGAGGCCGACTTCCTCGCCAGCGTGAAGAAGGTGGTGGACCGGGTCGGCTACTGCGTCGTGGTGGCTTCGGAAGGCATCCGCACCGCCGACGGCACCTTCGTCGCCGACGCCGGTGGCGGCAAGGACGCCTTCGGCCACACCCAGCTCGGCGGCGTGGCCTCGTACCTGGCCGGCAAGGTCAAGGACGAACTGGGCCTCAAGGTCCACTGGACCCTGCCCGACTACCTGCAGCGCTCGGCCCGGCACATCGCCTCGAAGACCGACCTCGACCACGCCATGGCCGCGGGCAAGGCCGCCGTCCAGTTCGCCCTGCGCGGCATGAATTCGACGATGCCGGTCATCCGCCGCACCGCCAATGCCCCGTACAAGTGGCGGATCGAAGCCGCGCCGCTGGACAAGGTCGCCAACCACGAGAAGACCATGCCGGCGAACTTCATCCGCAAGGACGGCTACGGCATCACCGCCGCCGCGCGCGCCTACCTCGAACCGCTGATCCGCGGCGAAGCCCCGCCGCCGTACGGCCGCGACGGCCTGCCGAAGTACGTGACGCTGAAGAACGTCGCGGTGAAGAAGAAGCTGCCGGCCTGGGAAGGCTGAATCCGCTCCCTCGCCGCCCCGGGAAAAGCCGCGATCTTCGCGGCTTTTCCTTGTCCGCAACCGGGTTCACGTTCCGGCGCGAACCCGAATCCGCCGTGGCGCATCACGGATGCGGCGCGACCCACACGTAGGCACGGTGGAACGCCGAAGCGCCCAGTCCGCCCAGCAGGCCACCGAGGACACCTGCGATCGGATAGGGAACGATGCTGGACAGCAAGGCGGGCCCCATGCCGAGAAGCGCCAGGGTGTCGATCAGGCCGCCCGACATGCCGATCTGCATGGCAGCGGCGCTGACCAGGGTCGGTCCGCCGGCGATCACGAATCCGCCCAAGGTCATGGGCCAGAACCGGAAGCGGCCGAACGCGAGCAGCAAGGCGGCATAGGGCACGCCGAACGCGAGCACCACAGGCAGGATGAACATCAGGCTGAGCATGGCATAGAGCGGAATCAGCAGGATGCTGAAAGCGGCTTCCCCCGGGATTGCAGGCGAACCGATCGCCATGAGCACACCCACGCCGAGCGCGGCGACGAGGCAGGCAGCCGTCGTCCCGAGCAGGAAAGCCAGCGCGCTGCGCAAGGGGGCCGGGTTCGGAATCGCGGGTGTCGTCGCGTGGTTCGAAACGGTCGTGTCGTTCATCGGGCCTCCACCCTGTCGAAGGCACCCGCTCCGGGTGCCGTGTGCGTCGCGGTCGCGACCTGTCCTGTGGTCATGCAGGCATCGCGGTCCGTCGCGTCACCAATGTCCATGGCGACGATTCCAGCGATACAGCCGGCGCGCGAAGGCGTCGTAGGCGCGCTGCGCGGATACGCGCACGCGAGGGAATGCAAGCAGCCGCGCGATCCAGTGCAGGCCGCGCGTGCGCGACCACAGCGTGGCGAACGCATCCGTCCCGACCTGCACGCGCCCGTCGGCGTCGCGCACGTGCAGCTTCTCGCGCACGGCTTCGATGTCGATGCCGAGCGCGCGCACCGCCTCCGGGTTCGCGTGCACGTCGATCCATTCGATCTGGCAGGCGCCCATCGCGCCCTGCTGCGCGGCCACACCAGTGCGACACACCGGGCAGGCGCTGTTGTAGTAGACGGTGGCCTTGCCGCCATCGCTCATGTGCGCGCACCGGTCACGGACGCCTGCAGGGCGACCCCCTCCCCCGCCCGCGCATGCAGTACCGCCATGCGCAGCATCGTCGGGGCGATGTAGTGGCGATGGGTGCGTTCGATCAGGGCCATGTAGGCGCGACCGAACAGGTTGCGGGTACGCACGCGGGTGGCGAGGGCGATGCGCAGACGGCCATCGGCCAGGCGCTCGACGCCGACGCTGGAGCGGAAGCGCAGGTGCCTGTCGTCGGCGCCGAGCAGCACTTCGGCGCGGTGATCGGCGTCGACGCGCTGGTCGAGGACCGGGAAACGACCGGCGAAGGTCTGCGGACACGCGCCGAGCAGCGACGAGACCGGGCAGCCCAGCGGCGAGGTGCGCAGGCCGAGCGGTTTCACCAGCACGTTGCGGAGCTGCATCATCCGGCCGACGGTGGAAGGACGGTTTTCGAGGAAGCCTTCGAGCACGCGGGCGAGCACGCCGCTGACCGTGCGTTCGGCGAAATCGGCCGGGTCGATGTCGACGGCCACGATGTCCTCGTGCTCGCGGCGCGGATCGAAACCCTCGAACTGCAGGGCGAGCAGCGAGTGCGCCGGCACCGCAGGCAAGGCATGCACGCGCGCCCCCCGGGTGTCGGCGAAGAAACCGACCGGCGCGCGCAGGCCGCCCAGCCAAGCACGCAGGCGTCCCGATGCATTGCGGGTGCGGGCGCACAGGCGGGCCTGCAGCGAACCGACCGGCTCGTCGAGCGAGAGCACCATCGTCGGCACCTCGCGCTTCGCGTCCTCGCCGCGTTCGAGCAGGCGCAGGACGGATCCCGGCAGCAGTTCGGTCAGCGACGGGATGTCGGCTTCGTTCGCCATCACCCGTTCGCGCACGTCCGTCGACAGCTCGCCGCCCAGTTCGTTGGTATGGCAGGACAGCGCGAACAGCGCGGGATGGCCGGACGCGGGATCGGCGGGCAGGAACTGGTGCCAGGTGCCGCCGCCGAAGCGCACGGTGAACAGGCAGTCCGGCGGGATTTCGACATGGCGCAGGGCATCGAGGAAGGCCTGCGGATCGGCGTCGATCTGCGCCTGCGAGGCCGTCGAGAACCGCAGGCGCGCGCCGCTGCTACCGGACACCGCCGTGAACACCCGGTGCCCGGCGTGGCGATGGAAGGGATGGCCGCTGGCGCCGACGATGAAGGTGTAGAGCGAAGTCGCATCGCCCTGGGCGAAATCGGCGCCGCCGATCCGTGCCGAGGGCTCGTCGAAGGCGTCGACGAAGGCTGCGTGACCGCGCTGCAGCGCTGCGGTGCGGCCGACGAGGTGGGTGCCTGCGCCGATGCCGAGCTGGGCGATCAGCACCACCTCGACCGGCAGGCCGCCGGATCGCGAGGGGATGCGCACCGAGGGGAAGGTCTGCAGGGTCCTGGTGGCGAACGGCATGGCGGCCTCACTCGGTGGCGTCGGACTTCGGTGCGGTATCGGGTGTCGATGGAACGCCCGGATCGACGTTGCCATCGGGCGATCCGGCGCGCTTCTCGGCGGCACGCTTGCGGCTTTCGCGCTTGAGCGGTCCGCCCTGCGGGCAGAGCTCGGTGACCCAGGCGAAGACCGTGTTGGCCAGCGTGTCCGGCACGAGCCGGAAATAGACGAACTGGCCGCGCTTTTCGCGCTCGATCAGACCGGCGTCTTCCAGGATGCGCAGGTGGCCGGACAAGGCCGGCTTGCTGAAGTCGAAACGGCCGGCGATCTCGCCGGCGGTGAGTTCGCCGCCGTTGAGGTAGGCCAGGATGCGCCGTCTCGGGGCGGACGCCAGGGCTTCGAACACGCGGTCCATGGGGCTCCGATGAACTAATTAAGTAATTACCTAATTAACTCCCGGATACCCAGCCAAGGTCAAGCCCGGCGGATCGCGCGCCGACGAGCGGCGCGCCAGCATGCACGGGACCACTCTCATCGTGCAGGTCAGGTGCGCATGGCGCTGCGTCCGGGATGGATGGGGCCATTTTGTGACTGGCCTCAAGTTATTCCGTCTCCCGTTACAATCAGAGGGAATTTTTCGGGGGACCGAATGCATACGATCCATCGCGTCTGGGCGTTGTGCCTGTCGCTCATCCTTGCTGCCTGCGCCACCACCCAGGGACCTTCGGTCGGCGCTCCTCCCACGGATGGGATCCAGGCCACTGCCGTCGATGCGTACCGGATCGGCGTGGACGACCAGGTGCAGGTCACGGTCTGGCGCAACCCTGAGCTCGGCATCACCGTGCCCGTGCGCCCGGACGGCATGATCTCCGTGCCCCTGGTCGGCGACGTGCTGGCCGGCGGGCGCACGCCGCCCGAGGTCGCCAGGGACATCCAGGAGAAGCTGTCGGCCTACGTCCGTGATCCGCAGGTCGCGGTGATCCTGACCCAGCTGCGCAGCCACGAATACCTGTCGCGCGTCCGCGTGACCGGCGCCGTGCGCCAGCCGGTGTCGATCCCCTACCGACCGGGCATGACCGTGCTCGACGCCATCCTCGCCGCCGGCGGCCCGACCGAATTCGCCGCCAGCGACCGCTCCGAGCTGCATCGCCGCGCCGGCGGCACCTCGTCCACCTACGAGGTCAAGCTCGACCGCATCCTCAACCGCGGCGACCTGGCGACGAACTATCCGGTCGCGCCGGGCGACGTCATCACGGTGCCGGAGCGCACGTTCTGATGAATGCCCCGTCGCTCCCCGTGCGGCGCTCCGCGACCGCGCGCGCCGGCGCGCAGGCCTCGCAGCCCGGACTGAACCCCAACGACCTGGTGATGGCGATGCTGCGCGAAGGCCGCCGCTACCAGCTCGTGCTCGCCTCGATCTTCGCCGGCATCGCCCTGGTGGCGCTGGTCGCCGGCCTGTTCCTGCTGCCCCGCAAGTACACCGCCAGCACCTCGGTGCTGGCGCAGGAAAGCGACATCATCCAGCCGCTGCTGGAGAACCGCGCGCACGCCACGCGCGCGCTCGATCGCGCCGGCCTGGCGCGCACCGTGGTGTTCGGGCGCAAGGTCATGGACCAGGTGCTGGTCGCCGGCGGCTGGATGGAGGACAAGCCCTCCGCCGCGGTGCAGGACCGCCTGATCGAACAGATCCGCGAGCGCACGCAGATCACCAACGCGCGCGAGAACCTGGTGCAGATCACCTACCACGACAGCAAGCCCGAACGCGCCTTCAAGGTCGCCGAGGCGATGGCGACGCTGCTGATCGAGGAAAGCCTGGCCAGCAAGGAACGCGAGAGCCGCGAGGCCTACGAGTTCATCGACAAGCGCGTGCGCTACTACCACCGCAAGCTCACCGAGGCCGAGGCCAACCTGCGGGCCTACCGCTCCGCGAACACCGATGCCCAGCCCGGCAGCTCGACGGATTCGACCGCGCGCATCGGCACCCTGCGCACCCAGGTCGAGCAGACCCGGATGAGCCTGATGGAACTGCGCTCACGCGAACAGGCGCTGGAAGCGCAGCTGTCCGGCGAATCGGCGGTCACCGCCGTGCAGACCCGGGAAACCCTGTACCGGACCCAGTTGCTGGAGCTGCAGGGCCAGCTCGACACCCTGCTGCTGAGCTACACCGAGAAGCATCCCGACGTGGTGCGCGTGCGCCACCAGATGGCCGACATCCAGGCCGCGATGCGCGAGGAAGAACAGCGTCGCAGCCGTCCCGGCGCCACCGCCGTCGACTCCAGCGAAGTGCGCATGAACCCGATGTACCAGGAACTGCGCAGCCAGCTCGCGCAGACCCGGCGCGAGATCGCGGCGATCCAGTCGCGGATGTCCGCGTCCGAAGGCCTGCTCGACAGCGAATTCGGGCGCAGCCGTCGCATCGCCGCCTCCGAGAGCGAACTGGCCGAACTCACCCGCGACTACGAAGTGAACCGCGACATCTACCAGGACCTGCTGCGCCGCCGCGAGAACGCGCGCGTGTCGATGGAGCTGGATCGCGAGCGCCGCGGCCTGACGATGCGCATCCAGGATCCGGCGCAGATGCCGCTGCGCCCCAGCGGCCTGCGTTTCATGCATTTCGCGCTGGGCGGCCTGGCGGCGGCGATGGCGGTGCCGCTCGGCCTGCTGTTCCTGCTGGTGCGCTTCGATCCGCGCGTGCGCTCGCCGCGCCAGCTCGAAAGTCGCGGCACCTATGCCCTGCTCTCGGTGGTGCCGGCCTACCGCACGCCGCGCGACCGGCGCCGGGAGGTCGGCCGCATGATGCTCAGCGGATCGATCGTCGCCTCCGTGTTCCTGGCGTATGGACTGGTCTACGTGTTGAAGCAGGTGGGCGCATGAGCGCGAACATCGACGACATCGATCGGCGCGACGGAGCCGCCAGGCGCACGCTGCCGGCGACGCAGGACGACGGCGCCGGCAGGGCGCTGAGCACGCACCAGCTGGAAGACCGGCGCCTGATCCATCGCCAGGAATCGGTGCGCAGGCATGCCGACGCCTTCCGCGAGCTGCGCACGCGCCTGCTCGCGCTGGCCGGCGACACCGGCAACTTCGTGACCCTGGTGGCGCCGGTGCGTCCCGGCTGCGGCGGCAGCTTCGTCGCGCGCAACCTCGCGGCGGCCTTCGCCTTCGACGAAACCAAGCAGGCGCTGCTGGTCGACTGCGACGCCACGCATCCGGCGCAGGGCGAAGCGCTGCAGGTCGAAGCCGACGGACGCGGCCTGATCGACTATCTCGAAAACGAATCGGTTGCGTTGGGCGACGTGGTCCACGCCACCGGCGTGCCGCGCCTGCAGCTCATTCCCGCCGGGCGCATCCGCGAAACCCCGGGCGAAAGCTTCAGCTCGCTGCGCATGCGCGCGATGATCGATTCGCTGCGCGCGCACCAGGGCAACCGCCACCTGATCCTCGACGCGCCGCCGGCCCTGGGTTCGCCGGATGCGCGCATCCTGTCCGACCTGGCCGACATGGTCGTGCTGGTCGTGGGATACGGTCAGGTCAGCGGCGAGGACATCGACAAGGCCGTCGCCAGCTTCCCGCCGGAGAAGTTCGCCGGCGTGGTGTTCAACCAGCGACCCTGATGGCTCGCGCGCGGACCAGGGCCTCGCTGCCGGTCGCGACGCTGGCGATGTCGATCGCCGTCGTGTTCGGCGCGGCGACGCCGCGCGACGCGCACGCGCTGCGCGTCAACTACACGCTCGACTTCAACGCCGAGCACAACGACAACCTGCTGCTGACGCCGACGGATCCGCTGGAGACCACCATCCTGCGACCCGGCCTGGGCGTGGAAGTGCTGCACGACACCTCGGTGCTGCAGATGCACCTCAGCGGTCGCGCCGAGTACCGCCACTACGACCAGCGCGGATTGCAGGACGGCGCCGACGGCACGTTTTCCGGACGGGTGAACTGGGTGGCGATCCCCGAGCGCCTGAGCTTCAGCGTGGTCGACCAGCTGACCCTGCAGCCGGTGGACACGCTCGCCGCCGACACCCCGGGCAACCGCCAGCAGGTCAATGTCCTGTCGGCCGGGCCGACCCTGCAGTTCGAGTGGGGCGACGACTGGCGCGGCAGCGCGGAACTGCGCTGGATCCGCAGCGAGGCCGAGGTCACCGACGCGTTCAATTCGCGGCGCACCGACCTCGCGCTGCGCGCGACGCGGCGACTGTCGCCGGGCAGCCGTTTCTCGTTCAACGTGCAGCAGCAGCGCGTGGATTTCGACAGCGAAGCGGTCGCGCGCGACTACGACCGCACCCAGTTCTTCATGCGCTGGACGCGCACGCTCAACCGCGTCGACATGGCCGTGGACCTCGGCTACTCGCGGCTGGACTATCGCCGGTCGCTGCCCGGCTTCGCCGATGGCCGATCGGACCCGATGTTCCGCGCCTCGGCGACCTGGCGCCCGAACGATGCGCACCGCTTCGACCTGTCGTACAGCAGTCTCTTTTCCGATGTCGCATCGGACGCGCTGGCCGGCGGCGACACCATCGAGGCACCGCCGACCGGCGTGCAGACCGGCGACACCGTGGTCAACGCTTCGCCCTTCCTCGAACGCAGGCTGGAAGGCGAATACACCTGGACATCGACGCGCTGGACCTTCAGCGCCTCGCCCTTCCTCGATCGCCTGCGCTACCAGGACACCGACCAGTTCGACCAGGACGGCTACGGCCTCGGCCTGGAAGCGAGCTGGCGGGCGCGGCGCAACCTGCGGATCGGGTTCGCCGGCGCGCTGGACCACAACCGCTACGTCAACCTCGATCGCGACGACGAAACCCGCCGCTATTCGCTCAATGCGCGCTACCAGTGGGTCCGCCACTGGAGCGGCGTGCTCACCCTCGCGCGCTACGAGCGCCGCAGTTCGGCGCCGGGCCAGCGCGCCGACCAGAACGTGGTGTCGCTGGCGCTGACCTACCAGAACCGGTGATCGCCATGCTCCGCAACCGCTTCCGTGCCCGCGTCCCGCGCAACCTGTTCGCCAGCGGCGTCGTCCTTGCGCTCGCCGGCTGCGGCGGGGACCGCACCGCGAATGCGGCGGACGGCCATGCCGCCGCGCTGGCCGCCGCGACAGAGGCGGTGGCCGCGAAACGCCCGGCGCTGAAGCCGCTGTCGCCGGGCATCCCGCTCGACCTGTCCTACGTCGACACGCGCTCGCCGCAGTTCGACCGCTTCAAGCGCTGGGTCGATGCCGCCGTGGCCGGCCAACCCGGCTATGCCTTCTCCGCCTACGACGCCGCGCTGCTGCATCGCCTCGACCCGAAGCCGAAGTACTGCGAACTGGCGGTGCGCATGGTCGAGCAGGAGGTCGCCGACGCCGAAGCCGCGATCGCCGATGGTCGCGCACCGGAGGTGGCCGGCGATTCCTATCTCGAAGTCGGCCCGCGCATCGCCGCGCTGTCGATGACCCTGGACACCTGCAAGGCGAGCATCGACGACACGCAGCGCAGGCGCTGGTCGGCCTTCGCCGAGCAGGCGGTGTGGAACGTGTGGCACCACGTCCGCGCGAACTGGAACGGCCGGCCGCGCCCGTGGACCGGCTGGTCGGTCGACAACCCCGGCAACAACTATTACTACAGCTTCGTCGAGGCGACCCTGTACTGGGCGCTGGCCAGCGGCAACGCGGAATGGATGCGCTTCCTCAACGAAGAGAAGATCCCGCCGCTGATCGCCTACTTCGCGCAGCTGCGCGGCGGCGGCAGCCTGGAAGGCACCGGCTACGGCGCGGCGCACATGCGCCTGTTCGCGCTGTACCGTCTATGGCGCGACGCCACCGGCGAGGACATCGCCAACGCCAGTCCGCACGCGGCGGACAGCATCGACTACTGGGTGCACGCGACCGTGCCGACTCTGGACCGCTTCGCGCCGATCGGCGACCAGTCGCGCAGCTCCATCCCGGAACTGTACGACTACCACCGCACGGTGGTGCTGCAGGCGCGTGCCTTGGCCAAAGACCCGCAGCGCCAGGCGATGGCGTCGTGGTGGCTGCACCACATCGCCATCGACCGGATGAGCAACGGTTTCAACACCGCCCACGACCTGCTGCCGGCCGGCGATGCGAAGGCGCCGGCGCCGACCGCGCTCTTCCATCACGCCACCGGCACCGGCAACCTGTTCGCGCGCACCGGCTGGGACCGCGACGCGCTGTGGCTGGCCGTCGTCGCGGGCCCGTACAACGAGAGCCACGCGGCGCAGGAACAGGGCGGCTTCACCCTCTTCCACCGCGACTGGCTGACCGTGACCGAGAACATCTGGAGCCACAGCGGCATCCAGCAGGGCACCGAGACCCGCAACGTGCTGCGCTTCGAGGCGCCGACGCCGATCGCGCGCCAGTGCCACGCGCCGCAGAACGACCGCGTGGTGCACCAGTGCGTGCCCACGGTGTCGACGATGACCGTGACGCCGGGCGCCGACGGCGCACTGCGCGTGGACGCCGACCTCACCGGCGCCTACGCCACGGACAGCCCGGTGAAGCAGTGGACCCGGCGCCTGGATTTCTCCGCGGCGGGCCTCCGCGTCGAGGACCGCTTCCGCACCACGACCGGCACGCGCGCGATCTTCCAGCTCCAGCTGCCGACCGAGCCCCGGATCGAGGGCCGCGAGGCGGTGGCCGGCGGGCTGCGGATCAAGGTGCTGTCGCCCGCCGATGCGCAGCTGTCGGCCTTCGACTGGCGCAGCGTGGACCGTGACGAATTTCGCAGTGGTTGGCGGCTGGATATCGCCGGAAGCGGCGAAATCTATGTCGTGGAACTGCAGCCGGTCGGCCGCTGATCCAGATCGGTCGTTTTTGCGAGACAAACTTCACACTTCACTTCAAGAAAGCGAAATTTAGGTCGGCCTCATCACAAAACGCGGCCAAGGCGCCACGCATACTTCCGTTCAGGTTGACGCGTCATCCGTGACGCCTCGACCGATGTACCGGCCCCCGCCGGCACATCGAACGGTGCGCCGCCCGCCGCCCGGACCGGGTCTCGGACGACGCGAATGCAGTCTCGCCATGGACGCGATCGCAGAGCCCCCGACATGCCCCCCATC
>SCMT01000040.1 GCA_005502915.1 Lysobacteraceae bacterium 2PB | reverse complement strand
CCCAAACCCTCCCCTTGAAGGGGAGGGCTTCAAAGCGCCGCGCTTGTCTCCCTCCCCTTCAAGGGGAGGGCCGGGGTGGGGATGGGTTTCATCGCGTCGTGTGGAGTTCGCATCACTCCACCCCCAGCGCCTCGACCTTCTGCCAGCCGCGCGGCAGCAGGCCGCCGCGGCTGCCGCGCGGGCCGATGTAGGGATCGAGGTCCTTGAACGACAGCGACATCGTGCGCGCGCCGGACTTCACGGTGAGCGTGCCGCCGGGCGGGACCACGGCGATGGCGACGACCTTCTCGGTGCCGCGCTTGGCCTTGGGAATCTCGATGATCTTGTTGCCCTTGCCCTTGTCGAGTTCCGGCAGTTCGCTCAGCGGGAAGGCGAGCAGGTGGCCGGCACTGGTGACGGCGACGATGCGATCGGCGTCGGGATTGGTGGTGAGTGCGGGCGTCAGCACGGTCGCGCCCTCGCTGAGCGAGAGCATCGCCTTGCCGGCCTTGTTGCGCCCGGTGAGGTTCTCGAACTTCGTGACGAAGCCGTAGCCGTGCGACGAGGCCAGCACGAAGCGGTCGTCGTTGCCGCCGGTGGCCATGGTCTGGAACCCGGCGCCGGCCGGCGGCGAGAAGCGGCCGGTCAGCGGTTCGCCGTTGCCACGCGCGCTGGGCAGGGTGTGCGCCAGCGCCGAATAGCTGCGGCCGGTGGCGTCGAAGAACGCGACCTGCAGCGTGCTGCGCCCGCGCACCGCGCACAGCAGGCCGTCGCCGTCGCGATAGCTCAGCGCCGCCGCATCGACATCGTGGCCCTTGGCCGCACGGATCCAGCCCTTTTCGCTCAGCACGATCGTCATCGGCTCGCTGGCGACCAGCTCGGTCTCGTCGATCGCCTGCGCGGCCTCGCGCGCGACCAGCGGCGACATGCGCGCGTCGCCGAACTTCTTCGCATCGGCCAGCAGTTCGTCCTTGATGAGCTTCCGCAGCTTGGCCTTGCTGTCGAGGATGCCCGAGAGCTTCTCGCGCTCCTTCTCCAGCTCCGCCTGCTCGCCGCGGATCTTCATCTCCTCCAGGCGGGCGAGCTGCTTGAGCTTGGTGTCGAGGATGTAGTCGGCCTGTTCCTCGCTCAGCGCGAAGCGCGCCATCAGCACGTCCTTCGGCTCGTCCTCGGTGCGGATGATGCGGATGACTTCGTCGAGGTTGAGGAAGGCGACCAGCAGGCCGGCGAGCAGGTGCAGGCGGCGGTCGACCTTCTCCAGCCGATGCTTGAGCCGGCGGGTGACGGTGTCGGCGCGGAACGCCAGCCATTCCGACAGCAGCATCTTCAGGTTCTTGACCTGCGGGCGGCCGTCGAGCCCGATCACGTTCATGTTGACGCGGTAGCTCTTCTCCAGATCGGTGGTGGCGAAGAGGTGGCCCATCAGCTGCTCGGCGTCGACGCGGTTGCTGCGCGGGATCAGCACGATGCGCGTCGGGTTGGCGTGGTCGGACTCGTCGCGGATGTCCTCCAGCCACGGCAGCTTCTTGGCGCGCATCTGCTGCGCGATCTGCTCGATGACCTTGCTCGGGCTGACCTGGTAGGGCAGCGCGGTGACCACGATGTTCGCCTGTTCGCGCAGGTAGGTGGCGCGGGCGCGCACGCTGCCGTGGCCGGTCTCGTACAGCGACAGCAGGTCGGTGGTCGGCGTGATGATCTCGGCGGTGGTCGGGTAGTCCGGGCCGCGCACGTGTTCGCACAGGTCGCGCACGGTGGCGTCGGGATCGTCGAGCAGGCGCACGCAGGCGCTGACGATCTCGTTGAGGTTGTGCGGCGGCACGTCGGTGGCCATGCCGACCGCGATGCCGGTGGTGCCGTTGAGCAGCAGGTGCGGCAGGCGCGCCGGCAGCCAGGTGGGCTCGTCCAGCGTGCCGTCGAAGTTCGGGACCCAGTCCACCGTGCCGTGGCCGATCTCGCCCAGCAGCACTTCGGCGATCGGCGTGAGCTTGGATTCGGTGTAGCGCATCGCCGCGAAGGACTTCGGGTCGTCGCTCGAACCGAAGTTGCCCTGGCCGTCGATCAGCGGGTAGCGGTAGGAGAACGGCTGCGCCATCAGCACCAGGGCTTCGTAGCAGGCGCTGTCGCCATGCGGGTGGTACTTGCCGATCACGTCACCGACGGTGCGCGCGGACTTCTTGGGCTTGGCGGCGGCGTTCAGGCCGAGCTCGCTCATCGCATAGATGATCCGGCGCTGCACCGGCTTCAGGCCATCGCCGAGGAAGGGCAGGGCGCGGTCCAGGACCACGTACATCGAGTAGTCGAGATAGGCGCGTTCGGCGTATTCGCGCAGGGGGATCTGTTCGAACCCGTGGAAGGCGGGGCGGAGCGTGTCGGACATCGTGGCTTACTTCGATCCGGGGAAGCGTGGAGCCCGATTCTACCCGGAGCACGCGTCCGGCCGCCGGTGGCGAGGGTGCCTTGGGCGGCCGATCCGGCGCTGCGTCCGAAGCGGCCCGTCACGGCGCGGAAAGTGCTGGAAGGAGGCGGCCCGGATCCCGCGGAGGCGCGGGCGGCGGCGCGGCGAGCACAAACAAAAAACCCCGCTTTCGCGGGGTTTTCTTTCCGATCTTGGTGCCCAGGAGAGGACTCGAACCTCCACGGTTTTACCCGCTAGTACCTGAAACTAGTGCGTCTACCAATTCCGCCACCTGGGCATCGGGGCGCGTATGTTGCGTCGCGGCGCACCTGATGTCAACGGTTGATTTCGAAAAAATTTCACACCCGCCGATCGCGGTCTTCCGCCGGATGGTCGGGTGCATCGGTTCCGATCCCGGTCCGGACACGTATACTCGGCGCCAATGTCCAAGAAAACCAATAAGAACACCGGCCCTCGCGCCACGCGCGCCGCTCGCGGCGCATCTTCCAAACCCCAGGCAGCGGCACCCGCGCGCCCCGGAGCGAAGGCCAAGTCGGCCAAACCCGCACGCGCCGCAGCCGAACCGGCCAAGCCCGCGACGCGCGGCGAGCCGAAGAAGGCCGCGCCCTGGATGCCCGACCTGCCGCCGGCCAGACCGAGCGGTCGCGGCGCCTCCCGACCGGCCCCGCCGCCGTCCCGCCCGCAGCGCGCGTCCGACGCCCCACCGGTCCGCTTCCAGGATCCGCACGCCGCCCGCGAGGCCCAGCGCTACGCCGATCCGATCCCCAGCCGCGAGGCCATCCTCAAGCTGCTGGCCGAGGCCGATGGCCCGATGCTCGCCGAGACCATCGCCGACACCCTCGGCCTCGACACCTTCGAACGCCGCGAGGCCCTCGGCAAGCGCCTCGGCGCCATGGTCCGCGACGGCCAGCTGTTGCAGAACCGCCGTGGCGGCTACGCTCCGGCCGAGCGCCTGGACCTGATCCCCGGCACGGTGATCGCCAATCGCGACGGCTTCGGTTTCCTGCGCCCCGAGGGCACCAGCGGCGACGACCTGTTCCTGCCGCCGATGGAGATGCGCAAGGTCATGCACGGCGATCGCGTGATGGTCAGCGTCACCGGCATGGACCGGCGCGGCCGCCGCGAAGCCGCCATCGTCGAAGTGCTGGAGCGCCGGCTGACCCGCCTGATCGGCCGCTTCACGCTCGAAGCCGGCATCAGCTACGTCATCCCGGACGACGCGCGCATCCACCGCAACGTGCAGATTCCCGCAGATGAGCGGATGGACGCGCGCAACGGCCAGCTGGTCGTCTGCGAGATCGTCCACGCGCCCGACGCCTACCGCCCGCCGATCGGTCGCGTGCTGACCGTGCTCGGCGACAAACTCACGCCTTCGCTGGTGGTCGAGGCCGCGATCCACGGCCACGACCTGCCGCACGAATTCCCGCCGCAGGTGATCGCCGAGGCCATGGCGGTGCCGCTGGACGTGACCGCCGCCGACATCGAAGGCCGCGTCGACCTGCGCAAGCTGCCGCTGGTCACCATCGACGGCGAGGACGCCAAGGACTTCGACGACGCGGTGTACTGCGAGCCGAACCGCAACGGCTTCCGACTGATCGTCGCCATCGCCGACGTGTCGCACTACGTCCGACCCGGCGCGCCACTCGACGACGAAGCGCAGCTGCGCGCGACCTCGGTGTATTTCCCCGGCTTCGTCGTGCCGATGCTGCCGGAGACGCTGTCGAACGGCATCTGCTCGCTGAACCCGAAGGTCGACCGCCTGTGCTTCGTCTGCGACATGCAGGTGGACTTCGACGGCGAGGTCACGAAGTCGAAGTTCTACGAAGCGGTGATGCACTCGCACGCGCGCCTGACCTACACCCAGGTCTGGAACGCGGTGGGCGAGGGCGACGAAGAGGCGATCGCGAAGATCGGCTCGCTGATGCCGCAGGTCGAGCGCCTGCACCAGCTCTACCAGGTGCTCGCGAAGGCGCGCAAGGCGCGCGGCGCCATCGAATTCGAATCGGGCGAAGTGCGTTTCGTGCTCGGCCCGCAGGGCGAGGTCGTACAGGCGGGCATGCTCCAGCGCAACGACGCGCACAAGCTGATCGAGGAGTGCATGATCGCGGCCAATGTGGAAGCCGCACGCTACCTGCTGAAGAAGAAGATCCCGGCGCCATACCGCATCCACGAGAAGCCGCCGGAGAGCAAGTACGCCGACCTGCTGGAGTTCCTCAAGGAATTCAAGCTGCGCATGCCGGCGTGGGCGAAAGTCGAGCCGCGCGACTTCACCGCGCTGCTGGCCAAGATCCGCGACCGCGCCGACGCCACGCTGCTGGAGTCGGTGCTGTTGCGCACGCAGTCGCTGGCGGTGTATTCGCCGGACAATGTCGGCCACTTCGGCCTCGCGCTGGAGGCGTACGGGCACTTCACCTCGCCGATCCGCCGTTATCCCGACCTCTTGCTGCATCGCGCGATCAAGCATGCGCTGCGCGGCGGAAAAGCCGCGGATTTCGCGTATTCGCAGTCCGCGATGGGCGCGCTGACGCTGCAGTGCTCCGAGCGCGAGCGCCGTGCCGACGAGGCCGAGCGCGAGGTCGACGAGCGCTATCGCGCCGCATGGATGGAAAAGCACATCGGCGGCGAGTTCGACGGCGTCATCAGTGGCGTGACCAGCTTCGGCCTGTTCGTCGAGCTGGACGCCTCGAAGGTCAATGGCCTGGTCCACGTGACCCAATTGCCGCACGACTTCTACCACTTCGACCCGATCCGCAAGACCCTCAGCGGCGAGCGCGTCGGCCGCGTGTTCCGCCTCGGCGACCGCGTCCGCATCGTCGTGCTCAAGGCCAGCCTGGAAGAGCGCAAGATCGACTTCCGCCTCGCCGAGGAACGCGGCATCAAGCCGCCGCCCCCGCGCGGGCAGCCGGCGAAGCGGCAGAAGCAGAAGTATTGAGGGGCGTCACGCTGTGCCCGGATCGCTCTTTGTAGAGCGGAGCGAAGCTCCGCTACCCCCTCTCTGGAGCCCGTTCCGCGTCCACGGCCGCTTGCAGGTCGCCTTCGACCTGCCAAGCGCACCACCAGTACGGGTAGTCCGCGAGATCCGACACGAGTCCCGTGCGGATCGGATTCTCCAAGAGGTACCGAGCGATCTTTCCCAGTGATCGCTCGTCGCGCACGCAACGGTCGTGGAACCCCGCCTGCCAGACGCTTCCGCGCCTTTGCCGTGCCTGGTTGATCGATTGCGCCGTGCGTGCCTTGAACTGCCGCATCACCGCGCTCAGGGAACCGGATTCGAGCTGGAACAGCCAATGCAGGTGATCGGGCATCAATACCCATGCCAACGAGGCTGATAGGCCTAGCCTGTCAGTCGCTTCGATCTCCGACAGGATGATCCGTGCCGCTTCGTGGTCCGCGAACAGTCGACGTCGACCGCAGGCGACGGTGGTGATCGAGTAGACATGACCGACCCGGGAATGTCGGCCTTTGTTGAGACGTGGGCTGGCCATACCGGATAGCCTGCGGACAGGCCCTGCGGCATTCGATCAGGGGATCGATGCGTTTCGTGTCGGGAAAACCCGACATCCTCGCGCCTGAAAGGGTGCAGCGGAGCTTCGCTCCGCTCTACAAGGGCGTGGTGAGCCGCTCGATCGCGCCGCGCCCCGCGATCAGCCCGCTGGCGAAGCAGGCGGTGAGCAGGTAGCCGCCGGTGGGGGCTTCCCAGTCGAGCATTTCCCCGGCGCAGAACACGCCGGGCATCGACTTCAATTGCAGCGAGTCGTCCAGTGCTTCCAGGCGCACGCCGCCTGCCGTGCTGATCGCTTCTGCAACGGGGCGTGGATTTTTCAGGGACAGCGGCAGGCGTTTGACCCTTGCAGCGACGCACGCGGGATCGTTCATCGCCTCGCGCGGCAGGGTTTCGAAGATCAGCGCAGCTTTTGCCGCGTCCAGTCCGGTCTGACGCTTGAGGTGATCGCCGATGCTGCGCTTGCCGCGCGGCGCGGAAAGCAGTGCTTCGAGGCGTTCCAGCGAACGACCCGGCGCGAGATCCAGCCACAGCGTCGCCTCGCCGTCGCGGGCGATGCGTTCGCGCAGCATCGCCGAAAGCGCATAGATCAGGCTGCCTTCGACGCCGGTCGCGGTGAGGACGCATTCGCCCTGCAGTGATAGCGGTATGCCGTCGTCGTCGACCCAGTGCGCGACGACCGGTTTCAGCGGCGCGCCGGCGTGCTTCTCCGCGAGTACCGCGCTCCAGCCGATGTCGAAGCCGCAGTTGGATGCGCGCAGCGGCGCGATGTCGATGCCGCGCGCGGCCAGCAGGTCGACCCAGGCGCCGTCGGACCCCAGCTCCGGCCAGCTCGCGCCGCCGAGGGCGAGCACGGTCGCATCCGCGCGCACGGTCCGCTCGCCATCGGGCGTGGCGAAGCGCAGCGCGCCGTCGTCGGTCCAGCCCTGCCAGCGGTGCTGGACATGGAAGCGCACGCCGGCCTCGCGCAGGCGCCGGACCCAGCCGCGCAGCAGTGGTGCGGCCTTGCGGTCGTTCGGAAAGACGCGGCCGGAGCTGCCGACGTAGGTCTCGACGCCCAGACCGCGCGCCCAGTCGCGCAGCGCCTCGCCGTCGAAGGCGTCGAGCCAGCGCGCGAGCTCGGCGGCACGTTCGCCGTAGCGGGCGTCGAAGCTCGGCCGTGGTTCGCCGTGGGTCAGGTTGAGCCCGCCCTTGCCGGCGATCAGGAACTTGCGCCCGACCGAGCCCTTGGCCTCGAACAGGTCGACCTGCAGCCCGGCCGCGTTCGCCACCTCGGCCGCCATCAGCCCGGCGGGGCCGCCGCCGACGATGGCGACGCGGGTGGTCTCGGGAGCGGTGGCGGTCATCGGCGGGTCGGGAGGGCGGCGCGGGCGCGGATCATAGGGCAAATCCCCGGTGGTCCGGGCACAATAGCGCCATGAGCAAATCATCCCAATGGATCGCCGGCATCAATGCGGTTGCCGCGGCGGTCGAACACGATGCGGACCACGTCCGCGAGGTCCTGATCGAAGCCGGCGCCAAGAACCCGCGCCTGACCGAGATCGAAGAGAATGCCCGCCGCAAGGACATCGACGTGCGCCGGGTCGCGACCAATGCCCTCGACGGCGTCGCCGGCGGCCTGCGCCACCAGGGCGTGGTCGCGCGTTACGCGGCCTCGAAGACCTACAACGAAGACGACCTGGCCGAGCTGGTCGAGGCCGCCGCCGGCAAGGCCCTGCTGCTGGTGCTGGACGGCGTGCAGGACCCGCACAACCTCGGCGCCTGCCTGCGCAGCGCGGCCGCGGCGGGCGTCACCGCCGTGGTCATCCCCAAGGACAAGGCCGTGCAGG
Organism: Lysobacteraceae bacterium 2PB; assembly: GCA_005502915.1. GTDB lineage: Bacteria > Pseudomonadota > Gammaproteobacteria > Xanthomonadales > Xanthomonadaceae > Lysobacter_I. The sequence continues at coordinate 27,072 of SCMT01000040.1, read as the reverse complement.
TCAACGCGACCGTGCGCAAGACTTCGGCCGGCGCCGCCGACAGCATCCCGGTGGTGCGCGTGACCAACCTCGCACGGGCGATGCGCGACCTGCAGCAGATGGGTGTGTGGATCTACGGCCTCGCCGGCGAAGCCACCGCCTCGCTGTATTCGATCGATCTGCGCGGCAACGTCGCGCTGGCCCTGGGTGGCGAGGCGGACGGCCTGCGTCGCCTGACCCGCGAGCACTGCGACCAGCTCGTCACCATTCCGATGCCGGGCCTCGCGCATTCCCCGGGCGTCGAGAGCCTCAACGTCTCCGTCGCCAGCGGCGTGGCGCTGTTCGAGGCGGTGCGCCAGCGGCAGTGACCGGAGCGTTGGCGGCATGAACCTGCACTGGTACGACCTCGTCGGCCTGCTCGGCACGGTGATCGTCGTGGGCAGCTATTTCATGCTGCAGAGCGGGCGGCTGCCGGGCACCAGCCTGACCTACCAGTGGCTCAACATCGCCGGCTCCGGCTGCATCCTCGTCTCGCTGGCCGGCGGCTTCAACGTCGCCGTCGCCCTGCTGCAATGCACGTGGATCGCGATCAGCGTGTACGGGATCGTGCGGGGGATGCGCGCACGGCGTCGCGGTTCCGGGCAGCAGGATCCCTAGAGCGGAGCAAGCTCCACTCTGGGATCTGCAGTGCGGAGCAAGCTCCGCTCCACGAGATCGGTGGTCAGTCGAACGCCTTGGCGTAGCCGGTGTTGACGATGGTCTTCTGCAGCGGCTCGATGATGCGCACGTTGGCGGCGACGATCTGGCGCGGGCCGGTATCGATGTGCATCGGGCTGAGCGCGGCGCCGCGGAAATCGCAGACCCTGCCGCCGGCCTCGCGGACCATCAGCACGCCGGCGGCGATGTCCCAGGCCATGATGCCGGCCTCGAAATACCCGTCGAAACGACCGGCGGCGACATAGGCCAGGTCCAGCGCGGCGGAGCCGGCGCGGCGGATGTCCTCGGCATGGACGAGCAGGCTCTTGATGCAGTCGAGCTGGGCGTCGGTGCGCTTGCGCTCGCGCGGCGGAAAGCCGGTGGCGAGCAGGGCGCCCGGCAGTTCGCGGCGTTCCGACACGCGCAGGCGCTTGCCGTTGAGCTGGGCGCCGCCGCCGCGGCTGGCGGTGAACAGCTCGTTGCGCAGCGGGTCGAAGATCACCGCGTGCAGCGGTTCGGCGCCCTCGCACAGGGCGATCGACACGCACCAGTGGGGGAAGCCGCGGAGATAGTTGCTGGTGCCGTCGAGCGGGTCGATGACCCAGGTGTAGCGGCTCGGGCCGCGGTTGCCCTTCTGGTGCCCGCCTTCCTCGCCGAGGATCGCGTAGTCGGGCTGGGCGCGGCGCAGCTCCTTGATGATCTCGGCCTCGGCCAGGCCGTCGATCTCGCTGGCGTAGTCCATGCGGTCCTTTTCGGTCACTTCGATGGCATCGAGGCGGGCCATGTGGCGCAGCAGGATGTTGCCGCCGGCGCGAGCCGCCTTGACCATGACATTGACAGCGGGCTGATGCATCGCGAACGACTCCACGCGCCCGGACGGGCGCAAGCGAAAAGGGGCAGGGGAAAAGAACAGTCCGGCTCGGGGCCGGCGCGGGAGTTTAACATTGTCGCCATGACTTCCGACCCGACTTCCCCCGAATCCTCCGTCTTTCCGTCCTCCCTCGACCGGGTCCGCATCGTCCTGGTGGGGACCCAGCACCCCGGGAACATCGGTTCCGCCGCCCGTGCGATGAAGACCATGGGCCTGTCCCGGCTGGTCCTGGTAGCGCCCGAGCGCTTCCCGCATCCGGACGCGGTGGCCCTGGCCGCCGGAGCGGCGGACCTCCTGGACAGCGCCCGCCGCTTCGAGACCCTGGCCGAGGCCGTCGCCGACTGCCGCCTGGTGCTGGGCTGTACAGCGCGCAGCCGGCGGATCGCCCTCGAGGAGTTGTCGCCGCGCGTCGGCGCGGGGCGCGCGCTGGACACCGCCGACGGTGGCGCGGACGTGGCGGTCGTCTTCGGTCGCGAGCGCACCGGCCTTGAGAACGACGAGCTGCAGCTGTGCCATGCCGCCGTGCACATCCCGGCCAATCCCGACTACAGTTCGCTCAACCTGGCGGCGGCCGTCCAGGTCTTGGCATACGAATTGCGAATCGGTTCGCTTCAGGCGTCGCCGGACCCCGTGGATGCGTCCATCGCGGTGCGGCCACGCGACGAGCGACCGGAGGTCCGCAGCGAGCCTCCGGCCACGCACGGCGAACTTGAGGGCTTCTTCTCGCAACTGGCGGACACCCTGGATGCTATCGATTTCCACAAAGGCCGGACCCCGGCTGCCGCGATCCGCAAGTTCAGGCGCCTGTTCCTGCGCGCCGGGCTGGATGCGCGCGAAGTCCGCCTGTTGCGGGGGATGCTGGCCGATGCGCAGCGCATGGCGGACATCGCCCATGGTCGCCTGCCTGCACCGCGCAAGCCTGCGGACTGACACTTCGATGGTCGTCCGCGCCCGGTTCCGACGACGCCCGCTCCGCCCGGGCGGCGCCACGACGACGACGACGGGGACCTGATGCCGAAGCGCCTGCTCGCCCGCCTCTGCGCCTCGATCCTGCTGCTGGCCGGTCTGTTCGCCATCGTGCCGATTTCGGCAGCGGGTGACGGTGAGCGTCACATTCTTGTCCTGGGGCGCATCAGCGACGACCCCAAGATCCACTACGAACAGCTCAAGCCGCTGCTCGATTACGTGGTGCCGCGCATGGCCGACGTCGGTATCCGCGAAGGCCGGGTGCTGATGGCCCGCGACGCCCAGCAGATGACCAGCTACCTGCGCCGCGGTCAGGTCGACTGGGTCACCGAGACCGCGGCCTCGGCGGTGCTGCTGCAGTCGCGCGGCAACGTCAAGCCGATGCTCCTGACCGAGCGCGACGGCGTCAGCCGCTACCGCACGGTGTTCTTCGTCCGCCGCGACAGCGGGCTCGCCCGGCTGGAGGATCTCGCCGGACGCAGCGTCGCCTTCCAGAACAACGCGTCCACCAGCGCGTATTTCGTGCCGGCGATCGAACTGCTGCGCCGGGACCTGTCGCTGAGCCTGCTGCTGTCGCCGATGGACAAGCCCAGCCGCGACAACGTCGGCTACGTGTTCGCGCGTTCCGAGCTGAACATCGGCGCCTGGGTCCACAAGCGCCTCGTCGACGCTGGCACGATGAGCGACCTGGACTGGAACAACCCGGCGCGCGTGCCGCCGTCGTTCCGCAAGGATCTGGAAGTCATCCACATCACCGAGCCGGTGCCGCGCGCGCTGGAGATGGTGCGCGCCGACCTCGATCCCCGGGTGCAGGCCCGCCTGCGCGAAGTGCTGATCGAAGCCGCCTCCGATCCGAAGGCGGCGCAGGCCATGCGCCATTTCTTCCGCACCACGCGCTTCCTGCCCATCGACGACGGCGCCTCGCAGGTGCTGGAACGGCTGCGCAGCGGCGTGGCCAGGGTGAAAGCTGATGTGGAATGAGCCGAAGCGCCGGGGGTTCAGCGGATGAAGCTCTTCGCCGGGCTGCAGGCCAAGTTCATGACCCTCATCACCCTGGCGATGGTGATGATGCTGGCGGTCGTGGCCCTGATCTGGCAGCGCCAGACCACCACCCAGGCCGAGGTGTTGCGCCTCAGCCAGGAGGGCACGCGCAGCCTGGTGTTCGATCGCCTGCGCCAGCGCGGCGAAGCCCAGGTGACGCAGGCGGCCGACCTGCTGGTCAATCCGGTCTACTACTTCGACCTCGACGCCATCGGCAACACCACGCGCAGCATCCTGCGCCAGCCCGACGTGAGCTACGTGCTGGTCTACGACGCGCGCGGCAACATCCTCCATGACGGCTCGGGGGACATCCCGACCTTCGGCCAGCAGATGGGCGACCCGCTGGCGAGTCGCATCGTCGCCGCGCGTGACCTGCAGGTACTCGACACCGCGCAGGTGATGGACATTTCCACGCCGATCCTGATCGGCGACCAGCGCCTCGGCGGCGTGCGCGTGGGCTATTCGCTCGACAAGATCCAGGCCGAGGAAGCGCGGATCAACCGCGAGACGACCTCGCGCCTGAACGAGATCGGCCGTCGCCACCTGACCTGGATCGCGCTGCTGCTGATGATGCTGGTGTCGATGGCCGTGCTGGTCGGCATCGCCCTGCAGCGCGCGCTCGTGCGTCCGATCCGGCGGCTCTCGGACGCCGCGCTGCAGATCGAGGCCGGCAACTACGCCACCGACCTGCCCGCCAGCCGGCGCAAGGACGAGGTCGGCGCGCTGGTCAACGCCTTCTCGCGCATGGCCGAGAGCATCGTCCGCCACGATCGCGACATGCGCCGCATGGCCTATACGGACTCCCTGACCGGGCTGCCCAACCGCCTGGCGTTCCGCGAAACGCTGGATCACCGGTTGATGCAGCTGCGCGGCGTGGGCAGCCAGCTCGCGCTGCTGTTCGCCGACATCGACGATTTCAAGCGGGTCAACGACACCCTCGGCCACGATGTCGGCGACGAAGTGCTGATCCAGTTCGCCAACCGCATCCGCGAGGCCGTGCTGCGCATCGGTGGCGAAGCCGGCGAGCTGGCGCGCTTCGGCGGCGACGAGTTCGTGATCCTGCTGCATCCGGTGGGCGACCACGGCGACATCCGCGCCGCTGCGGCGCACCTGGCCGAAACCCTGGTCGCCGAGCTCAGCCGCCCGATCGTGGTGCAGGACCGCCAGGTCTTCCTGGGCACGTCGATCGGCGTCACCGTGTTCCCTGACGACGCCTCCGGCGCGACCATGCTGATGAAGAACGGCGACATCGCGATGTACCAGGCGAAGGTCGCGGGCAAGAACGGCTACCGCTTCTACAGCCGCGCGATGGAGCAGGCCGTGTCGCGCCGCGTGCGCATGGAACAGGACCTGCGCGGCGCCTGGGAACGCGGCGAACTCTCGCTGGTGTACCAGCCGATCTACAACGTCGCCGACAAGCGCCTCGCCGGCGCCGAAGCCCTGCTGCGCTGGCAGCATCCGGTGCATGGCCAGGTGGCGCCTTCGGTGTTCATCGACGTCGCCGAACAGAGCGGCCTGATCGAGGTCATCGGTCCCGAGGTGGTGCGCGCGGCGTGTCGCGACGCCATGCGCTGGCGCCAGCGCGGCGGTGCCGCCAACGCCCTGTTCGTATCGATCAACGTCTCCGCGCGCCAGCTGCGCAGCGGCGACTTCCGCGACCAGATGCTGGCCGCGCTCGGCGAAAGCGGCCTGCCGCCCGAACTGATCCACATGGAGCTGACCGAGACCACCGTACTCAACGACGAGGAGCAGGCGAGGAAGATCCTCGGCCACCTCCGCGACAGCGGCATCAAGGTGTGGCTGGACGATTTCGGCACCGGCTTCTCGGGCCTGAGCCACCTGCGTCGCGTCCCGGTCGACGGCGTGAAGATCGACCGCAGCTTCATCGCCGATGTCATGCGCGATCCCGACGACCTGGCGTTGACCAGCGCGATCATCGCCATGGCGCATTCGCTGGGCATGACCGTGATCGCCGAGGGCGTGGAGAAGGAAGGCCAGTTCGACCTCCTGCGTTCGCGCAACTGCGACCTGGCGCAGGGCTACTGGCTCGGCTATCCGCTGAGCCTCGACGAGTTCATGGCGCTGATCGATTGATCCATCGCTTCGGCGGATGCGCATGCTGTTGCGCCCGCGCGTGTCATGTCATCCCGGGCGAAGCGAGGGACCCGCTTGTCGTCGTTGCCCGTTGTCGTCGCCCGACCTTCTGAAGGTCCTGCGCAAAGCAAGGTCCCTCGCATGCGATCGGGATGACAATGCAATGCGCGGTGTCTCAGCCCAGTGCGGCGACCCACGCCCACAGCATCGCAGCGAGGTTGCCCGAGACTGCGCCGAACACGTAGATCGCGACCAGCCCGGCGACCCAGGAGATCAGCATCAGCACGCCGTCGCGTTCGAGCAGGGCCAGCGCGTAGAGCAGCAGCAGGCCGGCGAAGATGTAGTTGGTGAACGGAATCGGCAACGCTAGCAGGATGCCCAGCAGCACCAGCAGCAGGCCGGTGAAGACCGTCGCCACCGGATGGTCGATCACGATCGTCAGGCGCGGACGGATCACGCGTTCCAGCCAGCGGAACCAGCGATCGCCGGCTCGGTCGAGGCGCACCAGGGTCTTGCGCTGCGGACCGCGCCTGGCCACGAAGGCGGGCAGCCAGGGATGTTCGCGCAGCAGCAGCAGTTGCAGGCCGACGAGCACGGCCAGCGGGCCGCTGACCGCGCCGGCGACGCCAGGGGGCAGGAAGGCCAGCAGGGCCGCGACCAGCAGCAGCATGCCGAAGGCGCTGCGCCCCAGGCCGCCGGCGAGATCCTTCAGGACCAGCTGGTCGTCCGGGTCGCCATCGCAGAGGCCATCGAGCACGGCGCGCATTCCGACGGGACGCTCACCGGAGGTATCGTTCCCGTCAGTCGCCATCGGCCTCGTCCGCGAGCCGGGTCAGCAGCAGCTTGTCGATGCGCGGACCATCCAGGTCGACCACTTCGATGCGCCAGCCGGCCCACTCGAACGACTCGCCGGTATTCGGGATCCGTCCGAAATGCGCGATCACCATGCCTGCGGCGGTGTGGTAATCGTGCTCGTCCTGCTGCGGCAGGCGCTGTCCGATGATCTCGCGCAGTTCGTCCACCGGCAGCGAGCCGTCGACCAGCAGCGATCCGTCCGCGCGCTCGATGACCAGCGCATCCGCATCCGGCGTCTCGCTGGACTGCAGGCGCCCGACCACCGCGCCCATCATGTCGTTCACGGTGACCATGCCGGTGATCTCGCCGTATTCGTCGACCACCAGCGCCAGCGACTGCTGCTCTTCGCGGAAGATCTCCAGCAGCTTCAGGGCGTGGGTCGATTCGGACACGAACAGCGCCGGGCGCAGGGTGCGGAACAGGTCCGGGCTGCGCTCGTCGAGTCGGTCGAGCAGCGACTTCACCTCCAGCACGCCGAGCACGTCGGCATCGCTGCCCCGGTAGACGGGGTAGCGCGAGTACGGGGTGTCGCGCATCTCCGCCAGGTTCTCGTCGAAACCGGCATTGGCGTCCAGCCAGACGATGCGCGTACGCGGGGTCATCATGCTTTCGACCGTGCGGTCGCCCAGGCGCATGACCCGCTGCATCATGTTGCGTTCGTCGTCGTCGATCACGCCCTGCTCGTGGCTTTCGCTCACCAGCAGCTGGATTTCCTCTTCGGTGATGGCATTGCGGGCGTCGTCGCGGATGCCGAGCATGCGCAGCACGCCGCGGTTGATCCAGCCCAGTGCCCGGACCACCGGCGTCGCCGCGCGCGCCAGCATGTCCAGCGGGATCGCCACGCGGCTGGCGATGACTTCGGCATTGGTCAGGGCCAGTCGTTTCGGCAGCAGTTCGCCGAAGATCACCGAGCCAGCCGTGATCAGGGTCACGGCCGTGGCCTTGCCTACCGTCGCTGCGTACTCGCGGGCCGCAGGAACCACCCCGTCGATCCAGTCCGCGATCATCAAGCCGATGGCCTCGCCGCCGTACATGCCGGCCAGGATGCCGATCGCGGTGATGCCCACCTGCACCGTGGACAGCAGGTTGTCCGGATGCTCGGCCAGGGCCAGCGCCTTGCGCGCCCCCCGGCTGGTTTCGGCCATCTGCTTGAGCCTGAGCTTGCGCGAGGTCATGAGAGCCATCTCCGACAGGGCGAAGAAGGCGTTCACGAAGATCAGGGCGATGACGACCAGCAGCTCAAGCACGGGCGACTCCCGTCTTGAGGGAGGTCGCCGGGGCCGACAGGGCACGCCTGCAGGAGGGGAGGCCGGGGATGACAGGCCGCTGGCGGCCTCGGGTGCGGGGCGCCGGCGGAATCATGCTTGGGAGGGGGTCTGGGGGAGCCATACGGTCCGCGGATGATAGCAGGCGCCCATGACCGTCCCGGGGAGTCGGGGCGTGGCCTGTTCAGGTTCGGCGGCGACCCGCCGGATGACGGTTTGGTGTCATCCAGGTGACGGCGATGGGTCCGGTGTCATTTGAAAGTCACAATTCAGACTTACCATATTCACATCACTGTCATCGAGGCGACCGCCCATGTTCTCCCTGCAAACGATCTTCGGCTCCGGCCAGCAGTTCTACGGCCTGCTCGACGAGGCCGCCGCGGCCGCGCACGACAGCGCCAGGGCGCTGCACGCCATGATGAAGGTCACCGACCGCCAGCCGGCGCTCGACGAATTCAAGCTGGCCCGCACCCGCGAGCGCGCCGCCGCGGAGAAGATCGGCAAGGCCCTGGTCGACAGCTTCATCACCCCGATCGAGCGCGAGGACATTGAGGCCCTGGGCTCGGCGCTGTACAAGATCCCCAAGCAGATCGAGAAGTTCGCCGACCGCTACTCCCTGGCGATCAAGCACCTGGAAGGCATCGACTTCGCGCCGCGCGCCGCGATGCTGGAGCAGGCCTCCGGCGTGGTGGTGGAGATGGTCAGCGAACTGCGCCACCTCAATATCGACCGCATGACCGCGCTGAATGAGAAGCTGCGCGCGCTGGAGAACGAGGCCGACCGCCTGATGCTCGAGCTGTATCGCGACATCTATTCCGGCAAGCTCGAGCCCCTGCAGATGTTCCTGCTCAAGGAATTCTTCGAGATCCTGGAAAAAGCCATCGACCGCTGCCGCGAAGCGGGCGTCGTCGCCTACCAGATCGTGCTGAAGAACAGCTGACGGAGTCGACATGCTCACTCTCGTCCTCGTGGTCATCCTGGCCGCGCTCGTCTTCGAGTTCATCAATGGGTTCCACGACACGGCGAACTCCATCGCCACCGTCGTCGCGACCAAGGTGCTCAGCCCCGGCAAGGCGGTGATGCTGGCCGCCTTCATGAACCTGCTCGGTGCGTTCTGGGGCACGGCCGTCGCCAAGACCATCGCCTCGGGCCTGATCGACACCGAAGTGGTCAACGTGACGTCGCAGGTGATCCTCTGCGCCCTGCTCGGCGGCATCACCTGGAACCTCATCACCTGGTGGTTCGGCCTGCCGTCGTCGTCCTCGCACGCCCTGATCGGCGGCCTCTGCGGTGCCGCGCTGGCCGCCGCCGACAACAACTTCGCCGCCCTGATCTGGTCGAAGCTGGGCGCGGAAGGCTGGACCAGCAACAAGGGCCTGCTCTGGAAGGTGGTCATCCCGATGGTCAGTTCCCCCATCGCGGGATTCACCCTGGGGGTCCTGATCCTCGGCATCCTCTACGGCAGCATCAAGCTGCTGTCGAAACTGGGCGGTGCGCTGGGTCGACTGGCGCGTCCGCGCTGGGTCAATGCGATCTTCGGCAAGCTGCAGCTGGTCTCGGCCGGCTACATGGGCTTCGCCCACGGCACCAACGACGCGCAGAAGACCATGGGCATCATCGCCCTGACGATCTTCGCCGCCGAAAGCGCCGGGACGCTGGACAACCTGCCGGCGTGGGCGGCCTTCCTCCATCCGGGCGGCGACGAGAAGGACATCGACACGTGGATCGTCGTGACCTGCGCCGTGGTGATGGCGGCGGGCACCGCGATGGGCGGCTGGCGGATCATCAAGACCCTGGGCCACAAGATGGTGAAGCTGCATCCGATCGACGGCTTCGCCGCGGAAACCGCGTCGGCGACCATCCTCGTGGGTGCCGCGCACTTCGGCATGCCGGTGTCGACCACGCACAGCATCTCCACCGCGATCATGGGCGTGGGCTTCGGCAAGAACCCGCGCAAGCTGAAGTTCACCGTGATCGAACGCATCCTGTGGGCGTGGGTGCTGACGATCCCGGCCGCCGGTGGCGTGGCCTACGGCCTGCTCAAGCTGTTCGAGGCGCTGGGCTGGGCCTGAGGCATCGGTCCCGCGCACCACGCAAAAGCCCCGGCATTGCCGGGGCTTTTCGTTTCCTGGTGTTCCTGCGATGTCCGCGCCGCCGATCGACGGCGACGCGGGGATTCAGAGCAGGTCGCCGCCAGCGGACAATGCGCGCTCGAGTTCGTCGCCCATGCCGCCGATCTCCAGGATCAGGCGGTCGATTTCCGCGCCGGTCAGGGCATCGTAGGGACGGTTCTCGCACAGCTGCAGGTAGGGGACGCGGTCGAGTTCGCCGATCGCGAGGTAGCCGACGCGGCTTTCCCAATTGAAGGCGAGGGCGCGGCGGCAGTCGATGCCGGTGGTCGGCGCGATGACGGTGCTGACGCGGAGGTAGTGGCGACCATCGTCGTCCACCAGTTCGGAGAGGAAGATGGCCTGGTGGCGTCGTCCCTGGTCGAGGGAGAGTTCGACACAGAGCACGTAGGGCTCCTGCATCGTGATCCGGAAGTCGCCGGAGGTGAGGTGGCTGCGGATCTGTTCGAAATTCTGCATGGTGCGGTGACTCGAAGGATGACTCGGCGGCTGGCGCGAGGGAGCAGGGCTCGGGGGAGCGCAGTGCACTATGCTACCGGGCCATGGACCCCCTGTCTGCCGCCGAACGCATCCTGGCCGCGATCCGCGCGATCCCGCGCGGCGAGACGGCTGCGTACGGCGTGGTGGCGCAGCGCGCGGGCCTGCCGGGGCGCGCCCGTCTGGTCGCGCGGCTGCTGTCGCAGAACGACGACCCGGCGCTGCCCTGGCATCGCGTGCTGCGCGCCGATGGCCGCAGCGCCTTTCCGCCCGGTACGCCGGATCATGACGAACAGATCAAGCGCTTGCGCCGAGAGGGCGTCGCCATCGACGCGCATGGCCGCGTGCGTCCCGCGAAGCGCGCGAAGACCATCGACGAGGAAATCTGGGGCGGGCCCTGATCGTACCGGTCTCACGATGCGCCCCTGTAGAGCTCCGCTCCACGAAAAGCCCGTCCGTAGAGATGCGTGCTTCGTTTCCTATCGCGATGCGTTCGGATCGAGACCCTCTTCGACGCGGACCCGCAGCACGCCGTCCGCGATGCGCGCATCGAGTCGCTCGCCCACCTGCACGTCGTGCGTGCTGCGCACGACCCGGCCATCCTCGCGCTGCAGGATCGCGTAACCGCGCGCGACGGTCGCCAGCGGGCTGACCGCTTCCAGCGAACGCGCGAGCCCGTGCAGTTGCATCGTCTTCGCCTGCAGCAGGCGTACGGTCGCCGCGCGCGGCCGGTCCGACAGCGCGCGCAGGCGCTCGCGCAATTGCGCGAGCCGCCGTTCCGGGCGCGCGGCGCGGAGCACGGCGGCGTGATGTCGCAGCTGCGCCGTGCGCGCGGCCTGCTGGCGCTGCCACGCGGCCTGCAGCCGGCGCAGCGAGGCTTCCTGGCGCTGGCGCAGCACGTCGAGGCGCGCGAGCGGACGTTGTGCCTGCAACCGCAGTGCGGCGCGGTCGGCGCGCTGCGCGGCGTGGCGCTGGTGGCGGTCCCAGTTCGCCTGCAGCCGCCGCGCCTGGGCGCGGAGGCGCGATGCGAGGTCGCTGCGGTCGGGCACCAGCAGTTCGGCCGCGACCGAGGGCGTCGGTGCGCGCAGGTCCGCCGCGAAGTCGGCCAGGGTGACATCGACCTCGTGGCCGACCGCGGACACCACCGGCACCGGCGACGCGGCGATGGCGCGGGCCAGCGTTTCGTCGTTGAACGCCCACAGGTCTTCCAGCGAGCCGCCGCCGCGGGTCAGCAGCAGGGCGTCGTAGCGGCCGCTGCGGCCGGCGGCCTGCAGCATGCGCACGATCTGCGCAGCGGCGGTGTCGCCCTGTACCGGCACGGGAAGGATGTCGACCTCCAGCAGCGGAAAGCGGCGGCGCAGCACGCTGAGCACATCGCGCACGGCTGCGCCGGAGGGCGAGGTCAGCACGCCGAGCCGGCGGATGTGGGCGGGCAGGGCACGCTTGCGGGCCTGGTCGAACAGGCCTTCCGCCTGCAGCTTCGCCTTGAGCTGCTCGAAGGCCCGGCGCAGCGCGCCTTCGCCGGCCTCTTCCATGGTGTCGAGGATCAGCTGGTAGTCGCCGCGCGCCTCGTAGAGGGTCAGCCGCCCGCGCGCAAGCACGCGCAGGCCCTCGCGGGGGGTGAACTTCAGCCACTGGCTCTTAGGCTTGAACAGCGCGCAGCGGACCTGGGCGCGCTCATCCTTCAAGGTGAAATACAGGTGTCCCGAGGACGGGCGCGACAGGTTGCCCAGTTCGCCTTCCACCCAGACCAGGGGGAAGGCGTCTTCGAGGAGGTTCCGGGCCAGCGCGTTCAGCTGGCTCGGCGTGAACGCCTTGCGGTCGTCCGGAGCGGGGGGATCGAACATCGGCACAGGATACGGGAAGGCATGTGTCTCGGTGGCCGCTTCGCAGCAGGGCCTTCAGGCCCGAGTTCCACCGCTTCTTGTAGGAGGGCCTTCAGGCCCGAGCTTTTCAGGATGCATCCGAAGAGCGGAAGAGCTCGGGCCTGAAGGCCCTCCTACAAGAACAAGAAGCGAAGGGCCTGCGGGCAAATCCCGCCCTCGACCCGCGTGGCCGCCGCTAGAATGCGCGCATGTCCGAACAGATCCCGCCCTGCCGCGACGACGCGGCCCCCGCCTTCGGCCCCGTGCCGCGTCGTTCCACCCGCCAGGTCCTGGTCGGCAAGGTCGCCCTCGGCGGCCAGGCGCCCGTGGTGGTGCAGTCGATGACCAACACGGACACCGCCGACGTCGCCGCGACCACGAAGCAGATCGCCGAACTGTGGCGCGCGGGCTCGGAGCTGGTCCGGGTGACGGTCAACAACCCCGAGTCGGCGGCGGCGGTGCCGCGCATCGTCGACAAGCTGGCGATGATGGGGATCTCGGTGCCGATCATCGGCGACTTCCACTACAACGGGCACCAGCTGCTCACCGATGAGCCGGCGTGCGCCGAGGCGCTGGCGAAATACCGCATCAATCCCGGCAACGTCGGCTTCGGCAAGAAGAAGGACACCCAGTTCGCGCAGCTGATCGAGTTCGCCTGCCGCTACGGCAAGCCGGTCCGCATCGGCGCCAACTGGGGCTCGCTCGACCAGGCCCTGGCCGCGCGGCTGATGGACGAGAATGCGCAGCGCGCGGAGCCCTGGGATGCAGGGCGCGTGCTGCGCGAGGCACTGATCCTGTCTGCGATCGATTCCGCCGAGCGCGCGGTCGAGCTGGGACTGGCGCGCGAGCGCATCGTGCTCAGCGCGAAGGTCAGCGGCGTGCAGGAACTGGTCGCGGTGTATCGCGATCTCGCGCGTCGTTCCGACTTCGCCCTGCATCTCGGACTCACTGAAGCGGGTATCGGCAGCAAGGGCATCGTCGCCTCGGCCGCCGCGCTCGGCGTGCTGCTGCAGGAAGGCATCGGCGACACCATCCGCATCTCGCTCACGCCCGAGCCGGGCGCGTCGCGCACGCAGGAAGTGATCGTCGCCCAGGAACTGCTGCAGACCATGGGTCTGCGCGCGTTCACGCCGATGGTCACCGCGTGCCCCGGCTGCGGCCGCACCACCAGCACTTTCTTCCAGGAGCTCGCGCAGTCGGTGCAGGAGCACGTCCGGTCGAAGATGCCCGAGTGGAAGATCACCCATCCCGGCGCGGAGAACCTGACGCTCGCGGTGATGGGTTGCGTGGTCAACGGGCCGGGCGAATCGCGCCACGCCAACATCGGCATCTCGCTTCCGGGCACCGGCGAGGCACCGGCGGCGCCGGTCTTCATCGACGGCGAAAAGGCTGTGACCCTGCGTGGCGAACACATCGCCCGCGAGTTTCTCGGCATCATCGACGATTACGTCGAACGCAATTACGGTCGGCGCCTCCCCTGACCGTTCAGCAGGGTCCGTGATGCCCGGGCTGTTCGGTCGTGACCGCGCCCGGCGTCGCATGGAAGTCCCCGTGTCTGCGATCCCGAACTCCCTGTTGCGGATATTTGCCGAATCCATGACGCATCGTTATTTGTGCGGCGCAGCATCAAGCCTGGCTGCAGAAAAAAAACGTGCGCGGGTCGTGGAAATACACAATTCTTTCCATGGCGCCGTATAGAATCGGCCAAGCGTCCGCATCGCGGGCGTGAAACAGGGGGCGTCGCCGCATCCGCGGCGGCTCCGGCTTCATGGACCCGCCCGGTGTGTGGTATCCCCGGGCGCGCCACATACGCCACTCAATCCGGGGAACATCGAACATGTCACGTATGAAGAAGTGGGGCGCAGCCGCAGGCGCACTCTCACTGATCGCGGTCGCGACCGCAGCGTATCTCTATCCGAACGGCGCACAGTTCACGACCGACGACGCGGGCGGTTCCGCCGCGACCGCGATCAAGGGCCAGGGCGACACTGTCGGTGCCATCAATCAGGGCAGCGGCGGCACCGCATCCGCCTCCGCCGGCAACGTCATGGAGGAACAGCGCGGGCGGTACATCGTGGTGTTCCGCGAGCCCGCGCTGGCCAGCTACAAGGGCACGCTGCCCGGGCTGCCGCAGCCGGAACGCGTGCGTGACGAGCAGGGCGCGCTGCGCCTCGACGTCGAAGGCACGAACTCCGAGCGCTACGTCGATTACCTCGAAACCCGCCAGGCGCAGATGGAAACGCGCATGTCGATGATGGTCGGCCGCGACGTCACGCCCCGCCTGACCATGCAGCATGCGCTGAACGGCATGGTGGTCGAACTGAGCGAAGCCGAAGCGCGCTCGATGCGCCTGATGTCGGACGTCCGCCTGGTCGAACCCTATCGCGAGTACGAGCTAGACACCGACACCGGTCCCGCACTCATCGGCGCGCCTGCGGTATGGAACGGCACCAATCCCGGCGCGCCCGGCCCGTACAGGGGCGAAGGCGTGGTGGTCGGCATCATCGACTCCGGCATCAACTTCGGCAGCCCGTCGTTCTCGGCGGTCGGCCCGGTCGACGGCTATGCGCACAGCAACCCGCTCGGCAGCGGCAACTACCTCGGCACCTGCGCCCCCGGCGGCGTCGACGAAGGCCGATGCAACGACAAGCTGATCGGCGGCTACGACTTCATCTGCGGCGCGCCCGAAAACGCCTGCGGCAACGCGGACATCCGCGAAGAGCCTGGCTTCGGCGACACCAACTCGCACGGCAGCCACGTCGCTTCGACCGTCGCCGGCAACACGCGCGATGCGGTGTTCTCCGGCAACACGATCCGCATCTCCGGTGTCGCCCCGCACGCCAACATCATCGCCTACGACGTCTGCTATACCCAGATCTCCACCGGTCGTGGCCTCTGCGGCAACACCTCGACCACGGCTGCGGTCAACCAGGCCGTCGCCGACGGTATCGTCGACGTCCTGAATTACTCGATCAGCGGCGGTTCCTCGCCGTGGACCGAAGCCACCTCGCTGGCCTTCCTCGGCGCCGTCGACGCCGGCATCTTCGTCGCCGCGTCCGCCGGCAACAGCGGCCCGGGCCCGAACACCATGGGCCACCACGAGCCGTGGGTCAGCTCGACCGCCGCCGCCCAGCATGGTCGCGCCGGCTTCGGCATCGCCATGTCGGTGACCGGTCCGGCCCCGGTGCCGGCCAACCTGGCGCCGATCATCGTCAACCAGGGCTCCGGTGGCGTCGATTTCTCGGCGACCATCCCCGGCACAACGCCGCTGTACATCAGCGCCGGCATCAACACCGCCAGCGACGGTTGCGCGGCCTATCCGGCCAACACCTTCGCCGGCGGCATCGCGGTGATCCGCCGCGGCACCTGCTCGTTCGCGATCAAGGTCAACAATGCCTCGGCCGCCGGTGCGGTTGCGGTGATCATCGCGAACAACGCCGCCGGCGTGATCCTGCCGTCGGTGCCGGGCACCACCGTGCCGGTGTTCAGCGTGACCCAGGCCGAGGGCGACGCCCTGCGCAACTTCGGCCAGGCCAATCCGACCACGACGACCGCGCAGATCTCCTACCCGGCGATCCCGCTGCCGAACACGCCCGATGCGCTGGCGGCGTTCAGCTCGCGCGGCCCGGCCGGCACGTTCAACATCCTGAAGCCGGACATCACGGCACCGGGCGTCGACGTCCTCGCGGTGACCGCCGGAACGGCACTCACCGGTTCGGAGAACCTCGTCGGCCTGCTCAGCGGCACCTCGATGGCTTCGCCGCACCAGGCCGGTGCCGCCGCCCTGGTCCGTCAGGCCCGTCCGACCTGGACGCCGCCGGAGATCAAGTCGGCGCTGGCGATGACCGCGAACCAGACGGTCTACCTCGAAGACCAGGTCACCCTCGCCAATCCGTTCGCGCGCGGCAGCGGTCGCGTGCAGGTGGATCGCGCGATCAACGCCGGCCTCGTGCTGGATGAGACCCTGGCCAACTACCAGGCCGCCAACCCGGCCATCGGTGGTGATCCGACCACGCTCAACCAGCCGAACCTGTACAACCGCAGCTGCTTCCCGACCTGCGTGTTCTACCGCACGTTCCGCAACCCCAACGCGGTGTCCACCAGCTGGCGCGTCCAGCTGCAGGGCGTCAGCGGCGCGGTCTCGCCGATCATCACCGTGCCCGCCAACGGCACGCTGCGCGTGAAGTTCACGATCTATGGTGCGACCCTGCCGGCCAATGGCTCGACGGCCTTCGGCAACGTGGTGCTGACCCCGGCCATCGGCACCGCACCGGTGCTGCGCCTGCCGGTGGGTGTGGCCGTGCAGCCGCCGGTCGCGACCCTGCCGGCCAGTCTGTCCATGTCGCTGGCGACGAACGCGGTGGGTTCGGTGTACTTCCCGGTGAGCAACACGGGCGGTTCCACCCTGACCTACAACTTCGTCAACAGCGGCACCGGCGCACAGCGCCTGGTCGATGCGACCAGCCAGGGCGTGGCCAGCGGCTTCCGCAGCACGACCTATACGGATCCGGCGACTGCAGGCAGCCAAGGCCAGTACGCTGCGGATGACTTCGTGATCACGCAGAACACGCAGATCACGGCACTGTCCTCGCAAGGTTTCGTCGTCAGCGGCACGGTGCTCACCTCGGCGGCCACCAACCTCACCTTCAGCATCTATCCGGATGCAGCTGGACTCCCGGCAGGCAACCCCCAGACCAACCCGGCCGCAGCGCTGTGGACCTATACCACCACGCCGACCGGTCCGGGCGTCACCACCGTGGGCAGCAGCGACATCCAGCTGAACCTGGTGGCTGCGGGCCAGAACGTGAACCTGCCGCCTGGTCGCTACTGGCTGGTGATCAACACCCGTGGCACCTTCGCCAACCGTTTCGCCTGGTATGGTTCCAACACCGCGTCGGGCAACAACGGTTTCGCCTCGCTCACCGTCGCTACCAACGGCACCGGCAACTGGGTGGCCAACCCGAGCTTCCCGGGTCTGACCATGCGCATCGTCGGCAACGTGCCCTGTGGCGCGCCTTGGATCAGCGGTACCTACGCTGCCTCGGGCTCCCTGGCGCGTGGCACGAGCGTGCAGGCCATGACGGTGGTCTACGGCACGGGTCTGGCCCCGGGCAGCTACGCCGGCAATGTGTGCATCACGACCAACGACCCGATCCTGCCGAGCCTGGCGATGCCCTTGAACGTGACGGTCACGCCGTAATCCGGGGAACATCGTCCCCTGCAACCCCCGAAGGGCCCGGTTCGCCGGGCCCTTTCTTTTTGCCTTCTGTCCGGCATGGCGATCCGGGCCGGACAAGATGTCCTGATCTGTTTCTCATTTTCGTTGTGATGGACGTCTTGCAATCGAGGGGTGGGGAATGGGGCAGCCGGAACACAATGGCGGATGCGATGCGCTGGATTTCCTGCGCGAGCGCCTGGCCCACGGCAACGACTGCCTGATGCAGGGCAATGCGCGGGGCGCGCTCACCTACTACGACAGCGCCCTCGCCAGCTTCGCCCTGCAGCGGGACGACGCACACCTTCGCGAGACCTGGCATGCGCTGTGGAACAACAAGGCGTTGGCGCACCAGCAGTTGAACGAAACCATGAAGGCGCAGCACGCGGCGATGGTGGCGAACACCCTGCTGGGGGCCTGAAGCGCCCGGAGCGACGGCCGGGCAATCTGTCCGGCTTGGTATCCGCAACGAAAACGGCCGCCCCGAGGGGCGGCCGTTGTGCATGCAGCGGACGGAATCCGTCGTCTTACCAGATGCGCACGCGCTGTTCCGGCGGCAGGTAGAGCTTGTCGCCCGGCTTCACGTCGAAGGCGCGGTACCACTCGTCGAGGTTGCGCAGCGGGCCGTTCACGCGGTAGCGCGGCGGCGAGTGCGGGCCGACCTTGAGCTGGTTGAGCATCGCCTCGTCGCGGTACTTGGACTTCCACACCTGCGCCCAGGCCAGGAAGAAGCGCTGGTCGCCGGTCAGGCCGTCGATCACCGGCGCTTCCTTGCCGTTGAGGCTCAGGCGGTAGGCCGTGTAGGCCATCGACAGGCCGCCGAGGTCGCCGATGTTCTCGCCCAGGGCGAGCTGGCCGTTGACGCACTGGTTCGGCAGCGGGCAGTAGGTGTTGTACTGGGCGACCAGGGCCTTGGTACGGGCCTCGAAGCGCGCGCGGTCCTCGTCGGTCCACCAGTTGCGCTGGATGCCCGCGTAGTCCGACTTCGAGCCCTGGTCGTCGAAGCCGTGGCCCATCTCGTGGCCGATCACGCCGCCGATGGCGCCGTAGTTCACCGCCGGATCGGCGTTGAGGTCGAAGAACGGCGGCTGCAGGATGCCGGCCGGGAACACGATCTCGTTGAACGAGGCGTTGTAGTACGCGTTCACCGTCTGCGGGGTCATGAACCATTCGTCGCGGTCCGGCTTGGTGCCGAGGCGGCGCAGCTGGTCGTTGATCGCGTAGCGGCGCACGGACAGCACGTTGGCCATCAGGTCGTCGGGCACGATGGTGACGGTGGAATAGTCGCGCCACTTCTTCGTGTAGCCGATCTTCGGGTTGAAGGTTTCCAGCTTGCGGTAGGCCTCGGCCTTGGTCGCTTCGCCCATCCAGTCGAGGTTCTGGATGTTGATGCGCAGCGCCTTGCGCAGGTTCTCCACCAGGGTGTCCATCGCCGCCTTGGCTTCGGGCTTGAAGTGGCGGGCGACGTAGATCTGGCCGACCGCGTCGCCGATGCCGTTGAGCTGCGCGATGCCGCGCTTCCACGGTTCGCGCTGCGCCTTCTGGCCCTGCAGGACCATGCCGGTGAAGGCGAAGGCGGCCTCGTCGATCTCGGTGCTCAGCACCGGCGCGTGGTTGCGCACGGCGTGGAAGGTCAGGTAGTCGCGCCAGACGTTCAGCGGGGTCTTGCCGATGATGCCGATGATCGGCGTGATCGCGCTGGGCGTGCTGATGTTGACTTCCGCCGGCGGGCGCGCGATGCCCTGCGCGGCGAAGTGCGCGGCCCAGTCGTAGCCGGCGAATTCCTGGCCCAGCTGCGCGAAGGTGCGCAGGTTGTAGGTCTTGTCGCGGTCGCGCAGCTGGGCGCGATCCCACATCTGCTTCGCGAGTTCGGTTTCCAGCGCGATGATCGCCTCGGCACGCGCCTTCGCGTCCTTCACGCCGGCGAAGCCGAGCATCTTCTGCACGTGGTCGAGGTAGGCGGCGCGGATCTGGACGAAGCGCGGCTCCTGGTTGAGGTAGAAATCCTTGTCGGGCAGGCCCAGGCCGCCGACGCCGATCGAGACGAGGTAGCGATCGGGATCCTTGCGGTCGAGGGTGATGCCGGCGCCGATCGGGCTGGACGTGCCGTCCATGGCCGCGTTGCCGAACACGGCGGTGAGCTTGGCGATCGAGTCGATGCGCTCGATGCGCTGGAGGGTCGGCAGCAGCGGCTTGATCCCGGCGGCGTCGCGCGCGGCCTTGTCCATGTAGCTGGCGTAGAGATCGCGCACTTTCTGTTCGTTGCTGCCCGGCACCAGATCCTTGCGCGCCAGCAGCTCCTCGACGATCGCGCGGGTCTGCTCTTCGGCGCGGTCGGCGAGGGCGTTGAACGAGCCGTAGCGGGTCTCGTAGTCCTTCAGGGTGTAGCCGTCGAACCAGGCGCCGTTGGCGTAGCGGTCGAAGTCGTCGCCCGGCTTCACCGAGGTGTCGCGATTGGCGAGGTCGACGCCGAAGCTGCCGAGCTGCGGCTTGCCGTCGGCGGCAAGCGCGACCGGTGCGGTGAGGCTGAGGGCGAGGGCCAGGGCGAGCCCCAGGGTGGTCGGAACGTGTTTCATCGGCGGGTCCAGGTCCAGGAAGGGCAGGTGACCGCCGAGCCTAGCCGAAACCCGCGCCCGGGCATGTGCCGAAGGTAGGGGCGGGGCGTTGCCGCCAAATTGGAGCGCTTGGACAGGGGCTCAGGGCACGGCGGCCGGGCGGGGCGTGCCGTAGATGGCGCGATGCGCCTCGCTCAGGCGAAGCCGCAGGTAGTCGTCGCGGCTCAGGCCACCGGGGTAGCTGGACATCGCCAGTACCTCGGCCACGATCTCCGCCTCCCGCGCCTTGTACTCGCGCTGGCGGGCATCCTGCTGTTGCCGGGCGGCAGTGGCGGCCTGCCGCTGCGCCGACTGCTCGCGGTAGTGGTCGACAACGGCCTGGGCCTGGCGGACGCGCTCCGTGTCGTCGACCACGGCGGCCTGGATCAGGCCGATGCGGATCAGCACCGCTTCCTCACCGGTCAGTTCCCCCGCACGCTCGCGCGCCTCGACCTCGCGGGCCAGCGCCCGGGCCCGCTCCAGGCGGATTTCAGGACTCATGTTCGGCGCCTCGCGCAGGAACTTGCGCGCCATGTCCTGGAAGGCCTGGTGACTGCGCTGCTTCGCGGCACCGGGCGTACCGGCGGCCGTGGTGCTCGGCGGGGCCGGTTCGGCCAGCACCTTGGCGACCTGCGCCTCGCGCATCCTGGCCGACATCCAGATCGCGACCATCAGTGTGGCGGCGATGACGAGACCGACATGGACGAAACGGATCTTCATGGGGCGTGGACTGTCCTGTGGGGGATTGCATGGCAGGCGGCGTTCCGCTCCAGTGCATTACACCAGCTGCGCGACGGCGACGTACAGCCGCACGAGCAGTGCGGCGGGGACGCCCCCCTCATTCGCCCGGCCTGGCGGCCTGCGTCGGTGCGTGGGTCGCGGCGCGACGCGCGAGCCGGGCCTCGCGGTGTGCGATGTAGGCGTTCGCGCTGAAGATGACCATCGCGCCGATGGCGGTCCAGCGGTCCACCGGCTCCTGGAACAGCAGCCAGCCGGCCAGCGCGACGATGGGCAGCTGGGTGAAGCTGATCGGGGTCAGCGCCGAGACGTCGCCCAGCTTCAGCGCGCGGGTCCACAGCATGTGGCCGGCCGTGCCCATGGCGCCGGCCGCGATCACCCACAGCCAGGTGATGCCCTGCGGCCATTCCCACACGGTCAGCGCCGGCAGCAGCGACATCGGCACCCAGATCAGCGTGGTCAGGAAGACGATGCGGTCGGCCGGATCGACCTGCGACAGCTGCTTGATCTGGATCGAGACCACGCCGCTGAGCACCGCGGCGACCAGCGCCACCAGCGTGCCGGCGCTGAAGCTCGCGCTGCCCGGGCGGACGATGATCAGCACGCCGACGAAGCCCAGGCCGACCGCGATCCAGCGTCGCGCGCGCACCTGTTCGTGCAGGAACAGCACGGCGGCGATGGTCACGAAGATCGGCGTGGAGTACGACAGCGCCACTGCCTGCGCCAGCGGCAGGTGGCCGATCGCCCAGAAGCCGGCCATCATCGACACCACGCCGATCGCGCAGCGCACGCCGTAGCGCGGCAGCTGCGTGGTCTTCAGCAGGTCCGGGCCGTGGCGCAGCAGCAGCGGCAGGGCCGCGACCAGGCCGAAGAAATTGCGGAAGAACGCGATCTCGAAGGTATGCAGCGTTTCCGAGGCCAGGCGGATCGCGATCACCATCAACCCGAAGAACACCGTGCTGCAGAACATCAGCAGCGCGGCGCGCAGGTGCGGGGTGCGGGCCGTGCTCATCCGGGGCGGCTGCCGCTCCCGGACGACGCGCCCTTGAACACCAGGCTCATGCAGGTCAGCCCGGCCTCGGCCTTGCCGAATTCGCCGATGTCGACCGCGATCGTGCGCAGCCCGGCTGCCGCGCAGTGTGTTTCGACCAGCGAGCGCGTGCGCGGGAACGCGGCGTTGACGATCCGCGCGTCGCCGACCGGCAGCACGTTCGAGGCGAAGGGCTCATCCGGGTCGACGGCGAGGATGCGGAAGCCCGCGAACGGCGCCAGATCGACCCACGCCGGATTGGCCAGCAGGGTCTGGTCGTCCAGTGCGGTGCAGGCGGTCTTCAGGTGCAGGCTGCCGGGCGTGTCCACCGCGATCACGGTGTAGCCATGCGGCTGCACCAGCGCAGCGAGCTGTTCGATGCCGGCGCGGTTGGTGCGCGTGGTCAGGCCGACGTACAGCGTGCGGCCCACGCGCAGCACGTCGCCGCCTTCGAGCGTGCCCGGCGCGGCGATCCGCGCGAGGTCGCGGCGATGCATCGCCAGCGCATCGGCGATGGCATCGGGCTCCGGTTCGCGCGAGGGCGTGCCTGGGCGGGTGAGGATCGCGATCTCGTCCAGCACCACGGCAGCGTCCTCGACGAACACGCTGTCGGGCAGCGATTCGATCGCATCGAGCGCGATGACCTCGGCGCCGGCCTGGGCCAGCGCCTCGCGGTAGGCGGCATGCTGGCGCTGCAGGACATCGACCTCGATCCGCGCCCGTTCCATGAACGTCAGTTCGCAGGCGGTGGCGAGGCTGGCGGCGGGACGGCGGACGATCACGAGGGACATGCGGTGGGCTACCAGTGGGCGCCGATCAGGCGCGGTTCGGGTTCGATCGCCACGCCGAAGCGCGACTGCACGTCGTCGGCGATGCGGCGGGCCAGGTCGAGCAGTTCCGCACCGCTGGCCCGGCCGTGGTTGACCAGGACCAGCGCGTGCTGTTCCGACACGCCGGCATCGCCGGAGCCCGTGTCGCTGCGCCGGCCTTTCCAGCCGCAGGCGTCGATCAGCCAGGCGGCGGAGAGCTTGCGGCTGTCGTCGCCGGCGCCGCGGAACACCGGCAGCTGCGGATGTTCCGCGAGCAGGGCTTCGGCCTGCGCCAGCGGGACGATCGGATTCTTGAAGAAGCTGCCGGCGTTGCCGACCACGGCCGGATCGGGCAGCTTGCGCCGACGCAGTCCGATCACCGCTTCGGCGACCGTGCGCGGGTCGGGTGCGTCCACGCCCATGGCCGCCAGCTCATCGCGGATGCCCGCGTAGTCGAGCTTCAGCGCCGACGGCGCGAGCGACGCGGCATGCGGCAGTGCGAACTCGACGGCGGTGATGAGGTAACGGTCGAGGTCGTGCTTGAACACGCTGTCGCGGTAGGCGAAGGCGCAGGCGGCGGCATCGAAGCGGTGGAAGGTGCCGGTGGCGCGTTCGAACACTTCGACCGCATGGATGCGTTCGCCGACTTCGACGCCGTAGGCGCCGATGTTCTGGATCGGCGCAGCGCCGACCGTGCCCGGGATCAGGGACAGGTTCTCCAGCCCGGCGAAGCCGTGTTCCAGCGTCCACAGCACGAAGGCATGCCATTCCGTGCCGGCATCGGCGCGGACGATGGCGTGGTCGTCATGCTCGGCGACGACGCGGATGGTGGATGCCGTGAGCGCCAGCGCCAGCGCGGGGTTCTCGACGATCAGCAGGTTGCTGCCGCCGCCGACGACCAGCGGTGAAGCGCCGGCCAGTTCGCCGGCGAACAGCGCCGGCAGGTCGTTCGCGTCGTCGGTTTCGATCAGCCGGCCGGCGCGCGCGTCGACGCCGAAGGTGTTGCGCAGCGGGGCCGATGCGATGGAACGGACGGTCATGTGCGCGGCATGTTGGGCGGCAGGTGCCCGCGACTGGGCGCTTCCTTGCGGCGACGGATGGCATCGACGCATTCGCCGATCAGCGCCGGGCCGCGGTAGACCAGGCCGGTGTAGCACTGCACCAGGCTCGCGCCGGCGGCCATCTTCTGCACCGCGTCGGCGCCGCTGAGCACGCCGCCCACGCCGACCAGCGGGATCTGCTCCGGCAGGCGGGTGCGCAGCATGCGCAGCACGGCGGTGGATTTGGCCATCAGCGGTTCGCCGGACAGCCCACCGACTTCCTTCGACAGTGGATGCTGGTGGACCGCGATCCGCGACACCGTGGTGTTGGTCGCTATCACGCCGTCGACCTGCATCTCGGTCAGCACGCGCGCGGTGACGTCGATGTCCTCGTCGGCCAGGTCCGGCGCCACCTTGACCAGCATCGGCACGCGGCGGCCGTGGCGGGTCCACAGGCGTTCGCGCGCTTCCTGCAGGTCGCCGAGCAGGCGGCGCAGCGCCTGTTCCTCCTGCAGTTCGCGCAGGCCGGCGGTGTTCGGCGAGGAGATGTTGATGGTGATGTAGTCCGCGAGCGGATACACCTTCTCCAGGCAGTGGATGTAGTCCGACGCCGCGTCCTCGTTCGGCGTGTCCTTGTTCTTGCCGATGTTGATGCCGAGGATGCCGTCGCCCTTGCGCCGCGCCTTTTCGACGTTGCGCACCAGCGCATCCACGCCCTCGTTGTTGAAGCCCAGGCGGTTGATGATCGCGTTGTGTTCCGGCAGCCGGAACATGCGCGGCTTCGGATTGCCGGCCTGCGGCTTCGGCGTGACCGTGCCGACTTCGACGAAGCCGAAGCCCAGCGCGAACAGGGCATCGACATGCGCGCCGTTCTTGTCCAGCCCGGCGGCCAGGCCGACCGGATTGGGGAAGGTCAGGCCCAGCACCTTCACCGGGAACGCCGGGCGCGAACGCGCCAGCAGCGGATTCAGGCCGGTGCGGTAGGCCTTTTCGAGCATCGACAGGCCGAGGTTGTGCGCGCGCTCGGCGTCGAGATGGAACAGGAAGGGGCGTGCGAGTCCGTACATGGTGGCCGGCGTGCCCGCGTCAGGACGCGACGCTGGCGAACCAGGCCAGTCCGCCCAGGAACAGGAAGATGAAGAGCAGGCCCACCACGGTGATGACGACCTGCAGCCAGCCGAGCACCAGCCCGATCATCGCCATGCCGTCGCCGTCCAGCATGCCGCTGGAGCGGCGGATCTCGGCGCGCGCCATGTGGCCGGTGATGATCGCAGCGACGGTGCCGAGGAGGGGCAGCACGGTCCAGCCGCAGATGCCCGCGATCAGGCTGATGATGGCGAGGGGGCTGGTCTTGCGTTCGTTCATGGCGCGAAGTCTCCCGGAAGGTGAGGACACGACGCCCGGGCAGGCCGGTGGCCTGCCCGGGGATGCAACGGTCGATCAGAGGTCGAACTTGATGCCCTGGGCCAGCGGCAGCGCGTCCGAGTAGTTGATCGTGTTGGTCTGGCGGCGCATGTAGGCCTTCCACGCATCCGAGCCCGACTCGCGGCCGCCGCCGGTTTCCTTCTCGCCGCCGAACGCGCCGCCGATCTCGGCGCCGCTGGTGCCGATGTTGACGTTGGCGATGCCGCAGTCGCTGCCCGCCGCGCTGAGGAAGGCTTCCGCCGCCTTGAGGTTGGTGGTGAAGATCGACGACGACAGGCCCTGCGGCACGGCGTTCTGCATGTCGATGGCTTCGTCCAGGGTCTTGTACTTCATCACGTACAGGATCGGCGCGAAGGTCTCGTGCTGCACGATCTCGGCGTCGTTGGTCAGGCCGGTGACGATGGCCGGGCGCACGAAGTTGCCCGGGCCGTCGATCGCGGTGCCGCCGGTCTCGATCGTGCCGCCGCTGGCCTTGGCCTTGGCGATCGCGTCGAGGAAGGCGTCCACGCCGTCCTTGCTGTTGAGCGGACCCATCAGGTTCTTCGGGTCGGTCGGGTCGCCGATCTTGGTCTCGACCTGCTTGTAGGCGGCGATCAGCTTGGCCAGCACGTCCTCGTAGATGCTTTCGTGCACGATCAGGCGGCGGGTGGTGGTGCAGCGCTGGCCGGCGGTGCCGACGGCGCCGAAGGCGATCGCCGGGATCGCCAGCTTCAGGTCGGCGGTCGGGTCGACGATGATCGCGTTGTTGCCGCCCAGTTCCAGCAGCGAACGGCCCATGCGGCGCGCGACGCGCTCGCCGACCATGCGGCCGACCTTGGTCGAGCCGGTGAAGCTGATCAGCGGGATGCGCTTGTCGTCGACGAACTGCTGGGCGAGGTCGCTGCCGGCGTCGTTGAACAGGAAGAAGATGTCCGGGAAGCCTGCCTTGGCCAGCGCTTCATTGCAGATCTTCATCGAGGCGATGGCCGAGAGCGGGGTCTTCGGCGACGGCTTCCAGATCGTGATGTCGCCGCAGATGGCGGCGATGAAGCTGTTCCAGGCCCACACCGCGACCGGGAAGTTGAAGGCCGAGATCACGCCGACGAGGCCGATCGGGTGCCACTGCTCGTACATGCGGTGGCCCGGGCGCTCGCTGTGCATGGTCAGGCCGTAGAGCTGGCGCGACAGGCCGACCGCGAACTCGCCGATATCGATCATTTCCTGTACTTCGCCGTCGCCTTCCGGCTTGGACTTGCCCATTTCCAGCGCGACCAGCGAGCCGAGCGCGTCCTTGTGGGTGCGCAGCGCGTCGGCGCAGAGGCGGATGGCTTCGCCGCGACGCGGCGCCGGGGTGGTGCGCCAGATCCTGAACGCGGCCTGGGCGCGCTCGACGATCAGGTCGTAGTCGGCCTGCGAGGAGGCATGCACGCGTCCCAGCACCTCGCCCGTGGTCGGATTGATCGGCTCCAGCACGCCCGCGTCGGACGTGGTGGACCATTCGCCGCTGCCGAGGTAGGTACCGGATTCGGTGGCGCCGAGGCCGAGGGCGGCCAGAACGGGGTGGGTCATCGCAAACTCCTGGGGCTGGCCGGCGCGCCGCGACAGGGGCCGGCGTCGTTCGAAGGGAAGGGTTCGAGGGGAACGGTTCGAGGGACAGACGAAGGATGGCGGCCCCGACACGATTCGAACGTGCGACCTGTCCCTTAGGAGGGGACCGCTCTATCCAGCTGAGCTACGGGGCCAAGGCCGGGAATTATCGCAGGCTTCGCCGAGGCGCGGCACCCCCGGACCCGTCGTCCCGGCACGGCGATCCGCCGACGCACGGCCCCGCCATCGTCGGTTCGTCGTCGATCCGCCGCTTCGCGTGAGCCCCCTCCGATCCGGGTTCACCGCTTTGTAGGAGTCAACTGTCTTATTGAGGTGTGGCAGTAGCGGGTGCCCATGGTGCTTGATCGCGGGCCATGGCGTTGAGCATGGTGAGGTATTTACGCATGCACGCGGTCA
>SCMT01000003.1 GCA_005502915.1 Lysobacteraceae bacterium 2PB | reverse complement strand
AGGATGCCACCGTGGTGGGCGAGGCGGCGCGTTCGCGAACCACCGGTTCGCGCGCCGTCGAGCGCCCTCGCGCCGTGCGCGAGGGCCGGGCTTCCGCCTATCGCCGCAGCGGCGGAACCGTCAGTGCGCGGCGAGCTGCCGCAGCACGTAGTGCAGGATGCCACCGTGGTGGGCGAGGCGGCGCGTTCGCGAACCACCGGTTCGCGCGCCGTCGAGCGCCCTCGCGCCGTGCGCGAGGGCCGGGCTTCCGCCTATCGCCGCAGCGGCGGAACCGTCAGTGCGCGGCGAGCTGCCGCAGCACGTAGTGCAGGATGCCCCCATGGCGGAAGTACTCGACTTCCTTCGGCGTCAGCAGCAGGACACGGGCCTCGAAGCTGCATTCGAATCCCGGACGGCGTGCGGTGACCCGGGCGACCTTGCCGGTACCGTCATCCAGGCCAGCGATGTCGATGACCTCGCTGCCGTCCAGACCGAGGGTCTGCGCGTTCTCGCCGGGCGAGAACTGCAGCGGCAGGACGCCCATGCCGACGAGATTGGCGCGGTGGATGCGCTCGAAACTCTCGGCGATCACCGCCTTCACGCCGAGCAGGTTCGTGCCTTTCGCCGCCCAGTCACGGCTGGATCCGGTGCCGTATTCCTTGCCGGCCATCACCACCAGGGGCACGCCGGCGTCGCGGTAGCGCATCGCCGCGTCGTAGATCGAGACCTTCTCGGTGCTCCCATCAGCGGCGTAGTGCAGGGTGTTGCCGCCTTCCTCGCCGCCGAGCATCTGGTTGCGGATGCGGATGTTGGCGAAGGTGCCGCGCACCATCACGTCGTCGTTGCCGCGCCGCGAGCCGTAACTGTTGAAGTCGGCGGGCTGCACGCCGCGCGCCTGCAGGAAGCGGCCGGCGGGCGAATTGGCCTTGATGTTGCCGGCGGGCGAGATGTGGTCGGTGGTGATCGAGTCGCCGAACAGGCCGAGCACGCGCGCGGCGTGGATGTCCTCGATCCGCCCGACGGACATCGTCATGCCTTCGAAGTAGGGCGGATGCTTGATGTAGGTCGATTCGGCATCCCAGGCGTAGGCGGCGCCGTCCGGCGCGGCGATCGCGTTCCAGCGCGAGTCGCCGCGGAACACGTCGGCGTAGTTGCGCGCGAACATGTCCGGGCCGACCGTGGCCGCGATCAGGTCGCCGATCTCCTTGCTGCTCGGCCAGAGGTCGCGCAGGTACACCGGTTGGCCGTCGCGGTCGGTACCCAGCGGCTCGCGGGTCAGGTCGATGTCGACCGTGCCGGCCAGCGCGTAGGCCACCACCAGCGGCGGCGAGGCGAGGTAGTTCATCTTCACCTCGGGATGGACGCGTCCCTCGAAATTGCGGTTGCCCGACAGCACCGAGGCTACGGCCAGGTCGCCTGCGGCGATGGCCCGGGACACGTCGTCCGGCAGCGGGCCGGAGTTGCCGATGCAGGTGGTGCAGCCGTAGCCGACGACGTGGAAACCGAGTGCTTCGAGGTCGTCGAGTACGCCCGCCTTCTTCAGGTAATCGGTGACCACCAGCGAGCCCGGACCGAGCGAGGTCTTCACCCACGGGGCCGGCCTGAGGCCGCGCGCCACCGCGTTGCGGGCAAGCAGGCCCGCGCCGAGCATCACCGCCGGGTTGGAGGTATTGGTGCAGGAGGTGATGGCGGCGATCACCACCGAGCCATCGCCCAGTTCGCGCGCGTCCGTCTTCGTCGGGGGCGAGGCGGCGAGATGTTCCGCCTGCGGCTGCGAGCCGCCTTCCTCGATGAATTCGGAGACCGCCGCGTCCTTCGGCTTGCGCTGCGCGGTCAGCCCGGCGACATGCTTGCGGTAGTCGGCCTTCATGTCCTCCAGCAGCACGCGATCCTGCGGGCGCTTCGGGCCGGCCAGCGACGGGCGGACGCTGCCGAGGTCGAGTTCCAGCGTGGTGCTGTAGGCCGCCGGCGGGGTGTCGGCGTCATGCCAGAGGCCCTGTGCCCGCGCATACGCTTCGACCAGCGCGATCTGTGCCTCGTCGCGACCAGAGAGGCGGAGGTAGGTGATCGATTCCGCGTCGATCGGGAAGATGCCGCAGGTCGCGCCGTATTCCGGCGCCATGTTCGCGATGGTGGCGCGGTCGGCCAACGGCAGGTGCTGCAGGCCGTCGCCGAAGAATTCGACAAACTTGCCGACCACCCCGAGCTTGCGCAGCATCTGGGTCACGGTGAGCACCAGGTCGGTGGCGGTGGCGCCCTCGGGCAGCTTGCCCGTCAGCTTGAAACCGACGACCTGGGGGATGAGCATCGAGCTGGGCTGGCCGAGCATCGCCGCTTCTGCCTCGATGCCGCCCACGCCCCAGCCGAGCACGCCGATGCCGTTGATCATCGTGGTGTGGCTGTCGGTACCGAACACGGTGTCCGGGAACGCCTGCAGTTCGGTGCTGCCGTCGGGCAGGGCGACCTCGCGGGTCATCACCACCCGTGCCAGGTGCTCCAGGTTGACCTGGTGGACGATGCCGGTGTTCGGCGGCACCACCTTGAAGTTGTCGAAGGCCTTCTGGCCCCAGCGCAGGAAGGCGTAGCGTTCGCGATTGCGGGCGAATTCGATCTGGCCGTTCAGGTCCAGCGCCTCGGGCTTGCCGAACACATCGACCTGCACCGAGTGGTCGATGACCAGCTCGGACGGGATCAGCGGGTTGATCTTCGCCGGGTCGCCACCGAGCGCGCGCATCGCGTCGCGCATCGCCGCCAGGTCGACCACGCAGGGCACGCCGGTGAAGTCCTGCAGCACCACGCGTGCCGGCATGAAGGCGATCTCGGTGTCCGGTTCGCTGGCCGGGTTCCAGTGCAGCACCGCGCGGATGTGCTCGGGCAGCACGGTGATGCCGTCCTCGTGCCGGAGCAGGTTCTCCAGCAGGATCTTCATCGAGTAGGGCAGGCGGGCCAGAGCCTCGTTGGCCTCCAGGCGATGGGCCAGGGCCGGCAGGCTGTAGGTGGTCAGGGACCGGTCGCCGGCCTGCAGCCGGGTGCGTGTACCGAAGGAATCGCGCATGGCTGGCTCCTCGAACTGTGGGGGATGGCCTGATTATGGCCCCCCTTTGCGACGGTTGGGCACGCCGGGCGGTCGCGCACGCGCAACCCACCGTTCAGCGGGGCGGCGTGGAGTATGCAAGGAAAAGTATGTAAAATTGCCCCATACCAGTCGAGGGATGCCCGATGGAAGCCACCGTTGCCGAACGCGGCCAGATCACCCTGCCCAAGGCCGTCCGCGATGCCCTGGGCCTGACCAAGGGCAGTGTGCTCAAGGTCGAGCTGGAAGGCAGCCGCATCATCCTGCGCAAGAGCGTCGACGACGCCATTTCCCGTGCCCGAGGCCGCTTCAAGCTCGACGGCTTCGCGTCCACCGACGAGGCGATGCAGGCCGTGCGCGGCCGCACCGCCGCCGAGGACGGCGAGGGCGGGGCCGAGGGGGCAGGCGAGGGATGATCGCGACATGATCGCCATCGACAGCCCCGTGCTGATCGACCTGCTGGCCGACGGCCCGCATGCCGACGCCGCCGAAGCCTGCCTGCGCCAGTGCCTCAGCGCCGGCCCGGTGGTGGTCTGCGACGTGGCCCTGGCCGAGATCTGCGGCGCGCTGCGCGACGGCGCCGAGGCCATGGCCGTGCTGGAGGAGATGAGCATCCGTTTCAGCCCGCTGGAGGCCAAGTCCGCCCTGCGCGCCGGCGAAATGCAGCGCCGTCATCGCCAGCGCGCCGGCGGCGGCCTCCGCGCCGCACCCGATTTCCTGATCGGTGCCCACGCACTGCTCCAGTGCAACGGCCTGATCACCCGCGACGACCGTTTCTTCCGCGAATACTTCAAGGGTCTCAAGCTGATCGTGCCGACGGTCTGAGTCCCGCAACACACCACTTCGAAGCAAGCCGACACCAGGAGTCATCAGAATGCTCGCAGCCTACCGCCAACATGTCGCCGAACGCGCCGCGCTCGGCATCCCGCCGCTGCCGCTGACCGCGCAGCAGACCGCCGAGGTCATCGAGCTGCTGAAGGCCCCGCCGGCCGGCGAGGAAAGCGTCCTCGTCGACCTGATCACCAACCGCGTGCCGGCCGGCGTCGACGATGCCGCCAAGGTCAAGGCGTCCTATCTGGCCGCCGTCGCCTTCGGCAAGGAAGTCTGCCCGCTGATCAGCCGCGAGCGCGCCACCGAACTGCTCGGCACCATGCTCGGCGGCTACAACATCCATCCGCTGGTCGAACTGCTCGACGACGCCGTCGTCGGCACCATCGCCGCGAATGCGCTGAAGCACACCCTGCTGATGTTCGACGCCTTCCACGACGTGGAAGAGAAGGCCAAGGCCGGCAACGCCAACGCCAAGGCCGTGCTGCAGAGCTGGGCCGACGCCGAATGGTTCACCAGCAAGCCGGAAGTGCCGTCCTCGCTGACCATCACCGTGTTCAAGGTGCCGGGCGAGACCAACACCGACGACCTGTCGCCCGCGCCCGACGCGACCACGCGCCCGGACATCCCAATGCACGCGCTGGCGATGTTGAAGAACAAGCGCGAAGGCGCGCCGTTCGTGCCGGAGGAAGACGGCAAGCGTGGCCCGATCCAGCAGATCCTCGACCTCAAGGACAAGGGCCATCTGGTCGCCTATGTCGGCGACGTCGTCGGCACCGGTTCCAGCCGCAAGTCCGCGACCAACTCGGTGCTGTGGTGGACCGGCGAGGACATCCCGTTCATCCCGAACAAGCGCTTCGGCGGCGTGTGCCTGGGCTCGAAGATCGCGCCGATCTTCTACAACACGATGGAAGACGCCGGCGCGCTGCCGCTGGAAATCGACGTCGCCGACATGAACATGGGCGACGTGGTCGAGCTGAAGATCGATCACGCCACCGGCAAGGTCACCGCGTTCAAGGATGGCCGGCAGATCGCCGAAAGCGCGCTCAAGTCGGACGTGCTGCTCGATGAAGTCCGCGCCGGTGGCCGCATCCCGCTGATCGTCGGCCGCGGCCTGACCGCCAAGGCGCGCGAATCGCTGGGCCTGCCGGCCTCGACCCTGTTCCGCCTGCCGCAGCAGCCCGCCGACAGCGGCAAGGGCTACTCGCTGGCGCAGAAGATGGTCGGCCGCGCCTGCGGCCTGCCGGAAGGCCAGGGCATCCGCCCGGGCGCCTACTGCGAACCGAAGATGACCTCGGTCGGCTCGCAGGACACCACCGGCCCGATGACCCGCGACGAGCTGAAGGATCTGGCCTGCCTCGGCTTCTCCGCCGACCTGGTGATGCAGTCGTTCTGCCACACCGCCGCCTATCCGAAGCCGGTCGACGTGAAGACCCACCACACGCTGCCGGAATTCATCTCGACGCGCGGCGGCATCTCGCTGCGTCCCGGCGACGGCGTGATCCACAGCTGGCTCAACCGCATGCTGCTGCCCGACACCGTCGGCACCGGTGGCGACTCGCATACCCGCTTCCCGGTCGGTATCTCGTTCCCGGCCGGCTCGGGCCTGGTCGCCTTCGCCGCGGCGACCGGCGTGATGCCGCTCGACATGCCGGAATCGGTGCTGGTCCGCTTCAAGGGCGAGATGCAGCCGGGCGTGACCCTGCGCGACCTCGTCAACGCGATCCCGCTGTACGCGATCAAGCAGGGCCTGCTCACCGTCGCCAAGCAGGGCAAGAAGAACATCTTCTCCGGCCGCATCCTCGAGATCGAAGGCCTGCCGAACCTGAAGGTCGAACAGGCGTTCGAACTGTCCGACGCCTCGGCCGAGCGTTCCGCCGCCGGCTGCACCGTGCGCCTGGACAAGGCGCCGATCATTGAATACCTCACCAGCAACATCACCCTGCTGAAGTGGATGATCGCCGAGGGTTACCAGGACGCCCGTTCGCTGGCTCGCCGCATCGCCAAGATGGAAGCCTGGCTCGCCAACCCGCAGCTGCTCGAACCCGATGCCGACGCCGAGTACGCGGCCGTCATCGAAATCGATCTCGCCGACGTGCACGAGCCGATCGTCGCCTGCCCGAACGACCCGGATGACGTGAAGACGCTGTCGGACGTGTCGGGTGCGGTGATCGACGAAGTGTTCATCGGCTCGTGCATGACCAACATCGGCCACTTCCGCGCCGCCGCGAAGCTGCTGGAAGGCAAGCGCGACATCCCGACCCGCCTGTGGGTCGCGCCGCCGACCAAGATGGACGCTTCGGAACTCACCAAGGAAGGCCACTACGGCACCTTCGGTACGGCCGGTGCGCGCATGGAAATGCCGGGCTGCTCGCTGTGCATGGGCAACCAGGCCCAGGTCCGCGAGGGCGCGACGGTGTTCTCGACCTCGACCCGCAACTTCCCGAACCGCCTCGGCAAGAACTCGAACGTCTACCTCGGCTCCGCCGAGCTGGCCGCGATCTGCTCGCGCCTCGGTCGCATCCCGACCAAGGAGGAGTACATGGCGGACATCGGCGTGATCAACGAGAAGGGCGCCGAGATCTACCGCTACATGAACTTCGACCAGATCGCCGAGTACCAGGACGTGGCGAAGACCGTCGCGGCCTGATCGATGCAGGCGATGCAACCGAAACGCCCGGCAATGCCGGGCGTTTCCGTTCGGACTGCGCGCTGCTAGGATCGGCGCATGTCCGAGCACGACTCTCCCACCGGGTACTCGCAGAAGTCCTCGGACGGCATCGCGGAGACCACTTGTCCGCATTGCGGCTCATCGCAGGTCTCCCAGCACCCGGTCTCGGGCGAGTGGACCTGCCTGTACTGCCGGGCACACTGGGCCGCCACCCGGACCGCCGTTGTTTCGGTTGGCGACGAAAACGCGCCGCGTGACGCGGACATCGCCACCGGCCGGGTGTTCGTCTGCCCCAATTGCGGTGGAACCCAGCTCAAGCAGGACGGCTACACCGGCAAGTGGCTGTGCCTGGACTGCCGCAACGAGTTCCTCGATGTCGATGCACGGATGGTTGTCGTTGATGCCGCCGCCACCATCCGCAAGAACGACCTGGTCGTGGACACCGCGAACCTGCTGACCGATGCGCAAGAGGCCGATTTGCTGGCGTATCTGCGCTCGATCGAATCGCAGTTGGTGGTGGCGGTGGAAACCGTCAACACGATCACCGAGAACGTCGAATACTACGCACGCCGCCGCGCGCAGGAACTCGGCGTCGGCCGCGACGACATCGACAATGGCGTGTACATCGTGGTGGTACTGAATCCACGGCGCATCCAGATCGTCACCGGCAACGGCGTCGCGCCGAAAATCGATGCGGCGCAGCTCAACCGTATTTCCAGCCAGCTCATCGCGCCGAAATTCAAGGCAGGCGACCATGTGGCCGGGCTCAAGCGCGGTGTCGCGGAGATGCTGCGGTTGTACACGTCTCCAGCCAACAGCGCCGGGGCATCGGCAGCGAAGCCGAACGGCGGACGCAAGATGGGGCGTGGCTGCCTGGGCGTGGTGCTTGCGGCCATCACGGCCATCATCGGAGGCTGCTTCGGCTTGGCGTATTGGCAGGCCCGGCAGCCGTACCACAGCTACACACGGATCAGCGCGGAAGGCGCGGCCTGCTTCGACCACTACTACGTGTACGACAAGCAGGCGAAAGCCCATCGCCTGGCATCGAAGACTGCAGTGCCCGTCGGCAATTGCATCAGCGAGAGAAAAACTTCCAGCTCATGCACACAGGTGGTCTACACCACCTTCGAATCAATCGATTGGCGCGATGTCGAAGTCAGCAGCCGGACCGAGAGCGGTGATTTCTGCAGCAGTTCCAGCGGGGATTCCAGCAGTAGCAGCAGCGACAGCAGCAGTAGTTCCTATGGTGGGGGCGACTCCGACTCGGGATCCAGCGGCGGTTCCGATTGGTAGCGTCACCCCAGCTCTTCCTCCACCACTTCCATCATCGCGCGGCGGCGGAAGACGAAATCCCAGTAGGTGCCGCCGAGCTGGCGCCAGAGCACGGCGGAGCGCAGGGCGGCGAGGAGCAGGGCCCGGATTTCGGCGACGACCTGCGGCTGCTGCAGGTAGTGCGGGTTGCCCTGGACGATGACCTTCGGGCGCAGGTGGCTGATGGTGTCGGCGTAGAGCTGGCCGAGGCGGGCGATGACCTCGGGATGGATGCTGCCCTGGCGTTCCGCGGTCGACTCCAGCGCGCGGAGCCCGGCGACGACCTGGTCGGCCATGCCCGGGTTGCCGACGAAGCGCCGCTCGATCTGCAGGATCGCCATGCCCAGCTTGGGCAGCAGCTCGTCGCCGCCGCGATCGACCAGGTGTTCGCGCATTGTCATCAGGCCGGGCCTGAGCTGGCCGCGACCACCATAGACGGCGTCGACCGAATCGGCATCGATGCGGAACACGCTGTCGAGCACGATGCGCTGGCTGCCGGTATCGGCGTGGCCGGTCTCGGCGATCTGGCGGACCAGTTTCAGCGACTGGACCATGCCGGTGAGGGCGAGGACGCGGGGGCGCATCATGTGCGGGCGATCTCCGAGGAAGCGGCGTTGGAAGCGGATGCCGTGGAAGCGGGTGTGGTCGATGCGAGTGTGGCGGCGCGTTCGGCGGCTTCAAGGGGGGCGTCGGTGGCGGCGATGACCGCGCCGCCGAGGCAGACCTCGTCCCGGTACAGCACCAGCGACTGCCCGGGCGTGACCGCGCGCTGCGGGCGCTCGAAGGTGACCGCGAGGCTGCCGTCGGCCTGCACGACCACTTCGCAGGCTTCATCCTGCTGGCGGTAGCGGGTCTGTGCGGTACAGGCGAAGCGGGACGCGGGCGGAGCGCCGGCGATCCAATGCGCCGTTTCGGTCCACAGCCGGGTCGAGAACAGGTAGGGCGAATCCATGCCCTGGTCCACGATCAGCGTGTTGTCGCGCACCCGCTTGCCGACCACGAACCATGGCGCGGCGGCGAAGCCCTTCACGCCGCCGATGTGCAGGCCTTCGCGCTGGCCGAGGGTGAAATAGAACACGCCCGGGTGTTCGCCGATGCGGCGTCCGTCGGGCGTGACCATCGGGCCGGGCTTCGCGGGCAGGTACTGCGACAGGAATTCGCGGAAGTCGCGCTCGCCGATGAAGCAGATGCCGGTCGAATCCTTCTTGGCTGCCGTCGGCAGCCCGGCTTCGGCCGCCATCCGGCGCACGTCGGTCTTGATCAGGTTGCCCAGCGGAAAGAGGGTGGCCGACAGCTGGCGCTGGCCGAGCTGGTGCAGGAAGTAGCTCTGGTCCTTGCTGCGGTCCACGGCGCGCAGCAGCTGCCATTCACCATCTCGCTCGCGGACCCGCGCGTAGTGGCCGGTGGCGATGAACTCGGCGCCCAGCCCGTGGGCGGCGTCGAGGAAGTGCTTGAACTTGATCTCGCGGTTGCACAGCACGTCGGGGTTGGGCGTGCGGCCCGCCGCGTACTCGGCGAGGAAGTGTTCGAACACCCCGGCCCAGTACTCGCCGGAGAAATCGCGGAAGTGGATCGGCAGGCCCAGCCGGCCGCAGACCGCCACGGCGTCGCGACGGTCGTCCTCGGCGCGACACTCCCCGCTGCCGTCGTCGGCCCAGTTGGTCATGAACAGCCCGGCGACCGACCGCGACGGGTCGCGCAGGGCCTGGTCGCGCAGGATCAGCGCGGCGACCGACGAATCGACGCCGCCGGACATGCCGATGATGATGCGGGGCGCACTCATGCCGCTGAATTCATGTCACGCGACTCATGCCAGGTGCTGCAGCACCGACAGCGGCGTGCGCTGGCCCGCGAGATGGTCGGCGACGACCTGCCAGACCAGCGGGCTGCGGTGCGCGTCGCGACGGGCCAGCAGTTCGTCCGGCGTCAGCCACAAGGCCTGGACGATGCCTTCGTCCAGCGTGCGGGACGGATCGTGGCGCTCTGGCTCGGCCGCGAAGGCGAAACGGAGGTAATGCCGGCCGGTCTCTTCGGCCTTCCACTGGTAGGCGCCGAGGAACGCCGTGAGCCGCACGTCCCAGCCGGTTTCCTCGCGGGTCTCGCGCAGCGCAGCCTCGACCAGGCTTTCGTCGGGTTCGAGGTGGCCGGCCGGCTGGTTGATCACCAGCCGGCCGTTGACGCGTTCCTCGACGCAGAGCAGCCGGCCGTCGGCGACCACCACGGTGGCCACGGTGACGTCCGGCTGCCAGAAGCGACCTTCGCGATACGTCACTTACAGGTCGTCCCGGTCGCCGCTGATTTCCAGTTCCATGTCGTCGGCCGTCTGCGCGGCGATGTCCATGGCGGATTCGAGCTGGGCGGCGTCGAGGTTGTCCGGCACCTTGATCACGAAATAGAGCACGTCGCCGGCCAGTTCCCAGCTGCCGAGCTTGTTCTTGCGGCTCTCGGCCAGCAGTTCCAGGGCCTTGGCGCCGTTGATCCGGTCCTTCTCCACGCGGGCCGCCGGCGAGAACACCTCGCGGACCTGGAAGCCGCCGACGCTCTCGGTCTTGCCGCTGACGAAGACCAGCTGGGTGCGGCCTTCCTTCGAGTAGTTGTAGGTGACCTTGTAGTCGCCGTCGCCGTCGACCTCGTGCTTGATGCCGCGCGCGTCCAGGCGCGTCTTCACCGAGGCATCGAAGGCATGGGCCGCCGGCAGCAGCCCGCAGCCAAGCAGGAGGGAGGCGATGAAGGCGGCGCGGACAGGCTTCGTCATGGAGAATTCCCCTTGTGGGCACGGCCGGAATGGCCGACGCGATGGTGCATTGTGATCCGCGACCGGCGGGTGCGTCCATGCCCGACCGCATGGATGCGCGGCAGGCGCACCCCCGGGGATCCGCCATTCCGATACGGCGCGCCGACCTGCGGACGGACCTGGTCGATGTCGTCCGCATCGCGCCCGCTATAATGTCCGGATGACCGGCCAGCACGACCACGAACGCGACCACGGCATCGCCGTCGAAACCAGCAAGCCCGAGCTTGCGCGGCCCCCGCTCTATTCCGTCCTGCTGCTGAACGACGACTACACCCCGATGGACTTCGTGGTCGAGGTCCTCATGCGCTTCTTCAGCATGAACCTGGAGAAGGCCACCCAGGTCATGCTCCACGTGCATACCCGCGGCCGGGGCGTCTGCGGCGTCTTCACCCGCGAGATCGCCGAGTCGAAGGTCGCGCAGGTGAACGAATTCGCGCGACTGAACCAGCACCCGCTGCTGTGCACCATGGAAAAGACCTGACGCCGTCCCCAGATCGGCATGAACGCGGCGCTTCCGGAACATGGCCCGGAACTTGCATCGATGCAGGCGACGAGTGCATCTTGATCCCCGGTGGTGACGTAAGGGGTTTCGAAGGCACCCGGCACCTGCGATGCAGTGTTCCAGATCTTCGGTATTCCGCTGCAGGATGCACGTACCCATCCTGCGTTCACCGGGACGCGATGTGACCCCGCCGGGCACAGTTGGTCCCGAACGGCAACCCCTATCGGAGGGCAGCGACGATGTTCAGCAAAGACCTCGAATACGCGATCGGCCAGTGCTATAAGCACGCGCGCGAAGCGCGCCATGAATACATGACCGTCGAGCACCTGCTTCTCGCCCTGATCGACAACCCCTCCGCCGAGACCGTGCTCAAGGCCTGCGGTGCCGACTTCCAGCGCCTGCGCACCGACCTGGAGCATGCGATCTCCACCTCGGTGTCCACGCTGGCCGAGGACGACACCCGCGATACCCAGGCGACGCTGGGCTTCCAGCGCGTCCTGCAGCGTGCGGTCTACCACGTGCAGTCCAGCGGCAAGAGCGAAGTCACCGGCGCGAACGTGCTGGTCGCGATCTTCGGCGAGAAGGACTCCTACGCGGTCTACTACCTCAACCAGCAGGGCATCACCCGGCTGGACGTGGTCAACTTCCTGTCGCACGGCATCACCAAGGCCGGCGACGCCGGCGAAGCGCAGAATCCCGACCAGAACGAGCAGACCGGCGACGGCGAGGGCGGCGAAGGCCGCAACGACCCGCTGTCGGAATTCACCACCAACCTCAACCAGATGGCCCGAGAAGGTCGGATCGACCCGCTGGTCGGCCGCGCCGACGAGATCGAGCGCACCATCCAGGTACTCTGCCGCCGTCGCAAGAACAACCCGCTGTACGTGGGCGAGGCCGGCGTCGGCAAGACCGCGATCGCCGAGGGTCTGGCGCGCCGCATCGTCGACGGCGAAGTGCCGGATGTCCTCGGGACCGCCGTCATCTACTCGCTGGACCTTGGCGCGCTGGTCGCCGGCACCAAGTACCGCGGCGACTTCGAGAAGCGCCTCAAGTCCGTGCTCGGCGCGCTCAAGAAGATCCCGCAGGCCGTCCTGTTCATCGACGAGATCCACACCATCATCGGCGCCGGCTCGGCCAGCGGCGGAACGATGGACGCCAGCAACCTGATCAAGCCGGCCCTGGCCTCGGGCGAGCTGCGCTGCATCGGTTCCACGACGTTCCAGGAATATCGTGGCATCTTCGAGAAGGATCGTGCCCTGGCCCGTCGCTTCCAGAAGATCGACGTGGTCGAGCCGACCATCGGCGAGGCCGTGGAGATCCTGCGCGGCCTGCGCACGAAGTACGAAGCGCACCACAACGTCACCTACAACGACGACGCCATCCAGGCCGCTGTCGACCTGTCGGTCAAGCACATCAACGACCGCCTGCTTCCCGACAAGGCCATCGACGTGATCGACGAGGCCGGTGCGCGCCAGCAGCTGCTGGCGCCGGAGAACCGCAAGCAGCGGATTGATGTCGAGGAAGTCGAGCTGATCGTCGCCAAGATGGCGCGGATCCCGGCCAAGCAGGTCAGCGCGTCCGACAAGGACGTGCTGCAGCACCTCGAACGCAACCTCAAGATGGTCATCTTCGGCCAGGATCCGGCGATCGAGACCCTGACCTCGGCGATCAAGCTCGCCCGTTCCGGCCTGGGCAACCCCGACAAGCCGATCGGCAGCTTCCTGTTCGCCGGCCCGACCGGCGTCGGCAAGACCGAAGTGACCCGCCAGCTCGCGCTGCAGCTGGGCATCGAGCTGGTCCGCTTCGACATGAGCGAATACATGGAGCCGCATTCGATCAGCCGCCTGATCGGCGCGCCTCCGGGTTATGTCGGCTTCGACCAAGGCGGCCTGCTGACCGAGAAGATCGTCAAGACGCCGCACTGCGTGCTGCTGCTGGACGAGGTGGAGAAGGCGCATCCGGACATCTTCAACATCCTGCTGCAGGTCATGGACCGCGGCGTGCTGACCGACACCAACGGCCGCGAGGCGAACTTCCGCAACGTGATCGTGGTGATGACCACGAATGCCGGTGCCGTGCAGGCCGCGCGGCGTTCGATCGGTTTCACCAAGCAGGACCACAGCACCGACGCGATGGAAGTGATCCGCCGCAGCTTCAGCCCCGAGTTCCGCAACCGCCTCGATGCGGTGGTTCAGTTCCAGGCGCTGGGCTTCGACCACATCCTGCGCGTCGTCGACAAGTTCCTGATCGAGCTGGAAGCGCTGCTCCACGACAAGAACGTGTCGCTTTCAGCCACGCCGGCCGCGCGCGACTGGCTGGCCGAGCATGGCTTCGATCCGCTGATGGGCGCACGCCCGATGGCGCGGGTGATCCAGGACAAGGTCAAGCGCCTGCTCGCCGACGAACTGCTGTTCGGCAAGCTGGTCAACGGCGGTCGGGTGTCGATCGACGTGCGCGACGGCGAGCTGGTGGTCGAGTCGCAGGCCGAGCCGGAAAAGCTGCTGCCGGCGGTCGTAGAGTGAGTCCCGCCGCCATGCGCCGCGACGCGGCGCATGGCGGGGCGGTGAGCAGGTACGAAAAAGGCGACCCATTGGGTCGCCTTTTTCCTTTCGAATCAGTGTTGTGTCGCGTGATCCGCCGCTTGCCGCGGGGCGATCACTTCATGCGATACGTGATCCGACCCTTGGTCAGATCGTAGGGGGTCATTTCGACCTTGACCTTGTCGCCGGTGAGGATGCGGATGTAGTTCTTGCGCATGCGCCCGGAGATATGGGCAATGATCTCGTGGCCGTTCTCGAGTTTCACCCGGAACATGGTGTTCGGGAGGGTTTCGGAGACCGTGCCTTCAAATTCGATGACGTCGTCTTTCGCCATGCGCCTTTCGCTGCCGTGAGGGATGCCGGACCAAATGCCCGACGAAGCCGCGCATTCTGCCACGCCGGGCCGGGGATCGCAAAGAAAACCTCAGGCGCCGGCCAGTTCGGCCGCGTCGAGTGCCCCGAAATCGGACGTCCAGGGCCCGATCCTGCCGGGTTGTCCGGTCAAGTCGGCGATGCGGGCGAGGAACTCGGGGCGGGGCATCGACACCGCGCCCATCCGCAGCAGGTGCGGGTTCTCGACCTGTGCGTCGATCAGCGGCCAGCCCCATTGCATCAGGCGGAAGGCCAGCGCCGCGAGCGCGGTCTTCGATCCGCCCGAGACCATGCTCACCATGCTTTCCCCGAAGAACATGCGACCGACGGCCACGCCGTACAGTCCCCCGACCAGGGCCGCATCCGGCGAATGCCCGTCGTAGACCTCGATGCTGTGCGCATGCCCGAGCCGATGCAGGCCGAGGTAGGCCGCGCGCATGTCGTCGGTGATCCAGGTGCCGTCCTGGCCGGGGCGCGGTTGCGTGGCGCAAGCGTCAAGCACCTCGACGAAGGCGGTGTCGGCGCGCACGACCCAGCCGCTGCCGCGCAGCGTGCGCCGGAAACGCCGGGCCAGATGCACGCCGTCCGTGCCGAACACAGTGCGTGGGTCCGGCGACCACCACAGGATCGGCTGCTCGTCGTTGAACCAGGGGAAGATGCCGTGCCGATAGGCATTGAGCAGGCGCTGCGGGTGCAGGTCGCCGC
Organism: Lysobacteraceae bacterium 2PB; assembly: GCA_005502915.1. Classification (GTDB taxonomy): domain Bacteria; phylum Pseudomonadota; class Gammaproteobacteria; order Xanthomonadales; family Xanthomonadaceae; genus Lysobacter_I. The sequence continues at coordinate 272,747 of SCMT01000003.1, read as the reverse complement.
CGGCGGCGAGCAGGCCGTCGGGATCGCGCAGGGCCTGATCGGCGGGCGGGAAGGGCGCGCGCGGGTCCGCCGGCAGCCAGTGCAGGCGCAGGCTCATGCGCCTGGCTCGCGGGTGTCGCGATAGGGCGAATGCGCCGCGATCTGCCGCGCGTAGGCGCGCACCGCCGTCGCTTCCTCCTCGCACCAGCGCGACAGCGCCTCGGCGAAGCCCGGGTCCGCGACCCAGTGCCGGCTGCGCGTCTCCACAGGCAGGAAGCCGCGCGCGACCTTGTGTTCGCCCTGCGCACCGGGTTCGAAGCGGGTCAGTCCTTCGCGCAGGCAGTAGTCGATGCCCTGGTAGTAGCAGGTCTCGAAATGCAGGCCGGGCAGGGTGCGCGTCGCGCCCCAGTAACGGCCATGGAGCGTGTCGCCGCCGCGCAGGCACAGGGCCCCGGCGATGGTCTCGCCATCGTGATCGGCGAGGACCAGCACCAGTTGCCTCGGCATCGCCCGGGCGAGGTGGCGCAGGAAATCCAGGGTCAGCGCCGGTGAATTGCCGTACTCCGCGAAGGTCTGCAGGTAGAAGCCGTACATCGCGGCGAGGTCGGCATCATCGGCTTCGTCGCCGTGCAGTACACGGAAGCTCACGCCCGCCCGCGCGACCTTCGCGCGCTCCTGGCGGATGTTCTTGCGATGCTTGTGGTCCATGGCGGCCAGGTACGCATCGAAGTCGCGCCAGCCGGCGTCGTTGCGCCAGTGGTACTGCACGTCGACGCGCGCCAGCCAGCCTTGCTCGCTGGCGCCATCGATGGCGGTCGCATCCGCAGCTTCGATGAAATTCACGTGCGCCGAGGAGCAGCCAGCGGCGTGCACGAGGTCGGGGATCGCGCGCACGAGTGCCGCCCGCGCCGTGCCGTCGCGCGCCAGCAGGCGTGGACCGGTCACCGGCGAGTAGGGCACGGCGCAGAGCCATTTGGGGTAGTACGCGTGCCCGTAGTGCGCGTAGGCGCGCGCCCAGGCATGGTCGAACACGAACTCGCCGTGCGAATTGGTCTTGAGATAGCCGGGCGCGGCGGCGACCAGCGCGTCGCCGTCCCAGAGGGTCAGGTGATGCGGCGTCCACCCCCAGCGCTCGCGCAGACAGCCGTGGGCTTCGAGGCCGGCGAGAAAGGCATGCGAGACGAAGGGATTGCGGCCGTCGTGGAGGGCATCCCATGCGGATGCGGGGATGTCACCGAGGGCGGCGAGGACGCGCGATGCCGTCATGACACCCGCGCGGGGTCGAGATCGTCGGACTCCGCGCGGGTTCCCGGCATGTCCTGCATTCCGGTGCCGATCACTCGCCCTTGTCGAGGAACTTCTCGGCGTCCAGCGCGGCCATGCAGCCGAAGCCGGCAGAGGTGATGGCCTGGCGATAGACCTGATCAGCGACGTCGCCGGCGGCGAACACGCCGGGCACCGAGGTCTGGGTGGCATTGCCTTCCAGGCCGGTGTTGATGACGAGGTAACCGTTCTTCATCGCCAGCTGGCCTTCGAACAGCGTGGTGTTCGGGGTGTGGCCGATGGCGACGAACATGCCGTGGACGCTGATGTCGCGGGTGCTGTCGTCCTGCATGGAGCGCAGGCGCAGGCCGGTGACGCCCTTGTCGTCGCCCAGCACTTCGTCGACGGTGTGGTGCCACACGGTCTCGATCTTGCCGGCCTGCACCTTGGCGAACAGCTTGTCCTGCATGATCTTCTCGGCGCGCAGGGTGTCGCGGCGGTGGACGAGGTAGACCTTGCGGGCGATGTTCGACAGGTACAGCGCTTCTTCCACGGCGGTGTTGCCGCCGCCGATCACCGCGACGTCCTGGTCCTTGTAGAAGAAGCCGTCGCAGGTGGCGCAGGCGGAGACGCCGCGGCCCTTGAAGGCCTCCTCGGACTCGATGCCGAGGTACTTCGCGGTGGCGCCGGTGGCGATGATCAGCGCGTCGCAGGTGTATTCGCCGCTGTCGCCCTTGAGGCGGAACGGGCGCTTCGACAGGTCGGCGGTGTGGACCTGGTCGAACACGACCTCGGTCTCGAAGCGTTCGGCATGCGCCTGCATGCGCGCCATCAGGTCCGGGCCCATCAGGCCGTGGGCGTCGCCCGGCCAATTGTCGACTTCGGTGGTGGTCATGAGCTGGCCGCCCATCTGCATGCCGGTGATGACGACCGGCTTGAGGTTGGCGCGTGCGGCATAGACGGCGGCGGTCCAGCCGGCCGGGCCGGAACCGAGGATGATCAGCTTGGAATGCTTGGGCGTGCTCATGGGGACTCGATGGAGGTGAGGAACGCCGCGGCATCGTGCCGGGGCGGCAGGGTCACATTGTAGTCAAGCGGATGCGGATCAAGGCGGCGAGGCGATCCATGCGCGGAACACTGCAGGCTGTCGCGATTCGCCCGCCCTTGCGACCGTCACCAGTCCTGGTGGTTCGGCAGCAGGCCGCGCAGTTCCGCATCGGTGAGGTTGCGCCATTGCCCGGGCTTGAGCCGGCCCAGCTTGAGGTTGCCGATCCGCACGCGCACCAGCTGCTTCACGCGGAAGCCGAAATGCGCGGCCATCAGGCGGATCTGCCGGTTCAGGCCCTGCACCAGCACGATGCGGAAGCCGAACGGGCCGATCTTGGCGGTGCGGCAGGGCAGGGTGGTCTGGCCGTGGATCGGCACGCCGCGGCTCATGCCGCGCAGGAATTCCTCGGTGACCCGGTGGTTCACCGCGACCAGATATTCCTTCTCCAGCTTGTTCTCGGCACGCAGGATGGCGTTGACGATATCGCCGTTGCTGGTCAGCAGGATCAGGCCCTCGGAGTCCTTGTCGAGGCGGCCGATCGGGAAGATGCGCTCCTGATGGCCGACGAAGTCGACGATATTCCCCTTCACCGCCTCTTCGGTGGTGCAGGTGACGCCCACGGGCTTGTTCAGCGCGATGTAGACGTGGCGGCGCTGGCCCTTGGCGGCGGTGCGGGCGCGGAGGATGTCGCCGTCGATGCGGACCTCGTCGCCCTCGGCCAGCTCGGTGCCGACCCGGGCGCGGACGCCGTTCACCGTGACCCGGCCCTCGCCGATCAGGCGGTCGGCCTCCCGGCGCGAGCAGAAACCGGTGTCGCTGATGTGTTTGTTGAGGCGCATGGGCGGCGGGCGGCACGAAAACGGCCGCATAGGGTAACCCGGAAGCGGTGGGGCGATGCCGGCGCAGGCAGGGCGCAGCCTGCCGGAAATGCGAACCCCCGCCGGAGCGGGGGGTCGGTTGGGCGGTCTGCGGGATGGGTCAGCGCGGGCGCGTGGCCGGCGTCAGCGGCTTGAGCGTCGGCAGGCCGGTCATCGGCATCACCACCGACCTGCCGGCCCTGGCCTTGGTCTTGGCGAAGACGAAGGGGTTGGGCGCGGCCGGGCAGACGACCTTCTTCGGCGGCACGGTGCCGTTGATCAGGTAGTCGGTGACGAAGTCGTCCACGCACTGGCTGCGGCCGGTGTAGGACGCGACATGGCCCCAGCCGGCGTAGGACAGCAGGCGGCTGCCGCGAAGCAGCTTCTGGGTCTGGACCGCGCCGCGATAGTTGGTGGCCGGATCGAAGTAGTTGCCGATCACGAGCACGCGGGAGGAGGTGCCGGTCTTCCACGGGCCCGTGTAGCGGTTCGGGCCCTTCGGCCAGGCCGCGCAGGCCGCATTGAGCCACCACCAGTTCGGGCCCATGAACGAGCCCGCGTCGGCGTACTTGCCGATCGCCGAGTACCACTCGAAGCCGTAGGGATAGGACGCGTCCGAGCAGTGGTTGCCGAAGTAGGCCTCGAAGCTGTTGTCGTAGAACGCACGCTGCACGGGGCCGGCATCGGCGAAGGCCTTTTCGATCGCGCGGCGGCTGGCCAGCGCGGCCTTCTTCGCGCCCTTCTCGCCGGTGAGCGCCCGGTTCAGGAGGTCGAGGAAGTTCGCATAGGCCGGCCACTGTTCCGGCGAATACATCAGGCTGGACGCATCCGCGGCCACTTCGTCGTAGCCATACTCGAACACGTCGCTGCCTTCGCCGATGACGATCGTGCCCTGCCGGCGGGCCTCGGCGAGGATGACATCGAAGCGGGCCTTCGAGCCGCGCTCGCCGCCGAGCACGCAATCCTTGCCCGCCAGGTCGCACTGGCGGAAGAACTCCAGCAGCACGTGGTAGGCGCCGACGCGGTCGGTCTTGATCTGCCAGCCGCTGCTCCACTGGCGCGGATCCAGCACGCCGTCGATGACCATCGCGCGGATGTTGCGCGGGAAGAGGTTTGCGTAGGTGCTGCCGATGAACGAGCCGTACGAGTAGCCGAGGTAGTTCAGCTGGCTGTCGCCGACCGCGCGACGCAGCAGGTCGAGGTCGCGCGCGACATCGCCGGTGGTCATGAAGTTGAGGATCGGCTGCTTGCCGGCGTTGGCGAAGCACTTGTAGGCGACGTTGCGGTAGACGTCGAAGAACGGACGCTCCTGCGCGGCGCGGTACGGGAAGATCGGCTGGCCGCGGAAGTCGGCATTGCGGTCGTCTTCGCTGTCCCAGCACTGGATCGGCGTGGACTCGCCAATGCCGCGCGGGTCGAAGCCGACGATGTCGAAGCGGCCGCGCAGGATTTCATTCAGGACATCGCCGAAGCCGTTGTAGATCAGGTCGACGCCCGAGGCGCCCGGGCCGCCCGGGTTCAGGAACAGCGTGCCGATCTTGTTGCGCTGGTCGGCTGCCGGGATGCGGGCCAGCGACAGGGTGGTCTTGTGGCCGTAGGGATTGCGGTAGTCCAGCGGCACCTTCACGGTCGCGCAGTCGAGGTTCTCGATGCCCTCGATGCACGGCGCCCAGTCGATCGCCGGCACCTGCGGCGGCGGTGGCTTGCGTGCCGCGAACGCAGGCGCTGCGACCAGGGCAAGCAGGAGGGGGGCAAGGCCCAGTGCGACGCGGCCAAGACGGCCGCTCGAAAAACGGGTTGACGCCATTTCGCTGACTCTCCGTTGTTGTGCGAGGGCGGGGCGTACGCGCTGGACGGCGTGTCCCCCATGCAACTGGCCGATGATAGCCACTGGATCCGGTGTCGCGGGCCCGCGCCGGGAAATCGGATCGCGAACTGGGTCACGATTGTACAAATAACTTTTCCAGCGGCGCACGGTGCCCGCGTCGCAAGCGGATGCTGCGGTGCGGCAAGTGCGTGCCGTCCGCGCCCGCGTTCGTCGTTCGGGAATGGATCGATGGCGTCGCGGCATCGCGTCGTGGCAGGATGTCGTCCAGACCGCGCTCCCTGTCATGCCGTCAAGGCTTTTTCCCTGTAACATCAGCCCCCTAGGCGAACTTCTTCAGGCATCCCGACACGGTGGCACGCGAGCTTCCAGAACGCAGCAGCAAGGCAGCCCGACGCACCGCCGCAGTCGCGGCCGAGGCGACCGCCCGCAACCCGAGGCGGCAGCGGCTGGTGCGCGACATCGCGCTGATCATGATCGCGCCCTTCCTGCTGTACCTGCTGGTCTGCCTGTTCACCTTCTCGCCCACCGATCCCGGCTGGTCCCATTCGGGCAGCGTGACCGCGCCGCTGCAGAACGCCGGCGGCCGGGTCGGCGCCTGGTTGGCGGACGTCATGCTCTACCTCTGCGGCTACGTCGCCTTCCTGCTGCCGCTGATCCTCGGTGCGGTGGCGTGGATCGCGCTGTTCGGCATGGACAGCGATGGCGACGGCGATGCCGACCTCGGGCCGGCGCTGCGCCTGGTGGGCATCGTCGGCTTCCTGGTCGCCGCCGCCGGCTTGCTGCACATGAAGATCGGCGCCGCGCCGGACTTTTCCGCGGGTGCTGGCGGGATCCTCGGCCAGATCACCGGCCGCTCGCTGTTCCGGGGCTTCGGGCCGGTGGGCGCGAACCTCTTCCTGATCGCCCTGTTTCTCATTTCGGTGACCCTGGCGACCGGGCTGTCCTGGCTGGCGGTCATGGACCGCATCGGCCAGTGGGTCCTGAAGATCCCGCCGATGTTCCGCAAGGGCACCCAGCAGGCCAGCGAATGGCAGGCTGCGCGGGCGATGCGCGAGGAACGCGAGGAAGTGCGCAAGGTCGAGACCGAGAAGCGCGCCAAGCGCGAACCGGTCAAGATCGAGCCGCCGCCGGCACCGGTCGTGGAAAAGAGCGACCGCGCCAAGCGCGAGCAGCAGATCCCGCTGTTCCACGTCGCGGACCCAAGCGGCGTGCCGCCGCTGTCCCTGCTCGACGACCCCAAGCCGCAGCCCAAGGGCTACGACGAGACCACGCTGGAAACCCTGTCGCGGCAGATCGAGTTCAAGCTCAAGGACTTCCGCATCGACGCGCAGGTGGTCGGCGCGTATCCCGGTCCGGTCATCACCCGCTTCGAGATCGAGCCGGCCCCGGGCATCAAGGTCAGCTCCATCAGCTCGCTGGACAAGGACATCGCGCGCGGCCTGAGCGTGAAGTCGGTGCGCGTGGTCGACGTGATCCCGGGCAAGTCGGTGATCGGCCTGGAAACCCCGAACACCCATCGCGAGATGATCTATCTCAGCGAACTGCTGCGTTCGAAGGAATACGACAAGTCCACCAGCCCGCTGACCCTGGCGTTGGGCAAGGACATCGCCGGCCGGCCGACGGTGGCCGACCTGGCGCGCATGCCGCACCTGCTGGTCGCCGGCACAACCGGCTCGGGCAAGTCGGTCGCGGTGAACGCGATGGTGCTGTCGCTGCTGTACAAGGCCAGCGCCAAGGACCTGCGGATGCTGATGATCGACCCGAAGATGCTCGAACTGAGCGTCTACCAGGGCATCCCGCACCTGCTGGCGCCGGTGGTCACCGACATGAAGGAGGCCGCGAACGGCCTGCGCTGGTGCGTGGCCGAGATGGAGCGCCGCTACAAGCTGATGAGTGCCGTCGGCGTGCGCAACCTCGCCGGCTTCAACAAGAAGATCAAGGACGCGCAGGACGCCGGCCAGCCGATGCTGGATCCGCTGTTCCGCGCGAATCCCGACCTGCAGGAAGCGCCGCCGGCCCTGGAGCCGCTGCCGTTCATCGTCATCTTCATCGACGAATTCGCCGACATGATGATGATCGTCGGCAAGAAGGTGGAGGAGCTGATCGCCCGACTGGCGCAGAAGGCCCGCGCCGCCGGCATCCACCTGATCCTCGCCACCCAGCGGCCGTCGGTGGACGTGATCACCGGCCTGATCAAGGCCAACATCCCGACCCGCATCGCGTTCCAGGTGTCGAGCAAGATCGACTCGCGCACCATCCTCGACCAGAGCGGTGCCGAGACCCTGCTCGGCCACGGCGACATGCTCTACCTGCCGCCCGGCACGGCGATGCCCGAGCGCGTCCATGGCGCCTTCGTCAGCGACGAGGAAGTGCATCGCGTGGTCGAGCACCTCAAGCAGATCGGCGGCGGCCCCGATTACATCGAAGGCGTGCTGGAAGAAGTGCAGACCATGGGCGACGGCGTCGTCGTCGGTCCGACCGGCCTGCCGGAGAGCGGCGGCGGGGCGGGGGACGAAAGCGACCCGCTGTACGACGAAGCGGTGAAGATCGTCACCGAGAGCCGTCGCGCGTCGATTTCCGGCGTCCAGCGGCGGCTCAAGATCGGCTACAACCGTGCCGCGCGCCTGATCGAGGCGATGGAAGCGGCCGGCGTGGTGTCGCCGCCCGAGCACAACGGCGACCGATCCGTACTCGCACCGCCCCCGCCGCGCTGACCGAGGCCGGCCAGATCATGGGATGAACGGGGCCGCGCAGGCAGGGCGGGCCTGCAAACTCGTGTTCAGCCTGGCCCGTTCAGACTTCGTCCCACGCCTTCCGAGAGACCGCCCCGTGACCCAAGCCGCCCGCTTCCTGTCGCCCGCCTTCGCGCTCATCCTTGGTCTGGCCGCCGCCACGCAGGCGCAGGCCGGTGGACGCGAATCCTTCGATGCCTTCACCCGCAGCCTGAAGGGTCTCGACGGCCAGTTCAGCCAGCAGGTGTTCGACAGCAAGGGGCAGCGCAAGGAGTCTTCGTCCGGTCGTGTCGCCCTGTCCGCGCCGCGGCTGTTCCGCTGGGAATACGTGAAGCCGGCGCCGCAGCTGATCGTCGCCGACGGCAAGGCGGTGTGGATCTACGACCCAGATCTTTCGCAGGTGAGCACCCGTCCGCAGGGCGAGGAAGAGCAGAACAGCCCGCTCGCCGCACTGGTCGACCCGAAGAAACTCGATCGCGATTTCACGCTCAAGGATGCCGGCAGCCGCGAAGGCCTGACCTGGTTGGAGATCCTGCCCAAGCGCGGCGAGGAATCGGGCTTCCGCAATGCCCGGCTGGGTTTCGATGCCGGCGACGCGCTGGTGCGGATGGAGATCGTCGATGCCCTGGGGCAGCGCACCGACATCCGCTTCAGCGGCTGGAAGCGCAACCCGAGCTTCGCCGCCGATACCTTCCGCTTCACGGTCCCGAAGGGCGTGGATGTCGTCGGGGCGCAGTGACCGGCCCGATGCTCCGCCTTTTGTCGTTCTGCTGCGCATGAATCGCCTGCTCGCGCCATTTCTCGCCGTCCTGCTCATCGGCACGGCCCCGTCGACCTTCGCCGCGAAGCCTGCGGTCGATGTCCGCACGCTGGAGGCGCGCGAGCGGGAGACCCTCGACGGCGTGGTCGCCGCCGCGCTCGTCGGGGCCCTGTCCGAACAACTGGGCGGTCGCGCGGTGAAGATCCGCCTCGGCCAGATCGACGTGCGGGTCAGCAGCCTGCGTGATCGTGTCGTGAGCGGCCAGGGGGAATTGCAGATCGATGGTGCCCGGGAATGGCTCGGCTTCCGTTTCAGTACCCTGTACGACAGCCTGTACGAGAGCGCTGGCTATCCCGAGTTGAGCATCGGCGTCGCCGGTCCCGGTGGACGTCAGGTGCCGAACGATTCCGGGCTGATCCGCGAAGCCGAGGAGCGCGTGATCGCGCAATTGGCGAAGGAATTCGGCTACCAGAAGGTCTGGCTCCAGCTGGACCGCATCGCCACCGTCGAATCGGGACATCGCTACCTGCGCATCGATGCGTCGGGTACCGCGGACTTCGGTCGCGATGGTGCCGCTCCGGCGCGCATCGAAGCCCTCTACGACCGCGAGCAGAAGGTCTGGCTGCGCGTGGCCTACGTCCTCGAAAGCACGATGCCGCAGGTGCCTCCGGCCGGCTGAGCGCGCGCCCCTCCGGCGCGTCAGGTGTTAACGTAGGTCGTCTTCCGTTTCCCGATCGCCGCGCTTCGATGGCGCCTTCGCGCCCGCCACTGCAATGAGCCTCTTCGACGCCCCGGCCGACGCCCTTCGACCGCTCGCCGAGCGCATGCGTCCGCGCACGCTCGACGACATGGTCGGCCAGCGTCGCCTGCTGGCGCCGAACTCGGCGCTGCGCAAGTCGATCGAATCCGGGCGCGTGCATTCGATGATCCTCTGGGGCCCGCCGGGCTGCGGCAAGACCACGCTGTCGCTGCTGCTCGCGCAGTATGCCGATGCCGACTTCCGCGCGATCTCCGCCGTGCTCTGCGGATTGCCCGAAGTGCGCCAGGTGCTGGCCGAGGCCGCGCAGCGCTTCGCCGAAGGTCGGCGCACGGTGCTGTTCGTCGACGAGGTGCACCGGTTCAACAAGACCCAGCAGGACGCGTTCCTGCCGCACATCGAACGCGGCACGATCGTTTTCGTCGGTGCGACCACCGAAAACCCGTCGTTCGAGCTGAACTCCGCACTGCTGTCGCGCTGCCGCGTGCATGTGATGGAAGCGGTGTCCGTCGAGGACATCGCCATCGCCCTGCAGCGCGCGCTGGACGATGCCGAACGTGGTCTCGGGGGGCGAGGCCTGCGCATCGGCGAAGAGCAGCTCCGCCTGATCGCCACCGCTGCGGACGGCGATGTGCGTCGCGGCCTGACCCTGCTGGAGATCGCTGCGGAACTGGCGGAAGGCGAGGGCGGCGACGAGGCGACGGCTTTCGAGGCCACGATCACCGACGACATCCTCGAACAGGTGCTCGCCGACCGCACGCGTCGTTTCGACAAGGGCGGCGAGCAGTTCTACGACCAGATCTCGGCGCTGCACAAATCCGTGCGCAGCTCCAATCCCGATGCCGCCGTGTATTGGCTGGCGCGCATGCTCGACGGCGGCTGCGACCCGAGCTATCTCGCGCGGCGGCTCACGCGCATGGCGGTGGAGGACATCGGCCTCGCCGATCCGCGCGCGCTGCAGATGGCGATCGATGCCTGGGACACCTTCGACAGGCTCGGCAGCCCGGAAGGCGAGCTGGCCCTGGCGCAGGTCGCGATCTACCTGGCCAGCACTGCGAAATCGAATGCGGCCTACACGGCCTACAAGGCAGCGAAGCGCGACGTGAACGAATACGGCACGCAGGAGGTGCCGCTGCACCTGCGCAACGCGCCGACGAAGCTGATGAAATCGATCGGCTACGGCAAGGACTACCGCTACGACCACGACAGCGAAGGCGGCGTGGCGCTGGAACAGACCGGGTTCCCCGATGCGATGGGCGAGCGCGTGTACTACCAGCCCGTCGAGCGCGGTATGGAGATCAAGCTCAAGGACAAGCTCGACCGCCTGCGCGCGGCGCGCGAGGATGCACGGCGCAAGGCGGGACGTTCGTGAGCCTGTGGTGGCAGCAACTGGCGCTGGTCGCGGGCGGCGGCGCGCTCGGCGCCATGCTGCGCTTCTGGGTCGGAGGCTGGCTGCTGCGCCAGTTCAGCGACGGCCTGCCCTGGGGCACGCTCGCGGTGAATCTCGGTGGATCCTTCGCTGCGGGCTTCATCGCGATCTGGCTGGAAGGGCGCGGGCCGTCGGCGCTCTACTGGCGCGCGTTCCTGATCGTCGGCGTGCTCGGCGCGCTGACCACGTATTCGGCGCTGATGCTCGAATGCCTGCTGTACGCGAAGTCTCAGCGCAGCGGCGCGATGGTCGGTTATCTCGCGCTGACGCTGGCGGGCGGCCTGCTGCTGGTCTGGCTGGGCGCGCGCACGGCGACGATGCTGCGCATGCCCTGAGCGCGAAGCCGCGCTGTCGGAAAATCCTGACCCTGCGACGCGAGGTTTCCCGATCGTCCGCGTCCATGCGCAGCGCGATGCTGTCCGTGTCCATCACACGGAGCGTCCGATGTCCTCGCAGAATGCCTTTGTCTTCCCTTGCCTTGTCGCCGTCCTGCTGCTGTCGATGCTGCCGGTGGCATGCACGGCGAAAGAGTCCGCCGCACCCAAAACCAGCGCGACGACGGCTGTCCATGTCTGCATCGATGCGCAAGGCCATGTCGCCTACCAGGGCATGCCCTGTGCAGATGGCCAGCGCACGCGTGACGTACGCAGCTATTCCGCAGTGGCGGTGGATCCCGCCACGGCCGCGCGCACACGGGCGATCGGGCAGGAGATGGACCGGCGCAATCGCGGCGGCGCCGCCCGCACGATGTCGCATGCAGGCAGGCCCGCGAAGTCCGCGCCGGATCCGTGCAAGGCCGCCAAGGCCAGACGCAAGGCGATGATCGAGCGCGCAGGCGTGAAGCGTGGCTACGCGCTGCTCGAAGAGATCGACCGCGAGGTGTGGACGCTGTGCAAGGGCTTTTGAAACACGGCCCGCGTCATGATCGATCGACCGCGATCAATCGATCACCGCGAAGCCGATCATCATGCCCTGGTCCTCGTGTTCGAGGTTGTGGCAGTGGAACATGTACCGCTGCCGGCCGGCATAAGGTTGCGAGAAGTCGATCTGGATCGACACGGTCTCGCCGGGCCAGACCAGCACGGTGTCGAGCACGCCCAGGTCGTGCGGCGTACGCCCGCGCGGGTCGATCGCGCGCTCGGACACCTGCCTGGGGCTGTTGGCACGGCCGGTGACGACGAACTGGAAACCGTGCAGGTGCATCGGATGCGGCATGCTGCGCATGTCGTTGGTGATGTCCCAGCGTTCGACGCTGCCGCGCCGGATCTCGAACACGTCCTGTCCGTGCGCGAGATGATGGTTCCAGTGGTTGATCATCCAGCGCCCGGAATCCTGGATCCAGAGGCGGAACGGGCGGCGCGCGGCATCCTCGCGGATGCCCACGGCATGCGTCGACAGGCGCTCGGGCAGGGCGCCACCGGCACCGCCGGGCTTGTCGCCCACGCGGATCAGCATCAGCGCCATGTCCTCGCCCATCGGCATCGCACCCGGATGCTCCATCGCGAAGTCTTCGGGCGGTCCGATGCCGACGTCGTTCTCCATCGGGTCGTAGACCACGCTGCGCATCATCAGCAGGTCGCCGGGCGAGCGGTCGCGGAGGTCGAGCAGCACGTCGACGCGCTGGCCCGGGCCGAGGAACACGCTTTCCATGCGGTGCGCGCGATCGAGCAGGCCGCCGTCGGTGCCGAGCAGGTGGAAGGGCAGTCGCTGCCTGTGTTCGTCGTCGAAACCGATGCAGTACAGGCGTGCGTTCGAGGTGTTGGCCAGGCGCAGGCGCAGCCAGCCACGACGCGCCTCGAAGACCGGGTCGGGCGTCCAGTTGACCAGCACCTTGTCGCCGACCCAGTCGTCCGCGCCGACTTCATGCACGATCTTGTTGCGCAGGCCGAACTGCTTGTCGGCGATCGACAGCGCGATGTCGTCGACGCCCCAGGTCAGGCCCAGCGCCTTCTGCAGCGCCAGTTCCTCGTCGTCCTCGACCACCACCAGCCCGGCCAGCCCCTTGTGCACCTGCATGCCGGTCTGCCCGTGCGGGTGCGCGTGGTACCAGTACAGGCCGGCGCGATTGCGCACGTCGAACTCGTAGACGCGGCGCTCGCCGTGGCGCACCGGATGCAGGCCGCTGCCGTCGTTGGCTTCGTCGACGGTCATGCCGTGCCAGTGGATGGTGGTGTCGTCGCCGAGGCGATTCTCCAGGGTGACCTTCATCCGGCCACCGCTGCGCGCGAACAGGGTCGGATTGAGCTGCACCTGTCCGGAAGCGGTGCGCTGCGCGTAGGCCCAGACATCGGACAGCGCGCCTTCGCGCAGCGGCTGCGGATGGATGCCGGTCTGCAGGACGATGCCGGCGTCGGCGGCATCCGAGGCCTCGCCCAGTCGGGTGGACTTGCCGGGGATGCGCAGCGGGTTGACGAAGCGCGACGCGTGGGGGACCAGGTCCCCGTGGCCCGGACGGTGGCGCAACCCGAAGTAGCCGGCCGCCGCGGCGACGCCCGCCGCGAGGCCGCCCACCAAGAGTTTGCGCCTGCCGGGAACGGGGGGTGCCTGCGTCATGCCAAGCCTCTGAAAACGATGGAAAAACTCGACCAGCATGGCAGTGCCCCCGGGTGATGGCAAGCAGCGATGCCAGGCCCCGGCCCATCCTTCCGTGCGTCGCCCGGCATCGGGCGGGGCCTGCAGGCATGCGATCCGGACTGTGCGCAGGCCGGTCCAATCCGGCCGCCCGTATCCCCATGCTGACTGCGCGCCGCAGGGGCTCCCGTGCTTTGCCGTATTGGGCGGGAGAGTTTCAAGCCATTGTTATTGAAGGAGAAATATTTTCTGCCTTGACACTCGTCACAACCGGCTGGCAAGGTCCGCGCTCGACCGGGGCGCGCTGCGTCATGCACGCCATGTGGACGCCAAGGGGCCGGTCGTGGACGAGGTCTGCAAGCATTGCTAGGGGAAGGGATATGCGGCGATGGGTCTGGCTGTTGGCGTTTCTCTGCGCCATTTTCGTGGTGGCTGCACAACAGTCCGGGCACACGACCGAAGTGCAGAAGGGCTTCGCCTGGCTGCGGGCGCAGGTCCAGGCCGACGGTACCGTCGCCGGTGAAGCCGCATCGCAGGCGCTGCCGGTCCAGGTCCGCACCGAAACCATGCACACCTTGGCCCTGCTGGATTCGCGTCCGGCCGAGCTCGCCAACCTCATCGGCTCGCAGCCGCAGAAGCACACCGAACTGCAGGCCCGAAAGGCGCTGGCCCTGCGCCTGGCCAATCGCGATGCGCAGCAGGTCATCGCCGATCTCGGCCTGCAGCAGAACGCCGACGGCGGGTTCGGTTCGCGCCGCGAGTACGGCAGCAATGCGCTCGATACGTCCTATGCGCTGATCGCGCTGGCCGCCACGCCGGATGCCGACGTCACCCGCGTCGCCAATGCGCTGACCTACCTGCGCACCAGCCGCCTCTCGCCCTCGGGCTGGCCGGTCGGCGATCACCCCAGCGTCCATGTCACGTCCGCAGTGCTGCTCGCCGGGCAGGCGTGGTCCAGTCGCTACCAGGTCGGCGACATCGTCGCGGCCGCGCGCGACTGGCTGCTGTCCCAGCGCAACGCCAACGGTGATTACGGCAATGTCATCGACAACGCCAACGCGCTGCTGGCGCTCACCACCCAGACCTCCGACAACGCCGTGCTCGGTCCGCTGGCCGATGCGGTGAAGGCCGCGCAGCAGGAGAGCGGCAGCTGGGAGAACGATCCCTATGTCACCGCGGTCGCGCTGCGCGCACTGTATCGCTCCACCGTCGGCCTGCCGCCGAGCACCACCGGCGTGATCGCCGGCACGCTCGTCGACCGCGACAGCCGCGAACCGGTCGCCGGCGTCACCCTGACCGTGCGCGCGATGCCGGAGATCCGCGTGTCCAGCGCCGCCGATGGCACATTCATGCTGCTCGGCCTGCCGCCGGGATCGCATGCCGTCGACATCCAGGCGCTCGGCTACGTGTCGACCTCCTTCACCGCGACGGTGACGGCCGGCAACACCACCAGCACCGGCGAGATTCCGCTGCAGAAGACCACGCTCACCGCCGAGGTGTCCGGCGTGGTGCGCAACAGCAGCGGCACGGTGCTGGCGAACGTGGTCGTCTCCTCCGGTACGGTGTCCACCTTCACCGATGCAGGCGGTCGCTACAGCCTCACCGGTCTCAATGCCGGTGCCGCGACGGTGACCTTCGCGCTCAGCGGCTATCGCACGCTCGACGTGCCGGTGACGCTGGAGCCCGGCAAGCGCTACCAGCTCTCGCCGACGCTCTACAGCACCGGCCAGACGCCGCCCACGACGGCGACGATCCGCGGCACGGTGACCAACCAGGCCAATGGCCAGGTCATCGCCGGCGCCAGCGTGCGCGTCGGCACCGCCAATGCGACCACCAACGCCAGCGGCGCGTTCGAACTCACCGGCCTCGCACCCGGCGCGTACGCGCTGTCGGTACAGGCCACGAATTACCTGTCGGTGCAGGGCTCGGTCACGCTGGTCGCCGGCATCAACAATGTCGGCGCCATCGCGCTCACCCGGGCGCCCGAGACCTCGACCCTGGTCGGCGTGATCACCGATGCCCAGACCAATGCCCCGGTGCCCGGCGCCGTGCTGGTCGTCCAGGGACAGACCGCGACCGCGGTGTCCGGTCCGGATGGCCGCTACCTGCTGCAGGGCGTGCAGGGCACCGCGTTCACCGTGATCGCCAGCGGACAGGGCTACAACAGCCGCACGCTGAATCTGTCGCTGCCGGCGATCGGCCAGAGCACGCTCGACATCCAGCTGCTGCCGATCGGCAACAGCGACATCGTGTTCGAGTCGGTCGCGACGAATCGCCCGATCTATCGTCCCAGCGGCGAGATCGAACTGGAGATCGAAGTCCGCAACGGCGGCACCGTCGCCGCCGATCTGGTGATCGATGCCGAAGTGCAGGATCCCCAGGGCAACGTGGTTCACGTGTTCAAGGCCAACGCCATGGGACTGGGC
This sequence comes from Lysobacteraceae bacterium 2PB, assembly GCA_005502915.1. Taxonomy (GTDB): domain Bacteria; phylum Pseudomonadota; class Gammaproteobacteria; order Xanthomonadales; family Xanthomonadaceae; genus Lysobacter_I. Next base: position 257,097 of record SCMT01000003.1, on the reverse strand, counting down.
CAGAATCCGCCCAACCGGCCGCTGCGCTTCGAGCCGGGCACGTTGATCGAAGTCGAGATGGACTGGGTGATCGCGCGCCAGCAGGCGGGCGTGTACACCGTGATCGCGCGTGGCCGCGACGTGCAGGGCAATGTCCGCGCCGAAGGCACCACCCGCTTCACCATCGATTCGATGCCGATGCTCGCCGGTGCGGTGATCGCCGATCCACCGCTCGCACAGGTCGACAGCGCGACGCCGGTCAGCCTGCGCGCGGAGCTGACCAACCTCGGCAACCAGCCGATCGTCGCGGGACAGGTCGACCTGAAGATCACCCTCGATGCAGCCGACACCAACGGCAACAGCGTCGTGCGCACGACCATCGAACCTGTCGCCACGTTCCCGAACCGGAACATGGCGCATCTCGACCGCGATGCGCAGGGCAACTTCTACATGGCCGAGTCGAACCGGATCAACCGGATCGCGCCCGACGGTTCCTCGTCGGTGCTGGCCACGGTGTCGGGCATCGCAGACCTGGCCGTGCAGGACGATGGCACGGTCTGGACCTGCAGCGCGCGGTCGCTGTCGCGGGTCACGCCGCAGGGCGCGATGACCACCTACACGGTCGCGTCGCTGAGCACCTGCTCGGCGCTCGACGTGGACAACAGCGGCCGGGTGCTCATCGCCGGCACGTCGCTGGCGGGAACCGATCACCTGCTGGTGCGCTACGTGGTCGGCGAGGCCGAACAGGTGCTGTGGCGCAACGGCCTCTACCAGCCGATCGGCCTCACGCGCTTGTCCACCGGCGGCTATGCGGTCGCCAACTATGGCGACGGCACCATCAATCGCGTTTCGGAGCAGGGCGTGGTCACGCCGTTCGCCACCGGTCTCGATCGTCCGTTCGACCTGATCGAACTGCCGGGCGGCGATCTGCTGGTCGCCAACAGCGGCGGCAACAACCTCATCCGCGTCGATCGCGATGGCCAGCGCAGCGTCTACGCGACCGGCCTCAACCAGCCCGTCGGCCTGCTGCGTCGCGACGATGGCGCGATCTTCGTCAGCAACCAGGGCAACAACACCATCGCGCTGGTCGGCACCGACGGCCAGGTCACGACCTATGCGCAGGCCTTCGCGCATGCGCCCAGCGGGCTCGGGCGCGACAGCGACGGCAGCCTGATCGCCGCGAATGCCGGCGATGGCACGCTCAAGCGGCTGCGCGCGGGCAGCGTCAGCGCACTGGCGACGGGATTGGGTACCACCAGCGCCTTGGCCAGCGACAGCCAGGGCAACCAGTACGTCGCCAACAGCACGGGACGCATCTACCGGCTGTCGTCCACGGGCGAACTGAGCGAACTGGCCAGTGGGCTCGGCGCGATCGGCGGCCTGGCGGTGGAGGACGATCGCGTGCTGCATGCCAGCGACGTGAACGGACAGCGCATCGTCCACATCGACCTGGCCACGAACAGCCGCACCTACACGAACAGCATGTTCGTGAGCCCGAGCCTGATGCGGATCGCGTCGAATGGGCGCAGCTACATCGCCAACAGCGGATTCATCACCGTGCGCAATGCGGACGGCGCGCTGTCGCGCTTCGCCAGCGTCGCCGCGACGAGCATGGCGGTGCGGCCGGAGGGCGGCCTCTACGTGCTGCGTTCCAGCACCGAAATCCAGCGCTACGACGAGAGCGGCACGCTGGCGCTAGGCCGCACGCTGCCGTCGCATGTCTACAACATGGCCGCGCGAAGCGGCGACAAGGTACTGGTGGTCCGCTACAACAGCCGTTACGAGCTGGAAGAGCTCGACATGGCCACCGGCGCGCGCCGGCTGGTCGCCGTGCTGTCGGGCAATCCCAATTTCATGGCGTCCGATGGTGCCGGCAACGTCTACTACCGCATCAGCAGCGAGTTGCACCGCATCACGCCGGACGATGTCGATACCGTCATCACGCTCGCCCTGAACGGCGAGAGCGTCCGCCAGTTCAGCGTCACCGGCGACGACCTGCTGCTCGTGCAGACGACCGCGAACAACCTCTACGAGTACGCTCCCGCCACCGGCATCACCACCCGCCGCCTGACGCAGTTCACCACCGGTTCGTCCTTCCTGCGCGGCCCGGATGGCGGCTTCCAGGTCGTTTCCGGCAATGGCCTGGCGCTGCTCTCCGCCAGCGGCGCGAGCGTCGGCTACGAGGCCGGTTTCGCGAATCCGCGCGGCCTCGCATGGACCGGCAGCGCGCTGCGCATGGTCGACGGTACCTACCGCCTGCTGCAACTGCCCGCGTCGGGTGCCATGCCCCAGCGCCTGGTCGAGAACTTCTATTCGACCGCGCTGGCGCACGATGGCGGCAGCGGCTCCACCCATGGCGTCGGCTACTCGCGCTATTTCATGGAGTACCGCGCCAACGCCACCGTGGCGACGAACACCTCGCTGTTGCCCAGCGGCTCGAACTTCACCGCCATCGTATCCCTCGGCGGCGGGCGGCTCGCGGTCTCCGACAGCGCCAACAGCGCCGTCTACATCCTGCAGTCGGGTGCGATCTCAACGACGTACGGCGGTTTCGTGTCGCCACGCGGCCTCACCTTCGACCCCGCCGGCAACCTCGTCGTCGCCAGCTACGTTTCCAACACGGTGGTGCGCCTGAGCGGCAGCGACGGGGTGGGCGAGGTCGTGCACAGCGTGAGCACGCCGCGCTACGTCAAATACGCGGCCGATGGCGCATTGTGGATCTCGGTCAGCGGCGGCCTGCGTCGCGTCGCCACCGACGGCAGCGTGACCACGGCGTCGATGACGATCAGCTCGGCGGTCAACGCCAACGATTTCGAGCTGTCCGGCGCCGACGTCATCGTGGCCGACTACAACACCGGGCTGGTCAAGGGACGCATCGGCGGCATGGCGACGCTGCTCGCCGGCGGCGTGCGCAGCGCGACCGGCGTCGCGTGGACGCCCGGCGGACTGCCGGCGATCATCGACGGCACGGCCAATGCCGTCCACGTGCTGGATGGCGGATCGCTCCGCCAGCTGCACAATCGCGTGCCGAATGCGCGCCACCTGTCGTTCGAGCCGCAGGGCACGCCGTTCACGGCCGGCAACGCGTCTTCGCTCACGCGCCTGCTCGGCGCGGACCTGCAGACGCTCCAGGTGGGTGCGCTGGTCAACGGCATCGCCTTCAACGGCCTGCATGCCTTCTCCGACACGGTCGCCTATGTCAGCGCCTATGGTTACAACCCGGCGACGGCGCGCAACGAGAGCACGATCTACCGCGTGACCGCGACCCGACCCACTGCGCCGGTCGATGTGGGCCAGGTCGTGTTCGAGCGCTCGGTGCCGTTCAGCGGGCTGTCGACCGACGTCGAGATCCTGCCGATCGATTTCGGCACTTGGCGCCCGCCGTACGCCGGTGACTTCAAGATCGAGGTGTCGATCGTCGGCGTCGAGGGCAAGCTGACGAACTTCATCCATGTCGGTGCCTCCGCCGTGGGCGCGCTGACGGTGAACCCGGAGGAACTCCCGCCGGGCGACCAGACCGCGAGCATGCGACTCAGCCTGAGCGGCGGCGACTTCACCACGCTGTCCCGCGTCGAGCTCGCACGGCTGCGCAAGGTCGTCGACATTTCCTTCCCGTCGGGCATCACCGCCGACCGCGCGGGCAACATCTACTTCACCACCGCGACCGAACTGCACAAGGTCTCGCCGGCCGGCGTGCGCACCACCATCGCCAGCGGCCTCAACGTCCGCTTCGGCCTCGCGGTCGACAGCCAGGAGCGGTTGTACTTCCTGCAGCGCAATGCCGCCGGTCGCTACGACGTGGCCCGCGCGGACACCTCGGGCCAGTACGCGATCTTCGCGAACATCGACACGGCTTCGGCGTCCGGCGTGGCGATCGACAGCGCCGACAACGTGTTCGTGGCGGCGCCGAACCGCCTCATCCGCATCACGCCGCAGGGCGCGATCACCACCGTGACGACCAGCGGATTCCCGAGTCCGCGCGGCATCACCGTGGACGGCAAGGACAACATCTACGTCCAGAACGACAACAACCTCGTCGCGCAGGTCACGCCGGACGGCAAGGTCTACCAGCTGTACGCCGGCGGCGACGGCGTGGACAACCCGAGCTTCGAGGGCGATGGCTACCCGAACATCACCGCCGACTGCAGCGACAACCTGTACATCGCGACCTGGCAGTGGTCGAAGATCGGGCAGAACGGCGAGGAGCACACGCTGGCGCAGATCGTCTCGCGCACCGGTCATGTCGGCCTGCTCGTCGATACCAGCCGCACGGTGCCGCGCCTGACCGACATCGACTACCTGGCCTTCGACAAGTTCGGCCAGCGCCTGATGCTCTGGGACCACTCGTCCTCGGCGATCTATTCGATCCCGGTGACCTGCGGCGCGATCAGCGTCGACGCGCACCTGTTCAGCCAGCCCGGCCAGAGCCTCACCGGCTTCACGATGCCGCCGAGCGCGACCATCCCGCATGCCGATGGCCGCACCGAGTACGTGTGGAGCCTCCGCGACGTGACGGTGCAGGGCGTGTCGATCGACTTCGGCGCGCCGCTGGAGGACCTGGTCCTGGGCGAGGCGCGCCAGACGATCGATTCCGGCTACCTCGCGTTCCAGAACTCGTTCACCTCGGGCGAGTACCGCGTGCCGCTGCAGGTGCCCAAGGTCACGGTGGCCAACCTCGTGGACCTGTCGGTCACGACCGACAAGCCCGAGTACGCCGCCAGCGAAACGGTGCGCATCACCACGACCCTGCGCAACGCCCACAACCGCCTGGTCGATGGCAGCCTGGTGCTGGAGATCCTCGACGCCAATGGCATCCTCGTCGAGGAGATCCACCGCGGCGACGTGTCGATCGCGGCGAACGACACGCTGACCGTGCCGGATACCTGGAACGTCGGCAGCATCCTGCCCGCCGGATACAGCGTGCGTGCGCGGCTGCTGAACAGCACGCTGAACACGGCCGAGGCCAGCACCGGCTTCGTGGTGCTGCCGTCCAACGCGCAGGCCGCTGCCGATGCACGGCTCATGGTCGATCGTGCGGTCTACAACCCCAGCGACCGCGTCGTCATCACGTCTACCGTCGTCAACCGTTCGGCCAACGTCAACCTGTCCGACCTGGTGGTGATGGTGCGGGTCTACGACGCCGCCGACACGCTGCGGTACACCGGCGGCCACACCGTCGGCATGCTGCTGCACGGCGCCACGCGCACGTTCACGGCTGACCAGCTGCTGCAGAACGCCGCACCCGGCGCCTATCGCGTGGTGCAGGTGCTGCAGGATGCCTCCGGTCGCGTCTACGACACCGACGAGACGAGCTATGTGATCGCGTCCACGGCCGAGACCGGCGTGGGCGTCGCAGGCCGCATCGCCGCGACGCCGGCCGAAGCGGACATCGGCACCCCGATCGCGCTGGATGCCGCAGCCAGCAATACCGGCAACGCGGATCTGGCGAACGGCACGCTCGTCGTCCGCGTGCTCGATCCGGAGAACGGCCTGCTGCTGCAGGGCTGGGAAGCGCCGGCGGCCATCGCCATCGGCGGCGAACAGGACATGGATCGCGAATGGCTCAGCGGCCAGGCCCCGGCCGGCGACTACGTCGCGACCCTGTCGCTGCGCATCGGCGACCAGGAACGCCTGCTCGCCAGCACCACCTTCCGCCTGAAGCAGCGCAGCGTCCGGATCGGCCTGCGCCAGAACCTGCATCGCGAAGGACGCCTGCTGGTCCTCGCGTCGTGCATCCCCGGCGAGGCGCCGGAGTGCGCCACCCGCAGGAAGGGCGAGATCGAACAACTGCTCGGCGCGATCGATGTCCCGCACACGGTCACCACGCACTACGACACCTTCATGCGCCTGATGCGCAGCGACGAATTCGACGCCTACTGGGTATCGGGCGGCTCGCTCAAGCTCGACCAGGTGCTCGCGGACGAGGTGATCGAGGCGGCGTTCCGTGGCGACGGCCTCATCGTCGACGGCGTCCACGACTCGCGCAACCAGCTCCTGCACACGCCGATGGGCGTCAAGTTCCAGGGCAAGCTGCCGCTGCGCCAGGTCGTGGTCGATGTCGAGGACACCGCGATCTTCGATCCGGCGCAGTTCGATATCCGCGACAAGACCGTGCGTTTCGACCTGGTCGGCGCGAGCATCCATGCGCGCTTCAACAACGGCGATCCGGCCGTGCTCACCCGTGATTTCGGCTGGGGCCGCACGGCGACGATGAGCTTCGATTTCGTCGAGACCCTGAAGACCACCACCTCGCCGGAGGCCATGCGCGAGACCCTGCGTGATGCGGTGGCCTACGTGCTGTCGGGCGAGCAGGGGCGGTTGTCGGCCGGCCAGACCTTCGGCGTGCTGACCACGGTCTTCAACCAGGCGGGCGCGACTCCGGCCTGGTTGCGCGTGGTCGCAGCGCAGCCGCTCTCGATCCTCGGCACCTATCCCGTAGCCCTCGTGCGCGATGCGAACAGCGCGGCCTGGCGCTTCGACCTCGACATTGCCCAGGAACGCGCGTTCACCACCTGGCTGCGTGCCCCGGACCAGGACGGTGACTTCGCGGTCGACGCCACCGCAGGCGTGGGGACCGTGGTCGGCGACAACCCGCAGGCGCAGGCGAGCACGCCGGTCACGGTGGTCTCCAGCGAGCGGCTGGTGATCGACCTGATCGCGGAAGTCGAGGCACTGCGTCCGACGCGTGCCCACGAGGTGCAGGCGCTGCGGCGGGTGCTCGAAGACATCGAGATGGCGCGCGGCAAGGTCGCGGCCCGCGAGTACGACCTCGCGATCCGGGTCCTCCTGCGCGCGCGCGACTCGCTGTTGAAGGTCACCACCGTGGACGTGGCCTCCACGCGCCTCGCACTGTCGAACTATCTCGCCTTCGTCGAGCGCAGGTCGACGCAACAATGACGCTGGTTCGTCCCCGCGGGCAGGTGCCCCGGGGACGGTTGCGATGGGGAAATGCATGAAGCAGCAATTCAATCTCGGACTGTCGCTCGCACTGGCCGCCCTGGTCTCGGTCGTCGGCATCACCCATCCCGAACCCGTGTTCGGGCAGGTGGCCGCACGTCCGGCCGACGCCGTCGAGGTGCCGCCGGCAACGCTCGACAACGCCACCGTCAGCGAGGCCGATGCGGCCCGTCGCTTCGGGCAAGTCGCGCGCGCCGCGCACGCGCTGCGCACGGCCGATGCCGCGAACGCGCCACGCGAGGAACTGCTGGCGCTGGCCGACGCGCTGGGACAGGCAGTGGTCGCGCTGGGGCCGATCGAATACCTCTTCGGTGCCCCGACGCCCGAAAAGCGCGAAGCGCTCGAGGACATGCCCTACGAGATGCGCAGCCTGCACGGTGACGGCGAGCGCGAGATCGTCGCGCGCATGGTCGCCTTCCGCGAGCGTGCCAATGTCCTCCACGGCGCGCGCATCGGCAACCAGCCCGAGGCGATGCTGGCGGCCGCGCGTTCGCTCGCCGAATCGATCAAGGACCAGGAATTCAACGGCCGCTTCAAACCGCTGGATCCCGACAGCGTGCGTCGCGTCGTGACCGGCAAGATCGATCGCGCGCCGGTCATGACGCGCAATGCGCTCGATCGCGTCGCCGCCGTCCAGCCGGAGGCATCGGCGAAGCAGGCAGCCGCGACCGAAACGGCGGCTGCGGCAGCGGGCGAGGACGAGGGCGATTTCGCCGCGCGCGCGCTGAGCAGCGATCCCGCCGAAGTGACGCCGCGCATCCAGGCGCTGGCCGAGCAGCTCGGGCGCAGTCCGATCCGCATCCACAACTGGGTGCACGACAACATCCGCTTCACGCCGACCTACGGCGTGCTGCGCGGCGCCGAGCAGACCCTGATCGCCCGCCAGGGCAACGCCTACGACACCAACGTCCTGCTCGCCGCGCTGCTCAAGGCTTCCGGCTACAGCACGCGCTACGTGTACGGCACGGTGCAGGTGCCGATCGCGCAGATGCAGAACTGGCTGAGCAATGCACGCACCGGCGACGACGCGCTCGACCTGATGCTGATGGGTGGCATCCCGGCGCAGTACCTGACCTCGGGTGGTCGCATTTCGGCGATCCGCTTCGAGCACCTCTGGCTGGAGGTGCATGTCGACTTCATCCCGTCGCGCGGTGCGATCGAGCGCACGCCCGACACCTGGGTGCCGCTCGACGGCAGCTTCAAGCAGCATGCCTACGGGACGCCGATGTCCCTGCTGCAGGCGACCGGATGGAATCCGGCGACCGCGCTGCAGCGTGTGGTCGACGGCGCCGTGCGTGGCGACGACGGTTCGATCACGGGCATGGATCTCAACGACTACTCGACGTCGCTGGATGCCTACCTCGATCGTGCCGCAGCGCACATCGATGCGAATGCGCCCGATGCGAAGCCCGATGATGTCTTCGGCGCGCAGACGATCATTCCACTCAACGACGAAGTGCTCGCCGGCACGCTTCCGTACCGGGTCATCGCGCGCGGCACGCCGCAGGACGTCGTGCCCGACCGGCTGAAGAACCACATCGTCGTCAACCGCTTCGACACCCGCACGGACTACGCGCTCGAGTCGCCTTCGATGACCGTGCGCCTGCCGACCCACAGCCTGGGCGGGCATTCGATCGTTGTCGGCTACGAAGCCGCCACCCAGGCGCAGCGCGACACGCTGCTCGACTATGCCGCGCGCAATCTCGCCAGCCTGTCGCTGTCGGCGTTCAGCGTGCGGCCGGTGCTCCGCGTCGGCGACGAGATCGTCGGCACCGGTGGCTATGCCGCCATGGGCACGATGCAGATGTGGACCGCCGGAATCGTCGATCCTCACGGTCGCGGCAGCTTCGGCGCCGAGCCGCACGAGTACGCCGCCGGCTCGCACATCAGTTTCACGCCGAACCTCGGCGGGGTGACCCGGGAGCAGCTGAGCGAACTCGTCGAGCCGCTGCCGGACACGGTGACCCTGCCGGTCGCGCAGGGCCTGCATCTCGCGGGCATGCAGTACTGGTTCATGAGCGACATGCAGGGCGACCTCAGCGCCAAGGGCTGGGGTGGCAGCTTCCTGCGTCGTCCGTCGGTCGGCGCCTTCGCGATCCCGCTGCAGGTGACGTACTTCTTCGGCATCCCGCGCACCGGGTTATTCACCGGCCAGTCGACCGATATCAAGTCCGACAACATCGCCGTCGCGAACAGCGACCCCGAGAAGCGCCGGCTGATGATCGTGCAGTACGGCGCGCAGGCCTCGTTCAACGAAAGCCTGACCTGGGACCTGCTGCTCAGCGGCCAGCCGGGCTACGGCATGTCCGCGACCAGCATGCTGCTGCGCGCCAACGAACTGCGCGTGCCGATCCACATCATCACCCGCGACAACCTGTCGGCGATCATGCCGAAGCTCCAGCTCAGTGCTGATGCCGAATCCGAGATCGCGCAGAGCGTGTCGGCCGGACTGGTCGCGATCGTCCCCGAGCGCGAATACAAGGACAACCGGCAGGCGGGCGCGGGTTACGTGATCCTCGATCCCGAATCCGGTGCCGGCCTGTACCGCATCGATGGCGGCCTGAACGGCGCCATCACCGTCGGCTGCATCGCCAAGGCCGTCTCGCTCGAACTGCTCTGCCGTTCGAAGATGGTGAAGATCCTGACCCGCCGCATCGCGCGCTGGGGCGCACGCATGCTGGCGGGACTCACCGTCGCGGCCGTGCTCGGCCCGGTCGCGCTGCCGGCGATCGCCGTCGTCAGCGCGGTGCTGTGGACCATCGAGATCATCATGACCGCGATGGAGGTCATGAACTGGGTCCGCATGGTCATGAACGGCATCGAGAACCTGACGCCGGAGGAACTGGCGGAGCTGGGAATCAGCGCGCTCGACGCCGCGATCTGCAACTACAACCCGCCATGCTTCGGTGGTGGCGGATTCGGTGGTGGAGGCGGGGGCTTCGGTGGCGGGTTCGGCGGCGGCCGACCCGGTCGCGGCAATCCCGTCAGCGTCGACGCCGGCGTCAAGTACCAGACTGAAACCGATTACGTCGGTGCGGGCGTGTTCCCGCTGGTCTTCGAGCGCAACTATCGCAGCTACCTGCCCAACGGCAGCGTGCTCGGCCACAAATGGACCAACCGTTATCTCACCCGGGTGAAACTGGCGCCGGACGCCGACCCGACTAAGCGCCCCGAAGCGGTGCTGGTCGCGCGCGGCGATGGCGCGCTGTTCCAGTTCGTCTATCGCAATGGCGCCTATGTCGCGCCCGTCGACGTCCCCGAACGCCTCGAACGGCAGACCGACCTGCTCGGCAGGACGTCCGGCTGGGTCTACGTCAACATCGACGACGAGACCGAAACCTACGACGAAGAAGGCAAGCTGCTGCGCATCCGCAACCGCGCCGGCGTCGAGCAGGTGCTCGCGTACAACGATGCGGACCAGCTGGTGCGCGTCACCGACGACGCCGGCCGTTCGCTGCGCTTCGAATACGATCCGGTCACCACACAGATGGTGCGCATGATCGATCCGCTGGATCGCGTGTACACCTACGAGTACAGCGAATACGGCAGTCTGGTGAAGGTGAATTACCCGGGCAACCTGTCGCGGGAGTATCACTACGAGATGCCGGGACGCGGCTCGCTGCTCACCGGCATCACCGACGAGCGCGGCGTCCGCTACGTCACCTGGCGCTACGACTACCAGAACCGCGCGATCGAATCGACGTACGCCGGCGGCGCGAACCGCTACACCTTCAGCTTCGGCGACAAGCGGACCGTCGTGACCGATCCCTACGGCGCGAGCAGCACCTTCCTGTTCCGCCAGATCCAGGACACGAACTACGCCACCTCGACCAGCCAGCCCTGCTCGGGCTGCGGCGCGGGCAGCGTCAGCACCTCGGAGTTCAACGGCAACGGCGATCCCTCCTGGGAGCGCGACCACAACGGCAACCTGACCACGTTCAGCTACAACGCGCGCCGCCTGCTGACCCAGGTGACGCAGGCTTCCGGTTCCCCGGAAGCGCAGACGCGCTCCGCGACCTGGCATCCGACCTGGCGCCTGCCGACCCGCATCAACGAGCCCGCGGCGTCCAGCGGTTCGATGGTCACCGACTACGCCTACAACGCCCAGGGCCTGGTCGAGACGAAGACGGTCACCGCCGACGGGCAGTCGCGCGTGTGGCGCTACACCTACAACGCGCGCGGCCAGGTGCTGACCGAGGATGGTCCGCGCATGGACGTCGTCGATGTCACCCGCTATGCCTACGACGACGCAGGCAATCTCGCCAGCGTCACCGATCCGAACAACCTCGTCACGCGCTATACCCAGTACGACGCTGCCGGCAAGCTGCTGACCCGCGTCGACCCGAACGGCACGACCACCCTTTACGGCTACGACGAGCGCGACCGGCTGCGGACGGTGACGGTCGTGCCTGCCGGGCAGTCCACGGGCGAAACCACCGTCTATCTGTACGACGGAGCGGGCAACCTCACGCGCATGCAGTTGCCGGATGGGAGCGCGATGACCTATGACTACGATGATGCGGGCCGGCTGACTCGCATCAGCGACTCCCTGGGCAACCGCATCGTCTACACGCTCAATGCGGCGGGCGATCGGGTCAAGGAGGAAAGCTTCGATCCGCAGGATCGCCTCGCACAGACGATGATCCGCACGATCAACCACCTGGGACGCCTGATCGAGCTGAAGGGTGCGGATGCGGATGATGTCACCCGTTTCGGCTACGACACGCATGGCAATGAAACCTCGGTGCAGTCGCCGGTCCATGCGCAGGCCGCGCGAAGCGAGTACGACCCGCTGCATCGCCTGAAGGCGAGCATCGATCCGCTCGACGGTCGCGTCGGGTATCGCTACGACGCGCAGGACAACCTGCGCGAAGTGACCGACCCACGCGGCCTGAAGACCGGCTACACCTACAACGGCTTCAACGAATTGCTGAGCCTGGCCAGTCCGGATACAGGCATCGCGCAGCATCGCTACGATGCTGCGGGCAATCTGGTTCAGCGCACGGATTCGCGCAATGTCGTCGCGAACTACAGCTACGACGCGGCCAATCGCCTGCTGCGCATCGTTTATCCAGACGAAACCCTGGATTATGCCTACGACGAAGTCGCCGGAGGCGCAGGCGCGAAGGGTCGGTTGACCACGATGTCCGACGGCAGCGGCCGCACGCGCTATGTGTACGATGCGCAAGGTCGCGTGACCGCGAAGGTCCAGCAGCTCGGCGCGGACGACAATGCCGCTGCCCGGAAGACCATGGGCATGGCCTATGCGAACGGTCTGCCCAGCGCGATGCAGCTGCCTTCCGGTGCCACCGTGGCCTACCGCTACGCCAGCGACGGGCGCATCCGCGAACTGCTGGTCAACGGCCAGGTCATCGTCAGCGAGGTCGACCACTTCCTGTTCGATGGCCCGAGCGGCTGGACCACCCCGGCCGGACGCTACCAGCGCACGTTCGATCTCGATGGCCGCATCACTGGCCATACGCGCGGGTCGCGATCAGTCGCGTTGCAGTACGACGCTGCGGGACGCATTACGGCGCTAGGCGACTGGACCTACGACTACGACGACCAGGATCGCCTCGTCTCCGCCGACGGTCCTCAGGCACTGCGCTGGTCCTACGACGCCACCGGCAACCGTACGCAGCAGACGGACGGCGCAGGCACCAGCGATTACACGATCGAGGCCACAAGCAATCGTCTGTCGGCGGTCAGCGGCGCCGCGCGCCAGTACGACGCGGCCGGCAACACCACCAGCGCAGACGGCAAGACCTTCGTCTACAACGGCCGCAACCGCATGGCCGAAGTGCGGCAGGGGCCGACCGTGCTCGCCCGCTACGCATACAACGCCATCGGAGAACGCGTCTGCGTAGCCCTGCAGGGCGGCACATGCCCGACCTCGTCCAGTGCAGGCAGCAACTACCGCCAGTACGTCTACGACGACGCCGGCCATCTGCTCGGCGAGTACGACAGCACTGGACGCCTGATCGCGGAGCATGTGTGGATCGACGACACCCCGGTCGCCGTGCTCGCGCCTGCATCGACCGTCGCCACGCACGGCGGCCTGGTCGTCGGCGATGTCGCGGTGTACTTCGTCCACCCGGACCACCTTGACACGCCGCGCGCCATCGTCAATGCCGCCGGCGCTGAAGTCTGGATCTGGGACAGTGCGCCCTTCGGCGACACCGCCGCCAACCAGAACCCGAGCGGGCAGGGCGTCTTCGCCTACAGCCTGCGCTTCCCGGGCCAGCAGTTCGACGCAGCCAGCGGGCTGCATTACAACTACTTCCGGGATTACGAGGCAGCGTCAGGACGGTATGTCCAGAGCGATCCCATTGGGCTGATTGCCTCCCTATCGACTTACGACTATGCAGGGAGCGAGCCGCTATCATTCTCTGATAGTGCGGGCTTGATGCAGGGCATGAGGGATCGATGGTGCGATCTCATGAATGATCCGCTCATCCCTTCAAGCGTCAGGGGATGGCTCAAGAATCAATGCAAACGCCCCAAGAAGGATTTCAAAGCGCCTCCGGGGCTCGATTTGAGGCACCGGTTCGGCTGCCCTTCCGAGTGCGGCTTCGGTTATGAGTATGCCGATCCAAAGTGGACTGCCGATCATCAAGGTATCGAGCATCGCTATTACCGTAAACGGGGAGGCAAGTGGACGGTGAAAAAACCCAAGCCTTGCAAGAAAAAGCGTGCGCTTGATTTGCCTCCTCGCGGGGCTCTGCCATGACAACCTTGGAGTCGCTGCTGTCCGCCTTGGAACGTTTCGAAAGGAAGAGGTTGCATCCACCGGTTTCCGAAGACGACCTGGCAGGTATGGAGAAGGTCTTGCCGCACAAGGTGCCTGGATCCCTGAGGCTTTTCCTTTCGGCGATATCCAATGGCGCTGAGTTGAATCAATTCGTACTGTTTCCTTGCGCCACTCCAGCTCCGGAACGCAAAGAGGCAAAATGGCTTTGGAATTCGTTGCAGCGAAACAATTCGCCTAAAACCGCTCCATGGTTTGATAGAGATCAAGATACGTTTGCGAATTTCATCGTTTTCGCTACAGATGGCACCGCATGTTTTTGCATGCCTTACGGAGACGATGACCCTTTCATATGGATGTGGGAGGCGGGTGAAGATGAGGTCATAGAGTTGGACTACCGGCTGGATGGTTGGCTGGCTGAATCTTCATTGCATGATCCAAATTCAGGCCTTGAGTAACCGGGAGTGCGATGGCTAGCCTGTGGGGTCATAAAGATCGAATCGATTCGCTGAGATCATCGCTCGACGATTCGATTCCAGTGATCAAATCATTCAGTTCATGGGCGCGCACCCTTTTCTACGCGCTGATCGCGGAGCGCTGCATGCCTCCACTGCATGCAGCGGGCATGATTGGGTCGATCGATCTGTCGAAAGAAGTGATTGCGCTCGAGAAGCTTTACGGCTATCTGTCGGGCGAGGGAAGGCGGGATGACCTTGCCTTCGTTGAGGCGGTCGAAACTGACCATTGGATATGGGGCTATTCGATCGGACGTCAGGCGGTGCACGCCATGTCGGCCATCGAGGCAGCACTGTCCAGTGCGATCAGTCCATCGCAAAGAAATTGCAGCGACCTGGTTTTTTCGTACTGGGAATCACTGCTGTGCGTGCAGGAAGAGGTGGCTGTCGATCTCGATGTGGAGACGGCCTTGGCTGGCCTGATTGCTTCCGCGGATAGTTATGCTTCATTGCTTGCAAGGGTCAACGATCTTGTTTCGACCGGTAGGCATGACTTCCGCAGGATCCGTGCCTGGAATCCCTCCCAGCAGGTTCCTGTCTACTTAGGCCAGGAATTCATCTCCATTGAAGGTGATTTTTCGACCAGATGATTCGTCAGTCGATCTGATGCCGAAAGTCTTTCCGGACGTGCGCCTCGCTTCATTCGCCGCGGTTCGCAATTCGAACCGGCCTGTGTGGTGACTGAGGACGTGCATATGAGCGATGCTGCTCCAGGCCGCAAGATCTACTCTGAATTCATAAGGAAGATCTTCTGCGACAGGATTCACGTGTTGGACCCGGTTGGCCCATGAAGTCGATTCGTTCGCCGGATCCCGGTCAAGAAATGAAGCAGGGGCGCCCTGAGGGTACGCCCCTGCTTCGGTCATCGCGGGTCGGCGATCATCCGGCCCGATACGGATGACTTACTGACGCACGCGCTCGGCGACGGCGTCCTTCTGTTCCTTGCTGCGTTCGGCTTGCGCCTTGGCGGCGTCATAGGCGGCTTCGGCCTGGTCCTTGCAGGCGGATTGTTCGGCGGACGGCAGCGCATCGCACTTCTGCTTGGACACCTCGTAGTCGGCCTTGGCTTTGGCTTCGCTCACGTCCTGCCCGGCGTCGGCATTGTCTTCGATGGCATCGGCCTGGGCTTCGCGTGCTTCGGCGGCATCGTCGGCGTTCGCCATGTCCTGCTGGCCTTCGGCGGCCACCGCGGCTGCGTCCGCAGCCTGCTCGGAGACTTCCTGTTGCCCTTCGGCCTGCGCCTCGGCGACATCCTGCTGCGTTTCCTCGGCGGACTCCTGCGTGTTGCAGGCGCCCAGCGCAAAGGCACTCGAGGCGACCAGCAGTGCGGACAGCAGACGGGGAGTGAAGGTATTCATGCGGGGGATCCTGATGTGTGTCGGGAGCGACAGTGCTCGCTGGTCCCGTCATCAAGATCCATGCCAATCGCAAGCCTTTGATCGTCCGTCGGGATCGGAAAGACGATCCTTGCATCCGGCACGCCGTCGTGCGGCTTGCACGACGGCAGCCGACGCGGCCTCAGCCGGCTTCCTCGCGCAGCGCGATGCCGCCGAGGTTCTGCAGCAGCGGCGCGTTCTCGCAGGCGATGTAGAGGCAGGTGGCCTCGTCGCTGAGATTGCGATGCTGGTGCCAGGCCCAGACCGGGATGTAGACCGCGTCGCCGGCTTCCCACTCCACCTCGCGATCCTCGATCGTGGTGACCCCGCGGCCTTCGATCACGTACAGCACGGTCTCGTAGTTGTGACGATGGCGGCTGGTGGTCTGCCCGGGTTCCAGGCCGCCGAGGGTCATGCTCAACGTCTTCGACGGCAGGTCGACCAGGAACACCGGATGCTTGCGTTCCTTCGAGAAGGTGTCCGCGCCTGCGACGTCGGTGCGGGCCACGCCCTTGTGGATCAGGCGATCGGGGATTTCCGCCTCCAGCGACGCGCGTGTGCGCCAGAAATCGCGCGAGCTGAAATTGCCGGGCTGCGTGCTCATGCCTGCACCTCCGGGTGCTGGGCGAGGACGGCATCGAGCATGGCCATGCGAATGCGCACCATGTCCTCGCCGATGGCCAGGACCTTGGCGCGGCGATGCGGATGGTCGCGCAGGAGTCGATTGATGATGTCGCGCATGACCAGGGCATGCGCTTCGTCCTCCGAGACGTGCAGCACGAAGAAATGCAGTTGTCGATCGTCGAATCCGGCCTTGCGCAGGCCTTCCAGGATACCGCCATAGAGGGTGGGCACGATGGCTTCCGCGCCGAGGCACAGCGCGGCGAGGCCTTCGAGTGGATCGTGCGCGCGGCAGTAGTGGAACATGTTTTCGATGAGTGCGCCGGTCTCGGGCAGCATCGGCTGGCTGTGCGGCGTGACGCCGATCTCTGACAGGCAGCGACTGTACAGTTCGGCATGGGTCACCGCATCGGGGCGATCCAGTCCGGTTTCCTCGACGAGGTTCACCGCCAGCGCACGCACGTCGTCGCCGTTGGGCAGGTGCGACATCAGGGCGCACAGATAACGCGTGAACTTCTCGGAGTAGTAGCTGTGCTGCACGAGGAAGCCCCGGAGCAGCGACAAAGGCGCCTTGCCTTCGCGGCACAGGCGCAGGAATGGGTGGTCTTCGAGTTCGCCGAGCAGCCCCTGCGGGAACAGGTCGTCCCACAGCGAGGGGGGCAGGAGCGTGGGCGCGGCGTGCGGAGTCTGGCGTTCGCTGATGAGCATGACGGGCTCGACTATGTGTGGTTGGACGGGGTGGTGCATGGCATGGATGGAGAAACGATCAGGCGAGAAGCGGCCACATCGCGCCGGTTTCGCTGGCGACCAGCGCCGCATACTCGGACGCAAGCTGGCGCGCGACGGGGCTGGGCGAGCGCAGATTCGGCGCGGGATCCGGATCGGCAGGGCTGCGCGGCAGTACACGTCGCACTGGGGCGATGCCGATCAGGGCATTGCTGATCATCAGTTCGCTGGCGTCCGCCAGGCGCGACAGCGGAATCGAAGCTTCCGCATGCGGGATACCCGCAGCGGCGGCGAGCGCGAGCAGCCGCGCCCGCGCCGTGCCGGCGAGCGGGCCTTCGTCGAGCGGGGGCGTGACCAGCACATCGTCGATTACGGCGAAGACGTTGCTGAACGCCCCTTCACAGAGGTGCCCGCGCGGGTTGCAGAGCAGGGCTTCGTCAGCGCCGATGGCGTGTGCATCGTCGAAGGCGAGGATCGAGGCGAGATAGTTGGCGTGCTTGCTCGCGGTCGGCAACTGGCTGGGCATGGCGTGTTCGCGTGCAGCCAGTGCGAGCACCATCCCTTCGTCATAGACGCGTGCGTCATAACGACGTGCAGGCAGGCAGGCGGCGATCCACGTGGGCTTCGTCGCGGCACCGCAGGCGAGTCCGCTGCCGGTGTTCACGCCGCGCGTGATCCACAGGCGCAGCGTGGCGTTGTCGGGATGTTCCGCATCGAGCAGCGCCGAGACGGCGGCGCGCCAGTCCTCGAAGCTTGGTGCATTGGCGATGCGCAACGCCTGCGTGCCGCGCATGAGGCGCGCCAGGTGGTCGTCGAGCAGAAACGGGCGGCCGGCGTAGATCGGCATCGTCTCGAACAGGCCGTCGCCGTAGAGCAGGCCGCGGTCGAACACCGACACTGTGGCGTCGCAGCCGCGCAGCTGGCCATTGATCCAGATCATCGCGACGCTCCCCAGGTGCCGCGCAGCTCGAGCAGGAGCAGCGAATCGCGGCGCAGCGCGCCGAGGTTGCTCTCCATGGGGCCGCTGAAATGCTGCCAGCGTGCGAGCAGGTTCCAGTGGTCGTCGATGCGCCAGGCGACGTTGGCGAACCAGGCCCGGCCGCGATCGTCGAGCGTCTGCAGCACGCCGACGTTGCCGCTCAGCGCGCCTTCGAACTGCGCCCGGTTGAGACCGAGGTACACGGCATCGCTGCGCGCTTCCGTCTGGAACCAGACGGCCCGGTTCAATGCGCTCGCGAGCGAGGGCAGGGCGGCGGAGTCGCGCTCGGCACGGCGGTGGACCCATTGCGCCAGTGCGAGCCAGCCGCCGTCGATATGCCGCTCCACGCCGAACACGGCATAGCGGAAGTCGCCCAGGCCTGCGGGCGCCCGGCCGTCGAAGGTGGTGGACGCGAACTCGCCGCGCAGGCCCCAGCGGTCGCCGAGCGCTGCGCTGAAATCGGCGCCGATGATGCGAACGCCGGGCTGGATCGCATGCGGTGCGATACCGGGCGGCAGGGCGTCGACGAAGGCCGGGTTCACCGACGGGCCATCGACGATGCTGATCGAGGCATCCAGCGCATTGCCGGCGTAATCGACGCGCAGGGCCTGCGTGTTCTGGTCCGAGACCTGGTCCGCGACGCGACGAGCGCCGAAGGTGGCCGGGATCGACGCGATGCCGTCCGGCAGCACCGTCGCGCGCATGCGCGGCGCATGCAGGACTGTCGCGTTGACGCGGTCGCCCAGTTGCAGGCGCACGGAGGCCGAGTCCAGGCCCATGCGATCCTCGTCGATGTCGGCGACAAGCCCTCGCAGATTGCGCGGCGCGAGGTTGTCGGTCGGATTGAGCCGGTCGGCGCGGCCCCAGGAGAGGATCTGCCGGCCCACCCGCCATTCCACCGGACCGCTTGCGTGCGACAGCCAGGCTTGCCGCAGCCACGGTGCGGCATCGTAGGCGAGCCGCTCGCTGCCGAACGCGATTTCGCCGAGTGCGCGCCATCCAGACTGCCGCCACTCGCCGCGTCCGCGCAAAGCCAGGCCGAAACGGCTGCCGGCATCGTCGAGATCGCGCGTGCCGCTCGCGGCGACGGCGGCCACGGACGCCGTACCGGTCCAGCGCGGCGCGGTCGGCAACGCGGTATCGTCGGTCGCGTCCGCTTCGGGTGCGGGCGTTTCCGACGAGAGCGTGTCATCGACGTCTGTCGCCTGCGATGCCGGATCCTCAGACGGGGGAGACTGCGGTGGTGGATCCTGCGCCCATGCCGCCGCACCGGCACAGGCCAGCGCGATGGCGACGGGCAGCAGCGAGGTGGTACGGATGCGATGCATTACTGGCCCAGGCGCGATTCGATGAAGAGATCCGACTGAAGCGGTCGTGCGCTGTCCACATCGCGCAGGGTCAGCACCGAGCGCTTGCCGCCCTTGCTGCTGACCATTTCGCGACGGGTGGCGACGAACTTGCCCGGCTGCCCGGCGGCCGGCACGTGGCCGGAGATGGTCTGGCGCTTGAACTCGACGCCGCTCTTGTCGAAGTAGCGCACCAGCACGGTCGCGAAATCGCGCGTACGGATCGACGCGACGACCTTGCTGTAGCCGAGCGAGGCCGCCGTCTTCGCATCGCGCGGCACGGATTGCACGACATGGCAGCGCGCTTCGCCGCAGGCCTCTTCAGGCAGCAGGGTGTGCGTGAAATCCTGGCTGTCCTGCGCCATCAGATCGGCGTAGGCGAAGTCGGACCCCATGAAGCTGTCCTTCTTGTTCGACGCCAGGATGCGCCGGGTCTTGGCCATGCTCGGGAAGTAGATCCAGAGGTCGTCCTGGCTGGCCGCGTTTTCGTGGACGAGCACGGCGGTTCCGGCGACATCGGCCGGGGTCTGGAAGCGGAACAGGCGATGGCTGTCGATGCCGTTGCCCTGCAGCTTGTTGTAGACGATGCCGCTGCGGACGCGAGCGCGATCGCCGGTGCGGATTTCGAGCGTGCTCGCGGCGCGCCAGTCGGCGACCTTCTCGGCGGTCGCGCTGCGCTCGAAGATCTGCTGCGCGGTCGGCTTGCCGCTCTGCGCGTGGCCATCCTGCACGAGACCCGCGGCGACGAAGACGAGCGAGGCGGCGAGGCAGGCGACCAGGGGGCGATGGGCGCCGGCGACGGATGGAATGCGGATCATGCGTTGTCTCCGATCGGTTGTGCGGCGATGGTCCGGTCGTCGCCCAGCGGCAGCAGTTTCTGCAGCCAGCCCAGGCGCTCCAGTCCCATCAGTACGGCAGGGGTGAACAGGAATTCGCACAGCGCGCCCATGCCGATGGCGAGCGCGGTCATGCCGCCGAACTTGGCGAGGCTCTGCACCTCCGACAGCATGTAGACGAGGAAGCCGAGCACCAGCACGGTCGACATCAGCAGCACGGCCAAGCCGGTGCTGGCGAAGGTCTCGCGCAGGGCGGTGGCCATGTCGCGGCTGCGGCGGTAATGGTCGAGCACGGTCTTGACGAAGTGCAGGGTGTCGTCGTCGAGCACGCCGATCGCGATCGCGGCGACCAGAAGCGTGAACGGATCGAGGAAGACGCCGCTGTAGCCCATGATGGCGAGGGCGATGCCGACCGGGACCAGGTTGCACAGCGCCATGGTCAGGCCCAGCGTGGCCGAGCGGAACACGAGGACCATGACCGCGAGCACGACGAAGAAGGACAGGGTGATGCTGCGGATCTCGTTGGCGGCCAGGTACTGGGTCAGTCGCGACCACATCGGGATCACGCCGGTGGTCTCGATCGACTTGACCTGCGGCGTGGCGGCGAGGATCGCGGCCGATTCGGCGCGGATCGCCTCGAACAGCGGCTGGTATTGCGAGTCGGGCCGATACTTCAGGCGCAGGTTGATGCGCGCCTTGCCGTAGTCGCCGGTGACCAGGCGGGTCAATTCGTCGGAGCCGGACGATTCGAACAGGATCAGCGACTCGGCCACGGCGGCGCGATCGTCGGGGATGCGGTACATCTCCGGATTGCCATCGGCGAGCGCCTGGTTGATCTCCATCACCACGTCCGCGACGCTGTAGGTCTTCAGGCCGAGGTGCGCGAACTTCGCCTCCAGCGCGTCCTGCATCGCACGCATGCGCTTGAGCACCGCCGGATCCTTGATGGATTCCCCGCCGGCATCTCCGCTGTCGAACACCAGCTCCATCGAAGCCGCACCGCGCAGGGTGTTGTCGACATGTATGTAGGACTGGTGGATGTCGGTGCGTTCCTTGAACAGACCGACGTAGTAGTAGTCGGTGGTGACCTTGGCCACGCCGAATGCCGCCACGACGAGCAGCGCGACCAGGACCAGCAGCAGGCTGCGCCAGCGCTGCGTGACGAAGTGCGACAGCGCGTGCATCGCGCGGACGCGCCCATCCAGCAGCTGCGCGGTGCGCTGTGCATCGGGCAGCATGCGGAAGCGGCTGAGCGCGGCCGGGATCACCAGCCAGCTGATCAACAGCGAGGCGATCAGACCCGACGCCATCGCGATGCCGACGCCCTGCACGGGCCGGATCTCCGACCAGGAGAAGGACAGCAGCGCGCCGGCCGTGGTGACGACCGACAGCGCGCTGGCGCCGGCGGAATGGCTGAAGCCTTCGATGATCGCATTGCGGACATCGCCGCCGGTGGCATAGCGTCGGTAGATCTCGGCGAGCAGGAAGATGCTCGAACCGACGCCGACCGAGATCAGGAAGGAGGGGATGATCGCCGTCAGCATGCCGACCGGCGCGCCGATCAGGGCGCTCACGGCCATGGCGACGACGATCGACAGCGAGGCGACGGTCAGCGGCAGCAGGGCGACCAGCCAGGAGCGGAAGATCAGCCAGAAACCGGTCGCCACCAGCACGAAAGAGATCGTGCCGAAGATCGCGCTTTCGCGATTGATGATGGTGAAGACATCGGCGTCGATGATCGGGGCGCCGACGATCCGCATCTTCAGGCCCGCGAATTCCGGCGCTTCGGCGAGTGCGCGGATGTTCCTGGCCAGGTCGATCTTGTACATCACCTCGCCCGGCTTGAGCGTGGTCTCGGCGAGGATGCCCATGTGCCGGCCGTTCGCGCTGACCAGGAAATCACGGTAGTACGGATGCTTCAGCGCCTGTGCACGCTTGTCGGCGAGAGCCGCGGCATCCAGGTCGTCGGCGAGGAAGGGCCCGACATCCAGCGCGCCTTCGCTGCCGTCGATGTGTCGCACGTTCGCGATCGAGGTGACCTTGGTCACGTCGGGCATCGCCGCGATGCGATCGCTGAGGTCGCGCACCTTGGCGATGAAGTCCGGGCTCCACTTCTCAGGCGATTCGATCACCAGGAACGTGTATTCGTCGCTGCCGAAGTCGCGCTTGTACTCGGTGTACCGGATCAGGGTCGGATCGTCCTTCATGAAGAAGGAGTCCGGCGTGTTGTCGAATTTCAGCTGGGTCAATGCCAGCGCGGACAGCGCCAGCAGGGCGGCGAGCAAACCGATGCAGAGTCTCGGGTGCGCGAGGATGCGGTGGATGAGCGTACGCATGATGGCCTGGGTGGGGAGCGGAAAGGGCGGAGTGTCTTGGGCTGGCGCGCAGGTCAGCCGTTGGCCGCGAGGGCCGGGGCTGCCTCATCGATCGCGGTGATCCGGCGCAGTTCGGCGATGAACGGCTCGACGTAGCGCCTGCGCGCCTGTGCCTCGTCCATCTGGCCCTTGTCGTAGAGGAAGACCAGGCGGAGATGGCCGCGGAAAGCACTGATCTGCACCATCACCTCGCCCGGCGGGAACAACTGCGGGAAGGAGAAGTAGCTGCGCACGGCGATCGGGCCGAAGTGTTCGAGTCGCGTATCGATCGGGCCGACATTGGTGCAGATCAGGTTGGCGCGCGTCAGCACGTTGGCCGCGAAGCGGATCGTCGCCGCCTTGGGCAGGAGCAGCGAGGACTGGAAAAGCAGTCGGAAGCGGTAGATTTCCGAGAGGATGTCGCCGTCCTTCAATGCTTCCAGTCGCTGGTGCGCCGTGGCCAGCACCGTCGCATCGTCCTGTTCCGGATCGAGTTCGAGGGTGTAGGGCACGGCGACGCAGTCGTAGAGCTTCTGCATCCGCGGGTCGTCGACGAAGCGACGCAGGCTGAAGTTGTCGACGATGCGCAGGCCATGGCGCAGGCGCTTGCCCTGTGCGGCGGCATCCTGCTGCGCGGTGCGCAGCAGCGCGAGCAGCAGCAGCGGATGGATGGTGCTGCCCTGGCGGGCGCCGGCGTCCTTGAGTGCACCGAGCATCTCGCGCGGCAGTTCGACCATCAGGACGTCGGTTTCACCGCTGCGCTTGCCGCCGACGAGCAGGCGGCCGGCCGGCATCACGAGGTCATGGACGAAACCGGTCACGCCTTTCCAAGCCAGGCGCAGCGCATCCTTCCAGCCGAGGCCGGACAGGAACAGCCTGTCGTGGTTGCGTTCCGGCAGGTCGACGACTTCGGCGTCCAGCGGACGACCGGCGGCGAGATGCCCGTAGGCTTCCGCGATGTCGCCGGAGAACAGCTGGGCGGCCTTGCCGTCGGTGAAGGTATGGCTGGTCAGGATCTGCAGGATGTGCCGATCCGGCGTGCGCGTGTAGATGAAACGGAACGGATGGCCGGCGCGCACGGGCACGCGTTCGCGCCAGGCATTGTCGAGCAGCTCCGCACGCAGGCGCGCCGGGTCGACATTGATGCTGGTGCGCTGTTCGATCTCGATCGGCAGGCGCCTGGCCAGGTGGCGCCATCCGAGGATGACGCCACGCTGGTACTGGACCGATCGCGCCATGGGGTGGCGATCGATCACATGCTCGATCGCACGCTTGAGCAGGGTGAGGTCGGGCGCCGACTCCAGATCGATCAGATCGCAGGAGTTCGCGTTGCAGATCAGGTTCAGGTGCGCATAGATCTGGTTGAACCTGCCCAGCCTGAACTCGCGGTCGACGGTCGGCGCCATGACTCAGCCCTCGTTGCCCGAACGATAGGGGAACTCGTTGCGTTCCAGCTTGATCAGGTCGGGACGACCGATCTCGGCGAAGATTTCCTCGACTTCCTGGCGGAACTCGTTGCGCAGCGTCTCGTTGTCCTTGCGCTTGAGACCGTAGGCGCTCAGTCGCGCACCGCGCGAGGTCGACGGCGGGCCGAAGAAGTTCAGGCCCTTGGCGTACCAGTTGGAGATCTTGATGCGCGCTTCGTCGGTATTGCCCTTCTCGGCCAGGTAGGTGCGCAGCTCGGCGAAGCCGAAGCCGATGTGGCCGCGCTCTTCGCGCAGGATGATCTTGTTGGCCTCGGCCCAGGGCTTGAAGCTGGCTTCGCAGAAGTTGCCGACCATGAACTTGCCGGCGCGATCCAGGAACATGTGGTTCAGCATGATGTCGATCCAGTCGTTCTCGTCGTCGCCAACGCTGAGCGGACCTTCCAGGGAGGCATCGTGCATCGGGCGCTGCGAGCGACCTTCGGCGATGGCGATCGCTTCCTTTTCGGAGATGCCCATGCGCTCGAGCAGGTTGTAGATCAGGTAGGAGTGCTGGGCTTCCTCGGCGATGATCTTGGCGAAGACGCGGCGACGCTTGTAGTCGGGCGACTTGGCGATCCATTCGATGCCTTCGGTTGATGCCTTCTCTTCCGAATAGGCCTGGATCGCCATCAGGCGGACCAGCTCGGTGCGGTATTCCTCGGGCATGTTCGGGAGGTCGGCGAAGTCGACGGCACTGGGCGAGTAGTCGTGGACGACTTCGGCGGTAGCGGTATGGCTCATGGCGTGTCCTTGCGGTGGCGTGATGCGGTGTTGGGTGGATGCGTTCGATGAAGGGCGCTGCCGGGCGGCGAGGCTGCGCGGGCGCCGGGAAAGGACTCAGGCTTCGGCGTAGCGTTCGCGGACGCGGCGCTTGAGCACCTTGCCGGTCAGGCCGCGGGGCAGCTGTTCGCCGGGCGGCAGGATCTCGATGCGCAGGCTGGCCTGGTCGGGCACCTGCTGCTTCAGCCAGTGGCGGAAGGCATCGGTCTCGACCTGCGCGCCGGGGCGGAATTCGACGACCGCGCCGGCACCGGTCGCATCGCGTCCGTGCGGCAGCTCGACCACGGCGACATCGGCGACGGCCGGATGCTTGAGGATGCGTTCTTCCAGCTGCAGCGAGTAGACGCGCTTCTCGCCCGCGCGGATCGAATCGACTTCTCGGTCGAGGTGGTAGTAGCCGCCGCCACGCGTCTTCATCGCGACGTCGCCCGTCCACCACCAGCCGTCGATGTAGACGCCATGCAGGCGATCGTGGCCGTTCCAGTAGCCCTTGAAGAGGGTCGGTCCCTTGACCATCAGTCGGCCCGGCACCCCGACGGGCAGGGGGCGTCCCTGTTCGTCCGCGACCTTGACCTTCGGGCTGACCAGGGTAGGCTTGCCGACGTAGCGGTCGAACTTGCGCGTGAACGAGAAGTTGACCTTCAGCAGCGCAGCGAAGCCGACTTCGGACGTGCCGAAGAATTCGAGATACATCGACTTGATCAGCGGTTTGCCGAACAGCCGGAGCATCGCGCCCTGCGCGGTGAACTGGCGGATGTGCACTTCATGGCTGGAATCGCCACCGGCCATCCAGGCCTTGACCCGCGACAGGTCGAAGCGCTCCAGCCCGACCTCGCACATGCCCTGGTAGATGTCCGGGAAGGACAGCACCAGTGTGCAGCGTTCGCGCTCGATCAGTCGCAGCAGTTCTTCAGGCGATTCGCCGGACGGCACGTAGCAGGGAATGCCCGCGGCGAAGCAGCTGATGATGCTCGCCTGGGTGATGTGGTGGTTGGCCGGCGAAGCCAGCAGGATGCGGTTGGCGCGCGTCAGCGGCTGGATCACCAGCTGGCCCTTGGTCGCGCGGGCGATGCTGTACGACCCATGCAGCACGCCCTTCGGGAAACCGGTGGTGCCCGAGGTGTGCACGATCATCACATCGTCGTGCAGGTGGATGTCGACTGGCGAGAAGCGGTCCGCACGCGCGGGCAGCACATCCTGCAGCCACACCGTGCCCATGCCGGCCGGGCCTTCGCCATCGGTGACGATCGCCAGCCGACGACCTTCGGCCAGCGCGCCCGCATCGAGCCGGACCAGGCGCTCGCGGTCGACGAAGGCGAAGCGCGAGCCCGTGTAGTCGAGGTAGTGGGCGAGGTCTTCTGTACGCATGTTGCCGTTGATCGGCACGGTGATCGCGCCGGCACGCATGATCGCGAGCGAGTAGATCAGGTATTCCACGCTGCCACGCTGGCAGATGGCGACGCGGTCGTAGCGCTGCAGGCCGTGCGCCACGAGCATCTGCGAAATGCGGTCGCACAGGGCCTTCAGTTCGCCCAGGGTCAGCGACTGCCCGGGCACGCCGAAGCGCTGCAGGCTGCCCGAGAAGCGCATCACCTCGAAGTCCGCGCCATAGCGGGCGATGGACTTCTCGAGCGCGTTCGCGACGGTCAGTTCGCGGTCGAGGATGAATTTCAGTCGGGAAAGCATGGCGTCACCTCAGGCGGTCGCGTAGACGCGGTCGAGTTCCGGTTCGCGCTGTGCTTCGCGCTCCGGCTCCCGCTCGATGGATATCGTCGATGCAGCATCGCGCTGGCGCAGCGGTGCGCGCTGGAGCTTGCCGGTGGAGGTGCGGGGCAGGGCATCGACGAATTCGACGAGGTGCGGATAGCGGCGGCTGTCCAGGCGCGCCTTGCACAGCGCGCGCAGTTCGTCCGCGAGCAGCTCGGACGGCAGATCGCTGACGATCCAGGCCTTGGTGCGCAGGGTCGCGTCATCGCTGCCGCTGGCGGTCACCGCGACCTCGCGTACGGCGGGATGCGAGAGCAGGACTTCCTCCAGGTCGAGCGGCGACACCCACTGGCCAGCGACCTTGAACATCTCGTCGCTGCGCCCGCAGAAGTAGAAATAGCCATCCGCATCGCGCCAGAAGACGTCCTTCGTGCAGTACCAGCCGTTGTCCACCATGCCGCCCGCGCGATCACGCGCGGAGACGCTGATCGAAGGACCGCGCAGCCACATCACGCCGCGTTCGCCGATGCGGCAGGGACTGCCGTCCTCGTGCCGGAGCACGGCATCGAAACCGGGGACAAGCTTGCCCGTCGCGTTGTTGTGCTCCACGTCGGCGACATTGCTGAGGTAAGTGGAAAAGGCTTCCGACGAGCCCAGGCTGTCGAGCAGGCGGATGCCATGACGCTGGAACCAGCGCGTGGCCACGGCCTGCGGCAGGCGTTCGCCGGCCGCGATGCACAGGCGCAGGCTGTTCTGCGCGATCCGTGCCGACAGCGCGGCGTCGTCGAGCAGGTACTGGTAGATCGTCGGTACGGCGAACATCACCGTCGGCCGCGCCTGCGCGATCAGGTCGGCGATGACCGCCGCGGAGATCTTCTGCGGTGCGATGACCGCGGTCGCACCCTTGAGCAGGGCGATCAGCAGGTTCTGCATGCCGAACGCGAACGTGGTCCGCGAAGCCGAGAACAGCACGTCGCTGGTGCGCAGATCGAGCATGTGCGCGGCATAGCGGTCGGCGGCGACGATCGGGTCCTGGTGGCGGTGCTCGATCAGCTTGGGGATGCCCATCGACCCGGAGGTGAACACCGCGAAGGCGATATCGTGCGGGGAGGTGGGTGCCGCAAGCGGCAGGCTCGCCGGTTCGCCGGATGCCGCGACGCCCTCCAGCGAAAGCATCCGCGCATGCGTGTCCATCTCGACATGCTTGCCCTGGCTGGCGGCATCGGCGAGCAGCCAGGTCGCGTCGGCCTGGTCGATCATCGCGGCGATGTCGCGCGCAGGCAGCAGCGGGTTGATCATCACCGCCACCGCGCCGAGCAACTGCACGGCGAGCAGGCCGATCACGTGCTCGATGCCGTCATGGGAGACCAGCGCGACCCGCTGTTGTCCGTGCACGCCGGCGGCGGCGAGCCGCCGTGCCGCCAGGGCCACGCGTTCGGCGAGCTGCGCATAGCGGATCGAAGCGCCCTCGTGGCGGATCGCGATCTTGTCGCCATGCCTGACCGAGGTGCTGGCCAGCAGGTGCCCGGCCAGATTGAAGCGCACGGGCAGGCCGCGCTGCGCGGAGAAGAGGTGGGCTTCGGTCGGCGTCTCGCGCAGCGACCAGCGACGACGCAGGAAGGTCTTCAGCCAGCCGAGCACCGCCTGGCGATCGATGGTGTAGCCGGCCTGCAGGTCCTGCCCGCAGGCCTGGACGGTGGTGTCGCGCGCGAAGGTCTTGTTGCCTACGAGGTAGGGCTGGTAATGCCAGACGCGCCGGGCGAATTCGACTTCGCGACGGTTGAGCGGCGCTTCGGCGAGCGCTTCGGGCGTTTCCGCGCAGATCGGCACGCCGCTGGCCTCGGCGACGGCCGACAGGAAGTCGGCGGTGCTGATCGTGGTTCGCGAGACCAGATGGAAGATGCCCTGGCGCGAGGCGGGGTTGGCGTCGATGGCCAGCATTTCCTCGACGCAGAGATCGACCGGGACGAAATTCAGGTGGGCACCGGTCGGCGAGGACATGCGCAGCGTGCGATACGCGGCCCCCGAACCCTGGCGCAGGCCGGACCAGAATTCGTCGAGCATTTCGCTGAACTTGTACAGGCCGCTGTCGCTCGCGCTCAGGCCGGTACGCGAATGACCGACGATGATGCTCGGGCGCATCACGCGCCAGGCGAGGCCGGTCTCTTCAGCACGCGCTCGGATCCTGCGCTCGGCGTCGAACTTGCTGCGCTCGTAGGGATTGGAGAACGCATTCGGCGGCGATGGTTCCAGTCGCGCACCGATCAGACCGCTGCGATCGCCCGCGACATAGGCGGTGCTGACGTAGTTGAACGCCTCGCAGTCGGCTTCGATCGCGATGTCCAGCGCATGCATCGCGCCGTCGCTGTTGATCCTGTCGAGTTCGCCCTGTTCGGTCTCGGTGAAGCGCACCGTGGCGGCCACGTGCCAGAAGGTCGCCGGCCGGCCGGCGAGGGTGCGCAGTTTCTCGCCCAGGCCGGGGTTGGGACGCAGCGGATTGGCATCGACCACGTCGATGCGCGCGAGCATCTCCGCGTCGAGGACGCGGCCGCAGGTATGCGCCGCCTGCGCCACGGCATCGATCACGCGATCGCGCGCGGCACGGTCGTCAGAGCGCGCCAGGCAGACGACGCGCTCGTCAGGACGGGTCGCCAGGATATCGAGCGCAAGGTGGGACCCCAGGTACCCGTTGGCACCCGTGATGATATGCACTGTGTTCAAGATCAAGCCCCCTGTTGTACGGAACCAGGCACGGACGCGCCTGCGATGGTGTCGCTTCCCCGGCATTCGCCCGGAACGGACCAGCGTTGCGGATCTCCGGTCACGCAGCCCGCGACCGCCCGCATGAGTGCGCGGGCCTTGACCAGGATTTCCTCGAATTCGTCGTCGGCGTCCGACAACGCGATCACCGCCCCGCCGACCCCCAGCTCGATTTCCTCGCCATGCTTGACCAGGGTGCGGATGACCATGCTCAGGTCGGCGGCGCCGTTGAGCGACAGGAAGCCGATCGCACCCGAGTAGACGCCGCGCGCGGAGGCTTCGAGTCCGTCGATGATCTCCAGCGTGCGGCGCTTCGGCGCACCGGTCATCGAACCACCGGGGAACGTGGCCTGCAGCAGGTCCACGACATCCTGGCCTGCACGCATCTGCGCGCGGACCGTCGACACCAGCTGGTGCACGGTGGCATAGGTTTCGACATGCATCAGCTTGGGCACCCAGACCGAGCCGATTTCGCAGACGCGCGCCAGGTCGTTCCGGGTCAGGTCGACGATCATCAGGTTCTCGGCGCGATCCTTCTCGCAGCTCCTGAGTTCCTGGACGATCGCCTGGTCCAGCGCGGCATCCATGGCGCGTCGCCGCGTGCCCTTGATCGGCTTGATCTCCACCACGCCGTTCGGACTTAGGTGCAGGAAGCGTTCCGGCGAGGAACTCAGCACGTCGAAGTCGTCGAAGCGCAGCAGCGCGGCATAGGGCGCGGGATTCACCTTGCGCAGGTGTCGGTACAGCGAAATGGTCTCGACAGGCGCACGGGCGCGCATCCGGTTGGTGAGGCAGACCTCGTAGGTCTCGCCGTCGTTGATCTGGGCGAAGCACTGCGCGATGCGATCGCGATACGCTTCGCGGTCGAGCTCGGGGATGAATTCGACATCGGCGACACCGGCAGCCGGCATGTCGTCGATGACCTCATCGGCTTCCGGCGTGCCGTGCAGGGCGAGCTCGATTTCGTCGAGCCATGCCGCATCTTCGTCCGCGCGCGACACCGGCCCGGTGGCGACCGCATGCCAGATGCCGTCGAGATGGTCGTAAGCGAGGAATCGCGTGATGAATCTCAGCAGCAGGTCTGGCTGGCGTGCGCGATGCGGACCGCCGACTTCGGTGAGCGCCTTGAGTTCGTATCCGAAATAACCCACCC
Source organism: Lysobacteraceae bacterium 2PB (assembly GCA_005502915.1). Classification (GTDB taxonomy): domain Bacteria; phylum Pseudomonadota; class Gammaproteobacteria; order Xanthomonadales; family Xanthomonadaceae; genus Lysobacter_I. The sequence continues at coordinate 226,794 of SCMT01000003.1, read as the reverse complement.
AGCCGCCGACGAAATCGAAGGGCAGGCGCCCGCCGCCGATCAGATCGACGGAGAGCCCCTCGCGGATCGCGCCGAAGACGGCTTCACGCTCAGATGCGGGATCGGCATGCGCGCCATCGCCGATGACATGGCTCAGCGTTCGCGCGGTCGGGTCGTTGCCATCGCCCATGAAGCTGAAGCGCGAATAGCCCGGGCGAACCGCGCTCGAATCGAGCCAGAAGGACGCATTGCTGTGCGCGAACTGGGACAGGAAGACCGACTGCGGATCGATGCCGGTCTCGATGCGACGCGACTGGATCTGCCAGACCGGTCGCTGCGCGACGGTCTGCGCAGCGGCGACAACAGGTGCTTCTCGTCTGGCGCCACGACGCTTCCGCTGCATGTGCTGGCGTGCGAGATCGATGAAGTTGTGGATGATCTGTCGACCGAAGTCGGTCTGGATCGATTCCGGATGGAACTGCACGCCCCACATCGGACGCGTCGCATGCTCGATCGCCATGACCAGTCCGTCGGGCGTTCTCGCGGTGACGCGCAGCATCTCCGGCAACGGCTCCTCCGCCATCAGCGAGTGGTAGCGGACGACATCGAAGGGCGACGGTATGTGCGTGAACAGCGCGCTGCCATCGTGTTCGACCGGACTGATGCGTCCATGCATGGGCGTCGGCGCATGCACGACCTTGCCGCCATGCACGTGCACGAGTGCCTGGTGACCGAGGCACACGCCGAGTACCGGCACCGTCGCATGACGCAGCACGTCGTTGCTGATGCCCATGTCGGAATCGCGCTCCGGCGTACCCGGTCCGGGCGAGATCACGATCGCATCGTAGTCGCCTGAAAGCAGGCTTTCCCAGTCGGTTTCGTCGTTGCGGACGACGGTGGGCGGGACCCCGGTTGCGTCGCCGATGTAATGGGCGATATTCGCAGTGAAACTGTCGTAATTATCGACAAGCAGTATGCGCATGCTATCCATGTCAGTGAAACTCCAGTCGCAAGAGGCTAGCGGCTCGTGATGTAGAACGCAACGTTTTCGCGAATGCGGACATCATCCTGCATTCGAGTCTCATGCATCGAGACAGATGCGCGTGTCGTCGTGATGACACGCGCTTCGACTACGCACATCTGATGACGACGGTGATCTTCATGGCATTCGATGCGCGCATCCGCATTCACGTCAGCGCAATGCATTCGACATCCGTACGACATGCAGCAGGCACCCATGTTCGGGGAATGAATGCGTGCGCCTTTCAGTGATGTCGTCGACCATGGCGTGTCCGCCTGGCCATCGCGCTTCAGTTCATCGGCCGCGTCGACAAGGCTGAAACGGGGCCCGGGGGCGGGCCTGCTGTACGCTGCCTCGGGTTCGTGGTGCCGGATGCCGCCGAGGCGCCGATGCCGCGCGTTCATTGACCGCTGTGGGGAGGCGGTTGATCATGCCGGCATGGCACCCAGTGACCCATTCCGGAAGAGGTTGTTGCCCGCGGCGAGGGGGGACGGCTTGCGCCCATCGCGTGACGGTGTCGGCAGGAGCGATGCGGCATGAGGCTCTTCGCACTGTCCGACATCCATGTGGACTACCCCGACAATGCCCGCTGGGTCGATGCGCTGTCCTCCGAGGATCATCGGGACGATACCCTGATCCTCGCGGGCGACCTCACCGAGGATCGCCAGCTGCTGGCCTGGTGCCTGCGGCGCTTCGTCGCGAAATTCCGCCAGGTGCTCTTCGTCCCAGGCAATCATGACCTGTGGGTGCGACGGGATCCGGACATCGATTGCTCGTTGCGCAAGTTCGACGAGGTGCTCGCCATCGCAGCCGATGCCGGCGCCTGGATGCAGCCGAAGTTCCACGGGGACAACCTGATCGTACCGTTGCTGGGCTGGTACGACTATTCCTTCGGTCCACCGTGCGACGACCTGCGGGCCATGTGGATGGATTACCGTGCCTGCCGCTGGCCGGACGAATACGGGCCCGAGCGGGTGACCGAGCATTTTCTGCAGATGAATCCCGACGGGCTTCCCCATGCGGCGAGCCGCGTGGTCACGTTCTCACACTTCCTGCCGCGCATCGACCTGATCCCGTTCTTCGTGCCTCGCGCGATGCGACGGCTCGATCCCGTGCTGGGCAGCAGCGGCATCGAACGGCAGCTGCGTGCGCTGGGCTCGGATCTCCATGTCTACGGTCACAGCCACATCAACCGCAGGGTCGTCATCGACGGCGTGGTCTACGTCAACAACGCATTCGGCTACCCGCAGGAAGGCATGATCGCGGCGCGCACGCTGCTGGCACTGGACAACGAACTGCGCTGACATCGTTGTCAGCCAGGGAGGGCAGGGCCGCTCGCACCGGCCTGCGTCGGTCAGCAGGCCTCGGACCGCCTCATGAAGGGCGCGATCACCGGCATTTCGTCGCCCATCGGCGTGAATTTCCGCATCGAGATCGCGGGCGCACCCTCGGCATGCTGTTCGGCGCAGATGGCCATCAGGTAGTCCGGCGTCGGCCGGTACTGCCAGAAACGCCAGCGATCGGCGTGATCCTGCAGTCCTGGATTGATGCGGATGCTGACCGTGCCGGGCTGCGGGAACTGGAAGGAGAAGCCATCCAGTGGCAGCGACAGGCCCATGCCGCGCGCCTTGATGTAGGACTCTTTCAGGGTCCAGTACTCGAAGAAGCGATCGTGCTGGCGGTCAGGTGCGATGCATGCAAGCTCGGCGACTTCGGTGCGGGAGAAGAAGTGCTCCGCCACCTCGAGCGACACGGCACGTGCCGCGATGTTCTCGACATCGATGCCGAGTTCCCGGCCGCGTGTCACGGCGATCGCGATCAACCCCCGCGTATGCGAGATGTTGAAGCAAAGGCCGCGTGCATCGGCTTCGGCCTCGACGATGTCGTCCGCGATCGCGGGCCGGCCATAGACGTTCTTCGAGAAGGCCCAGCGCTCGGGTGCGATGCGCGCGTAACGCGAGAGGACCAGACGCACCATTGCCCGGGTCACGAGGTAGCGCTTGCGATCCTCGGCAAAGTAGAAGCGGCCTTCGCGTGCGACCTCTTCATCGCTCAGGAGCGATCGCATCCTGGCGAGCTGCCGGTCGTCGTCGATCTCGTTGTAATACGTGAGCCAGATGTCGATATCGTCGCAACTGGCCGCCGAAGGCGCACTGGCCTTCCGCAACAGCGTGGATGCAGACATTCTTCCTATCCCGTCGATGCATGGTTCGGCGCGGAGACAATGCGGGAGACCCCTCCTTCTCCTCTCCAGCCGAAACGTACTTGCCACTTTCAGTTGGCATGATTACCTGATGTTGACGTTGAATGGAAGCGATTCCGGCCAGGCGGTTCGCCACAATGCTTCGCAGGCGGTCTTCACGGTGCGTGTCCTGAGCGGTCGCGATCATGCGTTTGCATCGTTGAAAGTCGCGGTGGCATCGTGCAATCGGCATGGTCTTCGGGAGGCCGATCCGCATATGAGAATCATTCTCGAATGAGGTCCTGGAAATCGTTTTCAATGCAACCATTACGCAAAAGTCCGTATTGACAATTTTCCGAGGGCGCTGCTGAAATGGGGCGCGGAAAGGGGGGCGCGCAGATTCTTTCGAATTGAACCGATCTCCGGGGTGAGCCCCCGAAAGCTCAAGGAATGTGTGCCGTGCGCGCGGTTTCGCCGCGCCGTCGTCTTGAAGGATCAAGCATTGGGCGTATCAGTTTCAGAAGTGTCGTGTTCCTTCGATTGGATTCGTCGACGCATCACCGACTCCCTCGTGCAGGCTCCAGGCATTGCGCCGTGCGCCGTGATGGCGCGCCTGCATCCACGCGTCGATGAGGGAAGCAGACGGCCGGGCGCGCCCGGCACGCAAGAGGGTGTGATCGATCTCCTGCGGATGCGGGTGGACATCGCGCCTGCTGCGGCACTCGACGGGCTGGTCTCATCGGAAGAGACGCGATACTGCCCGAATCGCGAACGATCCACGAATTCTACAGGGATGTGGTATTCCGCATGAATGCATCGGACAAGACTGCAGCGGGCGCTGAGGCGCCGCTGCATATCGCAGCCTCCGAGCTCGAAGCCGCCCGCTTGCCTGCAGACGCCGAGCGCCTGGCCACGGCGCTCGTGGCTGCGCAGCTCCGTGACCTCTTCGCCGACGCACAGGGCGATTGCATGCCGGCCGAGGTGGTTGCCGGTCTGCGTCCCGCCCACGGCCGATGGCTTGACGCAAGCCTGCGTCACCTCGAACGCCACGGCCTGCTCACCGTCGACGGGCCGCGCTGCCGGTTCGCCGCAGTCGCCGATATCGAAACGCTGTGGCAGGCCTGGGATGAAGCGATGCCGGGCTGGTGCGGGAACGCGAGCCATCGCGCCTATCTCGTCCTGATCGATGCCTGCCTGCGAAATCTCAGGGGGATCCTCGAGGGCACCATGCCCGCGACCGACGTGATGTTCCCCGAATCGTCGATGCGCATGGTCGAGGGGATCTACAAGCACAATCCCATCGCCGATCATTTCAACCGTGCCCTCGGCGAACATCTGCGCGCCGAGCTCACGGCCAGGGCCGCGCGGGGCGAGCGAGGCCTGCGCCTGCTGGAGATCGGCGCCGGCACCGGCGGCACCACCGCTATCCTGCTGCCGATCCTGCGCGATTTCGGCGATCTGGTCGAAGAGTATTGCTACACAGATCTGTCCAGGGCCTTCCTGCTGCATGCGCAGGAGGTCTACCAGCCGGCCTTCCCGGCGCTGCGCACCTCGATCTTCGACGTGGGCAAGCCGCTCTCGCTGCAGTCGATCGAGGGCAATCGCTACGACGCGGTGATCGCCACCAACGTGCTGCACGCCACCTCGAACATGCGCGAAACGATGCGCAACGCCAAGGCGCTGCTCAAACGCGGCGGCGTCGTGCTGATCAACGAGATCAGCGAGTGGGGCTGGTACACCCATTTCACCTTCGGCCTCCTCGATGGCTGGTGGTTGTTCGAAGATGAAGCGCTGCGCCTGCCCGGCAGCCCGTGCCTGTCGCCCGGGCAGTGGGAAAGGCTTCTGAAGCTGGAGCGCTTCCGCGACATCCGTTTCCCGGCACGCGACGATCATGGCCTCGGGCAGCAGATCGTGGTCGCGCGCAGCGACGGCGTGGTCCGCCAGCGCCTGGTTCCGTCGGGCACCGTCGCGAGCGCGACCGCATCTGCACCGGTCTTGCCGCAGCCGACAACACTCACCCCGACTGTCTCGATCGCGGTTGCGACCGACGATGCCGCACTGCGCGAGGCCTGCACGACACGGTTCCGCGAGATCATCGCGACGGCGCTGCGCATGGATCCGCGCGACATCGAGTCGCATCGTCCGCTCGAACAGTACGGACTGGACAGCATCCTCGTCGTCCAGCTGACCACGCAGTTCCGCGTGATGTTCCCCGATGTCCGCAGCACGCTGTTCTTCGAGGTGAAGACCATCGACGGCCTCGTGCGCCATTTCCTCGACAAGGATCGGGCGACGGTCGTGTCGGTACTGGCCGGGCGCGAGTCTGCGACCGGCATCGGCAGTCCCCGGGCCGCCGTGCCTGTGGCCCCCTCGAAGCCCGTCGTACCCGTGTCCGCAGGGACGGCACCGGTACGGGCGTCTGCCGCGCCGATCGACGGCCGCGACGAAGCGGGCCTGCGCGACGCCTGCGCGACGTTGTTCCGCGAGATGATCGCGGCGGCCCTGCGCATGGACCCGCGCGAGATCGAGTCGCATCGTCCGCTCGAGCAGTACGGACTGGACAGCATCCTCGTGGTCCAGCTGACCACGCGGTTCCGCACGCTGTTCCCGAGCGTGCGGAGCACCCTGTTCTTCGAGGTGCAGAGCATCGACGGACTGGTGCGCCATTTCTTCGACAAGGACCGGGCGACGGTGGTGTCGGTGCTCGCCGGGCGCGGCATCGTGTCCCGCAATACCGCGCCGGAGGTGGGTCGACCGCCGGACGCCCCGGCAGCACCTGCGCAGAGACGGGACGGGCATGTCGAAAGGCGTCGTCTCGTGCCGCGCAGGCCTGAAGCCGCATCGGTCTCCGCATCGGCAACGGCCGAAGCGCCAGGCATGCAGACGGATGCCGTGCCGCAGCGCGCCGTGCCGTTCGATGTCGCGATCATCGGCATGAGCGGTCGCTATCCGCAGTCGCCCGACCTCGACCGGTTCTGGGAGAACCTGTCGGCCGGTCGGAGCTGCATCGGCGAGGTGCCGGCCGACCGCTGGCGCTGGCAGGATCACTACGAACCGGAGAAGGGGAAGTCCGGCACGATCTATACCCGCTGGGGCGGCTTCATCGGCGATGTCGACAAGTTCGATCCGCTGTTCTTCCGCATCGCACCGCGGGAAGCGAAGAAGATCGATCCTCAGGAACGCCTGTTCCTGGAAGCCAGCTACCACGCGATCGAGGACAGCGGCCATACGCCGCAGACCCTCTCGCCGGACGGCAAGGTGGGTGTCTTCGTCGGCGTGATGAATTCGCGCTACACGGTGCAGCCGCTGTATTACTCGATCGCGAACCGGGTGTCGTTCCTGTTCGATTTCTCCGGACCCTCTTTCGCGGTGGACAGCGCCTGCTCCTCGTCGCTGACCGCGATCCACCTCGCGCTGGACAGCCTCTATGGCGGACTGTGCGACGCCGCGATCGCCGGCGGGGTCAGCCTGATCCTCGATCCTCAGCATATGGTCGAGCTGTCCGCGCTCGGCATGCTGTCGGAAGGCGCGGAATGCCGCTCTTTCGGCCAGAACGCCGATGGATTCGTCGATGCCGAGGGGGTGGGCGCGATCGTGCTCAAGCCGCTGGCGCATGCACTGCGCGACGGCGACCACATCCACGCGGTGATCAAGGCCAGCGCGCTCAATGCCGGTGGCAGAACCCACGGCTACACGGTGCCGAATCCGGTCGCCCAGGCCGAGGTCGTCTCGACCGCGCTGGCGCGTGCCGGCATCGATTCGACCGACGTCAGCTATCTCGAAGCGCACGGCACCGGCACCGCGCTGGGCGATCCGATCGAGGTCGCGGGGCTCACCCGTGCCTTCCGCGAGCGCGGTCGTGCAGGCCCGGCGCGCGGCCCGCATTGCGCGATCGGTTCGCTGAAATCCAACATCGGCCACTGCGAGTCCGCAGCGGGCATCGCCGGATTGACCAAGGTCCTGCTGCAATTGCGGCATCGCCAGCTGGTCCCGACCCTGCACGCAGAGCAGGTCAACGACGAGATCGATTTCGAAGCCACGCCGTTCCGACTCCAGCGCGAGCTCGGCGCCTGGCGGCGACCGGTCGAGGCGGGTCGCGAGATCCCGCGCATCGCCGGGATTTCCTCGTTCGGCGCCGGCGGCGCCAACGCCCATCTGATCGTGCAGGAAGCACCGGTGCGCGATCGCCCGCGCGGCGGGAACGACGGCCCGTGGCTGGTGCCGATCTCGGCGCGCACCCCGGACCAGCTGCAGGAGAAGATCCGCCAGTTGGCCGCTTTCCTGCGTCGACAGGGCAACGACATCGATCCTGCCGCGCTCGCCTATACGCTGCAGGTCGGTCGCGAGGCGATGGACGAGCGCATCGTGCTGCAGGTCGATTCGATCGACGACCTGAGCCGCCAGCTGGAGGCGCTTGCGGATGGCCGGCCGGTCGATCCGCAGCCGCAGCAGGGCAGCGTCCGCAGGCATCGCGAATTCCTCGCGGCCTGCCGCGCCGACGCCGGTTTCGCAGCGCGCCGTGATGACTGGCTCGCGCGCCGCGATCTGGCGCGGATCGCCGAGCACTGGGCGAAGGGCGTGGACATCGATTGGGCGCGGCTGTATGGCGATGCCCGTCCTGTCCGCATGCCGCTGCCGACCTATCCGTTCGCGCGCGAGCGCCACTGGATCGCGCCGCAGCGCACGCTCGGCCAAGGGGCGGGTACGGTCGCGAAGCATCCGCTGCTCCAGCGCAATACCTCGACCCTGCGCTATCCCGCCTACGGCGTCGAATTGAAGGGCGACGAGCGCGTCCTCGTCGCCGACCGCGACGGCCGACAGCGTCTGCCGGCACTGCTGTGCCTGGAGATGGCGCGCGCCGCCGTCGCCGAGGCCTATCCCGACGATCTCGCCGCGCGTGCCCTGCGTTTCGAGGGAATCGCACTGGATGACGACCTGCGCATCGAACCGGGCTGCATGCTGCAGATCGCGCTGCTGCCGGACAGCGACGATGCACTGCGCTTCGAGATCCACAGCACCCGGGGCGACGAGGAACGGGTCCATGCTCAGGGCCTTGCGCGTTTCGGCGACGCGGAGGCCGCGACGCAGACCGCCACCGAAGCCTTCGCTTCGCATCTCGCCGGGGGACTCGCCGCCGACGCCTTCCATGCGCGGATCGCGGCGCTGGGGCTCGGCGATCGCGCCGGCCATGCGGCCGCACGCCGGGTCGCATGCACTGCAGGCGAAGCCGTAATCGAATATGCCGTAGCCGACACCGCATCGGCCGGCTGGGGTTTGCCGCCCGACCTGCTGGTCTCGCTGATCGATGGCGCTGCGTGGCTTTCGGCCGAAGTCGGGCCGCTGCCTGCGCTGCCATGTGCATGGCAGGTGCGCGCGATCGATGGGGTCCGGTTCCACGGCACCTGCCCGCTGCAGGGCTATGCACTGCTGCGATGTACGGACGCGGCATCGATCGATGCCGGCCTCTCGCGCTGGGATGCGATCGTCTGCGACCTGCAGGGCCGTCCTGCATTCGAGATCCATAGTCTGCAGCTCGCGTGCATGTCGGCGGGGCAGGGCATGGACGCGATCGCCGCGCCGATGGACGCGTTGACCTCATTGCCGAGCGCGGCTGCGGTCTCGACCGCGGCCGCCGCTTCGGCTGCCATCGAAATACCGACACCGGCACCGGTGCTGCCCGAGGCCGGGCGTCGGATCGCGTTCCTCCGCGCGAGGCCCTCGGTCGTCCGTGCGCCGGTCCCCCTCGACAAACCGCTGGCGCTGCGCCTGCCTGCGGCCGAAGCGGCGCCCGGGTTCGACGTGGCGTCCGTACCGCGCCCAGCGATCTCGCTGCCGCCTCCGGCGCTCGAACAGCACACACCCGAGGCGGCAGGCGATGGCCTGCCCATGGATGCCGATGCAGCACCGGTCGGCATCGATCTGCGTGCGCTCGGCGACGGCGTCTATGCGCTGCGCAGCGTGCAAGGCACGCCGACGGATGCTGGCATCGACCAGATGCTGCAGGCACTGGCGCATGTGCGTGGACTGTCGGACGCCAAGGTCCTGCTGCTCGATGGCCTGGCCCACGTGTTCCCGTCGGGCGAGCCTGCGCCGATCGACGCGGCGATCGCGGCCGGACTGCCGGGCGCGCTGCTTGCCTTCCCGCTGCCGACCATCGCCGCATTGTCCGACGACACCATCGGCGCCGGATTCCTGCTCGCCGCGCTTTGCGATTTCATGGTCGGTGCGAAGGACGCATGCTACGGTTTCGCCGATCCACAGCGCGGCCTGCTCGCGACCGATGCCGAGGCCGAACTGCTCGCAGTCCGCTTCGGTGCCGCACAGGCGGACGACCTGCTTTGCATCGGTGGCATCCAGCCTGGTCGCGCGCTGGTCGCCAAGGGCTGGACCTTCCCGGTCGTCGAAAGCGCGCAGGTCGCCTCGACGGCGGTCGCACTCGCGGCATCGATCGCGGCCAAGCCACGCACCTCGCTCGAACTGCTCAAGGCGCGCCTGGTCGAGACGCTCGCACCGCTGGTCGAGCGCCTCGGCCGCGAAGCCCGTCCGCGGGTCGCGAAGGTCGCCCCGCGCAAGCCCGCAACCGCAGTCACGCGCAAGCGCTCTGTCCTGCGCACGGGTCTGGGCGTCGACATGCTGTCCGCGACGGTCGCCTCCATCCGCATCGGCCTGGAAGCCCGCGATCTTCCGGGCCTCCTCGCCGACCTGCGCGCCACGCTTCAGGATCTCGCGCCGCAAGGCCACGCCGCACTGGTGCTGCGCAGCGATCATCCCGGTTTCCTGCCCGCGCTCGACGCAGCGTCGGACACGGCTTCGGTCGTTGCGGCGTTCGACGCGCTGCAGGCGGACGTTGCCAGCTTCCCTGCGCCGGTCGTCGTCGCCTTCGAGCAGGATGCCGTGGGCCTGGGCTGGCTGCTTGGCCTCGGCGCCGACGCCTGCGTCCACGATGCCCGCGGTCGCTGTTCGGCTGAGGCGCTCTGGCGGGATCCGGTGCTGCTGCAACGGGCCTTGCCGCTGTTCGCCCGCCGTCTCGGCGACAACTTCGGCCGGCAGTGCCTGTTCGCTGCCGGTTCGATGGCGACGGCGGCGATCGAAGCCACCGCGCTGACGGCCGGTGCTGCCCATGTCGCCGCCGACGCGTCGGCCGCAGCGCTGGCCCTCGCCGACGGCCCGCCGCTGCGTTCGCCCGAAGGGCTGCAGCAGTGGCGTCGACGCCGCGCGGCTGCGATGCAGGTCGAGGTCGCCGCTGAACCGCCCGCCGGCGAGCGCCGTGCCGCGCCGCTGCCGTCCTCGCCCGCGATTGAGACCGAACTGCGCGACAACGGCGTCCTCGTCGTGCGCATGGTCGATCGTGATGCGAAGAACATGTACTCGCCCGCGCTCATCCGTGGACTGGAAGAGGTGTTCGCGCACATCGACGGCTGCGACGACTACCGCGCGATCGTGCTCACCGGCTACGACACCTATTTCGCCTGCGGCGGTACCCGCGACAGCCTGATCGCGATCCAGCAGGGCGCAGCGAAGTTCACCGACGCCAAGGTCTACCAGCTGCCGATGAGCTGCCGCGTGCCGGTGATCGCCGCCATGCAGGGCCACGCCATCGGCGGCGGCTGGACGCTCGGCATGTTCGCCGATCTCTGCCTGTTCAGCGCCGAAAGCCGCTACATCAGTCCGTACATGCAGTACGGCTTCACGCCGGGCGCAGGCGCCACGCTGGTTTTCCCGACCCGGCTGGGCCTGGACCTCGCGCGCGAAACGCTGTTCACCGCAAGCGAGTACACCGGCATCGAGCTGCGCGGCAAGGGCCTGCCGCATGTCTGCGTGCCGCGCGCCGATGTGCTGCCGCGTGCGCTCGCGCTGGCCGACGCGATCGCCTCGCGAGGCCGCGAGGACGCGATAGCGGTCAAGCGCCACTTCAGCGCCGCGACGCTCGCCGAGGTCGAAGCGACCTATGCCCGCGAACTGGAGATGCACGACCGCAGTTTCGTCGGTCGCGGCGACGCCCTGCAGGGCGTGATGCAGCATTTCCGCGACGATCGCGATCCTGCGACGGTGCCTGACGCCGCGGCGCCTGCGATTGCAGCGGCCCTTCCGGCCCCGGCAGCGCCCGTCGTCGTATCGGCGCCTGCGGCGGCTATCGACACCGACGGCATCGCCGATGTGCTGCGTTCGATGCTTGCCTCGGAACTGCAGATGCGCGCCGAGGATGTCGACGAGGACACCCAGTTCGTCGATCTCGGCCTGGATTCGATCACCGGCGTCACCTGGGTGCGCAGGATCAACGCCACCTACGGCACGAAGATCGAGGCGACCAAGGTCTACAGCCATCCCACGCTGCGCCAGTTCCGCGACTTCGTCGTCGAGCTGGTGTCCGGCCAGGGCGCTTCCGTTTCGCGCGCGGCAGCGCCGATGCGTCCGGCGCCTGCCGTCGCGCCGGCCGCCGGCAAAGCGGACCGCGTCGAAGCCGACACCGGCCGGATGCAGGAACGCGACGAAGAGCTGTGCGAAACGCTCCGCCGCATGCTTGCGCAGGAGCTGCACATGGCGGAGGAGGATGTCGACGAGCATCGCCAGTTCGTCGAACTCGGCCTCGACTCGATCACCGGCGTCACCTGGGTGCGCAGGATCAACGCCACCTACGGCACGAAGATCGAGGCGACCAAGGTCTACAGCCATCCGACGCTGGCCGAATTCAGCCACTTCCTCGCCGGGCTCCTGCCGGCGCGCCCGGCCTCGTCGCCCTCGCCGGGCGCACGCGTCGCGCCGCTGCCGGCGACAACGCCTGCCGCGCCCGTGTCGCGTCCGCTGCCGTCCAGCGTGTCGCAGGTGCAGCGCCTCGGCTCCTGGCGCCATCGCAGCGCCCGCCGCGGCCCGTCGATCGGCAACGACGCGATCGCCGTGATCGGCATTGCCGGCCAGTTCCCGCGCGCGAAGACCCTCGACGCCTTCTGGCGCAACATCGCGGGCGCCAAGGAGTGCATCGACCTGGTCCCGGCGCAGCGCTTCGACATTGAGCGCTATTTCAGCGAGGACATTTCTATCCCCGGCACCACCAACAGCCGCTGGATGGGCGTGCTCGACGACTGCGACGCCTTCGATCCGCTGTTCTTCAACATCGCACCGGCCGAAGCCGAAAGCATGGATCCGCAGCAGCGCCTGATGCTGCAGAACTGCTGGCATGCGATCGAGAACGCCGCGATCGACCCGCGCAGCCTGTCCGGCACGCGCTGTGGCGTGTTCGTCGGCTGCGGTTCGACCGACTACCACGACCGCTCGCGCGAGCATCGACTCAGCACCCAGGGCTTCACCGGCTCGGCGATGTCGATCCTCGCCGCCCGCATCGCCTATTTCCTGAATCTGCAGGGGCCCTGCCTGTCGATCGATACCGCCTGCTCGTCCTCGCTGGTCGCGATCGCCACCGCCTGCGACAGCCTGCTCGCGCAGAACTGCGATCTCGCACTGGCCGGCGGCGTTGCGGTGATGGCCGGACCGACCATGCACGTCAATACCGGGCAGTCCGGCATGCTCTCGGTGGACGGCCGCTGCTACGCCTTCGACCATCGCGCCAACGGCTTCGTACCGGCCGAAGGCGTGGGCACGGTGCTGCTGAAGCGCCTGGCCGATGCCGAGCGCGATGGCGACATCGTCCACGCCGTGATCCGCGGCTGGGGCGTGAACCAGGACGGCAAGACCAATGGCATCACCGCGCCCAACCCGGTCTCGCAGACGCGGCTGATGCGCACGGTCTACGACCGCTTCGGCATCGATCCCGAGGACATCCAGCTGATCGAGGCGCACGGTACGGGTACGCGGCTCGGCGATCCGATCGAAGTGGAGGGCCTGACCCAGGCCTTCCGCCACTACACCGACAAGACCCAGTACTGCGCGCTCGGCTCGGTCAAGGGCAACGTCGGCCACTGCCTGTTCGCGGCCGGCATCGCCGGCGTGCTGAAGCTGGTGCTTGCGCTGAAGCACCGGCAGCTGCCGCCTGCGGCGAGCTTCGAACGCCTCAATCCGCACATCGATCTGTCCGACAGTCCGTTCGTCGTCAACACGGCGCTCAAGCCCTGGCCGACGAACGCCAGGGGCGGGCGGGCCGCGGTGGTCAGCTCCTTCGGTTTCAGCGGCACCAACGCCCACCTGGTGCTGGAAGCCGCGCCGGAACGTCGTGCGCGCACGCAGCGCGACACCGGTCCGGAACGACCGGTGCTGGTCCCGCTCTCGGCAAAGACCCCCGAACAGCTGCGCCAGCGGGCGCAGGATCTCGCCGACGCGCTGGCCGATGCGCGCTCCGCCGACGATGCGCCTTCGCTGATCGACATCGCCTATACGCTGCAGGTCGGACGCGAAGCGATGCAGGAGCGCTGTGCGCTGGTCGCGCGCACGCATGCCGAACTCGAAGAACGGCTGCGCGCGTTCGCCGACGGCCGCACGACGCGCGGCCTGCATGTCGGCAGCACCCTGGCGCGCGCCGACAAGCTGGCCTTCATCGGCCAGGACGGCGACCTGCAGGCGGTGCTGATCGAGACCTGCCTCCGCGAAGGCAAGCTGGAGAAACTGGCGGAGCTCTGGGTCGACGGCGTCGAACTGCCCTGGTCGCAGCTGTACCGCGAGCTGGTCGGCGCTGCACGACCGCAGCGCGTCGAACTGCCGCTGTATCCGTTCGCGAAGGAGCGCTACTGGCTCGACGACGACGGGGCGATCCATGGACAGGGCGGGACGCGCGCGAGCGGTGCGATCCACCCGCTGGTGCACGCGAATGCCTCGACCCTGCGCCAGCAGCGCTATCGCAGCACCTTCGACGGCAGCGAATTCTTCCTGCGCGACCATCGCGTGCGTTTCGGCGATGGCCGGGTCGAATGCGTGCTGCCGGGCGTCGCCTATCTGGAAATGGCGGCAGCGGCCATTGCCGATGCGCTGGCCGATGATGCGGGCGAGGCCACCGGCCTGCGCGAGCGCCTGGTGCTGAACAACGTCGCCTGGTGGCGTCCGCTCTTCGTGGACAGCCCGACGACGGTCGAGATCGAGCTCGGCACGGACGAGGGCGGCACGATCCTGTTCGAGATCGCCAGCGGCAGCGGCGACGCGCGCATCCTGCATTGCCAGGGCGAGGCTGGCGTGGTCGACGCCGTCGGCGAACGCACGGCCGACGCATCGCTGCTGGCTGCCGCGCAGCGCGGCGAGCACTGGGACGGCGACGAGATCTACGCTGCCTTCAACCGCGGCGGCCTGCACTACGGCCCGGCCCACCGCGGCCTGCGCAGCCTGTCGCGCACCGGCGGGAAAGTCGTGGCGACAGTGGCGCTGGCCGCGCAGCGCGGCGACGCCAACGCAGGCATCGACGCCTACCGCATGCATCCGGGCGTCATGGATGCCGTGCTGCAGGCCTGCGTCGGATTCCTGCCCTCGCTGCAGGCGCTGCCGCAGGCGCCGTCGGTGCCGTTCGCGTTGCGTTCGCTCACCTTGTATTCGCCGTGTCCGGCGGACGCGGTCGCCGTGCTGACGCCGGTCGGCACGGGCACGGACGGTGCTGTCGAAACCTGCGATGTCTCGATTTTCGACCCGGACGGCGCGCTGTGCATCGACATCCGCGGCTTCGCCTGGCGCAGCGTGGAGCGGACGCGCACCGCGACGGTCGTGCCCGTCGATGACACCGAAGACGCGGGCGTGCCGGCATTCGATGAAGCGTTCTACAGGGAGCTGCTCGACAGCATCTCCAGACAGGAAATGTCGGCTGAAGAAGCCGCAGAACTCGGATTGTCGTCATGAATGAGTCCTTGCTGCCCATCTTCCGCGCGGTCGCGGAAGGCCGACTGACCCAGGCCGAAGCGCTGGTCCGGATCAAGGCGCTGAAGCGCCAGTCGCGTGATCCGGGCCAGGGCGTGCTGCTCGCGGATGTCCAATGGACGCCTGCGCCAGCGCGTGCCTCCGCTGCGCAGGCGCCCGACCGCGTGCTGCTGTGGGGCGTCCCGCACGATGCGGTGGCCGCACTGCAGGCGCAGCGTGGCCCCGAGATCGTCGATCTGTCGACGCCGATGTCCGGACCGATCGACGTGGTGTTCGCACGGGCCACGCTGCAGGCCTTCGAGGCGATCCGCTCGATGCTGGGGGCTACTGCGGCTGCGCGGGTACTGCTGGTCGTCGCCGATGCGGCGGACGCGACCGTCGCCGCCGGCTTCGAGGCCATGTGCCGGACCGCGATGGAGGAAAACCCGGGCTTCGCCGTGCGCACCGTGCGGGTGCCGGCGGACATCGACGGCGCCGAACTGCGCGGCGTCGTCCGCGACGAATCCTCGACGGAGTCGCCGCGCGGCGTGGCAGTGCGCCATGTCCGCCGCGACGGCGGGCTGCATCGGGAACTCGCGCGCTGGCGCGTGGTGGACATGCTTGAAAACCGCGCCGCGGGCGCGGCAGGTGACGCACCGGCCGTCGCGCCGGTGGTGTTCAAGGAAGGCGGCTGCTATCTGGTCACCGGCGGTGCCGGCGGGATCGGCCTGCAGTTCGCGCGCGAGATCGTCGCCCAGACCGGCGCCGCGCGGATCGTCCTGACCGGGCGTTCGGCATTGCGCGCCGACGCGCGCAGGACGATCGACTCGCTGTCGACGCCTTCGCACCGCATCGAGTACGTCGAGCTGGATGCGACCCGCGCGGAGGCGGTCGACGGGCTGATCGCGCGACTGCGCGCCGAGGGCACGCCGCCCAGCGGCATCCTGCATTGCGCCGGCATCCTCCGCGACGCCTTCGCGATCCGCAAATCCACCGAGGACTTCGCCGCCGTGCTGGCGCCCAAGGTCGCCGGCCTGGTCAACCTGGACCACGCCACCCGCGACCTGCCGCTCGACTTCCTGCTGCTGTGCTCCTCGTTCGCGGCCTGCTGGGGCATCGTCGGCCAGATCGACTACGCCGCCGCCAACGCGTTCATGGATGCCTTCGCGGCGCATCGCAACCGCCTGGCGGCGCGGGGCGAACGCTGCGGCCGGACGCTGTCGGTGAACTGGCCGCTGTGGCGCGACGGCGGCATGACCATCGACGCCGCGACCTGGGAGCGGCTGCAGGACCACACCGGCATGGAGCCGCTGGCCACCGCGACCGCGATGCGCGCGACCTATCGCGGCTTCGCCCTCGACTGCGAGCGCCTGCTGGTGATGGAAGGCGAACTGCCGTCGATGCAGGCGCTGCTGGAAGTCTCCGATTCCACGCAGGAAGCCGCACCGTCGCGCAAGGCCCCCGCTGGCGACGACACGGCCCAGGCGGGCATGGACGATGCGCTGCGCGCCAGGGCCCTCGACTATCTCTGCCAGCAGTGCGCCCAGGTGCTCAAGGTGCCGGTCGCCCGCCTGCGCCCCGAGGCGCCGCTCGAGCAGTACGGCATCGACTCGATCCTGGCGATGAAGCTGGTGACCCATCTGGAGTCGATCTTCGGTCGGCTTCCGAAGACCCTGGCCTTCGAATACCAGACGATCGCGCAGCTCAACGGCTATTTCTGCGAGACGCATGCGCAGCGCCTGATCGCGATCCTCGCACCGGACAGGACCACGGCGCGCCCCGCTGCGGCGCGGAACCCGGCGCCGTCGCCGACGGCGATCGCGCCGCGGGTGCCCGGCAAGCGTGGCGCCGCGCGCGAGGCGATCCGCAGGGAAGAAGCAGGCATGCAGGCCGCCAGCAGACCTCAGGACATCAGGCTTGCCGAGAGCAGGGCCCCGGACAGCAACGTTGTCGAAAGCCGGCCTGTCCTGAACGAGCCCATCGCGATCGTCGGCCTCAGCGGTCGATACCCGAATGCCTGGGATCTCGACGCCTACTGGCGCAACCTGTCGCAAGGCGTGGATTGCATCCGCGAGGTTCCGGCCGAGCGCTGGCGCTGGCAGGATTTCTACCGCGAAGCGACCAAGGGCCAAGCCCTCGCGCCCGGACAGCACAGCAGCAAGTGGGGCGGCTTCATCGAAGGCGCGGACGAGTTCGACCCGCGTTTCTTCAGCATCACGCCGCGCGATGCCGAGCAGATCGATCCGCAGGAACGCCTGTTCCTGCAGCACGCCTGGATGGCGATCGAGGACGCCGGCTACACCCGCGCAGCGCTGCAGGCCTGTCGCGGTGGGCAGGTCGGCGTATACGCGGGCGTGATGTACGGCGAGTACAACCGTTCGGGCAGTCTGGCGAGCATCGCCAACCGCGTGTCCTACGCGCTGAACGTGCACGGGCCGAGCATGACGCTCGACACCATGTGCTCGTCCTCGCTGACCGCGATCCACCTGGCCTGCCAGGACCTGCGCCTCGGCCGCACCGACATGGCGCTGGCCGGCGGCGTCAACCTGAGCATCCACCCCGGCAAATACAGCATGCTCAGCGCCGGACAGTTCATCTCCAGCGACGGGCACTGCCAGAGTTTCGGCGAGGGCGGCGACGGCTACATCCCGGGCGAGGGCGTGGGCGTGGTCGTGCTCAAGCGCCTGTCCGACGCCGAGCGCGACGGCGACGCGATCCACGCGATCATCCGCGGCAGCGCGCTGAACCACGGCGGCAAGACCAACGGCTACACGGTGCCGAACCCGCAGGCGCAGGCGGCGGTGATCGCCGATGCGCTGCGCGATGCGGGCGTGGACGCGCGGCATGTGAGCTACATCGAGGCGCACGGCACCGGGACGAAGCTGGGCGATCCGATCGAGATCGCGGCGCTGTCGAAGGCGTTCCGCGAGCACACCCAGGACACCGGGTTCTGCCTGATCGGCTCGGCGAAGTCGAACATCGGTCACTGCGAATCGGCGGCGGGAATCGCCGGCCTGACCAAGGTGGTGCTGCAGATGCGGCACCGGCAGATCGTGCCGTCGCTGCACTCGGCGCGGCTGAATCCGAACATCGACTTCGAGACCACGCCGTTCGAGGTCAACCAGCACCTGCGCGAGTGGCGGGCACCGGTGATCGACGGTCGCGAGATGCCCTTGATCGCGGGCATCTCCTCCTTCGGCGCCGGTGGCGGCAACGCGCATCTGGTCGTCGAAGCCTACGCCGGGAACACCGCACGCCCTGCGCGGGAAGAGGGCGTGCCCTGCGTCATGCTGCTCTCCGCGCGCACGCTGCCGCAACTGCGGCAGAAGGCCGAGGATCTGCGGGCATTCGTCGAACGCGAGCCCGATCTGGACCTGCACAGCCTGGCCTACACCCTGCAGATCGGTCGCGAGCCGATGGAGGAGCGGCTTGGCCTGCGCGCGGATACGCGCGCGGAACTGCTCGACAAGCTCGCGCTCTTCCTCGCTGCGGACGAGCATGAAGACGGCGCGCTCGCCGACGACCTCTATTACGCCCAGTCGCGTCGCCACCGCGAGAGCATGGCGCTGTTCGCGGTCGATCGCGACCTGCAGGCCAGCGTCGACGGCTGGTTCGTCGCCGGCAAGGTGTCGCGTCTTCTCGACGTCTGGACCAAGGGCCTCGATCTCGACTGGCTGAAACTGCACGGCGCGCCCTTGCCCGCGCGCATGCATCTGCCGGTGTATCCCTTCGCCCGCGAGCGCTACTGGCGCGAAGCGCCTGCGGAACTGCCCGCAGCCGGAGGCGCGGAAGCGGCCATGCATTCGCTGGTCCATCGCAACGCCTCGAAGCCGGGGCGCCAGCGTTACGCCAGCAGCTTCCGTGCCGGCGATCCGCGGATCGCCGGTCTGCGCATCCAGGGCCATGCGGCGCTGCCGCCCGGCCTGCAGATCGAGGCCGCGCGCGTCGCGCTGGCCGACGCCATGCCGCAGGCAGGCGGCTGGGCGCTGCATGACGTGCGCTTCGCCGCGCCGCGTGCCGTCGACGGTACGGTCGAACTGGAGATCGCGGTGCTGCCGCCGGGGCAGGGGGCACGTCCTGGCCTGGATCGCACCGCGTTCGAGCTGGCCGATGCCGGCGATGGCCATGTGTTCTCGCAGGGCCTGGTGAGCGCCCGCGAGGACACGCCGGCACCGGTGATCGACATCGCAGCGGCCACACGAGGCGCGGCGATGCTCCATGCCGACCGGAACGCGATCCTCGACGCCCATCGCGCACAGCGGATCGAGGTCGACCCGCTGCATCAGGTCGCGACCAGGGTACGGCGTACGGCCGAAGGGCTGTGGCTGGACTTCGCCGCGGCGGCACCGTCGCCGGCCTACGCCGACTGCACGCTCGATCCCGCGCTGATCGACGCGGCCCTGCGTGCGGCGCCATGGCTGGGTTCGGACCGCGACGCGCTGTACCTCCCAGCCGGCTTCTCGGCGATGCATGCCTATCCCGTCGCCGCGCGCCCGCGTCATGCGTCGATCCGACCACATGGCGTGCAGCAGGACGATGCGCTCTGCGTCGACATCGACCTGTGCGCCGAAGACGGCACGGTCTGCGTGGCGTTCTCTGCCGTGAGTCTGCTGCCGACCCTGGTGACGGCGGTGCCGCACGACGAGACGGCTGCAGCGCGCCAGGATTCCATCGCCGTGCCATCGCACACCGTCGATTCGTCGACGGAGGCGTCGCCGCCACACCAGCCGGTGCCGCTGCCGATGCCAGAGCGGCGTTTCGCTGCACGCACTGCCGACGTGGCCAACCCGGTCGCATCCGCAGTGGACAGCCCGCTGCCCGCATCCACCGCATTGCACAAGCCCGCCGCAATCACGTTGTCCGCGCCCGATCGGACGCCGGAACTCCAGGCATCACCCGCAGGCAAGCCTTCGCTGTCGCTGGCGATTCGCCCGGACGGATTGCGGGAAGATCAGCCGAGCGATCTTGCCGGCAGCGTGGCTTCGGCCGTGCTGCGCGATGACGGCAACGGGCTGTTCACCCTGCATCTCTCGGCCATCGATGACCGTGTCGATGGTGCATTGATCGGTGCCTTGCGCGAGGCGCTGGCCTTCGCCGCCGGTTTGCCCGCGATCAAGGCCGTGCTGATCGAAAGCGACGCCGACGCGTTCCTGCACGGCGATCCGCGCGTCCTGGCCGATGAGGCCGGGCAGGCGCTGCTGCAGGCCCTGTCGACATTCCCCGCGCCGACCGTCGCGCTGCTGTCCGGCTCCGCGCTCGGTGCCGGTTTCCGCATCGCCTGCGCCTGCGACCTGGTGCTGGCGGTGGAAGACCAGCGATACGGCTTCGCCATCGACGCCGCCGGCACGTCCGGGCTCGATGTGGACGAAGCGGCGTGGCTCGTCGCCCGTTTCGGCGACACGCTGGCGCTGCGCCTGGTCGCCGAGGACGGCCCGCTCGATGGCCGCACGCTGCAGGCCGCAGGCTGGGGCGCGAGCGTGCTGCCGCGTCACGACTTCGCTGCCGCCGTCGACGCACTCCGCACCGCGCTGTCCGACAAGTCGGCCGAGGCCCTGCGCCTGCTCAAGGCACATCTGGCGCGCGAATTCGACTCGGCAGTCGCCGCGCTCGCTGCTGTCGAGGTTGCAGCGAGCGCCAGCGACGGGCCGCAGTCCGATCCCGTCGCGGCGCGCGTGCGCGCGATCGCGCAGGTCGCGGCCGAAGGTGCGGCGATGCTGTCGGCGCATGGCGTGTCGTCGTCGCAGGACGTCGCGGTCATCGAGCCCGCCCCGGCCGATGCGCCCGCGACCGCAGTCGCGCTGCCGCTGTCCTCGCCCGTGGTCCGCGCCAGCGTCGATGCCGACGGCGTGGTGCTGGTGCGGCTGGAGGATCGCGATGCGCGCAACATGTTCTCCGATGCGCTGATCGCCGGCCTGCAGGAAGTCTTCGACCACATCGCGCAGTCCCAGGCGTGCAAGGCGGTCGTACTCACGGGTTACGACACCTATTTCTCCTCCGGCGGCACCCGCGACGGCCTGAAGGCGATCCAGGAAGGCAAGGTCCGCTTCACCGATCACGATGTCTTCCACCTGCCGATGCGCTGCCCGGTGCCGGTGATCGCTGCGATGCAGGGCCATGGCATCGGTGCCGGCTGGACCCTCGGCCTGTTCTGCGACGTCGTGCTGTTCAGCGCAGAAAGCCGCTACCTCAGCCCGTACATGAACTTCGGGTTCACTCCCGGCGCGGGCGCCACCGGCATCCTGCCGGCGCGGCTCGGTTTCGACCTGGCCCGCGAGAGCCTGTTCACCGGACGCGAGATCACCGGCGAAGCGCTGGCGCAACGCAACCCGCAGCTGACCGTGCTGCCCCGCAACCGGGTCCTCGACCACGCACTCGCCATCGCAGGCGGGTTCGCCCGCCGCTCGCGCGAAGCGCTGTGCGCGTCGAAGGCCGCTCGGGTCGCGCCGCATCTCTCCGCCTGGCAGGCGCTGTTCGCGCGCGAGGTCGAGATGCACGCGGCCACGCTGGTCGGCCAAGGAGAGACGCTCGCGCGCATCGAGCAGCGTTTCGCGCCCGCCCGTCAGGCCGAGGCCGATGTGCCGGAGCCCGGCGTGCGGGGCGCGTCCGCCGTGGCCCTTCCCGTCGCCGAGGTCCTGTCGATCATCCGCAGGCTGCTCGCCGAGGAACTGCGCGTCGAGGAAGGGGAGATCGATCCCCGAACGCCGTTCGTCGACATCGGCCTCGACTCGATCTCCAGCGTGACCTGGATCCGCCGGATCAACGCCCGCTTCGGGCTGTCGATCGAGGCGACGAAGGTCTACAGCTATCCGAACCTGCAGAAGCTCGCGCAGCACCTCGCGGAACAGTCGTCGGCAGGCCCGGAGGCGACATCGTCCGCCGCGCCTGCGAACCCCGACGCCGCTGCCGCGCCAGCGCGCGCTGTCGCAGCGCGCCCGGCGACGACCGCAGAACCGACGCGGCCCCGCGTCGAGCTGGGCGCGGTGCGTCGCACCCTGATCGAGCTGCTGGCGCAGGAACTGCGCCAGGCGCCGGAGACCATCGACGCCGATCGCGGGTTCGTCGACCTCGGGCTCGATTCGATCTCCGGCGTCACCTGGGTCCGCGCGATCAACGGGGTCTACGGGACCGAGATCGAGGCCACCCGCGTCTACACCTATCCGACGGTCGAACTGTTCGCCCGCTTCGTCCGCGATCTGCTCGCGCAGCGCGAGGCCGAACAGGCTGCGTCGACGATGCCCGAGGCCGCTGCCCCGATCGTCATCGAACGAGTCGAAGCCCGTCCGGTCAGCATGATCGTCCTGCGTCAGGATCGACCCGCGCTGCAGTCGTGGCGCGGCGACGATACCGCCATGTCCGCGCCGATCGCGGCGCAGGCACAGGGCCGCGCGTTGCATGCGGCCGAGGTCGCGGTGATCGGCATGGCCGGCCGCTTCCCGATGGCGAAGGACCTGGATGCGTTCTGGGACAACATCGCCAACGGCCGCAACTGCATCAGCGAGATTCCGCCGTCGCGCTGGGACGCCAGCGCGTTCTACACCGAAGGCCAGCCCGGCCTGGGGCAGACCAATTCGAAGTGGATGGGCGTACTCGAAGGGCACGACCGCTTCGACCCGCTGTTCTTCGGACTGTCGCCGGTCGAAGCCGAGGCCATGGATCCGCAGCAGCGCGTGTTCCTGGAGTGCTGCTGGCACGGCATCGAGAGCGCCGGTTACACCGCCGAGCGGCTGTCGGGCAGCCGCTGCGGCGTGTTCGTCGGCTGCGCCAACGGCGACTACCACCTGCTGTCGCGCGAACAGCAGGTCGACGCGCTGGGCTTCACCGGCAACGCCACCTCGATCCTCGCGGCGCGCGTCTCGTACTTCCTCAACCTGCAGGGGCCCTGCGTCTCGATCGACACCGCCTGCTCGTCGTCGCTGGTCGCGATCGCGAATGCCTGCGACAGCCTGATCACCGGCGCCTCAGACATGGCGCTGGCCGGCGGCGTATACGTGATGGCCAACGCCGACATGTTCCTGAAGACGGCGCATGCCGGCATGCTTTCGCCCGACGGGCGCTGCTACACCTTCGACCAGCGCGCGAACGGCTTCGTGCCGGGCGAGGGCGTCGGTGTAGTCATGCTCAAGCGCCTGGCCGACGCCGAGCGCGACGGCGACGACATCCTCGGCGTGATCCGTGGCTGGGGCGTGAACCAGGACGGTCGCACGAACGGCATCACCGCGCCGAACGCCGAGTCGCAACAGCGCCTGATGCGCGACGTCCACACGCGGTTCGGCATCGACCCTGGCAGCATCCAGCTGATCGAGGCCCACGGCACCGGCACCAAGCTCGGCGATCCGATCGAGATCGACGGCCTGAAATCCGCGTTCCTGCCCGCGACCGAGCGCCGGCAGTACTGCGCCATCGGTTCGGTGAAGACCAACATCGGCCACTGCCTGACCGCTGCGGGCGTGTCCGGCTTCATCAAGCTGCTGCTGTCGCTGCGCCACCGCAAGCTGCCACCGACCATCAACTACGAGACGCCGAACGAGCATCTCGCGCTCGACGACAGCCCGTTCTTCGTCAA
Source organism: Lysobacteraceae bacterium 2PB (assembly GCA_005502915.1). GTDB lineage: Bacteria > Pseudomonadota > Gammaproteobacteria > Xanthomonadales > Xanthomonadaceae > Lysobacter_I. Next base: position 203,286 of record SCMT01000003.1, on the reverse strand, counting down.
TACGACCCTGCGCGACTGGGTTGCGCCGGCGGGTGTACCGCGCCAGGCCGCGATCAGTTCGTTCGGCTTCAGCGGTACGAATGCGCACCTGGTGCTCGCCGAGCACGTGCCGCAGGCCACGATGGTTGCGGGAACGGTGCCTGGGGCAGTGCCCGCCACTGGCGTGATCGTGCCGCTTTCGGCGCGTACCGTCGACCAGCTGCTGCAGAAGGCGAAGGACCTGCGCGCGTGGATCCAGACCGCGCACGCGTCAGCGAATCCGCTCGACCTGGTCGCGCTGGCCGGCAGCCTGCAACTGCACCGCGACGCGATGGACGAGCGCCTGTGCTTCGTCGCACACAGCCTCGGCGACGTGGTCGAGCGGCTGACCGCCTTCATCGACGGCAACGGTGCGCAGCGCGCGCTGCCGCATGGCGCGTTCGCCGCGCACGTCCGCCAGGGACGCGAAAGCGTGCGCCTGCTCAACGAAGATGCGACCATGGCCGAACTGGTGGTCGACCGCTGCGTCGCGGACGGCAACCTGGTCAGACTCTGCGATCTGTGGGTGAAGGGCCTGGCGCTGGATTGGCGGAAGCTTCACGGCGAGCGCCGGCTGTCGGTGCTGCCGTTGCCGCCCTATCCGTTCGCCGAAGAGACCTACTGGATCGCACCGAGCGACCAGGAAGCCTTCGCCCGGCCGGCGGCGCGCGGTGATCGACCCGTGCATCGGCATCCGCTGCTGCAGGAGAAGGTCGCCGACCTGCGCGAGCAGGGCTACCGGCAGACCGTCGCCGGGCAGGGCGCTGCAGCGGAAGAAGCGCCGCGGACCCGGCGGATCCATCTGCCGACCTACGCCTTCGCCCGGATGCACTGCTGGATCCCGTCGAAGGCGGAGACCGGCGGTGCCGCGTCGGGCGCGTCGTCGCCGCCCCGCGGCGATGAGGGGGGTGGCGGCATGCAGCCTGATTTCGACGCCATCGCCGCACTGTTCGCGGCACTGGAAGAGGATCGGCTGAGCACGGGGGAAGTCGCGGCACGGGTGAAGCAACTGGCGTGAAACCTCCGTTCCCGACAATGGGGTGGACCGGGCCGAGGTGGTCCGGAACGCACCGGCGACGGGGCAGGTTGGCCTGAAGGATTGGCCTCTGCAGGCGGCATCGAACGTCATATAAGCGGCATGCAGCAAAGATTCGCGGCAAGAAGCCGCGATCCAGGAAACTCTAGAGAACGGGATGTCATGGTGGATTTCGTCGAATACGTTGTGAGCGAGCTGAAAAGCAAGCGCCTGGGCAAGGCCGGCGCGCTGGAGCTGATCAGGCAGTTTTCCGGACACAGGGCATCGCCCGCGCAACTGCATCCGCTCGTGCATCGCAACGTCTCGACCCTGACCCAGCAGCGCTACCGCACGCAGCTGGGCGGCGGCGAGTTCTTCCTCCGCGACCATCGGGTACGGATGCCCTCGGGCGCCGCGGTCGGCGTGCTGCCCGGCGTGGCCTACCTGGAGATGGCCCGCGCTGCGGTGGTCGATGCGGTCCCGGAACTGGCCGACGGCGCACTGCTGGCCTTCGAGAACGTGCTGTGGCTGTCGCCGTTCGTGGTGGAAGGTGCGCGCGAGATCCTGATCGACATCGACGCCGGCGACGACTGCCTCGAGTTCCGGATCTTGAGCGAGACCGGGCCCGGACAGCGCAGCGAGCATGCCTCCGGCCGGGTCCGCTTCTACGATGCCGTCGACGCCTCGCCTCTGGATCTGGACCAGTTGCGTGCCGCGATGGTGCGCGATCGCTGGGACGCGGATACGGTCTACGCGACCTACGCGCGGATCGGCATCGAATACGGCCCCGCGCACCGCGGCATCGTCCGTCTCGACAGCGGCGATGGTCGGGTGCTCGGCGAACTGGCACTGCCGGAGGCGGTGGCGGGCCAGGACAACGCCGCCTACGTGCTGCATCCGTCGCTGATCGACAGCGCATTGCAGGCCGCGATCGGCCTGGGCGAACGCGGCGAGATCCCGGGCGACCCCATGCTGCCGTTCGCACTGGAGTCGCTGTGCATCCTCGGCGACTGCGGCCCGCGGCCGTACGTGTTCGTGCGCCATGCCGATGCCGGAACGACGGACACGGCCCAGCTGACGCTGGACCTGGACCTGTGCGACGAACACGGCAACCTGTGCGTGCAGATGCGCGGCTTCAGCGCGCGTCGCTTCGATGCCCGCAGCGCAGCCACCTCGCTGGAAGCCGCTGGGATCGACACCCTGGTGGCGGTGCCGGGATGGGGCGAACCGCTGCCGCCGGCGGCGCATGCCTCGGTCGCGACGTTCGCCGATGTGCGCATCCTGCTCTGCGACCTGCCCGGACATGGGGCCTTCGCGACGCAGCGGGCAGGCACAGATGTCGAAACGCTGCTGTCGACGGCCAGCGATGACCCCGCGCTTCGCTACGAATCCATCGCCCTGCAGGTGTTCGAGCGCCTGCAGGGCCTGCTGAAACGACAGGCCAGCGATCGCACCCTGCTGCAGTGCGTGATCGCCGACAGCGCGGAAGGCCGGCTGCTGGTCGGCCTGGGCGGCATGCTGCGCACCGCAGCGCTGGAACATCCGTCGCTCTCGACCCAGCTGGTCCTCGTCGATCCGCAGGCCTCATCCGAGCGACTCGCTGCGGATCTGACCGAAGCCGCCGCGAGGCCGCACCTCCCGCTGCTGCGTTGCGCGGCGGACGGTTGCCGTGCGCAGGCCTGGACGGTGCTGCCCTCGGCGCCAGGCAGCGACGAATCGCCGTACCGCCAGCAGGGCGTCTACCTCATCACCGGCGGCCTCGGCGGCCTCGGCACGCTGTTCGCGCGCGAGATCCTCGCGCAGGCCGAGGGTGCGCAGGTCGTGCTGACGGGCCGTGCGGCGGACGACGCAGCGCTTCGTGCGCGGCTCGCCGGCGCCTTCGACGGCAACGCCGCGTTCGACCGCGTGCACTACCGCCAGCTCGACCTGGACGACGCCACGCAGTGCGCGAACGTCATCGATGCCATCGGTCGCGAGATCGGCCCGATCCGTGGGGTACTGCATTGCGCCGGTGCGCGCAGCGACGACGTGATCCTCAGGAAGTCCGTCCGGGACGCGGCTGCAGTGCTCGCACCGAAGGTGCGTGGCACCTGGCACCTGGACGAAGCCACGCGCAGTCTCGACCTCGATTTCTTCGCGCTGTTCTCCTCCGGCGTCGCCGCGTTCGGCAATGTCGGCCAGGCCGATTACGCCGCCGCGAACGGCTTCCTCGACGCCTTCGCCGCATTCCGCGAGAGCCGCGTTGCCGCGGGCGAGCGCAACGGCCGCACGGTGTCGATCGACTGGCCGCTCTGGGACGAGGGCGGCATGCGCCCTGATCCCGAGGCCGTGCGCTGGCTGCAGACCCAGACCGGCATGGTGCCGATGCGCACCGCGTCGGGTCTTGCGGTGTTCCGTCGTGCGCTCGCCTCGACGCATGCGCAGCTCTTCGCCATTGAAGGCGACAGCCGGCGCCTGCGCCGGCTGTTCGATGCGCCGACCGCACCGCAGCCGGTGACGCGCGCCGATGCGCCGTCCTCCGTGGCCATGCGCGATGCGTCCCCAGCCGTCGCGGCGGAAAGCGCCGCGCCGACCGGTGCGCCGAGCGGCGATCTGCTCTCGCAGACGCGCGACTTCCTCCGTCGCGAATTCGCGCCGGTGCTGAAGATCGCCGCGAACCAGATCGACATCCAGGAGGCGCTGGAGAATTACGGGATCAATTCGATCCTGGCGATGAATCTCACCGCCCAGCTCGAAAAGCATTTCGGCCCGCTGCCCAAGACCCTGTTCTTCGAATACCAGACGGTCGCTGCGCTCAGCGAACACCTCGTGCAGGCGCATGGCGAGCGCCTTCGGTCGCTGGTCGCACCTGCTGCAGGCGCCTCGGCATCGCCTGCCGCGCCGCGTCCTGCGCCGGCCGCCGAACCTTCCGCGCCACGTCCGGCGTCCAGGCCGGCACTGCGCGGCAAGGCCACCGTCCCGGGCGCACTCGTGCGTCGCGGGCCCGCCGGCCCGTCGATGACGTCCGAACCGATCGCGATCGTCGGCCTCAGCGGTCGCTATCCGGAATCGGAGACCCTGCGCGAATTCTGGCGCAACCTGCAGGACGGCCGCGACTGCGTGGTCGAGATCCCGGCGGAACGCTGGCGCTGGCAGGACTACTACACCTCCGATCGCGAACAGCCCGGGCATTACAGCAAGTGGGGCGGCTTCATCAGCGGCGCCGACGAGTTCGACCCGCAGTTCTTCAACATATCGCCCCGCGAAGCGCCCTACATCGACCCGCAGGAGCGCCTGTTCCTGCAGCACGCCTGGATGGCGATCGAGGACGCCGGCTATTCGCGCAAGGGCCTGCGACTGCCGCGCGCCAGCGGCCTGCCGGGCCAGGTCGGCGTGTACGTGGGCGTGATGTACGGCGAGTACAACCGTTCGGGCAGCCTCGCCAGCATCGCCAACCGCGTGTCCTACGCGCTGAACGTGCACGGGCCGAGCATGACGCTCGACACCATGTGCTCGTCTTCGCTGACCGCGATCCACCTGGCCTGCCAGGACCTGCGCCTCGGCCGCACCGACATGGCGCTGGCCGGCGGCGTCAACCTGAGCATCCATCCCGACAAGTACAGCATGCTCAGCGCCGGGCAGTTCATCTCCAGCGACGGGCACTGCCAGAGCTTCGGCGAGGGCGGCGACGGCTACATCCCGGGCGAAGGCGTGGGCGTGGTCGTGCTCAAGCGCCTGTCCGATGCCGAGCGCGACGGCGACGCGATCCACGCGATCATCCGCGGCAGCGCGCTGAACCACGGCGGCAAGACCAACGGCTACACGGTGCCGAACCCGCAGGCGCAGGCGGCGGTGATCGCCGACGCGCTGCGCGATGCCGGCGTGGACGCGCGGCATGTGAGCTACATCGAGGCGCACGGCACCGGCACGAAACTCGGCGATCCGATCGAGATCGCGGCGCTGTCGAAGGCGTTCCGCGAGCACACGCAGGACACCGGGTTCTGCCTGATCGGTTCGGCGAAGTCGAACATCGGCCACTGCGAATCGGCGGCGGGCATCGCCGGCCTGACCAAGGTGGTGCTGCAGATGCGGCACCGGCAGATCGTGCCGTCGCTGCACTCGGCGCGGCTGAATCCGAACATCGACTTCGAGACCACGCCGTTCGAGGTCAACCAGCGACTGCGCGAGTGGGAGACCCCGGTGGTCGACGGCAAGCGCGTGCCGCGCATCGCCGGCCTGTCCTCGTTCGGCGCCGGCGGCGCCAACGCGCACTTCGTGATCGAGGAGTACGTCGTCCCCGAAGCGCAGGCCAATGACGGCCTACCGGCGATCGTGCCGCTGTCGGCGCGCACGGCGGACCAGCTGATGCAGAAGGTCCGCGACCTGCTGTTCATGCTGCAGGACGCCTCCGACGCGGGACGGCGGATCGATCTCGCCTCGCTGGCCTACACCCTGCAGGTCGGCCGCGAACCGATGGAGGAGCGGCTGGCCTTCGTCGTCGATTCGACGGCGCATCTGCAGGATGTCCTGAGCGCGCACATCGACGGCGACGCGACCGGCGCCTATCGCGGCCAGGTCAAGGCCAACAAGGAAATGCTGGCGCTGTTCGTCGCCGACGACGATTACGAGGCCGTCCTCGACAAGTGGATCGCCCAGCGCAAGCTGGCCCGCCTGGCCGAACTGTGGTCGAAGGGTCTCGATCTGGACTGGCGCAAGTTCCACGGCAAGCATCCGCCGCTGCGCATGCACCTGCCGACGTATCCCTTCGCCAGGGAAAAATACTGGATCGATCCGACCGTCGGGCTGTTCGCGCACATCGGGCCGAAGCCTGCGATGTCGCGCGCCTCGGCGCTGCATCCCCTGCTTCACGAGAACACCTCGGATCTCGACCAGTTGCGCTTCTCCTCGGTGTTGCCGGCGTCGTCGGCAGGCGGGGACGGGCTCTCCTCCGCGCTGCTGCTGGAAATGGCGCGTGCCGCGCTGGCCTGCGCGCGGCGCGAATCGCCGGCAGCGGCTGCGGTCGAACTGGGCGCGTTGCAGTTCGGCGCACCGTTCGTCGCCGACGGCGAACGGCCGCTGCACATCGCGCTGTACCCGTCCGCCACGGGCCACATCGATTTCGACCTCTACAGCGGCGACGACTGCGTTCACGCGCAGGGCAGCGGCGAGCTGGCGCCGGCAGGCACCGGCCAGCGGCTCGATCTCGCCGCGCTTGCCGCGCGCATGTCCGAATCGGCATGGCCGGCCGTACGCGCATCCGATCACCGTGCGTCGAACGGCTGGCGCCTGTGGTGCGGGGCAGGGGAGTGGCTGATCGCCGTCACCGACGCTCAGCCGTCGCCGACGCCCGGCCTGCTGCTTGATCCCGCATCCGCCGATCGCGTGTTCGACGCACTCGCGTCCCTGATCGGGCTCGATCGTCTCGCGCCCCGCGACCTCGCATCGCTCACGGTCCTGTCCGCCTGCGGTTCGCCGATGTGGATCTGGGCGCGCTGGAGCGAGGGCGATACGCCCGGACTCGACATGGACTGGTGCGACGCTCACGGCACGGTCGGCCTGCGCTGGCGCGGGTTCGTGCCCGCCACCGCAGCCGATGCGCACGTCGATGTCGCGGCGTCGGCTGCGCCCGCGATCCTGCTGGCCGCGCCCATCGCGGCACCGCGACTGGCCAAGCCGGACGCGATCGCGCTGGCGGCGCCGGGCACCGTGCCCGTGGTGACCGGCAGCCATCAGCCGAAACCAAACGCCTCGCGCCTGGCCGCGCTCGACGCGACGACGGCATTGCCGTCATCGTCTTCGCCGGTGCAACCCATGGCACCTGCGCCGACAGCGCCGCCCGTGCTGTCGGCGGTCATGACGGCGCCGGCCGCCGCAGCAGACGAGCGGGTCGACGTGCGCGGCTTCCTCAAGCGTTCGCTGGCGCAGGCCCTGTACCTCGACGAAGCCAACATCGACGACGATCGCCCGTTCGTCGACCTCGGCCTCGATTCGATCGTCGGCGTCGAGTGGGTGAAGAGCATCAACAAGGGTCTGGGCCTGGAGATCGGCGCCACCCGCGTCTACGACTACGCCAACCTGGCGGCGCTGAGCGCCTACGTGGAAAGCCAGCTGCCGAAGGCATCCGCGTCGCAGGCCGGCGCCGGACCCGCGCCTGCAGTGCCGGTCTCGCAGCGTTCCGTGCCCGCGATTGCCTCTGTGCCGAGCGTGGTGCACGAGCTGCCGAACTTCGATCCGCCCGCGCCGCCTGCGCCGGCGCCGCAACGCAGTGGCCATACCATCGAGTCGCTGCAGCCCGAGTTGCGCAGCAGCCTCGCGCAGGCCCTGTATCTCGACGAGTCCGCGATCGACATCGACAGCGCATTCGTCGACCTCGGCCTGGATTCGATCGTCGGCGTCGAGTGGGTCAAGACGATCAACAAGACCTATGGCCTGGAGATTTCCGCGACCCGGGTCTACGACTACGCCAACCTGCGCGCCCTCGCGCGTTTCGTGCACGAGGAGATCGCGAAGCTGCCGCCGGATCGCGTGCCCCAGCCGATGCTCGCGAGCGCGCCTGCGCCTGCGGCGGGTGCGCCCGTTGCGATGGCAGCGCCACTGCCTGCAACGATGGCCACGCCGATGTCCGCGTCCGCGCCGACGCCGCGCTTCGCGCCGACCCAGTCGCTCGCGCAGAACGCGCTGCGTCGTCGTTCGCGCAGCCTGCCGATCACTGCCGGCATCGCGGGCACCACGTCCGCGCAACCGTCGCAGGGCGTGGAACGGATCACGGAGAAGATCGCGATCGTCGGCATGTCCGGACGCTACCCGGGCGCCGACAACCTCGAACAGTTCTGGCAGAACCTGGTCGAGGGCCGCAACTCGATCCGCGAGATCCCGCCGTCGCGCTGGGATGTGTCCGTCTGGTACGACCCCACGCCCGGCAAGCCCGGCAAGGTCTACTGCAAGTGGCTGGGCATGCTCGACGGCGCCGAGGAATTCGACCCGATGTTCTTCCAGATCTCGCCGTCCGAGGCCGAGGTCATGGATCCGCAGCATCGGCTGTTCATGCAGGAAAGCTACCGCGCCTTCCAGGATGCGGGCTATTCCAGCGCGGCCTTGAGCAACCGCAAGTGCGGCGTCTACCTCGGCATCATGAGCAGCGAGTATTCGATCCTGCTCGCCAAGGGCAGCCCCCTCAACGTCGAGACCACCGCCAACAGTTTCGCGATCGGTGCCGCCCGCATCGCCTACCACCTCAACCTCAAGGGGCCGGCGATCCCGGTCGACACGGCCTGTTCCTCGTCGCTGGTGGCGATCCATCTCGCCTGCCAGGCGCTGCTCAACCACGAGATCGACATGGGCCTGGCCGGTGGCGTCAGCCTGTACCTGATACCCGAGTCCTACCTCGGCATGTGCCGCGCCGGCATGCTCGCGCGCGACGGCCAGTGCAAGACCTTCGACAACAGCGCCGACGGCTTCGTGCCCGGCGAGGGCGTGGGCACCGTGGTGCTGAAGCGTCTTTCAGACGCGGAGCGTGATGGCGACGAGATCTACGGCGTCATCATCGGCTCCGGCATCAACCAGGACGGCAAGACCAACGGCATCACCGCGCCCAGCGTCAACAGCCAGATCGACCTGCTGCGCGACGTGTATCGCCGTTACGACATCGACGCCACCACCATCAACTACGTCGAGACCCACGGTACCGGCACCAAGCTCGGCGATCCGATCGAACTCGAAGCGCTGTCGACCGTGTTCAAGGAACAGGGCGGCAAGCGCAACGCCTGCGCCCTGGGCGCGGTCAAGACCAATCTCGGCCACACCTCCGGCGCCGCCGGCGTGGCCGGCGTGCACAAGGTGCTGCTGAGCCTGCGCAACGGCATGCTGGCACCGAACGTCAACCTCAGGCAGGAAAACGCGCTGTTCGACTTCGCCGCATCGCCGTTCTACGTCAGCCGCGAGACCCACGCCTGGGCGCCTGCCTTCGGCCGCAAGCGTCGCGCCGCCGTCAGCGCCTTCGGCTTCAGCGGGACGAATGCGCATGTCGTCATCGAGGAGTACGTGCCGACGCTGCGTCGCGCTACTTCCGGCCCGCAGCCCTGCGTGGTGCCGCTGTCCGCGCGCACCGCGGACCAGTTGCGGACCATGGCGCAGGACCTGCTCGGCTTCCTGGAACGCGCCGGCAGCGATATCGACCTGCGCGACCTGGCCTGGACCTTGCAGGTGGGGCGCGATCCCATGCGCGAACGCGCCGCGTGGGTGGCCAGCTCGGTCGTCGAGCTGCAGTCGCAGCTGCGAGACTTTGTCGCCGGCCTGCCGGGCGGGCAGCGCGGCACCGTGGCCCGCAGCCAGGACACGACGATTCCGACCGAAGAAGCCGCCGCACTGCGGCGCAGCGAAGGCGCGGTGCAGTCCGCTGCGCTGGCCGCGCTGTGGGTGGAAGGCGCGGAGATCGACTGGGCGGCCTACCATCTCGATGCCCAGCCGCGCCGCTTGCATCGCGTGCCGGGCTATCCGTTCGCGAAGGAGCGCTACTGGCCGCAGCCGCTGCCGACCGCAGCGGCGTCCGCACACGCTGCATCGGCGACGGTCTCGGCGCTGCCTGCAGCCGCATCGACCGATCCAGTCGAAGCACGGCGTGCGACGTGCTACGCCCCGGTCTGGCGCGACGCCGCACTGCCTGCGCAGCGTGTCGCATTCGATACCGATGACGTGCTGCTGATCCTCGACACCGACGATCGGCTGTTCGAACAGATCCGCGCCCGCCTGCTGCCGGCCACGCCGCTCAAGGCGATCGTGCTGGCGCGCCTGGGCGAGGGCGACTTCGTCCAGGAAAGTCCGGATCGTTTCGTGCTCGATCCATCGCAGCCGACGCAGTTCGACTCGCTGCTGGCCGCATTGCGCGACGCAGGCCGGACACCGAGCCACGTCCTCCACAACGCCGACACCGCCCGCCTGCCGGAAGCTGCCGACGCCATCGCCACCGAGCGTGCGCTGCAGGTCGGTGTCGACGCGCTGTTCGGCCTGTGCAAGGCCCTGGCCGCAGTCGGCATGCGCCAGGCGCCGTGCACGCTCCTGTCGAGTTTCCACGTGGATGATGGCGCGAATCCCGCCGCCTGCGAGGCGCTCGCCGCGTTCTACCGCTCGTTCGCGCTGGAGAACAGCCGCTGCCAGGGACGCGTGCTCGCGCTGGAAGCCGGTATGGACATCGGCAGGGACACCGCCACCGACCTCGAAGCGCTCGCCATCGACACGGTCACCGCGCTCGTCGAGGAACTGCAGGCACCGTCCCGGCACGAGATCGAGGTCCGCCGTCGCGCGGGCGAGGGGCTGCATGCGCAGCGTCGCGTGCGCGTGCTCGCCGAACAGTCGCTCGCGGCGTCGTCCACGGGCGACGTGGGGCTCAAGCACGGCGGCGTCTATCTGGTCACCGGTGGACTGGGCGGTCTCGGCCTGCTCTTCGCGCGTCACCTGGCCGAGCATTACCGTGCCCGGCTGGTGCTCAGCGGCCGCTCGGCACTCGATGCGACCGGCGAGCAGACGCTGAAAGACCTGCACGCGCTCGGCGGCGAGGCGATCTACCTGCAGGCCGACATCGCCGACACAGCGCGCGCTCGCGATCTCATCGCGGGGGCCAGGGCGCGCTTCGGCGCACTGAACGGCGTGATCCACAGCGCCGGCCTCAACGACGATGCGCTGCTGATCCGCAAGGACCGCGAGCGCTTCCGCCGCGTGCTGGCGCCGAAGGTGCAGGGCACCCTGCATCTGGACCGGTTCACCGCCGAGGAACCGCTCGACCTGTTCGTGCTGTTCTCGTCAGGCGCGGGCAGCTTCGGCAATGTCGGCCAGACCGATTACGCCTACGCCAATGCCTTCATGGACGCGTTCGCAGAACACCGCGAACGTGCCCGCGCCCGTCGCCAGCGCTACGGCCGGACCCTGTCGATCGGTTGGCCGTACTGGCTGGCCGGCGGCATGCAGGTGTCCGAAGCCGATCTGCAGCGCACCGAAGAGCGCACCGGCCTCAGCGCGCTGCCGACCGAGATCGGCATCGGCTACTGGAACACGCTGCTGCGCGCAGATCTGCCGCGTGCGCTGGCGCTGTACGGCCAGCCCTCGAAGATCGCGGCCCACTGCAACCCTGCAGCCCCCTCGATCACAGCAGGGCTTGCAGCCGCGCCGGGCGTCGTTCCCGGCATCACGTCGTCCGACCGCGATGCCCTGCTCACGCAGGCCAGGCGCTACGTGTGCGAACGCGTCCACGCCGAGACCCGGATCCCGGTCGACGCGATCGACATCGACGAACGCTTCGAGGCCTTCGGCTTCGACTCGATCATGATCGGCCGGCTTAATGCAACGCTGGAACAGGATCTCGGCGACCTGCCGAAGACCCTGATGTACGAATACGACACCGTCGCCAGCCTCGCCGCGTATCTCGTCGACCACGCCACGGCAGCGCTGGCCCGTCATCTCGGTGCCGCGCCGGAGGTTTCGCCCGTGGCGCCGCAGGTCTCCACGGGCGAAGCGCAGACCGCGCCGACCGCGCTGACCGCAGGGCCGCCGGTCGCCGTCGCAGAAACCTTGCCGACCCAGGCCGAGCCGATCGCGATCATCGGCGTCCATGCCCAGTTCCCGCAGGCGGACGACCTCGACACCTTCTGGGAACACCTGCGCACCGGCACCGATCTCATCCAACTCGTGCCCGGGAACCGCTGGGACCATGCCGAGTTCTTCGACCCGGATCCGGCGAATGCCGAGCACGGCAAGATCTACTGCAAGTGGGGCGGCTTCATCGACGATGTCGACAAGTTCGACGCCGGTTTCTTCAACATCGCCGATGCCGAGGCCGCGATCATCGACCCGCAGGAGCGTCGCTTCCTGCAATCCGCCTGGTCCGCGATCGAGGATGCCGGCTATACCCGCGAACGCCTGAAGCAGCGTCACCCCAAGGGCAGGAGCGCCGATGTCGGCGTGTTCGTCGGCGTGACCACCAATACGTACCAGCTGCTCGCCCCCGAGGCCTGGCAGCGCGGCCGCATGGTCACGCCCAGCGGGATGCCCTGGTCGATCGCCAACCGCGTCTCCTACGCGCTCGACCTGCAGGGCCCGAGCATGCCGATCGACACCGCCTGCTCATCCTCGCTGGTCGCGGTGCACCTGGCCTGCGAAAGCCTGCGTCGCCGCGAGTGCCAGGTCGCCCTGGCCGGTGGCGTGAACCTGTACCTGCATCCCGCGAAATACCAGTCGTTCTGCCACCGCCGGATGCTCGCGGTCGGCGACAAGTGTCGCAGCTATGGCGACGGCGACGATGGCTTCATCCCGGGCGAAGGCGTCGGCACGCTCGTGCTCAAGCCGCTGCGCCAGGCCGAGCGCGACGGCGACCGCATCTACGGCGTGATCCGCGGCAGCGCCTACGACCACAGCGGGCGCTCGAACGGCTACGCGACGCCGAATCCGAACGCGCAGGCGCAGGTCATCGCGCAGGCGCTGGCGCAGGCCGATGTCCCGGCGCGTTCGATCGGCTACATCGAAGGCCACGGCACCGGCACGCGGATGGGCGACAGCCTGGAAGTCGCCGCCATCACCCAGGCTTTCGCGCAGCAGACCGCCGAGACCGGGTTCTGTGCGCTGGCCTCGCTCAAGGCCAACATCGGCCATGCCGAATCCGCGACCAGCATCGCGGGCATCGCCCGGATCCTGATGCAGTTCCGGCACCGCCAGATCGCCCCGAGCATCCATGCCGACACCGTCAATCCGGACATCGATTTCGCGCGTGCGCCGTGCTACCTGCAGACGTCGCTGACGCCGTGGGAATCCCCGGCGGGCGTGCCGCGCCGCGCGCTCATCAATGCGTTCGGCGCCGGTGGCGTCAACGCCTGCGCGGTGCTGGAGGAATACCTGCCCATCGCGGCGCAGGCAACCTCGACTCCGACCGAAGGCGACGCACTCTTCGTGCTGTCCGCGATGAACGCCGAGCGCCTGCGCGAGTACGCCTGGCGGCATGTCGATTTCCTGGCGCTGAACCCCGACTGCGACGTGCATGCCTTGTGCCGCACCCTGCAGGTCGGTCGCGAAGCCATGCCGGAACGCTTGGCTCTGGTCGTCGGCAGCGCCCGGCAGCTGCGCCAGGTCCTGCAGCGCTGGCTCGACGGCGATCCGGGTCTGGCCGCCGGTCGCGATGCGCTGTGGCAGGGGCGCATCGATCCGCGCAGCGCGGGCCATGCAACGCGCGAGCAACGCGAACGCATGCAGTCGCTCTGCGCCTCGCGCGATCTCGCCGGTCTGGCGGCCTTCTGGACCGAGGGCGGAAAGGTCGAGTGGGCGCGACTCGATGAAGGGGCGTCGCTGCCCGTCGTCGCTGCGCCGGTCTATCCGTTCGCCCGCGATCGCTACTGGGTCGTCGATTTCGCGACCGCCGAACGCGCCCCGGCTGCGGCGATGCCCGCGCGTCTGCATCCGCTGGTTTCGCACAATGTCTCGACGCTCGACGGCATCCGCTTCGCCGCCGCGCTCGACGGCGACCGCTACTACGCCCGCGATCACCGGATCCAGGGGCAGGCGGTGTTCCCCGGCGCCGGCTTCCTCGAAATGGCCTGCATCGCGGGCAGCATCGCCGGCCAGCGCCGCGTGCGCCGACTGCGCGACATCTACTGGGTGCAGCCGCTGTCGCTGACCGACCCGCCGCAGGACCTGAAGATCGGCCTGCGCAGCAAGCCCGGCAGCGCGACCGGCGGCGCGGAATTCGCGATCACCACCGTCGACGACGACCAGGAGACCGTGCTGCACTGCGAGGGTCGCGTGCTGTTCGATGACGACCGTGCAGGCGACGGCCACGCATCGCAGCACGCCGCGCAACCGTCGCTGTCGGCATGGCGCCAGCGCTGCGGCGAATCGCACGACAGCGAACGCTATTACCGCATGTTCCAGAACCTCGGCTTCGACTACGGCCCGACCTTCCGCGTGATCGACAGCGTCGCGATCGGCGACGGCTGCGCCATGGCCAGGCTCTCGCTGGATCCGTCGCTCTCGAAGGACTTCGAGCAGTACGTGCTGCATCCCACCCTGATCGACGGCGCGCTGCAGACCGTCATCGCACTGCTCGCTTCCGACGAGGGCGGCGTGCCGCACCTGCCGTTCGCGATCGACGAGATCGAGGTCCTCGGCAGCCTCACCCCGCAGTGCCATGTGCTGGTCGAGCGCGCCGGCGACGCGCAGGGCAGCGCCGGCATCCTCCAGTTCAACATCCACATCCTCAGCGAAAGCGGCGAATCGCTCGTGAAGATCACCCATTTCTACGTCCGCGCCCTGGTGCCGCCGGCATCGTCGCCGGGCGACGCCGCAAGCGACCGTTCCCATGCGTCCCTGGCGGTGAATCCATGAGCGCATCGGCATCGATCGACAGGCAGAACGACTATCCGGTCGGCGAATTCCGTTCGGTGTTCGACGGCAGCGAACCGTTCCTCGCCGACCACATCATCCAGGGGCAGAAGATCCTGCCCGGCATGGCCTACCTGGAAATCGCCCGGGGCGCGGTCGCGGCCTCGGCGCCGCCGGAGGAGGGCACCATGCTGGTGCTCGCCGACAGCGTGTTCGTGAACGCGCTCACGGTGAAGGACAAGCGCACGGTCACCGTGCGGGTCTATCCCGGCGCCGCCGGCCAGTTCGGCGTCGAAGTCATCACCGACCAGGGCGTGCACTTCCAGAGCCGGGTCTCGGTGCAGAACACCGCCGAGTGCCTCGCCGCACGCGGTTACGAGCGGACCGTCGATCTGGCCGCGTTGCGCGCTGTCTGCAACACACCCGGCCCGTCGAAGGCCGCGTTCTACCAGACCTACCGCAATCGTGGCGTCGAGCTGGGCCCCTCGCATCGTGGCGTCGAGGACATCTTCATCTCGGCGGACCGCAGCGAAGGCTTCTCGAAGATCCGTCTGCCCGGCTCCTCGGCGCGCGGCATGGTGATGGACGCGGGTGCGCTCGACAGCATCATCCAGAGCGGCCTCGCCCTGGTCGACAACCCGGAAGCGAACGTGGTGCCATTCGCGGTGACGAGCACACTGGTCGTCGATGCGCTCGTCGACACGATGTTCGTGCATGCGCGCAAGCGCGCCGACGGCTTCCACTACACCGCAACCGACGAACACGGCCGCGTGCTGGTGATCATCGAGGGCTTCCAGACCCGCGAGATCGACCTCAACGCGAAGCAGGACCGCCTGAGCTTCCACCGACCGGCCTGGAAGGTCGTGACGCCGCCGCCCGCCGGGGATCGCCCTGCGCGCGTGGTCGACGCAGGCGAGGATTACGTCGCCACGACGAAGGCGCTGCTCGAAGCGGCGCAAGCGCTTGCGCAGGACAAGCAGGGGCCCGCGTTGCTGGAACTGCGCACCGCTGCCGAAGATCGACTGTCCCGCGGCCTGTGGGGGGCGATGAAGACCGTGTCGATCGAGCATTCGCAGATCGAATGCCGCCTGAAATGCGGCGATGCGTACATGGCCCTGGAATTCCAGGATGCCGATGCCGACGTCGGCGCGGAATTCGCCTGGAAGGACGGCTGCACCGCGCTGATCACCGGCGGACTCGGCGCGCTCGGTCTGCTCGTGGCGCGGGACATCGCGGAACGGACCAAGGGCTGCACGCTGATCCTGCTGGGGCGGCGCACGCCGGACGCCGCCGGGCAAGCCGCCATCGAGGCGCTGCAGGCACAGGGCGCGACCGTGGTCCAGCGCGGCTGCGACATCGCCCGGCTCGACGCGCTGGAGGCCATCGTCGCCGAGTTCCCGGCCATCGACGTCGTGGTCCACGCCGCCGGCCTGCTCGAAGACGCCCTGCTGGTCAACAAGAGCGACGCGTCCATCGAGCGCGTGCTGGCACCGAAAGTGCAGGGTCTGCAGAACCTCGATCGCGCCACCGCCGGCTGCCCGCTCGAAGTGTTCGTCGCGTTTTCCTCGGTCGCCGGTGCGCTCGGCAATGCCGGCCAGTTCGACTATGCCGCCGGCAACGGCTACATGGACGCGTACATCGAGGCCCGCGCGGCGCGCGTGCGCGCAGGACAGGCGAGGGGGATCTCGGTCTCGATCGACTGGCCGCTGTGGGAAGAGGGTGCGATGCAGCTCGACGACGCCAGCCGCGAAACGCTGGCGCGTGCCTATGCGATCAAGCCGATGCCCACCGCCGAGGGCCTCAAGGCGCTGCGCCAGGCCATCGCATCGCCGCATGCCTGCCTGTTGCCGCTGTTCGGCCAGAAGAGCGCGCAGGCCGCGCTGTTCGCGCCGCCGAAGCCGGCCGCGGTCGTCGCCGCGCCGGAAGCGCAGCAGTCGTCGGCCGAGCTCGATCGCCTGCAGCGCGAAATCCTCCAGGAAATGCGCCTGCAGGCCGCCCAGCATCTGAAGATGAAGCCGAACCAGATCAACGAGACCGAGGACTGGACCAACTTCGGCTTCGATTCGATCCTGATCTCCAGCTTCGTCTCGCACCTGAACCACGTCTACGACCTGAACCTGATGCCGACGGCGATGTTCGAGGCGTCGAATCTCCTGCGCTTCAGCCAGTTCCTCGCCGACAACCATGCCGCGGAAATGACCCGGAAGCTGTCGGTGGGCGGCGCGAAGAGCGCCGAGGCCGCGACGAATCCCGGCCCGGCCGCAGCGAAGCCCGCGGCGCGCACGCCCGAGACCGGCGGCGCGTCCGTGTCGCAGTTCGCGCGCCGCTTCCGCGAGGCCTACCGCAATCGTTCCAGCTATCGCGACGAGGACGTCGCCGTGATCGGCATGAGCTGCCGCATCGCCGGTGCGAACAATCCCGACGAGTTCTGGCGGATGCTCGACGAAGAGCGCGACATGATCAGCGAGATCCCGGCGGACCGCTGGGACTGGCGCGATTACCCGGGCGTCAGCCGCTGGGGCTCGTTCATCTCCGGCATGAAGGAATTCGATCCGCTGTTCTTCGGCATCTCGCCCGCCGAAGCGATGTACATGAGCCCCGAGCAGCGGTTGATGCTGCAGTCGGTCTGGGAATGCCTCGAAGACGCCGGCTACGGCGGCGACACCCTCAAGGGCAGCGACACCGCCATCTTCATGGGCTGCGGTCCCACCAGCTACATCAGCCTGATGGCGCACCTCCCGGTCGAGGCCTACTCGGTCACCGGCAGTGTGTCCTCGGTCGGACCGAACCGGATCAGCTACTACATGGACTGGCACGGCCCGAGCAATCCCATCGACACCGCCTGCAGCAGTTCGCTGGTCGCGGTGCACCGCGCGATCGAAGCGATCCGCGCCGGGCACTGCCAGACCGCGATCATCGGCGGCGTCAACGCACTGCTCGCGCCCGACGTGTACATCAGCTTCACCAAGTCCGGCATGCTCTGCGAGGACGGTCGCTGCAAGACCTTCTCCGACAAGGCCAACGGCTATGTGCGCGGCGAAGGCGTGGCGATGCTGATGCTCAAGTCGCTGCGCGCGGCCGAGCGCGACGGCGACGACATCTATGCCGTGATCAAGGGTGCGGCGGAGAACCACGGTGGCCGCACCACCTCGCTGACCGCCCCGAACCCGAACGCACAGGCGGCGGTCATCCGCCGCGCGATCCAGGACGCCGGCATCGACTTCCAGCGCGTGGGCTACATCGAATGCCACGGCACCGGTACCGAACTGGGCGACCCGGTCGAGATCAGCGGCCTGAAGTCGGTGGCGAAGGAGCTGATGGACGCCGAGGCCGCCGTCGAGAAACAGGCGTCCTTGCCTTGCTACCTCGGCAGCATCAAGTCCAACATCGGCCACCTCGAATACGGCGCGGGCGTGGTCGGCCTGATCAAGGTCATCCTGCAGATCCGCCACCGCAGGATCGCGCGGAGCCTGCACTGCGACACCATCAGTCCCTTGATCGACCTGCGCCGCACGCCGTACCGCATCGCACAGCAGGCCGTGGACTGGGAAGTACCGGACGGGCAGACGCGCATCGGTGGCGTCAGCAGCTTCGGCTTCGGCGGCGTCAACGCCCATGTCGTCATCGAGGAGTACATCGATCGCCGCACGGCGCCCGATGCCGGTGATGTGGAAGCGCCGCAGCTTCTGGTCTTCTCGGCGCGCAGCGCGGACCAGCTGCACGCGACACTGCAGGCGTATCCGGCCTTCCTGGCGAAGACCGACCGCAGCGCCGAGACCCTGCGCCGCATCGCGGGCACCCTGCAGACCGGCAGGATCGAGATGCAGGAGCGGGTGGCGTTCGTCGTCCGCTCGATCGACGAGTTCGAGGAACTGCTGCAAGGCTTCCTGCAGGAGAAGGACAACTTCTATCACCGCAAGGTGTTCCGGGGTTCGATCCGCAGCGGCACCGGCGACAAGCTCGACATCGGCGACACCCAGGCCGGCCAGGAATTCATCCGCCGCCTGGTGGAGACCGGCGAGATCGAGAAGATCGCGGAACTGTGGGTCAAGGGTGCGAAGATGGATTGGCGGGTGCTGCTCCACGACGACCGGACTATCTGAACAGGGTCGCGGCGGTAAAGACAGGAATCAACACTTCATGAGGTTTGGAGAAACAGGATGAGAGCAGTAGGCATCGAGGCAATGAACGTTTTCGCGGGCACCGCATTCCTGGACGTGCGCAAGCTGTCCGAGCATCGCAAGCTCGACACCACCCGGTTCGACAATCTGCTGATGAAGGAGAAGACGGTCGCGTTGCCGTACGAGGATCCCATCACCTTCGCGGTCAACGCCGCCAAGCCGATCATCGACGCGCTGACCCCGGAAGAGCGCGACAGGATCGAGATGGTCATCACCTGCACCGAGTCGGCCTTCGACTTCGGCAAATCGATGAGCACCTACTGCCATTCGCTCCTCGGCCTGAATCGCAACTGCCGCCTGTTCGAGATCAAGAACGCCTGCTATTCCGGCGCCGCCGGCATCCAGATGGCGGTCAACTTCGTGCTGTCGCAGGCATCGCCGGGCGCGAAGGTCCTGGTGCTCGCCACCGACATCTCGCGCTTCATGGTGGAGGAAGGCGGCGATGCGCTGACCGCCGACTGGTCGTTCGCCGAACCGAGCAACGGTTCGGGCGCGGTCGCGATGCTGATCAGCGAACAGCCGTACATCTTCCAGGTCGACGTCGGCGCCAACGGCTACTACGGCCACGAGGTGATGGATACCTGCCGGCCGACCGTCGACGGCGATGCCGGCGACTCCGACCTGTCGCTGCTGTCGTACCTCGACTGCTGCGAGAACAGCTTCCTCGAATACCGCAAGCGCGTGCCGGAAGCGGACTATGCCACGAGCTTCTCCTACATCGCCTACCATTGCCCGTTCGGCGGCATGGTCAAGGGCGCGCACCGCAACATGATGCGCAAGATGGCCCGCGCCAAGCCGCAGGAGATCGAGGACGACTTCCAGAACCGTGTCGTGCCCGGCCTGGTCTATTGCCAGCGCATCGCCAACATCATGGGCGCGACCATGTCGCTCGCGATCCTCAGCACCATCGAGCATGGCGAGTTCGAGACGCCCAAGCGCATCGCCGCCTTCTCCTACGGCTCGGGCTGCTGCTCCGAGTTCTTCAGCGGCGTGGTCCGCAAGGAAGGCCAGGAGCGCCTGCGCCGCATGGGCGTCAAGGACCACCTCGACCGCCGCATCGAGCTGACGATGGAGGAATACGACCGCCTGCTGGTCGGCAGCAACGCCGTCAAGTTCGGCACGCGCAACGTCGTGCTCGACGACAGCTTCATTCCGCGTGCCCGCACCGCGATGGGCAAGCCGGTGCTGTTCCTGAAGGAAATCAAGGAATTCCACCGGGAATACGAGTGGGTCGGCTGATGGATGTCAGTGCTTTCACCACGCTCCGCGTCCGTTTCGACGACGACATCGCCTACCTGCAGATCCATCGCCCCGACGCCAACAATGCGATCAACGACCGCCTCGTCGCCGAGTTCACGGCGGCGCTGGATCTCTGCGAGGAGCGGGCCAAGATCGTGGTCGTCGAGGGATTGCCCGAGGTCTTCTGCTTCGGCGCGGACTTCGCGGAGCTGCAGAAGAGCTTCGACGACGACGGCGTGCCCCAGCAGGATCCCGGGCCGCTGTACGCGGTGTGGCGCCGGCTGGCCAGCGGCCCGTTCGTGTCGATCGCGCATGTCCGTGGCAAGGCGAATGCCGGCGGCATCGGTTTCGTCGCCGCGTGCGACATCGTCCTCGCCGACACGGCGGCGGTGTTCAGCCTCTCCGAGCTGCTGTTCGGGCTGATGCCGGCCTGCGTCCTGCCGTTCCTGGTGCGCCGGATCGGCTTCGCCAGGGCCAACTACATGACCCTGTCGACCCAGCCGGTGACGGTACAGACCGCGCACGAATGGGGGCTGGTCGACGCCTTCGAGGACAACAGCGGGAACCTGCTGCGCAAGAACCTGCTGCGCCTGCGCCGACTGAACAAGAAGAGCGTCGGCCGCTACAAGCGCTACATGGCCTCGATCGAGGGTTCGCTGGCCTCCGCCGAGCCGAAGGCGCTGGCGGCCAACCTGGAGGTCTTCACCGATGTCGAGAACCTGCAGCGCATCTCGCGTTACGTGAAAACCGGCCAGTTCCCGTGGGAGAGCGCGACGTGAGCGCCGAAAAGGCCGTCGACCTGCAGTTCGTCGCCCCGCATGTCCTGCAGATCCGGATGCAGGACCGGGTGAGCAAGAACACCTTCTCCGAGGCCATCACCGATGGCCTGATGGCCGCGTTCGCCGAGGTGGAAAGGCAGCCGGACTGCAAGGTCGTGATCCTCACCGGCTACGACAACTATTTCGCCAGCGGCGGGACCCAGGAACAGTTGCTGAACCTGTCCGACGGACGCGGCGCGTTCACCGACCGCGCCCTGTACAGCCTGCCGCTCCAGTGCCCGGTGCCGGTGATCTCGGCCATGCAGGGCCACGGCATCGGCGGCGGCTTCGTGCTCGGCCTGTTCGCCGATCTCGTCGTGCTCGGTCGCGAGAACATCTACACCACCAACTTCATGCGCTACGGCTTCACGCCGGGCATGGGCGCGACCTTCATCCTCCCGCAGAAACTCGGCATCGCCCTGGCCAGCGAAATGATGCTGTCCGCGAACAACTACCGCGGCGAGGAGCTGCAGCAGCGCGGCATCCCGTTCCCGGTCGTGCCGCGCGACCAGGTCATGGCCCGCGCGATGGAACTGGCGCAGAGCCTGGCCGAGAAGCCCCGCGTGTCGCTGGTCGCGCTCAAGGATCACCTGAGCGCGCCGCTGCGCGAGGCCCTGCCGGCGACGATCGCGCAGGAAGTCGCCATGCATGCCGTGACCTTCGCGCAGCCCGAGGTGAAATCGAAGATCGCCACCCTGTTCGGCGCATGACCCTGCGCCCATACCCGCATTCCATCAGCAAGGACCCATCATGAACGTGCAAGACATCTTCCAGATCCTCGCCGGCCACACCCGGGAGATCGTGCCCGGGCTGGAGAACCACCCGTTCCAGTTCACCGATTCGCTGCGCGCCCTCGGCGCCAATTCGATCGACCGTTCCGAGATCATCATGATGACCCTCGAATCGCTGTCGCTGAGCATTCCGCTCATCGACCTCGCCAAGGCCGAGAACATGGGCGACCTCGCGGGCATCATGCACGCCAGGCTCTGAGCATGCAGGCTTCATCTCCCGCCCGCATCGTCGTCGACGGCATCGGCGTGACCGCGTCGATCGGCCAGGGCCGCGACGCGTTCGCCGCCGCCCTGCTCGGTGGCGAGCACCGCTTCGCGCCGATGCGGCGCCCGGGCCGCCAGCGTCCAGGCACGGGCGAGGGCGATGCCGCGTTCATCGGCGCCGAGATCGATGCCTTGCAGATGCCGGCGTCGATCCCTCCATCGAAGGTGCGCAACGCATCGTGGTCGGCCCAGGTCGCACTCGCGACCCTGCACGAAGCCTGGCACGACGCCGGCCTGGATGCGGTCGATCCCGAGCGCATCGGCCTGGTCGTCGGCGGGTCCAACGTGCAGCAGCGCGAACTCGTGCAGACGATGCTCGGCTATCGGGACCGCGTGGAATTCCTGCGTCCGACCTACGCGATGTCGTTCATGGACACCGACCTGTGCGGCCTGTGCAGCGAGGCTTTCGGGATCCGCGGGCTGGCGATCACCGTGGGCGGTGCATCCGCGAGCGGGCAACTCGCCACGATCCAGGCCATCGAGGCCGTGCGCTCGGGGCAGGTGGACGTGTGCCTCGCGCTCGGCGCGCTGATGGATCTGTCGTTCTACGAGTGCCAGGCGTTCCGCTCGCTGGGCGCGATGGGCTCGGACCGCTTCGCGCACGATCCGGCGCTGGCCTGCCGACCGTTCGACCGCGACCGGGATGGCTTCATCTTCGGCGAAGCCTGCGGCGCGGTCGTGGTGCGTCGCGAGGGCACCGCCCGCCCCGATGGCACGCCGCCCTACGCGGCACTGACCGGCTGGGCGATGGCCTGGGATGCCAACCGCAACCCGAATCCGTCCCTCGACGGCGAGTCGACGGTGATCCGGAAGGCGCTGGCGATGGCCGGGCTGGACGCCGGATCCATCGACTACGTGAACCCGCACGGCACCGCATCGCTGGTCGGCGACGAGACCGAACTGGCGGCGCTGCGCGCCTGCGGTCTCGACGGCGCATGGATCAACGCGACGAAGTCGCTGGTCGGGCACGGACTGAGCGCAGCGGGCCTGGTCGAACTGATCGCGATCATGCTGCAGATGCGTGCCGGACGGCTGCACCCGACGCGCAATCTGCAGAATCCGATCGATGCGGGCTTGCGCTGGGTGGGCGCGGCTCCCGTCGATCACCAGGTCGAGCAGGCGCTCAACATGAGCATGGGCTTCGGCGGCATCAACACCGCGGTGTGCCTGCAGCGCTGCCGATAGCGCCGCGCCGCACCGCATGGATTCGCACTACATACATTGATTCAGGAGGATTCGATGAAGACCTACATGTTCCCGGGACAGGGCTCGCAGGCGCGCGGCATGGGCGGCGAACTGTTCGATGCGTTCCCGGCGCTGACCGCGAAGGCCGACGAAGTGCTGGGCTATTCCATCCGGGAGCTCTGCCTTGAGGACCCGCGGAAGGAACTCGGCAAGACCCAGTTCACCCAGCCGGCGCTGTTCGTGGTCAATGCGCTGTCGTACTACAGGCGGGTGGAGGAGAACGGGCCGCCGGATTTCCTGGCCGGACACAGCCTCGGCGAATTCAATGCGCTGCTGGCGGCCGAATGCTTCGATTTCGAGACCGGCCTCAAGCTGGTCAAGAAGCGCGGCGAACTGATGAGCCAGGCCACCGATGGCGCGATGGCGGCGATCGTCAATGCCACCCGCGAGCAGATCGAAGCCCTCCTCAAGGAGAAAGGCCTGGTCAATGTCGACATCGCCAACTGCAACACGCCGATGCAGACCGTGATCTCCGGCCCCACCGCCGACATCGCAGCCTGCCAGGACATCTTCAACTTCGACCGGGTGATGTACGTCCCGCTGAACACCAGCGGGGCGTTCCATTCGCGGCTGATGATCCCCGCGGCGCAGAAGTTCGAGGCCTTCCTCAAGAAGCGCAAGTTCTCGAAGCCGAAGATCCCAGTGATCGCGAACATCACCGCGAAGCCGTATCCCGACAAGGCCGTCGTCGAGTACCTGTCGAAGCAGATCCACAGCTCGGTGCTGTGGAGCGATTCGATCCACTATCTGATGTCGCTCTCCGACGACATGGAATTCGTCGAGGTCGGTCATGGCGACGTGCTGGCGAAGATGATCCTGAAGATCCGGCAGATCGCCGCCAAGGCGGCTGCCGACAAGGCGCCGGCCGCAGCGCCAGCCGGGAAGAGCGAAGCGCCCGCGACAGCACTCGCGCCGGCCCAGGTCGAGAAGCCCGCGACGCCGACTGCTGCGACGCCGGCCGGAACAGCGGGCGCCGGTGCGGATCGCTTCGCGGCTGCCGAGCGCAAGGTCGCGGACTGGAACAGCCGGCACCCGGTCGGCACCCGCGTCAGGTCGCTGGTCACGGCGCAGGACGAACTGGCCACGCGCACGCCGGCCATGGTGCTGTTCGGCCATCGCGCCGCCGTCTACATGGAAGGCTTCAACGGCTACTTCGATCTCGACGAGCTCTCGGTGGCCTGATCGCCATGCATCTGCCCGTCGTCTTCATGTTCTCCGGCCAGGGTTCCCAGTACCACCAGATGGGACGGGAACTCTACGACCGGCACCCGCGCTTCCGGATGTGGATGGACCATTGCGATGAAATCGTGCAGCCGCTGATCGGACGCTCGCTGTGCGGGATCCTGTACGACGGCGACGACAAGAGCCGGCCCTTCGACCGCCTGCTGCATACCAACCCCGCGCTGATCGCCTTCGAATGCAGTCTCGCGAAGGTGCTGACCGAAGCCGGCGCGAAACCGGCCTATGTGCTCGGCTACAGCCTCGGCGAACTTTCTGCGGCGATCGTCGGCGGCGCGCTCACGCTGGAACAGGGACTGCGCTTCGCGGTGCAGTACGCGCAGCAGGTCGAGGCGGTCAGCCCGCCGGCGCAGATGCTCGCGGTGATCAACGCCCCGGACCTGGAACGCACGCACGCCGATCTGGTCGACGGCTGCTGGGTGACCGCGCGGAACTTCGACCAGCATCTGGTCGTCACCGGGCCTGTCGAGAACATCCAGCGGCTGCGCGAAACGCTGCAGCGCGAGGGCGTGTTGCACCAGGTGCTCGCGGTGAACTACGGTTTCCACACCGAGATGCAGCAACCGCTGCAATCCACGCTTCTCGAGATGGCCGGCCACCTGGATTTCAGGCCGCTGCGCATCCCGTTCGTGTCCTGCTGCGACGGCGTCGTCTACGACAGCGACAGCGATCCGGGGGTGTGGCCGCAGCGCCTGTGGGCCACGTTCCGCAACCCGGTCGCCTTCGACACGACCGTGCGTAGCCTGCTGCAGCATGGCGATATGCATTTCGTCGATGTTGGCCCCAGCGGCACGCTTTCGACGTTCGTCAAGTATCTGGTTCCGACCGGCAGTGGCGCGTCCTTCTCGGACGTGGTCAATCCGTTCGGTCGCGACGTCCAGACCTATGCCGCCGCAGTGCGGCGGATGGGGCTGGACGACGCGCGTCTCCAATGAGCCATGGAAGGACACACGCTGGTGGATGGATTCTTCGAAAAAGGTCAGCAGGTGCTTGTCTCGCAGCCGTTCAGTCGCCTGCTGGGGACCGAGCTGTGCGAACTGTCGGAAGGCTATGCCGAGCTCTCGTTGCGCATCCGCGAGGATTTCAAGCAGAGCTACGGCTTCGTGCATGGCGGCGTGGTCAGCTACCTGGCCGACAACTGCCTGACCTTCGCCGGCGCGACCGTGCTCGGCAACTGCGTGACCTCCGAATTCAAGATCAACTACGTGATGCCGACGATCGGCGACACCCTGGTCGCGAAGTCGACGGTGCTCGCGTTCGCGCTGCGCCAGGCGGTCTGCGAATGCAAGCTGTACGTCGTGCGAGGCGGTGAATCGATGCTGGTGGCCGTCGCGCAGGGCACGATCGTCAAGATCGAAACCGATGTCAGGGGCGGCGTATGAAGGCCGCCATCTACCGGGAGTACGGCTCTGCCGACGGCGTGCGGATCGAGGACGTGCCCACCCCGGAGCCGGGACCGGGCGAGGTGCGCATCCGGATGCGCGCCGCGTCGCTCAATCCTGCGGACATCTACATGCTCCGCGGCTGGCCCTACATGCTTCGCCTCCAGTCCGGACTGCGGCGCCCGAAGAACAACGGCATCGGCCTGGATTTCGCAGGCGAGGTCGAGAGAGTGGGCGAGGGCGTCACCCACCTGCGTCCGGGCGATGCCGTGCATGGCGAGATGACGACGCCATTCTCCGGTCGCACCCGCACGATCGCGGAATACCTGTGCCTGCCCGCCACGCAGGCGGCGAAAATGCCGCCTGGACTCTCCTTCGAGGAGGCGGCCGCGTTGCCGGTCGCCGGCTGCACGGCGATGTTCGCGGTGCGCAATTTCGGTGGCCTGCGGCCGGGCCAGCAGGTCCTCATCAACGGTGCCGGTGGCGGCATCGGGGTCCATGCGGTGCAGCTCGCGAAGCATGCGGGCGCCATCGTCACGGGAGTCTGCAGCGGCGAGAAGGCGTCGATGGTGCGGGAACTTGGCGCCGATCGGACGATCGACTACCGCCGGGAAGACTTCACCGCGGAGGACATCCGCTACGACGTGATGATCGACCTGGCCAGCAGCCGAAGTCCGAAGGAGTGCCGACGCGTGCTGGCGCCCGACGGTCGGTTCGTCTGGGTCGGCAGCGTGGAATCGAGTCCCTTCTTCGGCCCGCTGCGCCCCCTGCTGCGCGTTGCGCTGACTTCGCAGGTCGCACGCGGCCAGCGCTGGGACACCGTCACCAACACCACGACATCAGCAGATCTGGGGACGCTCGTCGGTTTGCTCGCCGAAGGTGCGCTGCGTCCGGTCATCGGGCGACGCTATCCGCTCGCGGAGGTCGCGGATGCGATTCGCTACATGGAAACTGGGCATGCAGGCGGCAAGATCGTCATCGCGATCTGACGCCCGATCGACCGGGATGTCGCTGCGCGAAGGCGCGGCGGGGGATGATCGAATCGTTACAATCGAAAACATCGCCATTCGAGTTGCATTTCCTGTTGAAACGTTGTTATAGAAATATTCATTCACTATGATTGAACGCGGCACGGAAGATTCCGCGCCGGGATTGGATCGCAAGGATTGCTGAACGATGATGGACAATGATGCCCTGCAAGGGCGCACCGAAGATTATCTGAAGTGGCTGATCTGCGAAGCCGCGGACGAAGCGCTCGTTTTCGATGCGGAAACACCGTTCGGCGAACTCGGCGTCAATTCGTTCCTCGTCCTGAAGATCCTCAAGCGGCTCGAAGAGGACTTCGGCACGCTGCCGAAGACCCTGCTGTTCGAGAACTTCAACGTTCGCGACCTCGCGCGGTATTTCGTCAAGTCGCACGCCGATACGTTGATGCGCAAGTTCTCCGACGGGTCGACGCCTGCGCCAGCGCCCGCCGCGCAGGCCGTGCCGGCGCCGGCACCGACCGCGATCCCCGCATCCGCTGCCGTGGTCGAACGTACGCCCGCCCTGGTGGCGATCCGTCATCTCGACCGCTATCCCCAGCTGAAACAACGCCGCCTCGAGATCTTCCATCGCTACAAGAACGAGTCGTCGGTGTCGCGCGGCACCGCGACGATCGCGCCGCTGCTTTTTTTCGGCAGCGAACAGCGCGGCTACTTCAATTGCGGCAAGGGCAAGAACATCCTGCTGGCCTACGGCTACACCGGTCCCGAGGAGCATTTCCTGCCGCTGGCCGAAGAGCTGTATCGCCATTGCGAAGCCAACGGACTGCAGTTCAACCTGTTCGCCGAAAACCGGCTTCCGCCGATCTGCGGCAAGACCTTCTCCGCCACGCCGTTCGGCGTGATGCAGCGCGTACTCGACCTGCCGTCGTTCACCCTCGAAGGCCAGAAGATGCGCCGCCTGCGCTATCTGGTCTCCAAGTTCTCGAACGCAGGTGCCTGCCGCACCGAGGAATACATCTGCGGCAGCGATCCGAAGACCGCCGGGGCGATCGCCGCGATCATCGACCAGTGGTGCGCTTCGCGCACGATGGTCAACCCGCTCATCCACGTGGTGAAGGACGAAATCCTCGCCGGCACGCTGGACCGCGAGCATCGCCTGTTCGTCACCCATGTCGACGACACGCTGCAGAACGCGATCCTGGTGTCGCCGATGGCGGATGGCGCCGGCTATCTCATGGACCTCGAGTTCTACGGCCCGGACATGCCGCTCGGCGGCCTGGAATTCACGATCGTCAACATCATCCGCATCCTGCGCGACGAAGGCTGCCAGGTGTTCAGCCTCGGCGGCACCTACGGCTGCAAGCTCGGCGATTCGCCGGACGCCGATCCGCAGATCGAACGCATCCTCGAGGACCTGCGCCAGCAGAACATCTTCAACGACGAGGGCAACCTCCAGTTCAAGAACAAGTTCCGTCCCGAGAGCAAGGACATCTTCCTGTGTCGCGCGACCGACGCGGGCCGGGCGGACAACGTGCTCGACATCATCCTGATGATCGCCGATCCGTCGAAGAACCAGATCGACGAGCCCGAAGCCACTGCCTCGGCCGCGACTTCGCCCGCTGCCGGGGTTGCAGCCGCTGCCGCGCCGGCATCCGTCGCGCAGTCCACGAACGCACGAGAGATCGCGACACGGACCATCGACGTCGCCGCCAGCCCGCGCTGGCAGGCGCTGGAGGCCGCCGGCTTCAATCCGATGAATCTCGCCGCAGGCCAGGTCGACTTCGATCTCAAGACCGATTCCTGGGCGCAGTTGACCCTGCCTGCCATCGACAAGCAGATGGCCAGCCTGTTCGCGCAGATCCAGCGCCCGATCGACGTCAACGCCGCGCTGCGCCGGGTCTTCCCGTTCGCCTGCTTCACGCTCACCGCGTCGGGTCGTGCCGCCGAGGAACTGTTCTGCCAGGCCTGGGAGAAGAAAGGGCGCGTGCCGCAGAACATCCTGTTCCCCAGCACGCTCTACCACCAGATCGACAACGGTTTCTCGCCGAAGGAGCTGCCAGCGGCGGCTGTGACCGACCTGCAGTCGAACACGCCGTTCAAGGGCGACATCGACCTCGCCGCACTCAAGGCCGAGCTCGACGCGCACGGCGCGGAGATCGGCTATGTCTGCATCGAACTCACCGACAACGCAGCCGGCGGCGGAGCGGTCTCGCTCAGCCACCTCAAGCAGGTGAGGGCGCTGCTGGACGGCTGCCGCGACCGGCATCCGGTCTCCCTGGTCCTCGATGCCACGCGCGTGGTCGAGAATGCATTCGTCGTCATCGAGCACGACCCCGAATGGGCCGATGCGACCCCGTGGCAGGTCGTCGAAGCCCTCCTGTCGCAGGCCGATGTGGTCATCGCCAGCCTCGCCAAGGACTTCTGCGTCGACAAGGGCGGCCTGATCGCCACCAACGACCGGGCCTTGCACGACCGCCTGCAGGCCTTGCAGCAGCGCGGCGGCAAGGCGCTGGATGCGATCGACCGCAAGTGCATCGCCGCATCGGTGCAGAACCGCAGCTTCATCGAAACCCAGGTGCGCCGCCGCGTCGACGCGGTTCGCGCGCTGGGACAGCGGCTGGCGGACCACGGGCTGCCCGTGGTGCGTCCGTCGCTGGCGCACTGCGTGCTGATCGACGTGAAGCGGATCCCCGAATTCCGCGACCTCGCCGCACCGGTGGCCTCGTTCGTGGCCTGGCTGTACCTCGCGACCGGCATCCGCGCCGGTGCGCACAGCGTCGGCATGCAGCAGAACTCGCCGCTCAACCAGCTCGTGCGGCTGGCGATCCCGGTCGGACTCAAGGCCGACGCGGTGCACACGCTCGGTGATCGCCTGATCGAAGCCTTCATGCAGAAGGCCAACATCCCGGATCTCGCCGCCGTCGAGATCCCCGGTGATCTCAATGCCAGGCACCGCCTCCAGCAGGTGCGTTCGCCGGCAGCGGTGAGCGCCGTCGTCACCTCTGCCACGGTCGCGAATGGCCCGTCGCAGGCTGTGGTCGCTCCTGCCGCACAGGCGCCGGGCGCATTGCCGACGCCTCCGGCCGCGCCCATGCGCCAGGAAGCACGGCGCGACGAGGAGATGGAGATCGCCATCGTCGGCATGGCCACCCGCCTGCCGAAAGCGCGGAATGCCGAGGAACTGTGGGAAAACCTGGTCGGCGGGCGCGACTGCATCAGCGAGATACCGCAGTCGCGCTACGCACGCCGCCGCAATCGCGATGCGCTGGGCCGCTATCGTGGCGGCTTCATCGACGACCTCGACCGTTTCGACTCGTTGTTCTTCAACATCTCGCCACGCGAAGCGGAGACGCTCGATCCGCAGGAACGCCTGTTCCTCGAAGTGTCCTGGGAAGCGCTGGAAGACGCCGGCTACTATCCGGAAGCCTTCCAGAGCGAAGAGCTGGGCGGGCGACGGATCGGCGTCTACGTCGGCGCGGTCTGGGCGATGTACCAGATGGTCGGCGCCGAGGAGCGCATGGCCGGCAACCAGGTGGTCGCGAACTCCTTCCTGTGGAGCATCGCGAACCGCGTCTCGTATTTCATGAACTTCACCGGCCCCAGCATCGCGGTGGATACCGCATGCTCGGCCAGCCTCACCGCGATCCACCTGGCCTGCGACGCGATCCAGCGCGGCGAATGCGCGGCTGCCCTCGTCGGCGGCGTGAATCTCGACGTGCACCAGTGCAAGCAGGAGATCACCGTCGCAGGCGGACTGCTGTCCGAGGAAGGCCTGTGCCGCGCCTTCGGCCGCGGCGCCAGCGGCTATGTGCCGGGCGAGGGTGTGGGTGCGCTGCTGCTCAAGCCGCTGGCCCAGGCCCGGCGCGATCGCGACAACATCTACGCGGTCATCAAGGGCTCCGCGATCAGCCACGGCGGCCGCAACAGCGGCTACGCCGTGCCGAATTCGAAGGCGCAGAGCGACGTCATCAGCGCGGCGCTGAAGCGTGCGAACGTCGATGCGCGCAGCATCGGCTACATCGAAGCGCATGGCACCGGCACCGAACTGGGCGATCCGATCGAGATCGCCGGCCTGAACCAGACCTTCGAGCGCTACAAGGCACCGTTGCACAGCTGCGCCATCGGATCGATCAAGACCAACATCGGACACCTCGAAGCCGCCGCCGGCATCGCGGGCGTCTGCAAGACGCTGCTGCAGATGCGTCATCGCACGCTCGTGCCATCGCTGCATTCCGCCGAACTGAACGAATTCATCGATTTCGCGCATTCGCCGTTCGTGGTGCAGCAATCGCTCGCGCCCTGGCAGCCGAAACAGGTCGATGGCGTGGTCCAGCCGCTGCGCGCGGGCATCAGCTCCTTCGGCGCGGGCGGCTCGAACGCGCATGTCATCCTGGAAGCGGTCGACATCGACGCCGCTGCCGCGCAGGACGAGGTCTGCCCGCGCATCTTTCCGCTCTCCGCGCGCAACGAGGAACAGCTGCGCCATGTCGCGGAACGCCTGAAGGCCTTCATCGAGAAGCATCGCGACAGTGCATCACCGCCGAGCCTGGACGACATCGCCTTCACTCTCCAGGTCGGGCGCAAGTCCTTCGACCATCGCGTCGCCCTCATCGCCGAGAGCCGCACGCAGCTGCTCGACAGGCTGCAGTCCTTCCTGGCCGGCACCCGCGACGAGCGGATCCTCATCGGCCACGTGAAAAACGCCGAGGGCATCACCCGGCTGCTGAACCGTCAGGAAAAGGACGCGTTTGTCGACCTGCTCGCCAAGTCGCGCGATCCGATGAAGCTGGCGCAGCTGTGGATCGACGGCCTGGTGTCCGATTGGCAGGGCATGCAGGCGCAGGGACGCGGTCGGCGCATTTCGCTGCCCAGCTATCCCTTCGCCGACAAGCGCCACTGGCTGGAGCCGGTCGACGGGGCATCGATGCGGATCGGCACGTCCGGCCCGGGCGCACTGCATCCGCTGATCGACAGCAACGAATCGACCTTCGAGCGCCAGCTGTTCCGCAAGGTCTTCAACGACCGCGAATTCTTCATCTACGACCACCTGGTGTCGGACATCCCGACCCTGCCGGGCGTCGCCTATCTCGATTTCGCGCGCAAGGCCGGCGAGATCGCCGCCGGACGCAAGGTCCGCAGGATCCGCAACATCCTGTGGGTCAGCCCGCTCACGGTGCAGAACGGCGTTCCGAACGAGGTGTTCATCGAACTGAAGCCGTCGGGTGACGCGGTGTCGTTCGAGGTCTTCAGCGAACGCGAGGGCGGCGGCCGGCAACTCTACTGCCAGGGCAAGCTGCAGTACGCCACCGCGCAGGAAGAAGCGGCCGAGGACGAGTACGTCGACCTCGATGCGATCCGCGGCCGCTGCGAACAGGTCAGCGACGCCGAACGCGCGTATCCGCAGTTCAAGACCCTGGGCCTGGACCTCGGCCCGACCTTCCAGGCGCTGCGGGAGGTCCATCGCAACCCGCAGTCCAGCTTCGAGGTGCTCGGCGCGTTGAAGATCCCCGAACTCGACGCGCTGCGCTTCGACGAGTTCGTGCTGCATCCCTCGCTGGTCGACTCCGCGTTCCAGGCCGCGATGGGCGCACGCTTGGCTGACGCCGGCGGCGAGATGTTCGTGCCGTACTCGCTGGGCGAAGTCGAGATCGTGCATCCGCTCACGCCGGTCTGCTACAGCTACGTGACCGATGCGAACGACGCGAGGAAGTCGTCGAACGTCTCGAAGATGAACGTGCTCATCGTCGACGAGCACGGCAAGGTGCTGGTGCGGGTACGCGATTCGGTCGGCGTGCCGCTGCTCGACGTGCACGAGAAGCCCGGGCAGGGCGGCGCCGCGAAGGCGCAGGCCGGCAGCGACGACGCGGCGTTCTCGACCCTGTACTACGGCACCGAATGGCAGTCGGCGGCGATCGAGCCCGCGACCGCCGCGAACGCAGGGCACACCATCGTGCTGTTCGCGCCGGATGCCGGCAGCGCCGACGCCTATCGCAGCGCGCTCGCCGCAGCAGGCGACGACGGCAGCCGCCTGATCGCGGTTTATCCGGGCGACGGATACGCCCGCATCGACGCGCATGCGTATCGCGTCGACGGCGGCCGTCGCGACAGCTTCGAAGCGCTGCTCGCCGCGCTGCGTCAGGCGCATCCCGGGCCGCTGCAGGTCTGCTTCGCCTGGCCGGCCTCGCCGATCGACGAAACCCTGCCGGTGGAGACGCGCACCGCGCAGTCGCTCGACAACGGCGTGCGCGCCTTCCTGCACCTGTGCCAGGCGGTGATCGCGCAGAAGGCCGAGGCGGACATCCGCCTGAATTACGTCTACTTCAGCGACGGCCCGGACGCGCGGCCGCAGGACGAGGCGATCCAGGGCTTCGTCACCATCCTGCGCGCGGAAAGCCCGAAGCTCGCCTGCAAGGTCATCGAGTTCCAGGCGCCGACGGCGGGCTTCGATGCCTCGGTCGTCGCGGCGCTCCGCCTCGAATACGGGATCGACACCAGGGCACTCGCGGTCCGTCACGCCGACGGCCGCCGCTGGCTGCGCCGGATCGAGTCCTGCCCGTCGCCCGATGCGACGCACGCGCCTCCGGTGCCGGTCCGCCATCGCGGTGCGTACATCATCACCGGCGGCGCGGGTGGCCTTGGCCTGATCTTCGCGGAACACCTGGCGAAGGCGTTCCAGGCACGGCTGGTCCTCAGTGGCCGCAGCGCGCCGAAGCCGGAGATCGATGCGACCCTCGACGCGCTGCGCGCGGCGGGCGCCGAGGTCGAATACGTCCAGGCCGATGTCTCCAAGCGCGAGGACGTCGAGCGCCTGGTCGCGACCTGCCGCGACCGCTACGGCGCCGTCCACGGCATCGTCCACAGTGCCGGCGTGCTGCGCGATGCCTACATCCGCAACAAGTCCTGGGACGACATGGAGGCGGTCTTCGCGCCGAAGATCCTAGGTGCGGTCCTGCTCGACGACATCACCCGCGACGATCCGCTCGATTTCTTCGTGATGTTCTCCTCGCTGGCGGCGCTCGCCGGCAATGCGGGGCAGAGCGATTACTCGTACGCCAACCACTACATGGACGCGTTCGCGGCCCGGCGCAATGCGCTGGCACGCGACGGGGCGCGCCACGGCCGGGCGCTGAGCCTCAACTGGTCGATCTGGGCCGAAGGCGGCATGCGCCTCGACGAGCAGACCGCGCTGTTCTTCGAGCGCAATCTCGGCATCAAGCCGCTGCAGCGCGAGGTCGGCCTGCAGGCCTTCATGCTCGGCCTGCAGACCGAGCTGTCGCACCTGGCCGTCATGCAGGGCGTGCGCGAGAAGATCGAGCGCGCCTGGGGCATCGGTGCGCCCGATGTCTCCACGCCCGCGGCTTCGGTCGCGCCGGCATCGTCGGCTACAGCACCGGTTCCGGCCGGCAGCGCGGAGGCCTCCGCAGGCGGCGGCGACGATCTGGTCCTGGCGGTGCAGGACGCGCTGTCCGCGATCGTCATGGATTTCCTGAAGCTCGACGCCGACGACATCGATCTCGAGAGCATCCTGCTGGACCTCGGCTTCGACTCGATCGGACTCACCTCGTTCAGCAACCTGGTCAACGACAAGTACGGCCTCGACATCACCCCGGTGACGTTCTTCGAGTACCCGAACATCCGCGAGATCGCGAAGCACCTCGCGCAGGACCATCGCGACAGCGTGCTTCGCGTGCACGGCCAGCGCACGACGGCACCGGCCGCGATCCCGGCGCGGGCCAGCGCTCCCGCCGTGTCCGAGCAGGCGCCGATCGCGTTCAAGAAGAAGCTTGAGTCGACCGATGCACCGCAGGCCGAAATGCAGGGCGGGCAGGGTGGCGGCACCGGCGGGTTCTCGCCGCAGCGACGTTTCATCGAGCGTCCCATCGCGATCGTGGGCATGAGCGGCGTGATGCCGCAGGCCGACGATGTCGACGAATACTGGGAGAAGCTCAGCAAGGCCGAGAACAACATGGTAACCCTGGTGCCGCCGGACCGCTGGGACTGGCAGGCGTACTACGGCGATCCCATGGCGGAGAAGAACAAGACGCTGTCGAAGTGGGGCGGCTTCATGCGCGAGGTCGACAAGTTCGACCCGCTGTTCTGGGGCATCTCGCCGCGCGAGGCTGAGATGATGGACCCGCAGCAGCGCATCTTCCTGGAAAGCGTATGGGGCGCGATCGAGGATTCGGGCCACAAGGTCTCGGAACTCGCGGGCACCAGGACCGGCCTGTTCGTCGGCGCGGCGACGCGCGACTACATCGACATGATGGCGATGAACCATGCCGAACTGGACGGCTACTCCGCGTCCGGCACCTCGCATGCCATCCTCGTCAACCGCGTGTCGTTCCTGCTCGACATCCACGGCCCCAGCGCGCCGCTCGACACGGCCTGCTCCAGTTCGCTGGTGGCGCTGCACCGCGCGATCGAATCGATCCACACCGGCAGCTCGGACATGGCGATCGTCGGCGGCGTGCAGGTCATGCTGACGCCGGCCGGGCACATCTCCTTCGGCGCCGCCGGCATGCTGGCCGACGACGGCAAGTGCAAGACCTTCGATTCGCGCGCGAACGGCTACGTGCGCGGCGAGGGCTCGGGTGCGATCCTGATCCGTCCGCTGGAAGACGCGATCGCCGATGGCGACCATATCTACGCGGTGATCAAGTCGACCGCGGAGAACCACGGCGGCAAGGCGACCATGCTCACCGCGCCGAATCCGAACGCGCAGGCCGACCTGCTGGTCGAAGCCTACGAGAAGGCCGAGATCGACCCGCGCAGCGTGGGCTATCTGGAGTGCCATGGCACCGGCACCAGCCTGGGCGACCCGATCGAGATCCAGGCGATGAAGAAGGCCTTCTCGGATCTCTACCGGAAACATCAACTGCCGCCGCCTGCGAAGCCGCATATCGGCCTGACCTCGGCCAAGACCAACATCGGCCATCTCGAAACCGCAGCCGGCATCGCGGGCATCCTCAAGGTCCTGCAGTCGATCCGGCACAAACAGATTCCCGCGCTGCTGCATTTCGAGAAGCTCAATCCGTACATCAACCTCGACAACACCCCGTTCTACCCGGTCACGAAGACCCAGCCCTGGGAGCCGGCGCTGGACGACCAGGGCAGGCCGTTCCCGCGCCGCGCCGGCATCAGTTCCTTCGGTTTCGGCGGCGCCAACGTGCATGTCGTGCTCGAGGAGTACATCGACGCGCAGGCGACGACCTCGCCGCGTCCCGCCGGCCCGCACCTCATCGTGCTCTCGGCCAAGACCGCCGATCGCCTGCGCGCCAACGCCGGACGCCTGCTGGCGCACCTGGCGAAGGGCACCGACGACGACCTGGCCGACATCGCCTATACGCTGCAGATCGGTCGCGATGCGATGACCGAGCGCATGGGGCTCGTCGTGGCATCGAAAGACGAACTCATCGCGCGCCTGCAGGCCTTCGTCGACGGCGACGAGGCCAGGGCCGATGCGAAGCGCGGCACCATCCGCCGCAAGTCCGACACCAAGCCGACCGATGCCGCGACCGTCGCCCAGTGGCTGCGGGATCGCGACCTGGCCGCGCTGCTCGATCTCTGGCTGGCAGGGCAGGAGCCCGACTGGAAGGCGCTGTACAGCGGTCATGTCATGCGCCGCTGCACCCTGCCGACCTATGCCTTCGCGCGCGAGCGCTACTGGTTCACGGTCGACCCCGAGAAACAGAAGACGGGAAGCCAGGCCGCCATCCATCCGCTGCTGCATCGCAACGTCTCCGTGTTCGGGCGCCAGTCGTTCGCCTCGGACAGCGCGCTGCTCGCGACATCGCTGCGCGGCAAGGGCCTGCGGCCCGACACGGGCCTGCCGGAGCTGCTGCCGGTGGAGATGGTCCGGCTCGCGGTGCGGGAATCCCTCGGCGACAGCGGTCACAAGGCAGGCATCGAATTGCGCTCGCTGGCGTGGGCGGACGCTGCTGCCACCGGACAGGACGGCACGGTCTCCGTGGATCTCCATGCGACCGGCGGCAACAGCTTCGACTTCAACGTGAGGGCGTCGGGCGCGGAAGGCGAGTCGACGCTCTGCGAAGGTGCCGGCAGCCATGCGACCGGGGACGCCCCGGATCGCATCGATGTAGCCCAGCTGCGCACGCTGTTCCCGGGCGATGCCCTGGATGCGGCTGGTTTCCACGCCGCCCTCGTCGAGGCCGGCATGGCCCACGACCGGCTGCCCGACGGGGTTGTCGCCTGTCTTCGCGGCGAGCGACAGGCTCTGCTCGAATTCCGCCTGCCGGCGGCGGCCGATCCGAACGCGGTGCATGGGAGCGATGCGCTGGATGGCTTCGCGCTGCTGTCCCTCGCGCATCTCGCCTGCCTCGACCATCTGCGCGACGCGGGCGTCGAACCATCGGCAACCACCGTGCTCGAACTGCAGCGCATCTGGTTCGCACCGGTCGCTGCCCGCGCAGGCATGATCTGGGTCCGGTCGGCGCGCGGCGGCAGCCGTCGGGACGACCGTGACGTGATCGATGTCGACGTGATCGATGGCGAAGGCCGCGTGCTCATCAAGATCAAGGGCCTGATGATCGGCCATGCGCCGACCTCGGACGCCGAGCGGGTGCACGACGAGGAGTTCGCCGCGATGCTCGAATCGCTGTATGCCCCGGGCCGCCAGATGATCGGCTACGAAGCGCAGGGCACGGCGAGCCTCGAATTCGAGGGCGCGCTCGATGCGATCTACGAGGAAGGCGCGACCTGATGGGCTTCGCTTTTGCGTTACATGCATCGTGGCCTCGCCCGATTTCGCCACAGCCGCATGTGCGGACGGACGGTGTCGATGACACCGTCCACCCCGTGCGCGGGATGGGCCGGCATCATGGGATATCGGCCGCGGAACATTGCGAAACCATGGCGAAAACGC
This sequence comes from Lysobacteraceae bacterium 2PB, assembly GCA_005502915.1. Lineage (GTDB taxonomy): Bacteria > Pseudomonadota > Gammaproteobacteria > Xanthomonadales > Xanthomonadaceae > Lysobacter_I. The sequence continues at coordinate 165,891 of SCMT01000003.1, read as the reverse complement.
GGTTGATGAAACCATGTTTCGCCTCGATACTGCTGGACAGGACCATCGGATGATCCACCCGCACTGCGGGTTTTCGAACACGGAGCGTTGAATGCAGCACCTGACGACACTCATCGAGAGTTGGGCCGATCACGCCGGACGCACGGCGATCGTCTGCGATGGCGACGCGCTCGACTATGCGCAGCTGCACGCCAGGACGCGTCACTGGGCGGATCGGCTGCGATCGACCGGCATCGCACCGGGCACCTGCATCGCAATGCGCGGGCAGGTGAGCGGCGACATGATCGCGCTGCTCTTCGCGCTGGTCGAGAACGCGAACATCGTGGTGCCCATCCTGTCCGCCAGCGACTCGGAAGTGGACGAAGCGCTGGCAACCGCATGCGTCGATGGTTTCTTCGAATTCCCGGACGACGGCGACAGCCGCTATACGCCCTGCGGCCATGGCAAGAGCCATCCGCTGCTCGACGCCCTGCGCGGCGAGCCGAAGGAAGCCGGGCTGATCCTGTTCACGTCCGGATCGAGCGGCAAGAGCAAGGCTTCGGTGCATCGCTTCTCGCGGCTCGTGAAGAACGTCCTGCAGAAACCCGGCGCCGCGTATCGCACCCTGATTTTCCTGATGTTCGACCATATCGGCGGCGTCAACACGCTGCTGCATGTGCTGTGCAACGGCGGAACGGCGGTGTTCGTCAGGGATCGCGCGGTGCCGACGGTCTGTCATGCCATCGAGTCGCAGCGCATCCAGTTGCTGCCGACCACGCCGACCTTTCTCAACATGCTGCTCATCTCGGACCAGCGCCAGGCCTACGACCTGTCGTCGCTGGAATTGGTCACCTACGGCACCGAGCCGATGTCGCTGGCGACGCTGAAGGCGCTGAACCAGGCCTTGCCCGGCGTGCGCTGCAAGCAGACCTACGGACTCACGGAAGTCGGCATCCTGCCGACGCGCTCGGATGATCCCGGATCGACCTGGATGAAGGTCGGCGGCGAGCGCCACGAGATCCGGATCGTCGACGGCATCCTGTGGATCCGCACCGATGCGGCCATGCTCGGCTATCTCAATGCGCCATCGCCCTTCGATGAAGATGGCTGGCTGAACACCGGCGACATGGTCGAGGAGCAGGACGGCTATCTGCGCATCCTCGGGCGCGAGTCGGAAATCATCAATGTCGGCGGCGAGAAGGTGTACCCGAGCGAAGTCGAGAACCTCATCCTGCAGGTGGAGAACATCAGCGACGTCGTCGTCAGCGGCAAGCCGAGCGCGCTGACCGGCCATCTGGTCTTCGCGACCGTGCAGCTGGTCGAGCCCGAGCCGGCGGCGCAGGTGGAGCAGCGCGTCCGCGCGCATTGCAGGCAGCATCTGCCGCCATTCAAGGTACCGGTCGGGGTCAAGGTCAGCGAAGACCCGCTGTTCGGTGCCCGCTTCAAGAAGATTCGTCGCCAGTCGCGCGCAGCGCAGGACGGCGCCATCCATGCCGAAAGGGAGCAAGCAAGTGTCGACTGACAGGAAAGTGGTCATCATCAGCGGCGGCAGCCGGGGATTGGGACAGGCCCTGGTGCAGGACCGGCTCGACGCAGGCGACATCGTCGCCACGTTCAGCCGCTCCAGCAACGATTTCATCGATCGGCTGCGCAGCGCCGATCCGGAAAGCACGCGTTTCCATTGGGAGCCGATCGAAGGCACCGACCTGGATGGCGTCCGCACATTCGCCATGAACGTCATGCGTCGCTACAAGCGCATCGATGCGCTGGTCAACAACGCCGGCGTCGGCGTCGAAGGGTTGCTGACGATGACGTCGGAGCGCGACATCCACCTCGCGCTGGCCTTGAACCTGGAGTCGGTGATCGTGCTGACGCGCGCCTGCCTGAAGGCGATGATCGCGGCGCGCCACGGCAGCATCCTCAACATCTCTTCGGTCAACGCGCTGCGCGGCCACAAGGGCCTGGCCGTCTACAGCGCCACCAAGGCGGCACTGCTCGGCTTCACGCGCAGCCTCGCGACCGAAGTGGGGCCGCAGGGCATCACCGTCAACGCGATCGCGCCGGGCTTCTTCGAGAGCGAGATGGTCGGCCACCTGACCGATGCGCAGCGTGCGCGCATCATCCGCCGGACCCCGATGCGCGCAATGTGCACCACCCAGGACATCGTCGACAGCGCGCGTTTCCTGCTTTCGACGCGCGCCATCACCGGCCAGACCCTGGCGGTCGACGGCGGTTTCACCGCCTGACGGATGTCCCCGTCGCAAGCCCTTTGTCCATATCGATTCGAGGAACACCATGAGCGAACACCAGCAGATCATCTACGACACCCTGCGTCGCGTTGCGGAGGAAGAGGGCGTCGAACTCGGCACGATCACCGATTCCAGCGCGCTCATCGACACCCTCGGGTTCCGGTCCCTGCACATCGCCCGCATCCTCGCGATCCTGGAAATCCACTTTTCCCACGACCCGTTCGCGAGCGGCGAGGTGCCGATCACCAGCCTGCGCACGGTCGGCGACCTGTGCGCGGCCTACGAGCGCTGATCGAGTCTTTCATTGGAGGCAATCCACCGGGGTGCGAACGCACCAGCCCCCCGGCATGAATTGCAGCAGGATCCGGCATGGAAAAGCAGCACGGCGACATCGCAATCATCGGGATGGCGGGAAGATTCCCCGGCGCGGCCTCGACGCATGAGTTCTGGACGAACCTCTGCGCCGGCCGTTCCGGCATCGCCACGCTTTCCGACGAAGAGCTGCTCGCCAACGGCGTGTCGCCGGACACGCTGGCCGACCCGAACTACATCAAGGTCGCACCGCTGCTCGCGGACCACGACTGTTTCGATGCGGAGTTCTTCTGGGTCCCGCCGCGCGATGCGGAAATCATGGACCCCCAGCATCGGCTGCTGCTCGAATGCGCCTGGGCGACCATGGAAGACGCCGGTTACCAGCCCGATTGTCAGCCAGCGCGGATCGGCGTCTTCGCAGGATCGGGTGGCATCGTGTCCAGCCATCTTCTGTCGTGCACCGGCCATTACGATGATGTGGTCGGCAAGACCGGGGGCAGCTGGCACGTCAACAACGACAAGGATTTCGTTCCGACGCGCCTGTCCTACAAGTTGAACCTGCGCGGCCCGAGCATCGCGGTGCAGACCGCATGCTCGACGTCCCTGGTCGCAGTGCATCTGGCATGCCAGAGCATCCGCTCGGGCGAGTGCGACATGGCCCTGGCCGGCGCCGTCAGCGTGCGTACGCCGCATGTCGCGGGTTATCTCTACGAGAGCGGCAACATCCTCTCCGCGGATGGGCAAGTCCGCGCCTTCGATGCGGACGCGAAAGGCGTCGTGTTCGGCAGCGGCGTCGGCATGGTCCTGCTCAAGCCCCTTCAGCAGGCGATCGCCGATGGCGACTGCATCCACGCCGTGATCAAGGGATCGGCCATCAACAACGATGGCGGCCAGAAGATGAGCTTCCTCGCCACGAAGGTGGATGGGCAGCTCGACTGCATGCGGGCCGCGCTCGACAACGCCGGCATCCCGGCCGACAGCCTCGGCTACATCGAGGCGCACGGCACGGGCACGGCGATGGGCGATCCGATCGAGATCCTCGCGCTGAGCCGCCTGTTCCGCAGCGAGACCGAACGCCGCCAGTTCTGCGCGATCGGATCGGTCAAGAACAACATCGGCCATCTCGACATCGCCGCCGGCATGGCCAGCCTCATCAAGGTCGCGATGACCCTGAAGTCCGGGCGCATTCCGCCGTGCGTGAACTTCGCCACGCCGAACCCGAAGATCGATTTCGAGACCAGCCCCTTCCACGTCAACACCGATGCGATCGAATGGTCGCAATCCGCGACGCCGCGGCGCGCCGCGATCAACTGCCTCGGCATCGGCGGCACCAATGCCTTCATGGTGCTGGAAGAACCGCCCCGGCGCCCCGACCCGGTACGCACGCCGGCGGTGCCGCGCATCGTCGTGCTGTCGGCGAAGACGGAGGCCGCGCTGTGGCGCAAGGTGACCGATCTCGCCGCCTGGCTCGATGCCGGCAACGACGCGCATCTCGACGACATCGCGTTCACGCTCGCGACCGGCCGCAACCTGTTCGAGCATCGCTGCGTCGTGGTGACCAGCGATGTCGTCGACCTGGTCGCCAAGCTCAAGCGTCTGGCCCGCCACAAGCGCGCACCGGATTGCTTCGTCGGCAGCGGTGTCGAGCGGACTGGCAGCGCGACCCCCGGTCTGGACGAATTCGCACGATTCCTCGTGGAGCAGATCGCCGGTGGCCTGTCGGCGGAAGAGATCCACGGCAAGTTGCAGGCGCTGGCGGACCTGTTCTGTCGCGGCGCGACGCTGCCGTTCGACGCCCTGTTCTCGGGATCCGGCGCGCGGCGCATCGCGCTGCCGACCTATCCATTCGAACGAAGGCGCTTCGCGATTCCGGCGTTGCCGCAGCGCGGAAGAGCGCAGTCGACCACAGCCGTCGCAGCGTCGATCCTCCATCCGCTGGTGCATGCCAACGTCTCCGACCTTTCGGGCCCGATCTTCGCCTCGGAATTCCACGGCCGCGAGTTCTTCCTGCGCGACCATGTCGTGCTCGGACGCCGCGTGCTGCCCGGCGTGGCCTACGTCGAGATGGTGCGCGCCGCCGCCGCGCTGGCGCTGCCGGCGGACCTGACCCGCACATTCGAATTCAGGGACCACGCCTGGATCCAGCCGGTGGTGGTCGAGAACGCGTTCAGGCTGTCGGTGGTGCTGCACGATGCCGGCGAAGACGAGGATGGCGGGCGCTGGCTCGATTACGAGATCCGCTCCGGCGCTGCGGGCAGCGAAACCTCGCATGCCCGAGGCTCGGTCCGCTGCAGTGCGGACGCCATCGACGGCGGGCCTGTGGACTTCGCTGCGGTCGACAAGACCATCGTCGGTGCGGGCCGCGATCCCTCTGCGCTCTATGCCCGTTTCGAAGCGCTGGGCCTGCGCTACGGCGCGACGATGCAGGGCATCGCCGCGCTGCGCAGCAATGGCGATGAGGTCGTCGCGCGCCTGCGGCTGCCGGCCGGGGCGGATGCGGGCTTCGGCCTGCATCCCGCGATCATGGATGCGGCGATGCAGTGCACGGTCTGCCTGCTGGGCGGCCTGGACGGCGAGGGCGGCGCAGCGGTGATGCCGTTCGCCTTCGACGACATGATCGTCCAGGGCGACACCACCGCCGACATGCGGGTCTGGGTCCGTCGTTCACCGGGAGCGCAGGTCGCGGGCATGCCGTCGCTGGACATCGATCTGGTCGACGAGCAGGGCCTGTCGCGCGTCAGCATCCGCGGCCTGGTCTCGCGCACGGTCGCGGCCGCCTCTGCTGCTGCATCGCCTGCGGCGGGGGCACCCGGCGCTGCGCCCCTGCTCGCCGTCGCCGATTCGCCTGCGTCCGCGAGAACGACGCCGTCCCCGGTGTCGGGACCGGCGCTCCGCGCCCTGGCCCCGATCTGGAACCCGGTTCGTTTCGCGCACGAGGCGATCACGCCCGATGCCGGCGAACGCTGCCTGCTGCTCGGCGGAGACGAGGCACTGTTCCACTGGCTGCGCACCGCGCAGATCGACCTGCGGCACCAGCCCATCCTGGCCGGCGATCCGGTCGAACGCATCGAGCAGCGACTGTCCGATCAGGCATTCGACCATCTCCTCTGGTTCGCCCCCGAAGCGGATCCCGGCGACGACGACGCGCTCATCGCCAGTCAGGAAACGGGCGTGCTCTCGTTGTTCCGCATCCTCAAGGCACTGAACCGGCTCGACGGCTTCGAACGCGAACTCAAGCTCACGGTCGTCACGCGCCGCGCGCTGCAGGTCTTCGACGACGAGCCGGTGTCCCCACATCATGCCGGCGTGCACGGCCTGATCGGCAGTCTCGCCAAGGAACTGCCGCTGTGGCGCATCCGCCTCGTCGACATCGAATCGACCGAAGATCTCGATCCCCGCGAAATCCTCGCCTTGCCCTGGGACGCGCAGGGCAGGGGCCTGGCGTATCGCTGCGATGAATGGTTCCGCCAGGAATTCGCCGATGCCGGCCGGCTGCCGTTCCACCGCGCCGTCTGCCGGCAGAACGGCGTGTACGTCGTGATCGGCGGTGCAGGCGGGCTCGGCGAAGTCTGGACCCGGCACATGGTCGCGCAGTACGACGCCGAGGTGATCTGGATCGGCCGCCGACCGCAGGATGCCGCGATCGAGGCGAAGCTCGATGCGATCGCGGCCATCGGTCGCCGTCCGCACTATGTCTCCGCGGATGCCACCGATGCGACGGCGCTGGCAGCGGCTGTCGCCGACATCCGGGCGCGCTTCCCGCGCATCGATGGCGTGGTCCATTCCGCGCTGGTGCTGCAGGACCAGACGGTACGCACGATGGACGAGGACGTCTTCCGCCGGAGCCTCGCGGCCAAGGTCGACGTCAGCGTGAACATCGCGCGCGCCTTCGCCGGCCTCGATCTCGACTTCATGCTGTTCTTCTCGTCGGTGGCGTCGTTCCACCGCGACGCCGGCCAGTCGAACTACTGCGCCGGCTGCACCTTCAAGGACAGTTTCGCGCAGGCCATGCGCGCACGGCACCCGTACCCGGTGAAGATCGTCAACTGGGGCTACTGGGGCAGCGTCGGCGTCGTCAGCGACGCGTTCTTCCGCAAGCGCATGGAAAGCCGGGGGATCGGCTCGATCGAGCCGGACGAAGCGATGCGCGAGCTGGATGCCTTCCTCGCCTCCGACATGGATCAACTGGTGATGATCAAGACGATCTCCCAGCGCGCGCTCGACGAACTGTGGGTGTCGGAAGAGGTCCTTCATTACCAGGACCACGCCCCGTCCACCGGCCGCGGCAGCGAAACGGTGGCCGCATCGTGACTGGAACGCACATCAACGCATCGACCATGCCGCCGTTTTCGACGCACGTCGATCCCTGTCCATGTCCGTCCGGTATCGGCACGATCGATGGGGGGACGCCCCCCGTGTTTTCGTCGATCCCGCCCATGTCGGCGTGGCATCGCCCGGATGGACGCCGCCACGACCGGACAAGGTCGGCAAAACAACCGGCCAGGCTCGGCCGTCCCGTCGGGACGGCATGCGAATTGCCGGAATTTGCCATCGATTCCATTGAAATCCGCAGCAAAGGTTGTGTCATCATCAGCCGCGAGGGCCTGTGCTTCGGCCCCCCGACGACATGGAATCGCCGTATGCGGTCAAGGACGAATTCGAATCCCTGCTGGAATCGATGTACACATCGACGGTCATGTCGCCCCGACGCGCTGCGTCCGGCGCGCTTGTCGGCGTCGGCTCCGAGACCGTTCCGGACGAGCACCACCAGGCGCACGGGGACGGAATGAAGACCGTACTGCTCCCCACGACGCGCGTGGGCGAACATGGCCGTTGCCCTCATCCGCTGCAGGTGCGCCCCCTGAAGTCGGCGGCGATCTCGCTGCTGGCCCTTGGCGTGGCCTTCGGCGCGCATGCGCAGACGCCGAAAACCGAACCCGTGCCCGATCCGGAGAGCGATGTCCTCGAAGGCGTCGTCATCGATCCGCCTTCGGAGATTGCACCCGCCACACCGGCCGCGAACACGGGCGAGGTGCCTGCCGCCTCGCCCCCGGAGGAGAACGCCGAGGCGATCGCCGAACTCGACCCGCTCGACATCGACATGACGGTCGATCCGGATGCGCAGGATCCTGGCGATCAGGCACCCGCAGGCGAGACGCCGGGCGCGGAGGCGACTGACGGGCCGGAGTCTCCGACGGATGACGTGGTCCCGACCGACGACGCGACGGACGGCGACAATGCACTTTCGGCCTGGCTGGAACCCCTGCGCGTCAGCCTGAAACACGAAGTGTCCTACAAGTTCGCCGCGCCGAAGCGCGTGGTGAACAATCGCTCCTCGGTCCGGCTGGAGTATTCGAAGGCCCTGACCAGCAATCTGTACGTCCGCCTCGATACCAAGCTCAACCTGCACTGGGGCAACGATCATCGCGCCAGGGCCAAGGACGAGGATCCCTTCCGCGAGCTGGTCACGCGCGAGGCGTACCTGCAGAGCAGCTTCGGAAACACGAGTTTCCGGGTCGGCTACCAGATCCTGCCGTGGGGCGTGTCGGAAGGCGGCGCGATCACCGACGAAGTCAGTCCACGCAACAGCGCCGAGTTCTTCTTCGTCTCGCTGGAGGAATCGCGCGTCGGCCAGCCGATGCTGACGATGGATCGTTTCGGCGACTCCGGCCAATGGACCGCGTTCTTCGTCCCGCGCCCCGGCTACAACAAGTACCCGGACCGCGACTCCGAGTACGACATCCCCGGCGCCTTCGACAGGAACGCGCCGGACGATGGCTGGGACAACGGCGGCAGCTGGGAATTCGGCGCACGCTGGAAACGCACGTTCGGCAAGAGCGACATCAGCCTGATGGCGGCGAGGCTGATCGACAACGATTACCTGGTGCGCCAGCAACGCTTCCGCATGTACGGCCTGACCGCGAACGTCGGGATCGACAACCTGCTGCTGCGCGCGGAAGTGGCGCTGAAGCAGCCGCGCGCCTTCTTCGCGCGCTCGGCGAACAGCAGCGACCTGACCATCGTCGAAAGCGACCAGTTCGATTCGAGCTTCGGTTTCGACTATTCACCGGGCGGCCGGGCGCTGACCTACAGCGCCGAAGTCGTCTGGAGCCGGCTGCTCGACTGGAAAGGCGACATCGTCACGCGCGAGCGCGACGAGTATTCGCTGATCGGCTCGGTGAGCAACCGCTTCTTCAACGACGACCTGACCCTGAGCTGGCTCACGATCTATACCAGGCCGTACACCAGCTTCCAGCACAGGTTCCTCAGTTCCTACCTGATCGACGACAACTCCACCGTCTATTTCGAATTCTTCTATCCCGACGAACGGGACGAGCGCAGTGGAACCTGGCCGTACCGCGACCAGAAGCAGTTCGTCATCCGATACCAATATCAGTTCTAGCGGCCGCGAGATGGACCACGCCATGCAGATGCCCATTGAAGACTTATCCAACAAGATCCTGTCGAAGCAGATCGACAAGCAGGACGCCCTTCGCCTTTTCCAGTCGCTGGACAAGGCGTCGCAGGCGCAGGTGCTTGCGATCGTCCGTCGTGCGGAGGCCGTCGCCCATGCGGGCAGCGGCAAGGGTGCGGCGCGCCCGCTGCAGGCCCTCGACCAGCGCGACCTCACCGACGAGCACCGCGCCTGGATCGCCGCGCTCGTCGAGAAATACGACCGTTTCGTGCCGAAGTCCAAGGCCAACGTCCTGGAGCACCAGGTCCACTTCGTCGACCAGCGCCGCGCCTTCCACCTGATCAAGGATCTGAAGAAGCTGCACTTCCAGATCACCTACACCCAGGCCGAAGGCGCCTACGTCCACGACGTCGACGGCAACCGTTACATCGACATCTCGGGCGACATGGGGGTGAACCTGTTCGGGCACCGCGCTCCCTTCCTGATCGACGCGGTCAAGCACAGCCTCGACCAGGGCATCCCGCTGGTCGGCTATTCCGACATGATCTTCCGCGCCTGCAAGCTGTTCTGCGAGATCACCGGGCACGAACGCGCGCTGTTCACGCAGTCGGGCACCGAGGCGGTGATGTTCGCGGTCCGCATCGCGCGAGCGGCGACCGGCCGCAAGAAGATCGTGCTCTTCGACGGCAGCTATCACGGCCTCTCGGACGCGGTTGCGGCGACCAAGGACCTCGCCGGCAACAGTTTCCCGCTCGCACCGGGCATCCTGCAGGAATTCGCCGACCAGATCATCGTGCTGGACTACGGCGACATGGCGTCGCTGGACGCGATCGAGCAGCTCGCCGGCGAGATCGCGACCGTCCTGGTCGAGCCGGTGCAGTCCCGCCATCCGTACCGCAAGCCGGTGGAGTTCCTCAAGGCGCTCCGCCAGCTGACGATCGAGAAGAACATCCCGCTGATCTTCGACGAGATGATCACCGGCTTCCGCGTCTGCCCGCAGGGCGCGCAGGGCCGCTTCGGCATCCAGGCCGACATGGCCACCTACGGCAAGATCCCCGGCGGCGGCCTGCCCACGGGCGTCATCGCCGGCGCGGCGAAGTACATGGACCTGATCGACGGCGGCACCTGGCGCTTCGACGACGAGAGCATGCCCAGCTCGAAGCGCACGGGCATGGCCGGCACCCACTCGCAGAACCCCCTGAAGATCGCCGCCGCCCTGGCCGTCCTCGGGGAGATCAGGAATCGCTGCGGCGATGCCGTGCAGTCCTGCGACAACTGCACCTGCTTCCAGCGCACCCTCAACGAGAAGACCACGCGCCTGGCCGACACGCTGAATGCGTTCTTCGCCGAAGAGCGACTGCCGGTGGTGATCGACACCTTCGGCTCGCTCTTCCGCTTCCGCTTCGTCGACAGCTACTGGGGCGTGACCGAGGCGCTGTTCTTCATCCTGCTGCGCATGGAAGGCGTGGAGACCAATATCCAGGGCAACTGCTTCCTCACCACGGCCCACACCGATGAAGACATCGAAGCGGTGATCGCGGGCGTGAAGACCAGCATGTCGACGCTGAAGCAGAGCGGGTTCTTCCGCGAACCCGCCGAGGAACCGGTGGAGGACGGCGCGGCGCTGACCGACACGACGGCGTTCGTGCCTGCGCAGTCCGGCCGGGCCTCGTCGCGCAACGAAATCGAGCGCCTCAGGGCGCTGCTCGCCGCCGACCTCGCGTTGGCAGAAGAATCAGGGGATGTGAGATGAGCGCTGTCGCGGAACCGACACTGGTGGACACCATCGCGAAGACGGTCGCGTCCACCCTGAAAATCCCGGTCGATCGACTCGATGTCGACGCCGACTTCGATTCCTTCGGCATGGATTCGATCATCGCGATCGAACTGATGACGAACCTGAGCAAGCAGCTCAAGATATCGATCACTCCGGCGCAGCTCACCGCAGTCAACTCGATCAGCGAGCTGGCCGGCGCCATCGCCGGTTCGATGAACGAGGCCCCGGCCCCGGCCGCACCGAAGGCACCACCGGCGCCTGTCGCCCAGGTGGCGCCTCCCGCACCGGCCAGGGCACCGGCGCGATCGGCCGGAAAGAACGTCGCCCCGCGCCGCAGTGCAGAACTGCAGCCCCAGCCGCGCGCCGACGGGGCAGGGGGGCTCCGGCGCATGCTGGCCTTCGTCCGCCACGAATACGGCCTGGACCTGCAGGGCGAGCGCTTCGACTCCCGGCAGGACCTGATCGATTACCTGCTGGCGCACCATGCCGACGCGCTTTCGCATTACTACGGTCTGTCCGCGGACGAGCGCAGTGCCGAACCGGCCGAAGCAGAAGCGGCTGCAGCGCCGGCCGCGAGCGACGGCATCGCGGTCGTCGGCATGGCCTGCTCGTTCGCCAACGCCAGGACACCGGAAGCGCTCTGGCAGAACCTGATGGAACAGCGCTCGTCCATCGTGCCGCTGAGGGGCAGTCGCTGGGCATCCGCCGACGCCCAAGCCGAACCCCGCTGGGGCGCGCGGATCGAAGAGGTCGATCGCTTCGACCCCGCCTTCTTCGGCCTCAGCGAAGACGAAGCCCGCCTGTGCGACCCGCAGGAGCGCCTCGTGACGCAGGCGCTGTTCCATGCCCTGCAGCACGCCGGCCTGCGCGCGGACAAGCTGCGCGGCACGCGCACAGGGCTGTTCATCGGCTACGAATACGCCGAATACGAGCATCACCTGCGCCGCAACCTGCATCGCATGCCCAGCGCCCCGGCGCTCAGTTCCTCCAGCCCGATCTACTACCTCGCCAATCGGATCTCGTTCCTGTACGACTTCAAGGGACCGAGCGAAGTGGTCAACGCCAGCTGCGCCTCGTCCGGATTGGCCATCCATCGCGCCTGCCAGTCCCTGGCGCTGGGCGAGTGCGACGTCGCCATCTGCGGCGGCGTGTCACTCAATCTGTTCGAAGGCGACTACGCGGCGATCGCGCGCTACGGCCTGCTGTCGCCCGACGGCACCTGCGGCGTCTTCGACGACGCCGCCAACGGTTTCACGCGCGGCGAAGGCGTCGGCCTGGTGGTGCTCATGCGTCTGGACGATGCCGAGCGCGACAACCGGCGCATCTTCGCCAAGGTCGTCGCCACCCACCAGAACAACCGCGGCCGTGCCGCCTTCATCTCCGAAATCAAGCACGAAGCGATCACCCAGGTGATCGCCGAATGCTACGGCAAGCACAACATCGCGCCGGATTCGGTCCGCTACATCGAAGTCGACGGATACGCGACGAAGTGGGGCGATTCCTTCGAATTCGAAGGGATCAAGAACGCGTTCGGCGCGTCGGCCACGGGCGAGAAGTCCTGTGCGCTGGGCAGCATCAAGGGCAACATCGGTCATCTCGAACCGGCCAGCGGCGTGGCCAGCGCGATCAAGGTCGCCCTGTCGCTGCATCACAAGCAGTTCCCCGCCACGATCACCAAGAAGCGGCTCAACAGCTTCATCGACATCGAGTCCAAAGCGCATCCGCTCTACATCGCCGACGAACCGCTGCCGTTCGACAGGCTGCGCCGCGGCGACGAGGCGATCCGCGCGGGCGTCAATTCCTTCTCGGACAGCGGCGTGAACGTGCACCTGCTGTTCGAGGAATACCGCAGCGGACACGTCGTCGAGCGCACGGAGCACAGCGGTCGGCAGCTGTTCGTCTTCTCCGGTCGCACCCGCGAATCCCTGCAGGAATCCCTGACCCTCGCGCGAGAGACGCTGCAGGATGCCCTGGAGTTCTACTCCAGCCGCATGCGCGTCCAGGAACCCTCGCCGGCGCTCGAGGACATGGCCTACACGCTGCAGATGGCGACCGTGCCGATGGAACACCGGCTCGCCATCGTGGCCGCCAGCCACAAGGAGCTGATCGAGGCACTGGGCCGCGCAGGCAAGCTGCTGGCCGCCAACAAGCCGGTGGACGGCAATGGTCCGATCTTCATCGGCGGTCCGCAGGAGCGCGACAACGCCCGCGTCTTCGATGTGATCAAGTCCCAGATCGGCGACGACAAGCTGCTCGACAACCTGCGCGGAGGCATGCTGAAGGAGATCGCGCTGCTCTGGGTGGGCGGCATCGACATGCCCTGGGAACGTCATTGGCGCGAGGTGGTGCAGGCGCGCCGCCGCAACGGGCAAGCCCTGCCGCAGCTGGTGGACATGCCGCTGTATCCCTTCGCCCGGAACCGCTACTGGCTCGATTTCGACGAGGGTGATGCGCCGCGCGTGGAGATCCCCACCGTCGCGAGGCCGCAGAAAGCCAGGGGCGGGCAGGGCGGCGACGAGGCTCCCCGGCTCACCCGCGAACTGCATTTCGTCCACGCCCTCGGTGAAGGCGAACAGGCGCAGGCGCTCGAAGCGGAAGACAAGATCGTGCTCTTCCTCGCGCAGGAGACGGCGCGGCTGCTGAAAATGCCGAGCGCGGACTTCGATGTCGGCCGCAGCTTCCTCGATCTCGGCTTCGATTCGGTCGGCATGGCCTCGCTGATCCAGGAACTCATCACCCTGATCGACGAGAACATCTCGCCGAGCGTGGTGTTCAATTACCCCGACATCGAGCAGCTCGGGCGCCACATCGCCGAGAACCATCGCGACAAGGTCGATCGTATCCATGTGGTCGCCACGGCCGGCACCGATGGTTCGGCCGCGGCGTCCACGCCTGCCTCGCGTGCGAAGCCGAAGAAGGCCTCCGCGCCGAAGACCGATCTCGAGACCTGGTTCGTGAACCGCGACACGGTCACGAAGGACCTGCTCGTGCCGATGCAGACCAATGCCTCGGGAACCCCGGTCTTCGCCGTCGCCGGTTCGGACGGCAGCGTCCTGTCGCTGCAGACGCTCAGCCGGGCGATGGACGGCATTCGCCCGATGTTCGGCTTCCAGGGCGTCGGCCTCGACGGCAAGCGCGAACCGCTCGACTCCATCGCCGCGATGGCCGAAGCCAACATCGAGGCCCTTTCCGGGTTGAGGGACTGCAGCAAGCTGAACCTGCTCGGCTATTCCAACGGCGCGGTCGTCGCCTTCGAGATGGCGCACCAGCTGCTCAAGAAGAACATCGAGATCGAGCGCCTCGTGCTGGTGGATGGCCGCTGCCCGTCGCAATCCATGCGCAGCGTCACGGAGGAGATCACCGCCGCCTTCGTCGACCTGATCAAGGCGCTCGGCGGCAAGCGGCCGCTGAACGTCGAGGAATTCCGCACGATCCCCGAGGACCGGCACGCCGAGTACCTGCTGGAGCTGGTCTGGCGCAACGGCTTCTGGATACCCCGCGACCAGTTCATGATCGCCTACCGGCTTTCGCTGGCCAGCGAGAATGCCTGCCGGAGCTATCGCCCGCGCAAGCTGCCGAAATCCTGCGACACGGTGATTATCCGCGCGACGCGCAACAACGGCGACCAGCCGCCTGAGCTCGGCTGGAGCAAGTACCTGCCCAAGCCGGCCACCTGCATCGACATCGACGCGGACCACCTGTCCGTCGTCGGCAAGGACGGCAGCGCGGTGATCGCGAGGATCTTCCAATGAGCCATCGCCCCGGCCCGGCCGATGGCGCGGCCCCGCACCGGATCGTTTCACCGCATCGAACACCCAACCAGACCATTTCTGCGGCGGCATCGCCCCCCCGCAACGCAATCACCATGACCAACAGGAAGTGCACTCATGTCCGTTAGAGAGCGACTCATCAGCCGATTGTCCGATCACTTCGAGAACATTCCGGACGTATTGCGCAGGAGACGCCTGCTCGTCGGCATCGTGTTCCTTGCCCTCCTTGCCGCGAGCGTCTTCGGCATGGGCAAGCTGCGCATGGACATGACCATCGAAGGCTGGTTCCACAAGGAAGATCCGACGCTGGTCGCGTTCCACCGCTACCACGAGCAGTTCGGCAGCGAGGACGGGGTCTACATCATCTACAAGCCGAAGGACGGCGATGTCTTCTCGCCGGCCTCCCTGGAGGCCGTCCGCGGCATCCAGGAAGACCTGATCAACTACAGGTCCCGCCTGAAGGAGGGCGAGAAGTCCGCGCTCGACCACATCGTCAAGGTCGACACCCTGGTGAACGCCTCGGTGCTGACGGTCGACGGCGACGTGCTGATTTCCAAGCCGCTCGTCGGCGACACCATCCCCACCTCGCCGGAAGCCATCGCCCAGATCAAGGCGATCGCGGAGTCCGAGAAGCAGCTGCCGCTCCAGTTCTTCTCGCGCGATCACAAGTACGGCGGCATCCACATCGAGACCGACTTCGGCGCCATCCCGGTCGATGCGGAAGAAGTCACCGAGGACACCGAGCTGTCGCTGGAACAGGCGGCGTCGACCGACGATGAGAAGCCGGTCGAGTTCAAGCCGACCGACCAGGCCGACTACCTGAAGCTGTTCGAGGAGATCAAGAAGATCCTCAACAAGCCCGAATACGCCAAGCACTTCGAGTACTACGCGGTCGGCAACACCGCCGCCGCCGAGCACGACGTGAAGATGTCCGAGGAAATGGGCATCCTGTACCTGGCGGCGTTCGCCATCATCATGGTGCTGCTGTGGTTCCTGTTCCGTTCCGCCTCGGCCGTCGCGTGGTCGATGCTGATCGTTGTCCTGAGCACCGTGCTCACGCTCGGCGTCACCGGCCTGCTCGGGCTCACCGTCACCGGCTTCCTGATCCTCACCATCCTGCTGATCCTGACCGTCGGCGTCGCCGACTCCGTGCACGCGCTGACCGGCTACACCCGCCTGCGCACCTCCGGCGTCGACCACCAGCAGGCGCTGCGCCGCACCTACAAGTACACCGGCGTGGCCCTGCTGCTCACCGGCGTGACCAACATGACCGGCACCCTGGCGCTGAACATCACGCCGGTCGTGCCGATCCAGAACTTCGCGATCATGTCGACCCTCGGCATCCTGTTCGCGCTGCTGCTGACCTTCTACCTGCTGCCCCTGCTGATCGACCTCTGGCCGACGGTGTCGAAGAAGGCGGTGATCGTCGAATCGCCGGAGAAGAAGCGTTTCCTCGACGTGCTGCCGTTCCTCAAGTCGACGCTGAACAAGGTGGTCCCGCTCGTCGAGAAGCGCCCGACCGCGTTCATCGCCCCGTTCATCCTGGTGCTCGGCATCTCGATCTACGGCGCGACCCAGGTGAAGATCGACTCGCAGATCCTTGACCAGTATCCGGAGGACTCGACCTTCACCCAGAGCGTGAAGGTGGCCGACGAGCACATGATGGGCGCCTACGCCATGGTGCTCTACCTCGACTTCAAGGAAGACTTCGCCCTGCAGGATCCCGACGTGCTGAAGGCGATGGATGCGCTGCAGAAGGAGTTCGAGACGAAGTACAAGAAGTACGTCGTGACGACCGATTCGCTTGCCTACATCGTCAAGGACGCCAACCGGAAGCTCAACGGCAACGCGCCGGAGTTCGACCGGATTCCCGATACGCGCGAAACGCTGTCGCAGACCCTGTTCCTGTTCAACAGTGCGAATCCGAGCGAACGCCAGCGCATGGTGGACGACAGCTATCGCAAGGCCAACATCAGGATCTCGCTGCACAGCTACGGTTCGTACGAGTACTACGAGGTCTTCAAGAAGATGCGCGCCGACATCGACAAGATGACGGCCCAGCTGAAGGCGAAGTATCCCAAGACCCAGGTCTCCATCACCGGCATCTTCGCGCTGCAGATGCAGGCCTCGCAGTACATCACCGAGAACCAGGCGCTGACCTTCGGCATCGCCCTGGTCGCGGTGAGCGTGATCCTGCTGCTGGTGTTCGGATCGCTCAAGGTCGGCTTCATCGCGCTGATTCCCAACCTGATCCCCGCGCTGCTCACCCTGGGCCTGCTCGGCATCACCGATGTCCCGCTCGACTTCTTCACGATGATGCTCGCGCCGATCATCATCGGCATTTCCGTCGACGACACCGTGCACTTCATCTCGACGTACCAGCTGCAGCTGGCCAAGGACAACGACGTCAACGCCGCGCTGCGGCGGACCATGGCCGAAGCCGGCCCCGGCGTGGTGTTCACGGCGCTGATCCTGGGCCTGGGCTTCGGCATCATGGCGGTCGCTTCCGCCGCGGGCACGTCGAACATGGGCAAGTTCGGCGCACTGGCCATCCTGATGGGCCTGCTCAACGACCTGTTCCTGCTGCCCGCATTGCTGTTGAAATTCAAACCCAAGTTCAAGACGGAGACCGTTGGATGAAGGCGAATTACCGTGTGTTCCTCGCGGCGCTGCTCATGGCCGCCCCGATCGCATCCTTTGCGCAGGACGCCCGCGAGATCATGATCAAGGTGGACGATGCGACGAATCACAGCTATTCGTCCTCGGTCCGGCAGATGAAGTTCTCGACATGCCGCTACAGCGTCAGCGGCGGCAAGCTGTCCTGCGCCGAGAAGCCGCGCGTCGTGGTCTTCGAATCCTTCAGCAAGACGCGGCGCCCCCCGGGGCGCCGTGACCTGGACTTCAAGGCGCTCGACGTCATCATCCAGCCGGTCAGCGACAAGAACACGGCGATGCTGTCCTGGGGCTATGCAGAAGACGAAAAGGCGTCCGATTTCTGGGTCTACCTGCCCGTGCTGAGCAAGGTCAAGCGCATCGTTTCCGTCGCCGACAGCGGCGAGAGCGGCGCCGTGTTCGGTTCGGAAGTCTCGGCCGAAGACGCCGACGTGAGAAAGGTGAAGGACTACACCTACAAGCTGCTCGGCGAGGACACCTATCGCGGCCGCCAGGTCTGGAAGATCGAGTTGACCCCGACCGAGAGTCGCCGCAAGCGGTCGTTCTACGGCCGCATCGTCGCCTACGTCGACAAGGAACGCTACATCGTCCTCAAGGAAGATCTCTACGACCGCAGCGGCAGGCATTACAAGCAGTTCTCGGCGCTGGACGTGAAGCAGATCGGCAAGGTCTGGCTGGTCATGAAGGCCTCCATGAACAACCTCACGAAGCGCCGGATCACGATCTGGGAGCATCCCGACATCGTGCTCAACGTCGACATCGACGAAGAGTTCCTGAGCCAGCGCTCGCTGACGGACTTCGCTTTCCGCGAGCGTCACATGCAGGCCTACCGCAAGTATCTGACCGACGGAAAGAGCGGTACGCAGCAGGCATCGGCAAAGCCATGAACACGCCCGGAGTCGGTGAAGCCTACGACTGCATCGTGGTCGGCTCCGGCACCGCCGGCGCCGTGATCGCGCGCGAGCTGACCGCTCGCGGGCAGAAGGTGCTGATCCTGGAGCGGGGGCAGTATCTGCCGCTCAAGGAGACCGTGTGGACGCTGGCGTCGATGTTCAACGAAGTGCCCGTGGCCGACAAGCTCAAGGATGCCCGCGTGTACGCCGCGGGCGGATCGAGCGCGATGTACCTGGGGGTCATGGACGAACCGCCGATCGACGCCTATCGCGCGCTCGGCATCGACCTGCAGCCTGCCTACGATGCCATCCGCCAGCAGCTTCCGCTCGCCGAGATGCCCGACGCGCTGATGAGCCCGCAGTCGCTCAGGATGCGGGATGCCGCGATCGCGGCCGGTTACGACTGGAAGAAGAAGCTGATGCTGATCGACCAGTCGAAGTGCAGCGGGGCCTACTGCTACGACGCGAAGTGGAAGGCACTGACCTACGTCGACGAAGCGGTTCGGCAGGGCGCGATGCTCAAGTGCGGCGTCCTCGCGGAGCGCGTGCTCATCGAGGACGGGCGCGCGGTCGGCGTGGAGTGCCGGATCAAGGAAGGCGCCTTCCGCAGCCGTACCGTCCGCTTCCACGCTGGGCGCGTCGTCGTCTGCGCGGGCTCGCTCGCGACGCCACTGCTGCTGCGCGCCAGCGGCTTGCAGCATGTGGCTGCCGGCGGTTATTTCATCGACCCCAGCTTCACGCTGTTCGGTCGCGTCCCGGGCCTTCGCGGCATCGACAGTTTCTGCGGCGTGATGGAGATGACGCTGGAAGAGGGCATCGTCATCAAGGACGCGAACGTCCACAAGCTGCCGTTCCTCATGTTCATGCTGCAGTACATGCAGGTCCCGCGGATGTTCGCGTACCCCGAGCACCTCGGCATCACGGTCATGGCCCACGACCAAGTCGGCGGCGGGCTCTCGGCCGACGGGCGCTACCACAAGCCGCTCGATGCCGGCGTGTTCGACAAGCTCGCACGAGGCGAGAAGGCGGCACGCGAGATCCTCGACCGCGCCGGTGCCCGCGACATCTTCAAGGCGCCGATGTTCTCCGGCGGCGCCCTCGGCACCCTGCGCGTCGGCAGCGATGTCGACGCGAGACTCGAAACCAGCGTGCGCGATCTCCATGTCTGCGACGGCTCGTTGATCCCGGAGAACGGACGGGTCGCGC
Source organism: Lysobacteraceae bacterium 2PB (assembly GCA_005502915.1). Classification (GTDB taxonomy): domain Bacteria; phylum Pseudomonadota; class Gammaproteobacteria; order Xanthomonadales; family Xanthomonadaceae; genus Lysobacter_I. The sequence continues at coordinate 146,617 of SCMT01000003.1, read as the reverse complement.
CGACACTCACGCTGCTGTGCCTGGCGACATACCTCGCCGGCATCCTCACCCATACCCGCAACGCGCACGCCGAAGCGGAGGGCGTGGCGGCCTGACCGCCGCAGCCCGCGAAACGCACGCGTTGTTCCACCACCCAGCCCATCGCAACGACAGGAAGACACCATGAGCGAAGCATCGAATACCACGACCACGGACAAGGCTGCCGCGCCCAGGAAGATCAAGGATCCGCTCTGGAAAAGGCTCTATTTCGCATTCAGCTTGTTCGTGTTGGCGGTGCTCGCCGCGCACTACGCCTGGGTGGCTTCCGGCACGGCCGAATGGAAGCTCGCGAAGGACGAGGATGGCATCCAGGTCTACCTGCTGAAGGCTCCGGGCGACCCGCTGCTCAAGGCGCGGACGGTCATGGAAGGCGACTACACCCTGACCCAGCTCACCTCGCAGCACATCGGCGTCGGCGACACGCTGCAGAACTGCATCGACTGGGTGCCCGGCTGCAAGGAAATGAAGCGCATCCAGGACTTCGATCCGGTGCGCGGCTACGACAAGGACATGTGGCGCGTGGAGCTGCCCGGACCGTTCGCCGATCGTGAGCTGCTGATCGCGACGATGTTCGACCAGAACAAGGAGACCAAGGAAGTCGTGCTCGACGTGGTGGGGCTGCCCAACACCTTGCCGCATACGCCCGGAGTCGTGCGCATCGAGCGAATCCACAACCGCTGGGTCTACACGCCGAAGCCGAACGGCAAGGTCGAAGTCTCGCTGATCCAGGACGTCGATCTGCCGGGCATCGGATTCTTCCCGTATTTCCTGCTCAACATGACCCTCGTCGACCAGAGCCACACGTTCTTCGCGACCACGCTGCGGACGAGCCTCCAGGAAGAGAAGTACAAGACCGCCAAGCTGGACTTCATCGACGACATCCGCTGACCTGGTTCGCGCAGCCATGCGCATGCAGCGATCGACGGATCAGTCGATCGCTGCACGGACCGGACTCTCTAGCGCCGGGCACAGCGTCGATCCTCGACCTGTGCCCGGCGTTCCTGTTTGCAGCGCCGGAAATACCATGGCAATCCGCCAGTGGCATTCGCGCGATGGGGGAAGGCCGAGGGCGCTGGAGAACCAGACAGGGTAGGGAAGGAAAGGGCGGGGCACCGACTGAACGCCTTGCGTCAAGCTCGCCTGGCGGTGAACGACCGCGGGCTCGTCTCGACATGAAGGCTTGTCGCTGACTGCAGACACGAAGACGCCGGGGGTTGCCCGGCGTCGAAGAAACACTCGCGGATTGTGGTCGCCCGGTCTGTTGCTTACACGGTGACCGGGATTTCCGTCGCGCCGCGCAGGTTGATGCGGCCGTTCCATTTCACCGGACCGGACAGGGCCAGTCGCGGGAACCTGCTGACGAGGCGGCTGATCGCGATCCGGCCTTCGAGGCGGCCGAGCGCGGAACCGAGGCAGTGATGCGCACCGGCACCGAACGACACATGCTGGCGTGCCTGTTCGCGGTCGAGCCGCAGCACGTCGACATCCGGGCCGAAGGCGCGCTCGTCGCGGTTGGCCGCGCCGAGGCAGGCGATCATCATCGCGCCGGCCGGGATCACATGGCCGCCGACCTGGTACGGCGCCAGCGTGATGCGGCGGGTCTGGTGGATCGGGCTGTCGTAGCGGAGGAATTCCTCGACGGCGTTGCCGATGAGATCCGGATTCGACCGCAGCAGCGCATGCTGGTCGGGGTGACGCAGCAGCGCGGTGACGCCGTTGCCGATCAGGTTCACGGTCGTGTGATGGCCGGCGACGTAAAGCAGCAGGACCTGGGCCACCAGTTCGTCGTCGGAGAGCAGGTCGCCGTCCTGTTCCGCCTGGATCATCGCGGTCAGCAGGTCGTCGCCCGGGTTGTTGCGCTTCCACGCGATGACTTCGCGCATCATGCCGGCAAGCTCGATCTCGGCATGCACGATCGACTTCATCACTTCCGGGTCGCCGACCGGCTCCAGCGCGATCACCAGCTTTTCGGTCAGCTCGAGCACATGCTTGTGGTCGGTTTCCGGCATGCCGAGCATTTCGCTGATCACCGCGAACGGCAGCGGGAAGGCGAGGGCGTCGATCAGGTTGACCGAGCCGGCGTCCGCGATGCGATCGAGTGCATGATCGACGTGCTGGGTCACCATCGGCTCGAGCGCGGCGATCGATCGCGGCGTGAACACCTTGCCCACCAGCGACCGCAGACGGGTGTGATCCGGCGGGTCGCTGTCCATCATGGTCACCAGCTTGACCGGCACGTCGGCCATCAGCTGTTCGAACTGGTCGCGCATCGGACCCGCCGCGAGGTTGTGGTCCGCGACGGACAGTCGCGCATCGCGCAGGATCGCGGACACATCGGCGTGGCGCGAAACGAACCAGAATCCCATCGGGTGCTCCTGCACCGGGTCGGTATCGCGCAGCTCGCGGTAATGCTCGTAGGGGTTCTCGTCGAAGCCCGGCAGGAACGGGTTGAACAGTCCCGGTGGCATCCCCGTTTCTGGGGACATTTCGATGTCCGGCGCCGTCGCGGTGTCCGGGGTCGTCTCGCTCATGGTCTGGCTCACTCCATTGTCGTTGATGGTCTGGTTCCGTCAGATGCCGTCGGCGCGCTGGCGCCTCGGCACAACAGACCGAGCATATTCAATACGCAGTGCATGTCAATGCTGTTTCTGCCTGAAAATACGTTGTTCCGGCTTGCCGGCGGCCTGCATGCCCGGCGAGGAATGGTGCTGTCCGGAGGGCAGCCGTTTCTCCGTTTGACGGCTTCGCGTGCCGCGCAGGAATCGCCTTATCGAAACGAAATGAATCCTGGGCCTTGGACGAAGCCGGCAGCGACTGACGACGCGCCGCCACATGCCGATAAGGCTAAGAAGCCACGAGCGGTCGAAAATACGCGCAGGAACAGTTGCCACAACTCGCCAACGCGCCATGGTCGGCACCGGTCTTTGATGACGTGAATCGAGCATTAGCGAAGCCGCAACTCTTCTGCGCTGCCAGCGAAGCTGGCGAAGGTGCTAATGGTCAGCATCTTGATGATTCGTGCTCATGCATCACGGATGCAGGGTACCCGCTACGAAAAGGATTGCCGTCACGTCGCACGCTACGGCCAGGCTTACAACCCGTACAAAGAGCCTGATCCAGCACAGACAGCGCAGCAGTCGCAACAGCTAGCCGAACCTGAAGACAAGTCGAAGAGACCGGCGCAGTCCCCACGGGCCGCAAGCGCTGCTACAGGCCTGCGGTTCGGCGAGTTGCATCACTACGGCTCATTGGAGCTAGCCCCCGGCGCTACGAAATAGCCGGGGCTTTTCTATTGGGATCAGCCATTGCGGAAAAGTTATGCCGCTTTTTACTCCTCGCTCCACTTCCCTCGAGAGAACACAGCCTGCCTTTCCCCATTCGAACCTATTGCAACTAACCTCCAAGTATTCAGAATTACTTCGTTATTGAAATGCAAGTGCATTTCTTCCTTTAATTCATCAAGCGACACATACGAAGGAACTTTTGTATTGTATTTGTCGAGTGATTCTACTTGCATGTAGGCTCTAGCTGGCTGAACTATCAAGCAACCATTACCCCTCTGCTCGGCTGATTCCGTTTCGCTCGGGACCTCAATTTTCAATGAGGCCGCATTAGATAGCCTTACTGCATGCAATTGAGCGGTGTCACTCTTCGAATATTCATCTACAAAAAGCTTGTCCTTGTAAAAGTAGAGCACTACACGCGCGCCACTTTTTTCATCACCGGCAAGGACTAATGCAGGATGCAAGGCACCTGTTCGTGGCGTAATCACCCAAACAAGCTCACCCGCTGTAACCTCCGACAACGGCACACTTTTAAGTCCCTTAATGTCCAATTGAAACGCCATTTTTCCTCCTTTCGCCATGCGGGCTAGTTCGTGCAGCGGGGCGAATCGACAACCCCGCGTGTTTCAAGAGATTACCCCGAATTCTCAGAGAATCACTCCTGCTTGGGGGTGTAGGGGGCCTAGCGCCCTACGCATGATGCCTATAACAGCCCGACAACGCTCCGAGGGCGTCATGGTCCCGGCGTCAGCCCGCCCGGGCTCTACAGCTCGCCTCGGGCACTCTCCGGGGGGCACTGATGGAGCAGGGGCGAGGCAGGGATGCCCACTTGCTAAACCCTTGCTAAGCTTCCTCTGCGATCACAGGGGATCACACACATGCACGGACGCATCGTCGCCCTACTCTTGCTGCTGACCTTGCCCGCAGCCGCGCAAAACACGCCCGATGGCTACATCATCCGATGCACCAAGGGAAAGCAGGTCAGCATCCAGAACGTGCCGTGTGAGCCAGGCTGGAAGCAGCAGGGCGAAACCGGTGTCTACTACGCGCCCCGTGACACAGAGCGGGCACGCAGGGAACTTGAGGCCGCCCGCCGAGAGATCGCTCGTCGGAACGCAGCAATGCGGCAGTCGGGCCATCGCTCGAGTCCTCGTCGATCTCCCGACCATCTGGACTGCCGGAACGCCAGGGCGTACGTCGACCGGGTCAAGCGTGAAATCGGTTCCCAGCGCCTCACGCGGGCGAAGGCGTCCGAGCTTTGCCAGGTCGAAAGGAATGCATGCGGCTGGTGTCGCTAGCTGCACCGTGCAGACGCCAGAGGGCGAAACCAGTCGGGCACCAGCCAAGCGCCAGCCCGACCAAGGGCCGTGCAATTCCGTGCGATTGAAGATCGTGCGCCAGTAGTGGGCGGCGGCGCAGCGGTTGGGACACGGTGTGCCGGGTTTCCAGCAGGGCGGTCGATCCATGAGCCGCAGGTCCATTCCAGTGAGTCACCTGGAACATGAACCGGGCTCAGTAAACCTGTGACTGATGATCGCCATCCATTCGTCCAATGATCAGATAGTTAGCGGAAGCGGGACCCTGAATAACGATATTTTTACCTCTCTGGACGGCTCAGTGAAGCTGTGACAATACCGACTAATCAGCAAAGTCGTGACATTACAGAGCATAGCCCCGCGGAACTCCGGATCGGCTAAGACTGGCCTACGGCTCCTTGGGAAGGGTCATGGGTACAGACCGCACACAGCTTTATCTGCCTTGGGCGGACGACGCTCTAGTTCCAGGCGAATCTGCCTATGCACTGCTTAACAAGTTGGCGTGGTTCTCAAATCGCGGCCCGTTGCAACTAATTCACGACCTTAAGGCTACCGAAGACAGGCCATCGCCTACCTCGCCCAAGAACATCGATTACTACGCGACGGATGAGGTGTGGAAGAGCATTGCATCCTTGCCTAACTTACCGCGGATTCACGGAGTTCAATTGGATGAGTATGTCAGCAAGGTTGCGCGCGAACTCAGAGTGGGGCATCTAGGGTCTCGTGAGCGCCTCGCGCTGCGCTTTTGCCCTGATTGTATTTCTCTTGGAATGCATTTTGACGTTCTGCAATTGAAGTTCATCGATTGCTGCCCGCTGCACAAAAGAAAGATCGTATCGCATTGCAAAGAATGCGGCGATAAGATTTCGTACTCATGCAATTCCCAGCAAGGCTCCTTTTCGTGCGGCTCGTGTAACGCTTCCCTTCTCCAAGAAGGCCTTGAGAGCTTGCGCGAGAACTACGGTGAACGCCGCCGGATTGCTAGGGCATACGTCAACCTCGCAAATAAGCTTTCGGTAGCTCCTCATATATTTTTGCACTCGCACAGTAAATACGCGCGGGATCACCAAAGCGATGTTGCCCACAAGCATGCGATGGTTCGAATTCTGGATAGCCGACTCAGAGGCTCGCCACAGCCGCTGACCCTTGCTTCCCCATTCATTGCTGTCAAGGTTGAGCGGGATGAATCGGGAAGACCGAGACTAAATCGGCTGTCGAATGCTCTACTTTTCTCGCCGGAAGACCACCTATCCCAGTTGAACCAGTTCAGCGAGCGACGTCTTGCTCAATTGCGAGTGGGGGCTTGGGCGATGCAGACCTTTCACGATCATCGTGCGTGCATTTGCGCTGGACGAGAGTTGATGAAAGGTGGTGCCAGCTGCAAAAGGGAGTTTGTAGATGAGAGCGAATTACATGCATGTTGCATAGGCAGGGGATTTGCGGCGTGGGAGGCGGGTCAAGCGCTTCGCGCGGCCGAGCTGCTCAAGGAGTCGCTATGGAAGGCTTGGGGGCTGACGGAGCGACCTATCAGACTTTTCGCCTTGTACGCTTTGGAAAAGGCATGTCTCGGAAGCGCAATAATGCGATTCATTCATTATGACAAATACCAGTTGAGGGAGTGGCAGAGCCATGGATTTTCGCTACAGCTTGCCGAATCAAAGTTTCTTTCCGATTTTGAAATAGAGCATGCGGTTGTGTGGGTGGACTTCGATCAAATCAATCTCGATGACGCGTGCCATTTGTGCGGTCGAAACTCCAACATGCAGCTGCAATGGCTCGGAGACGCGATTCAGAACGTGCCGCCAAACCAACTAATGCAATCACTGTTGCAGGAATACGGCACCAGAGCTCGCCTGGCGGAATCCGGGAGCTGGATGCACGAAGAGATTAACCGACGGGTCCGGCTTACTTTGAAACCCGGCGCTTCGCCAAGCTAGCGCCGAAGCTGCCGTCTTGTCAGCGATGAATTCCGGGGGGCGGTTTCCTTCTGCAGACCTCCAGCGGCCGGCGTAGCGGTATCTGCGCCCGGCGGGGAACAAAGCAAGTCGCGTTCATACTCGCCTGCAATGGTTGCATGTACAGCGAGTACACCAGTGACCACAACACGCACTGCTGCCTTGACGCTCTCCTCGGTTGGCGCCCAATCCGCTCCAGGAAGCGCTTCATAGCGAGATGGAAGAGGCGAAAACATGCATTCGTACCACTCTTCGCCAGCCGCGTGGAGGCACGCGCACGCATCTCGCATCTCCTGCGTATCTTTGATCAAGAGCGGAACTGGTGGCAGGTCTTCAAGCGCTCGAGAGTAACCCGCAGGGGGCGATCGATCACCGCAGTGCTTGACAGAAACGACGGCACCATAAAGCGGCCATTTTATCGCTTCAGCGATTTCTGGCGCATCGTCGAATTCGCGTTTGATTAGCGAATCGCAGAACCGGAACACCGCGTCCTCGGCAATCGTAGAAACGTCGTCGACGGGGCGACCCCTAGCCCACCAAACGACTTCGTGGAGGAAAGCCATCAGGAAAAGGAGCGTTGATGGCGTTGCAGCTCCTACCAAATATTGCAATGCACGCTTTTGCAGGTATGAATAGCGCCACGGCCGCAGGTGCTCGAGCGCACTGACGACGCGCCTGGGGACAAACATCAGCTCGCGTTTCTCGAGAAAGCTCGACAAATGCGCGCGGGAAAGGGCAATAGGCGGCGGATGCTCCTGCTGATAGTCCACGAACTCCTTAAGGAGCCACGGGCGCGAAGCGGGGACGCGTTCACAGGCGCGTTCAAATAAATTGAATCGTATGCCGCTACCGTCGAACTCCTTCCAATAGTTTCCATCCGGGCTCTTGCCGGATGCATAAATCGCTCGGAATACCTGTGGGGCGAGCGGTTCGTACAGGACCCCTGTGGGGTCCGTTGTCGGCAACAGCAACGTTTGATCAAGCCATCTGTAGTTGCAGTCCTTGGACTTGCACAAGTAGCGAGACCAGAGTCGTGGACACTGGCGAGCATAGCCGCTAGCAGGAATGCATCCCATAGTCAATACCAGGATTCAATTTGAAACCTACTGCTGAGGTTACACCAGCCCGCTGCTAGGCTTGAGACACTTTCACACAAGCTAACGGAATTTTAACGTCAAAAAAAAATTGAGCCCACCCAGTGCGAATGGGCGGGCTCGGTCCAGGTCGTAGGAGGACCTGTTAATGCCAGCCGAAAATACCCCCTCCCTCGCGGTGGGTCAAGGAAGTTTTTGCCTTAGCGATCGTCCCTTCATTGGCGGAGGGCATCATGGCTAAGGAAGCAAAGAGCCCCGCCCAGCGGAAGCGGAACCAATATGTGGCGGCCGTTCGAGCTCGGGGCGCAAGCGGCCACAACCTGTGGTTTGTCTCTCCACCCCAAGATCCCCCTGATCCGCCTTTGATCCTCTGCTCGGACGTGGAGTTCGAGTGCTTCCAGTTCCTGGAGGGCTCGGCCGATCTGGTTTCGGTTGACTACGCCCCGTTGCGCTTGGCGGGCGATGGGCCTCGCTCACGGCTCCGCCACTTCGCCATCGCCACCACTCTGGAAGGCCATCGCCTCGATATCGACCTGGACCCCGCAGGGGACGGTGGAAGCCCGCCGGGCCGGCGCGTTGTCGACCTGGCCATGCTCGATGCGGCCAAGACCCGCATCCAGAGTTGGCGGGCCATCATCGCCGTAATCAACCGCTGTCGCACACATGAGTTGAGCCCGGTCATCTTCCGGAGCCGCCATCTGATCGAAGGGCAGCCACCTATCACGATGGGTGCCCTTTGTGACCAGGTGGACGAGCACTCCGCTCTGGTCGCGGGTGCCATCGGAACGATGCTGCGTGCCCGTGAACTCGAGAGCGATGTGGACCAGCATTTATGGGGACCCGCCACCAAGGTTTGGGGGCGTGCCCATGGCTAGTGTCCGCCAGACCTTGCGAACGGCTCCCCCAGAACACCTGGCGCTCGATACGTGGGAGATGCCGGCATTGGACGATCTCGATGTCGAGCAAAAGCAACGCTTTCATGCGCTGACCAAGGCCATTTGGCACTATGTCGGCGGCGGCAACCTTTCAACGCATCTCCGGGATAACGGCATCCACCAGGAAGTGTTCTATCGGGCGTTTGATCGATGCCTGACGTTGGATGCCCGCGGAAAGCCCATGGGCTGGGTAGGTTTGCTTCCCTTTATCGAGGTGAAGCCTCGCCAGCGAAAAGCACCGATAGAGGCCAATGCGGGCAACAAAGGTGGATTGAGCGGGGCACTGGAACTCTTCCTCAGGAAGAACAAAGAAGTCCGGGAGGGACTACATGCCTATCTCGACAAGAACGCCAAACGAAAACCCGGCGGAGAAGCAGGAATTCGCCATAAGTCGGCGCACATGGAGTTCCTTAGGCTTTGCGAGGTCAACGACCCAGGCAAAGAGCACTGGCCCTTCACATCCCTGCGCCGGGCCGCAGGATCCATCCGAGCGTTTGTCTGCCAGTACCTCAAGAACAACTACGACCGGATCGTCGCCACGCAATATGGGGACAAGGCAGCGACGAAATCGAAGGCTGGGACCGGCCAGGAGTCCCGACTTGTGGCCTGCATGCCATTCGACATCGTCGAAATGGACGAGCATGCCGCGGGCTTCATCGGGTCTGTGAAGATCCAGACGCCGGAAGGCACACGCATCCTCGATGCAGGCCGGCTCACGATTCTGCTTCTGGCCGATCGCTTCAAAGGCTTTATCCTAGGCTTTAAGGTGATCTTTCGGGACGCGGCCAACAGCGGCGATGTTCTCGATGTCCTGCACGCGGCCATGGTAGGCGAACCTGGCTATGCTCATCGCAAAGCGGATGAAGCACCCGTTCGTCCCTTGGTCGATCTCGATCAACGGTTCGGTTGGTGCGGCTTCAACTGCTTGCTCCTCGACAATGCGTTGATCCATCTCGCGGATGAGGTGGTGTCGAGGGCCATGACGCTCTGTGGATGTGCCGTGAACTTTGGGCCGATCAAGACCCCTGCGCGCCGTCAACTTGTCGAGCGCATCTTCAATGCCTTGGAGCGGGCAGGGTTCAAGCGCCTGAAAACGACCACCGGATCAGGGCCCCTGGATCCCAAGAAGCAGAGTCCTGAAGAGGAAGCTCGGCGTTGCACGTTGACCGATGTTGAAATTGTGCACCTCGTTGCTGGTTTGGTGCAGAAATTCAACACCGACGTTGGTAAGCACAACCTCGCTGCAAGCCCCTGCCAGCGCATGACCTCTCTCATTGCCGGGGAAGAGCAGGGTCAGTACCTTTTTCCCTTTCTCCCGCCGCTACAGCCAGGGGAGGCGGATCTATCGAAGCTGGTCATCCGAGTCCCGGTCAAAGGCAACGAGAAGACCGGCCGCAGACCGTACTTCTCGTACTTGGAGGCCGACTACACGTCTACGGAGATCGCGAAGACGTGGGGCCTGATTGACAAGTGGATCGTGCTCCATGTGGTCCGATCCAACATCCGCAAGATCCCCGCATTCCATAACGGAAAACCCTTGGGCATGTGTACGCCAGGGGGGCGCTGGCAATGGAGCGATCACTCCATCGACCTTCGCCAGTACATCAACCAACTGACGCGAGAAGGCTACATCGAGAACGACTTCAAAGGCGATGTGGTTGCAGCATTTACGGAACAACTGGGCAAAGACGCCGTCTCCACGAATAACGCCAAGAAGGCGGCCAAACCCTCCGTTCGCCAGTTGGGTGACCACCTAATCCGGCGAGAGGAGGCTAGTGCTGTCGATGAGAAAGCATCGTCACAGGAGGCAGCACAGGCCGTCCACGAGCTTCTGAATAGAGCCAGTGAATCGAGCAGTAGCAGCGAATACATGCATTGGGACGACATCGGAGCATTCAACGGAGATGGCCATGGATATTGACGAGATCATTGCATTGCGTGACCAGGTGTGGGACGAGCACCCCATCATCACCGAGCGCGCCATTCTTCCGACACCAGCCTTGAAGGATGTGATTAGCCGGGTATGGAGTCTCGGGAGGAAAGGGCGAGGCTCCATTGCGTGGTATGCACAGCCTTTGTCCGGGAAGAGTTCCTGCGCCGAAGCGTTGGTGGTGGAGATGAAGCGCAAGAAGCCGGGAAGTGGGGTGCTGATCTTCGAGGTGGTCGAGGATACGAATCAGGCCGAAGGCCGATTGCTGTCCGAGGTGCTCAACCAAATCGATTATGCGCCCAAGATCTCCAGGGACTTGGCGGGAAAGCGAACGCAGGTACACCGGGCGCTGTTGGCATTGTCAGGCGAAGCGCGGCACTTGTTCCTCATCTTTGACGAAGCGCAGGAGCTTAGCGGCGACGAGTTCGCTTGGCTCAAATCGGTGATCAATCGCTTGGTCCGGGATCGGGTCAAGGTCACTGTCGTCCTCTTCGGCCAGATCGAGTTGAAAGATCGACGCTCGAAGCTCAAGGAGACCCGCTCAGACCTTGAAAAGCGTTTCATGTCGGGGCTTTATGAGTTGAAGGGTCTTCAAGGAGAAAGGGAGCTCAAGGTTCCCTTGGAGGCCGTTGACGACAAGTCCGAATACCCGATCGGATCGGGTCTGACGTACACCCAGTTGCTGCTCCCGAGGTTCTATGCGGCGGGTGGTCGCCTGCAGAATCACGTTGCTGACATCTGCCAACAGCTGAAGCGGCTGAGGCTCGCCGGGGCAGGAAACGTCGTCTCGATGTCCGTAGTCGCGAGCTTCCTCGCCAATCTCTTCACCCACCTGCGTCATCTCGACAGTCCGGACCTGATGATCACGCCCGAACTCCTGCAGCATGTTCCGATCGGGTAATGGACGGCCCATTGCCTCTATACGTCCCGATCCTGGAGGAGCATTGGCGCCGCAACTCGCTGTATGGCTTCTTGGAGGCGGCAGGGCGATTCAATCTCTGCAGTGCCTGGGAGATGAGTCGGCTTTTCGACGGCTGGGCCGCGAGGGCGTTCGAGCTTCGGCCACCGCCTCAGGTGGCCAACCTGCCGGCATTCATGGCGTGGGCCGTTACGTGCGATGTTGAATCGATCGCCCCCGACCGTCGGGCGCTACGCATCGTCATGGAGGTGGCGCAACGAGATGCAAGGGAAGTCGGGCTCGGTTGGCTCGTGCCATGGCTGAAGTGGTGCCCGGTCTGTGCTGATGCCAAGACCCATCGGGTGGTGCACCAGCACAAAGCAATGATGTTCTGTCCAGAGCACGGCGTTCGCCTACTGACGCAGTGCACCTACTGCGCGGCATCCTTGCCGTATCGCGTCCAGCGCATGTCAAGCTTGTTTCAATGCACCCATTGCGGGCAGCCAATTAATGGCGGCGAAGGCGCATTGGCGACACTTTTTCACCATCGTAGAAGTGAGAATGCCGCCCCGTCGAAGTCCTCCTGCGTCAGACAAAGAGCAGAGGGTGTTTTGATTCCGGGCCTTCCCGACTATGGACAAGCAGCTGCGTCGCCAGTGCGTCTTGGGTCGATGGAGCAAGATCTTCGGGTTCTGTACGGAGAGCAGATTCTTGAGCCTCGATTCCGGTCGGGGTCAAGCAAGGTCCTCGGTCACTACTTTCGCTTTACCGATCGGCAACTGACAGAGATGGGGGAAGCATCCTCGCGTGTTGATCATGACCGTGGTGTTCTCTCCGTTCTGCAGCAGGCAGCTACTTTGGCCCTGATGGCGGGCCACTCTTGCTTTGTGGATACAGCTTTTTCTGAGGCGAGCGACTATCGCGATTGCCCTTGTGGCGTTGGGCTCCGCTTATGGTTACGACGTCTAGGCTTCGACCAATATCGTAAAGGATGTAGAGGCCTCAAGTGTGATGCCTATGAGGCATCTCACCTCGGTCTATGCCTTTCGCTGGCTTGGTTTGCGAGCGTCCAGGCGAGTCGTGCGGGCGATGCTGTCAGCTACCAGTCGCTAATTCAAGCTTTTGCTCCTTGGATAGTCCCGACACCGGTTGGTGATCCAATGGGGCGGGTTGCGACGATGGCTCATCAATTCCAGTGGTTCGCAATACCTTGTACACATAGTTCGAGGATATTCCTACAACGCCTTCGCCAGCTCGAAGCAACTGTGCGCTCACCGCAAGTGGGCGGAGGCGGCATCTTGGATGAGATTCCGTGGCTTATGTCTTGACTGTAGCTCCCCGGCACAAGTCGGCCCCGAAAGTACGAACTAGTTAACTACGCCATCGACCAGGAAGTCACTGTCTATGATGAAACCACTCTTCGGCCCCATAACGGGCGCGACTAGGCTGCGATTTCGACTGCAGTCTGACCAGTTGGCCGGTAACCTGCGTCCACACGGACCAGTCAGTTCGTCGCAACCGTGCACCTTGTTAGCTGCTTTGGAGAACATCGTAGGATGGTGGCGACTTCCAAAAATTGTCGCCCAGACTTGTAGCGACTCTAGAGAATACACTGGACAATGCGGATATCGGCATTGAGTATGATGGCGAAAAGCAGAACTTCTCCCCAGGTGAATCCAATGCGATCTGCAGCCTCCGCGACAGCTCACTCCTCAATGTGAATTTGAGAAGTTCCGCGTTACCTGGATGCTGAAGTGCGACTGATGCCATGCTTCTGACTGAAACCCAGCATGCATAGCGCCAGTTCCCTAAGCTATAACGCGATTCATTTGGCAGCAGCATAGGCATCAGTTCAGACAAATAGGATTCACTGAATTGATGCAGGCGAAGTTGATACTGAAGGTAAGCAGTCACCTCCGCCGGAATAAGTTCTTGCCAAATGCGCAGCCAAGTGTCGGCGTAAATTGTGTTTCGAGCGACTCCAGAGAGATGATTCTGTAGACGGGCTTCTAAGTCATCGAATGGAACATGCGGCCATGTGTATGACCATGGCAGCTTGTCTGGAAATGTAGTGTTACTAACCGGCGTCGAACGATGTTCGGCTCGAATTACCCCTAATGCGTCGAGTACGGATAGTAGTGATGCGGTTGCTTCAAGCGTTGGCGCGACTAGTTGCCGCGATTGGTGAGCCTGTACGAGCGCCATAAGATACAGCGCGCCGCGCCCACCTAGATGGCAAATGTCGCTGATGACTGGCGCATCCAGGCGTGCTGCGATAGCAGAGGCTGTTTGAGTATCGTTCATTATGCAGGGAACTGTAAGGGTATCGCGGCCGGGCGTGCCTTGGATTGCACAGTTGCTGCTAATACGGTTTCTTAGTACGTGATGGTGATGCCGGTCCTAGCTGGCGTTTTCTCATGATCAGATGTCGCTGTATTTCTCGGCAACTGCGCGCAATTCCCGCAATTTCCTTATGTCATCAGTCGGATCTTCGGCAAGATATAGCCGGTCGCCGAAATCACGAATGCTGTCCACGATCGGTTCCAGCGTGACGCGACGCTGCTTGGCATTGCGGATCTCAAGCGTTGTCCACGCTTCGTCACCACGGATCAGTCCCACTGTGAATGTCGATACGAAGGTTTGCTTCGGCTGGAAACCGCCATTGTTTCTGAAATCATGACCTACGACAGTGGTGGCGACAGGAGTCTTGGCGTCGTCCAAGAAGAGTGATGCGCGCCATTGCATCCGACTGATCGGCTTCGAGGAACCGTTAAAGACGACGGCTGTTATCGTGGGTTGCAATCCGAAAAAATTCTTTTTGATCAAGAACTGCGCCTTTGTGGCAACAACTTTCTCAAGGTCGTTGCTGATCGGAGCCGACGCCTGTGCCAGAGATTCGAGCTCGGACACAAGGCGCGGATATGTCGATTCGACCTCTGATACACGTGCTCTGATCATCTCTCGTGGACTTGCGTTTGGATACCTTGCATGGAGCGACGCTACGTCGGGAATACCTTGCACCGCCCAGTTGAATGCGTCCCGTTCGTGCGGCGTCATTTTCGCCACAATCGGATCCAGCGACGCGCGATAGACGGACTGGGTGGAGCTTGTGTCCAGCTCTTGGTCCATCGGCCCGTTACAAGCTGCCAGTAGGACGGTACTAATGGCGACTGCAATGGTGAATCGCAGGCTGGTGGCTTGTCCGGTTGTCTGGTTCCTATCCATGGGGGGTGGTAGTTGCAATGGAAGTTATAAGTAGTCTATCGTTAAGTCTGTAGAGCTTAAAGAGGCAGCTGACTAGGGTGGCGGGATGACCGCGACCCTAGCTCAACGTATTGGTAAGGCCCTTCGGGTTCGACGCGAAGCCACGGGGCATAGCCAAGAGGCATTTGCCGATCAAATCGCCATGCACCGGACGTACTACAGCGCTATCGAGCGCGGCGAGAAGAACATGCAGTTGGACACTCTGCAGCGGATCTGCCGGGGCCTTGGCGTGAGTGTTTGGGAAGTTATGCGGGATGCGGAGTGCAGCTGACAGGCATTCGGCGCCCATAAGCCGGGTCAGTGGAAATCCCTGCTAACCAGCCGCAGCGATGTCATCAGCGCGCCGAAGTCCTGCATCCGCTGCACGATCAGGTGCCGGACGCCATCGACGCACTCCCACCGTCCATCGATCGCCATCAGGCTCGAATCGAGCAGTTCCCGTCGCTGTTCGTCGGCCGTGCGCTGCCACACCACGGCGTTGACCATTCCGTGCTCGTCTTCGAGAGTCACGAAGGTGACGCCGCTGGCGGTCTCCGGCCGCTGGCGCATTCGGACGAGTCCGGCGAATCGCACGTGCTTGCCGTGGGGCGCCTTGGCGAGATCGGCCGAAGACAGGCAGCGCCGTGCGGTGAGCTGTTTGCGGATGAGGCTCAGCGGGTGCCTGCCCAGGGTGAGGCCGATGGACGCGTAGTCGGCGGCCATGTCCTCGCCGACGCTGGGCAGCGGGATGGCAAGGTCGGGCTCGGCGGTCTGCGCCACGCCCTCGAAAAGCGGCAGCGGGGCTTCGACGCCGGCTACGGCCCAGCGGGCGCGATGGCGGTGGCCGCTGAGGCCTTTGAGCGCGCCGGACTCAGCAAGCAGCGCCTGATGGCGGCGGTCGACGCTAGCGCGACGGCAGAGGTCGACAACGTCGACGAAGGCGAGCGATGCGCGTGCGTCCGCGATGCGCTCTGCGACCGGCTGCGAGAACCCGTTGACCAACCGCAACCCGAGCCGGATCGACGGCTTGCCACGGGTGTCGCCGCCAGCGAACTCCAGCGTGCAGTCCCAGTCGCTGTAGCGCACGTCCACGGGCAGCACTCGGATGCCCTTGCGGCGTGCGTCCTGCAGGATCTGGTCGGCCGTGTAGAAGCCCATCGGCTGACTGTTGATGAGGCTGACGGCGAAGGCTTCGGGCTCGTGGCATTTCAGCCAGCAGCTGGCGTAGGTGACCAATGCGAAGCTGGCCGCGTGACTTTCGGGGAAACCGTAGCTGCCGAAGCCCTTGATGCGTTCGAAGGTCTGCTCGGCGTATTCGCGGCTGTAGCCCCGGGTGAGCATGCCGGCCAGCAGCTTCTCGCGGTGCGGTTCCAGGCCGCCGCGGCGCTTCCATGCCGCCATTGAGCGTCGCAGCTGGTCGGCCTCGCCGGGCGTGAAGCCGGCAGCGTCGACGGCGACCTGCATGACCTGCTCCTGGAACAGGGGCACGCCGAGCGTGCGCTCGAAGACGTGCTTCAGGCGCGGCGGGTAGTCGATGGCTTCCTCGCCGCGCCGTCTGCGCAGGTAAGGGTGCACCATGTCACCCTGAATGGGACCAGGCCGCACGATCGCGACTTCGATGACGAGGTCGTAGAAGCATGTCGGCTTCAGCCGCGGCAGCATCGCCATCTGCGCCCGCGACTCGATCTGGAACACGCCCACGGTGTCGGCGCGGCCGATCATGGTGTAGGTCGCGGCATCCTCGGCCGGGATCGTGGCCATGGACAGGTCGCGGCGGCCGCTCGCGCGCAGCAGGTCCAGGGTCTTGCGCACGGCCGTGAGCATGCCCAGCGCGAGGCAGTCGACCTTCATCAACCCGAGCGCATCAAGGTCGTCCTTGTCCCACTGCAGCACGGTGCGCCCTTCCATGGCCGCGTTCTCGGTCGGCACTAGCGTGTGAAGCGGGTACTCGGAGATCACCATGCCGCCGGGGTGCTGGGACAGGTGGCGCGGGAAGTCCATCAGTTCGGCGGTCAGCGCCACGATGCGCCGCATGATCGGCGTGTCCGGGTCGAAGCCGTGCTCGCGCAGGTATTGCGGCACGGGCGCATGGCCGCCCCAGCGGTCCATCGTTTCGGCCAGCCGGTTGACCTGGTCTGGCGGCAGCCCGAGCGCCTTGGCGACGTCGCGCACGGCGCCGCGGCCGCGGTAGCTGTTGGCGACGGCGGTCATGGCGGCGCGGTCGCGGCCGTAGCGGTCGAAGATGTACTGGATGACTTCCTCGCGCCGCTCGTGCTCGAAGTCGATGTCTATGTCGGGCGGTTCGTTGCGTTCTCGCGAGATAAAGCGCTCGAACAGCAGGTTCATGCGGCCGGGATCGAGTTCGGTCACGCCCAGCGCGAAACACACCGCCGAGTTGGCGGCCGAGCCGCGCCCCTGGCAGAGGATGCCGCGGCTGCGCGCGAAGCGGACGATGTCGTGGACAGTGAGAAAGTACGACTCGTACTGCAGCTCGGCAATCAGCGCGAGTTCGTGCTCGATCAGTTCGCGCGCCCGCGCTGGCATACCGGCCGGCCAACGCCACCGGGCGCCTTCTTCCGTCAATGCCCGCAACCAGGTCGTCGGCGTCTGCCCATCAGGCACCAGCTCGCGAGGGTAGGTATAGCGCAACTGGTCGAGAGTGAAGCGGCAACGCTCGGCGATGCGCAGGGTTTCGTCCAGCAGGTCGGCTGGATAGATCGCCGCCAGCGCTTCGCGCGTGCGCAGGTGCCGCTCGCCGTTGGGAAACAGTCGCCAGCCAGCTTCGGCGACGGTGACGTGGTGACGGATTGCGGTCAGTGCGTCCTGCAGTGCACGTCGCCTCCGAACGTGCATGTGAACGTCGCCAGTCGCGACCAGCGGCAACGCATGGCGCGCCGCGAATGCGCGCAGCTGGGCGAGGCGCTGGGCGTCATCGGCGTCGCGGTGCAGTTCGACGGCCACCCACAGGCGCTGGTCGAAGCGCTCGCGCAACCATTGGGCGTCGGCATCCAACGGCTGCGGCGGCGGCACCAGGAGCGCGAGCAGCCCGTCCGGCGGCGCAACGAAGTCCGAGCGCAGCGACCGGTATTGGCCCTTCTCGGCGCGTCGCCGCGCGACTGTGATCAACTGGCACAGCGCGACGTAGCCTTCGAGATCTGCGGCGAGCAGCACCAGTTTCGGGCCGTCCTCGATCTGCAGCTCGCTTCCTACGATCAGCTGCAGGTCGAACTCCTTGGCGGCTTCGTAGGCGCGGACGATGCCGGCCATCGAGCATTCGTCGGTGATCGCGAGCGCGCGGTAGCCGCATCGCTTGGCGCGTTCGAACAGCTCCTTCGCCGTCGAGGCCCCGCGCTGGAACGAGAACGCCGACAGGCAGTGCAGTTCGGCGTACTCGGGCGGCGCGTCGTCGTTCATGCGAACCAGCCGTGCAGCAGGTACGGGCCGCGCTCGCCCGGCGCGCAGAACACCCAGGCGCGCTGGCCCTGCGCCGTTCGGATGACGTAATAGTCGCGGCGCGCATCGTCGCCGTCCCACCAGCCAGACTCGATGCGCTCAGGGCCGGCGAGGATTTCGAAGCGCGTCTCGCGCAGCGGAATCGGCCTGTCGAGCAGCCAGCCCGGCCGGTGCGGCAGGCGCAGCGGCAGCTCGCGCGGCATCGTTTCGCCGGTCGCGCGTTCGGGGCGATGGTCCGCCTGCAGGCCGATGCCGTGAACCGCCTCGTCGCCAAGCCGTGCGCGCAGGCGCTCGCGCAGTTGCTCCCACGGCACGGCCTGCTGCGGCCGTGTATCGAAGAGGTCACGGGACACTGGCACGAAGGCCGGCAGTTCCTCCGCAACCAGACGCAGCGCTCGCGTCGCGGCGGGCAACCTTATCTGCTCCAGCCGGCTGCGGGCGATGTCGAACAGTACAGCGGCGTCGCGCTCGGCCGAGAGCAGGCCGATGGCGATCACCGTGGCCGGGTGGAACTCGTGCGCGAACTGGAGCGAGAACCTCTGTACGCCACCGTCGCGGCTGGAGAGAAAGGCCGACAGGTCAGAAGTCAGCCGGCGCAATGGGAACAGCAGCCCTTGGCTGGTCTCGACCTCGTGCTCGAACTCGATCAAGGCCTCGAAACGGTCCGGAGGTTCGAAGTAGCGCAAAGGCGGCTCGACGCGGCCGCGAATCTGGTCGAGGTGGGCAAGCACCGTCCTCGGGAAACGGCGCGCCACCGTCTCGCGCGGCAGTTCGAACACCTGCCGCAGCCGGCGCATGCCCATGCGTGAGAACGCAGTCGCGATCTCGACCGGCAACCCACTGCGCTCAATCGGCAATTGGCCTAGCGCCTGGTCGAGCTGGAGGGCATCGATACCGATCTCGTCATGCACGTTGGCCAGTACGCGAGCGGCGTAGGGGTTCGGTGCGGCGACGAGCCGGTGCCGGAAACCCAGGTCAGCCAGTTCGGAACGCAAGCGCCGCGAAAGCATCGGCCAGTCGCCGAACAAGGCGCGGCTGGCGCCGATCTCCAGCACCAACGCATGTGCGAAATCGAGGCTGACCTGCGAACTGAAGCTGTAGGCCCAGGTCGCGAGCAAAGCGCGGGCCTGCGCTTCGGCTTTCGGGTCGTACTCCTGCGCGACAAAGGTACTGGTGAGGGCCTGCGCGGCCGATACCAGCATGCCGCGACGCAGACCGAGGGCCGCCGCGGCAGGACTGACGGCGTGCAGCTCTCGCCGCTGCGCTGGGCCCGCGATCAGCGCAAGCGGCCGTTCGGGCTCGGGATCCGCACGGAGGACGGCGTCCATCGCCAGGTGCGGCAGCAGCAGGCAAGCCCAGCGCATGCGCAGACACCTTAGTGGGTGCCGGTCATGGCGACCGGTTTGGTAGGCGGCGTACCGCCGCGGCACTTCAGCACGCGCACGGCACGTTCCGTCGGTTCGATCGCGAGACGCAGGGCCGCAGGGGAGGGGTTCGCGGCCTCGCGCAGGGAACGGAACGCAATCGCCAGGCACTGGCCGTCCGCCGCTGCGGTGGCCAGTCGGCGCAGGGCACGGTCGTCGGCCTTCTGGGGCCAGCACAGCACCGCCTTGGCGGCTGCCGAGCGCAGGCACTGCTCAGTTGCCCACAGCGCGTCCCTGGCTGTCGCTTCGATCACCTGCACCTGCCGCAGATCCAGCCCTGCGGAGTACCAGGCGGGCGCATGCGGGCGGTACGGAGGCGCGACCAGGACCACCCGCTGACCAGCGCGGGTGAGCCGGGCCAATGTCGGCCAGACCATTGCCAGCTCGCCCACGCCATCGGCAGGCAGCAGGACCTCGCTGAGGGCGTGCTCGGGCCATCCCCCGGTGGGGAGCGCGTCGTCCAGCGCAGCATGGCCAGTGGGCTCCGGAGCCGACGCGGGCATACCTGTGGCCTGGCCGCGCCAGACCCGGCGGGTCGCCAATAGGCCGTCAAGGGCGACCACCGCGCCCATCAAACCGCTCCTCCCTGAGCGTGGAAATGGATTCTGGAAGCTGAACAGGAAGGCATGGGTCCGGAGTCTCGGGGCAGGCTGTATCACGTCCTGAGACAGCACATGCTACGCTGATTTAGTAGAATTACTAAAACGCCAATCCCGGCGCGGACTTGGCTGGACAACCTGCCGTAGCAGGTGCAGATTCGGTCGCAAGCGAAGTAACAGGAGTTGCTGCTGTGTGTTACTCGGCTCAGGTTTGGCAGGCCTACCAGGACTACGTCCGCCGCTTCGGCGCGGAGATCAGCATCCGAGATTTCGTGGAGTTGTACGCCAGTCGCGAGAATGGCGCGAAGATCAAGACGGCCAAGGCGATGGACGATGCCTTCCTGCGCGCAGGCACGCCCGAGGCCAACGAGATCACAAGAAGCATCGAAGCATGGAACATGCAGCAAGCAACTGAGTTGGAACAGCTACTGTTCCGTCAACGCAGGCGACTCGTCGACGCCGAACGCGCATTGCAGTCAAAGCCCACGAAGAAAGCCTTGGACGACCAGCGCATCGCGACGAACAAGATCGACTGGGCCAAGGGCAAGCTCGCCGACCTACGAAGGAACACGCCGGAGGACCGTGATCGGCGGATATTCCCCGGTGTGTACGCTCCCGTGATGGTGATGGAGGAGGGCAGGCGCGTGATCAAGCCCATGCGCTACCAGTGCCGACCAGCAGGAAAACCTGCGTTCTACGATACGAAGTATCCCGGCACCTACAACGCCCGGCGTGACAACCTCGAAGGCTTCTGGAAAGGCCAGTTCGGCCGCACCCACGGCGTCATCGTCTGCAACGCGTTCTACGAGAACGTGAGCCGGCACAAGGTCGAAGGTCGTGAACTCAGCGAAGGTGAGGCCGAGCAGAACGTGATTCTGGAGTTCAAGCCACAGCCACGGCAGGAGATGCTCATTGCCTGCCTTTACTCGCATTGGCAAGGTGATGGCGAGTCGTTGTGGTCATTCGCCGCGATCACGGATGAACCGCCGCAAGAAGTCTTGGCGGCCGGACACGATCGCTGCATCATCCCGATCAAGGAGGACGCTCTCGACGCTTGGCTTAGCCCGGACCAGGGCAACCTCGCTGCGCTATACGCAATCCTCGATGACCGACAGAAGCCATTTTACGAACATCGGCTGGCAGCCTGAAATCCCGAAAGTCGCGTGTCTGGGTCGGAGAGCGAATACAGCCTCATTCGCATACACAGCATGGCTGTCGAAACAGTGACTCCATTTGCCCCCCTGACGAAAGGACATGAGAATGATCCTGATACAGAAGGACTTCCTCATTCGATAGATTGCTCAGGAGCCGGAACAGCCCCACCATCGAGACGACATCCTGGCGATTGTGCGCAAGGACGCGGCGCAGATTACTTGCGCTCTCTCCGCGAAGATAGGAAAGCCAGGCGGCCGGGGCTTCCGCTCCAGGCAGGTCATCTTCACGAACGATGCCTAGGACCTTTCGTTCAATCGTTGCGAGTCGGCAATTCTCATAGACGCCGCGCCAACGACGACGGGAAGGGTAGAGAAGGTCGACGTGCTGCAGTCGCGCTAGCGGATTGTCCTGACGCGCGAGGCGATAGCGGGTCGCCAGCAACGGGGCGTCATAGCACTTCCCATTGTAGCTGACGAGGATGGTCGCGTCGGTCAGCCACGTCCGGAACACATCGAGCATCGCAGACTCAGCAGCGAGACTCGCCATGGTCAACTGGCGGATGCGGAGCGATTGCTCGTGCCAATCCGCAGTACCGATCATGAAGGCCCGCGTCCCTGACCCGCCTGACAGACCAGTCGTTTCGGTATCGAAGAAGAGCACGGCGGATGCCGACAATAGGCCCTTTCGATCGAAACTGCCGTTGATGTGCTGCGGTATCGCGTCTTCATGAATGCGTTCCTCACAAAGAAACAGGCCCGGCAGGATCTCTCTGCCCGGCAGCCCCCTGTCTTCGGATCGCACATGGCGCATGGGCGACTTGCGGACGCGCAACAAACTTCGCAGTTGGTCGACTGTGGCTTCCGATCCTTTTACGTCCGACTGCGGATTGATCGGCGAAGAGCCCCCGGCTTGTCGCTTCAGTTGCTGAAGCTTTGATAGTGTCAGACTCACAGTGCGTCCAACGCCGACAGCACTCGCATTGCCAGTGCCCTCGGCGACGCCGATGCGTCTTCATGCACATCAAGAACGGGTCCCACGCAGGCCGGACAGCCCACTTTGCAGTCGCAGTGATCTACGAGTGCCATGGCACGTGAGATCAGATCTGCTTGACGTTGCCACAAGGGCTCGCTCTGGCCGACACCACCGGGGTAGTTGTCGTAGAGGTAGACAGCAGGAACGAATATGTCCTGCATGCCAATGCCCAAGAGATTGCCGTCTGGCGAGCGCAACTGACCACGCCCGCGCCCGTCCGACGTCGCGAACCACGCCCCATCACTGCTGCCCACCGCTTTCTGCAAGTCGGCCGCATCGGCCATGACCGCGACCTTGGCCACCACGTGCAGCGCGTAGGCCGCACCGAGGAATCCATCCAGAGCCTCTTGTCGGGAGGAAAACAGCGCATCCAGCTCATGTTGCGGCAACTGCCACCACAGCGACGTCGTATGCATCTCCTGATCGGGTAGGTTCACCGGCCCGTAGCCGATGTTCTCGTGGGTGTAATAGCGAATCTTCTTATAGCCGGCGACGCGTCGCACCACATGCACCTCGCCGTGATTGCAGGTTCCGGCGCCGGCGTTAGCCTTATCGAACCGTTCCAGGACCTTCAGTTTGGTGTAGTCGATGGCATCGGTGTAGTAGTCGACGTGCGTGCGCGTCACATAGGCCTTGCGCCCTTCCCAGTCCAGCCGTTCGACCTGGTACGGCGTCGACTGCACCATGTGGATCGCGCCTTCGTACAGCATGAGCGGCGCGGATGAGAAATCGACTTCGGCGATGATCACCTGGCGCCCGCCGGTGCGGTCGACCACCACGAAGTTGCCATCAGCCACCGAACGCAGACTCACAGCGTTGGCCGGATAGCTGTCGGCGATCCACTCCCAGCGCTCGCCCTCGGCGTGGAGAACACCGTCTTCGGACAGCAACTGCAGGTAGACCTCCGGGTCCACGCCAGCTGGTGCCGCTGCACCGAAGCGCTCGCCCTTGAGGAATGGCAGCTCGAATGCAGCACATCGGACGTGGTCGAGCAGGATCACCGGCTGGTTGGGCGCAATCCGTGCCTGCTCAGGTGTCGATTGTGAGAAGAATTCCGGGTGGCGAACCACGTACTGGTCGAGAGGATCTGAACTGGCGACCAGCACGCCCACCGACGCCTGCTGCCGACGACCGGCACGGCCAAAGCGCTGCCATGTGGCAGCGACAGAGCCTGGATAGCCGTTGAGCACCACGACGTCGAGCGCACCGATGTCCACACCCAGTTCCAGCGCCGAAGTCGAGACGATGCCGTCGATCGTCCCGGCGCGCATCGCACGCTCGGCCTCGCGTCGTTCGGTCGGGAGATACCCGCCGCGGTAGGCGCGGATCCGCGCCGGCTTGCGCGGATCATGGTCGAACACGTCCTTTAGGTATTTGGTCAGCACTTCGACCATGGTCCGCGACTGCGCGAACACCAAGGTCTTCAGCCCAGCCTTGATCGCCGTGCGCGCGACCCGGTTGCTCTGCGAGCGTGCCGATGCGCGTAGGCCGAGGTCCGGATTGACGATCGGCGGGTTCCAAAGCAGCACGTGCCTGTCTCCGCTGGGCGCACCGGACCGGGTGATCGCGGTGACTTCTGCTTCGAGCAGTGCCTCGGCATGTTCCTTTGGGTTACCGATCGTGGCCGAGCAGAGGATGAACTGCGGTGACGCGCCGTAGAACGCGCACACCCGCCGCAGTCGCCGCAGCACGTTGGCCAGGTGAGAGCCGAACACGCCGCGGTAGCTGTGAATCTCGTCGATAACGACATACTCCAGCCCCTCGAAGAACTGCGCCCACTTGGTGTGGTGGGGCAGGATGCCCTGATGGAGCATGTCCGGGTTGCTGACCACAATGTCGCCGTTGAGACGAATCGCCTGGCGCTGATCGCCCGGCGTGTCGCCGTCAAAGGTCGCCGGTCGCAGTCCCAGGTTGCCGGCTTTGTTGAGCTCCAGCAGCTCCGCGACCTGGTCCTGCGCCAGTGCCTTGGTCGGGAACAGATACAGCGCCTTGGCCCGACGTGTCATCGCCGCAGCGACGACCGGCAGCGTATAGCACAGCGACTTGCCAGACGCGGTCGGCGTGGCCACGACCACATGCCCACCTCCCTCGACCACGCTCCAGGCCTCACGTTGGTGGGCATACAACCGCGAAACGCCACGAGAGTGGAGGGCGGCCTTCAATGACTCCGGCAATGACGCGGGCAGGTCCTCATAAACCGCCTCACGGCCCTTCTGGATGAAGTGCCCGGTGACTCGGCCCGTGTACTTGCCGGCCAGTCGAACCGCGAGGGTGCCGCCATCCATCGATGAGGCAGGAAGCGGGGGAGGAGGGAACAGGCTGGGAAGCGTCATGGGGAAACTTGCAGGGAGGCCGGCATGCTTCTAGCGGTCTTGCGTCTCAGTCGTTGAGACTGAGTGTTACGACGGCTCCAGAATCTTGACAAGCATGTATCTCTTGCATCTGCCTCCGCCTTGTTGAGGCCGGCACCGGCGCCAGCCGACCGCCGAATGCCTGTCCGGTGGCGCCGGGGCGGGCCCTTCGCCGCCCCTGCTGATGCCTGCCAGGGAAGGCCTACGGCTTGGTGGCCATCTGGATTGCCGTGCCATGATCCACGGAGGCGCCATCGAGATCCTGATCTTCCCGGATTGACACCTGTTGATGTTGTAGCCAGCATCCCCGTATCACGCGCCCGAAGGATCTCCATGACGCGCCACGTGCCCTCCTGCTCCACTGTTGTCTGCCTTGCCATGCTCGCAGCAGCCATGCTGCTGTCGAGTTGCCAGAATCCAGGAACCCCAGCGATGTCCACTTCGAAGCAAGACATGATGATCAAGGAAAACCCAGCACCCAAGCAGGCGTACCGCATCGAGATGCGCATCGAGAACGCGCCGGGGCCCTTCGGGCTGGTCGATGGCGCTGCGGACTATCACGTGCCGAACTACTCGGAGTGCGGCAAGATCAATCACATCGCCGGCGTCATCCCTCCAATCACAGCAGGTCCGGAAATCAAATGGACGCCCAAGGGCGATGGACTGTACGAGACCGTTGTGTACGCGGATCGCCTCGTGGAAGAGGACTACTTCGGTCGCGGCGTCTGTCGTTGGGCGATGACGGGCGCCAGAGCGATCCTCATGGCAACCGGGGCCGAGATCGAGAACAGTTTCGTGCCCTTCCTGTCCGCTGAGGACATGGCTGCGAACCGCTCCAGGACGTATTACTACTGGCGTGGAGACTACCCGTCCGATTCCACCCCTCCAACGGATGGCAAGGGCTTTTCATCGTCCGGCTATGAAGACAGAGAGAAGTACAAACCTGAACTCCGCAATGAGCTGTTCAGCGTGACCCTGACTGCCAAGGGTCACTGAGCATGCCCCTTACCTCGCAGCAGTACGCAGATCTCGCGGCCTTCAGCTACAAGGAGGGCTATCCGATCGGCGTGAGGCGTCCCGGCCAGGAAGAGCATGTTCCAATCGGCGGGATCACGTACAAGATTCTCGAACATGTCGACAACGCAAGGAACGGCTATCAGGGTTTCATGCTGCAGCGCACGGACACTGGGCAGATCGTCGTAGCGCATCGTGGCACCGAGCAAATCTTCAAGGACGGCATGGTGGTCGATGGGGCCATGGTGCTGAGCCGCGCGAACCTGCAAGCGGGCGATGCGATCGCGCTGACCCAGAGAGCCGTTAAGCACGCAGAGCGTATTGAAGCTCGAACCGGAAACGCCCCCGAAGTCACCGTCACCGGCCACTCGCTGGGCGGCACACTCGCGCAGATCACCGCACATCATCACAACCTGCGTGGCGAGACGTTCAATGCCTATGGCGCGGCCAGCTTGGACCGCCGCATCCCCGAGGGGCGCGACACGGTCGTGAATCATGTGCTGGCCGCCGACACGGTCAGCGCCGCATCTCCGCATTTCGGACAAGTGCGTGTGTACGCCAAGCCGAGCGAAATCACAGTACTGCAGCAGAGCGGATACGAGAACAATCGATCGGTATTGCTCGACCAGCGCAGTCCACTGCTGGCGGTCGCGCGCACGTTCGGCTCGCATTCGATGCACAACTTCACGAACGTGGATGGCGACGGCCGGCCGGACCGTTCGATCCTGGCCGATCCCCGCGCGCAGCAGCTCGCGGCACAGTTCGATCCGATGATCGACAAGTATCGCAACGACGTGGGCCTCTTGCGCGCGGGGATCACGACTGCGGCACGTGGACCGCTGGGCACGATCGAGGATGCCGTTGATCGCATCCGTGGACCGCTCGACCCGGGCGAACCCGCGCGACGCGAGCAGCGCGCGACGCCCACGCCCGCACCACCACAGCACAAGCCAAGCACCCCACAGCCCTACGATTCGCCCTTGTTCGGCCCTGGTGCCTTGCAGGACTTCCGCGAATATGTGCCCAAGCCGCAGGAAGGACCGCAAGCGCCACTGCGCGCGCAGTCGCTCAACGACTCTACGCATCCCGATGCTCCGATGTACCAGTCGATCCTGCGCCACGTGCAGGCGGAAGATCGCAAGCGAGGGCGCGAGCCGGACGACGCCAGCGAACGACTGGCGGCTGGCCTGACCGTGGACGCGAAGGCGCGAGGCCTGCAGTCGGTTGGCTTCTTTCAGATGAGCTCTGACGGAACCCGCGCCTACATGGCCGACGCGACGGACCCTTCCGCTCCGTGGGCAAAAACTGCAGCTGGCGACATCGCAGCCGCAGTGCGTCAGGATCTTCAAGCCAGCAGCGACAAGGTGGCGAACATCAATCAGACGCAGGCCCAAACTCTGGCGCAGCAGCAGAGCAATCCGATGCAGGATGATCCCAGCCCGAAGGGGCCGAAGCTGGCATAGGCGCTGGCTTTCGACATCGAAACGCGAGCACTGCAAGCGATGCCATCGTCCTTCAACCCCTACTACACGCCTATGAAGGCCACTCCCTGCTCACCTTTCGAGCAGGCGAAGGCGCACATGCTGGATCGACTCTCCTCGCACGGACGACCGGATAGTACCCACATCACCTATCTCCTCGCTCACGCCCGGCGTGCGACCTACTACATCGACGTGGCACGCGATTTTCGCGAAGTCTATCGCTTCACTCGAGAGAACTGCGATCAGCAACGTCGTCTTTTGGGGGACCGGCAGACCTCGCGCCTGCGCTTGGTGTGGTGCGAGGAATTCCACGACGAGGCCGAGGCGAGACAGCGATGCACCGAATTGGGAGCGCTGCCGCATGCCTGGCAACGTCGCCTCGTGGATCAGTTCAACCCAGACTGGCTCGATCTGGATGAGCTGTTGATCGGCTTTCCGTGGATATCCTGCGTCGGCGAGCGCGGGCCGACTCCGTTCACGCTTGCCGACGAATAACATCGCCAACAGGCTGACCACGACCACCAATGCCGCGCCCTCCAATCCCAAGTGTCCTTGACGGCCCACTGTCTGCGGAGCAAGAAGACGCAATATGGCAGGCCGTGATGGGCCAGCCCTTCGCGATGGCGCAACCATTGACTGGCTGGCTGCTTCTGTCCATGTCGATCTGGGCAGACAAACGTGCTTTATCTGCTCAAGTGGCAGACACCCTCGGCATCTCGCAGAAGACGTGGGAGACAGGACTCCCCAAGAGGCCTGAGAAATTTCGTCGCGCGATGAAAAGTCTCGACAGCCACATCGAAGCGGCTGTAGGCCAGTCTGCGCCAGAGTGTGCCGCGAGACGCGAACGTGCGCTAAAGCGCGCATTGCAGTCGCTGTCCGAGGATTCGACTTCCCTACCTTGCGTCTTCTTCCATCAGACGCTTGGCATCGCAGGTGGTGATGCACTTGAAAATCTCGCCATTCGCATCGATGAAGTTTCATTCGGGATCCTCAAGCACCGAAGAAGGCAGGATGAGAGCCCATCTTTGATCGTGGATGCGGCTGTACAGATGCACGCCGTCCCTGCAGGAAGCGTTTCAGTGGCTTCGAATCTTGATCCCGGCCTTGATGCGACACTGATGCTTATGGCACGCCTTGATCGTGACATCGCTGAAAAGATTCTTCGGGACGACGGCAAGATCAGCAGTCTGTTCGGCTTTCTTGTAGACATGTCACATCCAGATTCAGGGCACAACGCCAGGCATCGCCTTCTCGATCTTTACTACGCGATGGCAGTCATAGCCAGCGGCCGGAGCCTGCCGGAGAAGGCCCCATCGATTCGCGAGCTTGAAGACACGCTTCTGGGTGGACCTCCGGCGTCCGGTGGTCAGTCGTGGATCGTGCGCTGGCGCACGAAAGGCAAGCGGCTCCTGCTTGAAGACGTTGAAACGATATCGACCCATTTAGCAAACACGAAATCCGTATCCGTAGACGTGGACCATCTCTTTCGACTTCTATGGTTGATGGCCCAATTCTGGGAAACGATCGAAGTCGGCGGACCGCAGGCAGTGCTGCGAGCCGGTGAAAGATACAGAACATGGTGGAACGCGATGAGCAGTCCGGGCCGCAAGGAATCTGACCCTAGTCACCAGTACTGGAAGATCTTTCAGCCACACACGTGACCGGACCCCGACCAAACTTCAGCCGGGGTCCAGCGCCAAATCACTTACGCGATGCTTTCAATTTTGCGGCTGCTGACGATGTTCTTCTTTTGAATGAATCCTGCCGAGGAGTCGGGCTCGGCTTACGGTCAACATCACTTTGGATCTTCCTTGCACGCTCTTCAGTCATTGCGATCTTGTGCGCCTTTTTCATCTCACTACCTCTGTTGATGTGATTGCCGGATGGCGTAAAGATGCTAGCTAGCGTGCGGCTTTCGCTGGGTTAGAAAAAATGGAATTTTGGTTTTAGCCAAGCTGACTTGACTCCACCTGTCGGCATCAAACCCTCGCAAATTGTTACTTGATAACAATTAATGGGCTCAATGCGCATGAAACCGTGAGTGAATGCGACGGTGTTTCAGCAACCTGATCGTGCCAAGTCCGCAAGCACTGCATCGGAGACTATTCAGTGGGGTTCAGCCGAGATACGTGTAAAAATGCCCCATAGAATCTAATTTCTTCCGTGAAATCATTTGGTTGCCGGATTTTTTTGGGTGCCAGAACCGTCGGTATGATCCGGTCGCAATTGCGCCAGCACCTGCTCCAACGTGTCCCGGCGCACGCCAGCCCGCAGCGCATCGGTCTCGGCCTGTTCGCGACGCTCCCGCTCCTTCGTTAGATTGGCGCGAGCGCCGGCCAACTCCGCCCGTACGGCTTCCAGCGTTTGGGTATCTTGCGCCCAGCGCGCCTGCAGCGCCTGGTGTTCGGCGGCCGTAAGGCGCAGCGCGTCCAACTCTTGCTGCTGGGCGTCCGCGGACTTATGCACCTGTGCTAGCTCCCGCTCCAGCCGGGTGTGGCGTTCCAGCCACTGCCCGTTGTCGCGATTGAGCTGTACCAGCTCGTGATTCTTGGCGGTCAGCGCCTCGTTGGCCTGCCGCAGCGCGACCTGCAGTTCCTGCACCTGGTGCTCGTGGCGGCGTTGTTCCTGCTCGCGCTGGTCCTTGACCGAGGTTCGATAGTGCTCCAGCGCCTCGCGGGCGTGCTGGTGCTTCTGCTCCAGCGACTGCACATGCGCCTCGTGCTCGGCCAGCCGTGTGGTCAAGCCAGCGATGCGTTCGCCGAGCTGCGCGACCTCCGTCACCCGGTCGGCCAAGGCCTGCCGGGTGGCAGCG
This sequence comes from Lysobacteraceae bacterium 2PB, assembly GCA_005502915.1. Lineage (GTDB taxonomy): Bacteria > Pseudomonadota > Gammaproteobacteria > Xanthomonadales > Xanthomonadaceae > Lysobacter_I. Next base: position 116,602 of record SCMT01000003.1, on the reverse strand, counting down.
TGCGCGGTCTTTTCCTCGTGCAAGGCGGTTTCGGTCCGCTGGAGCTGGGCGCTGAGCGCGGCCGCTTCCTGTTGCGTCTTCTCTAGCGCTTGGTTGCGTTCCTGCAGCTGCGCCTCGAAACGCTGCCGGACCTCGGCAACGACGGTTTCGGCCTCCTCGTGCAGGCGGCTGGCGAGCCGGCCGACCAGGTCCTGCAGCGCGTCGCTGACCGCGACCTTGGCGCCGAGGCCTTGCCCTTCCTCTTCCTCCAGCTCCTTCAGGTAGCGGTGGATGGTGGTCTTGGAGCCGGTGTTGCCCAGCGCCACCCGCACCGCGTCCACCGACGGGTGCTTGCCCTGCGCCCGCAGCGCGTCGCGGGCCTTCTGGATGTCGCTCTTGTACAGGCCGCCGCGTGCCATCGCGTTCCCCGATTATTTCGTAATGTATTACATACCACGTAATTACATACTATTCAAATTGCGGAATGAGGTGAAGTCTGGCCGTAGATTCAGGCGGGATAATAGTGGTTTATCCCGTGTGATGCGGATCTAGCCGGGTCAGGCGGCCCTGATCAGTATGAAACTGCCGAGGGCTGACGACGGCTCCGCCGGGGCCGTCAGAGGGAAAGAACGGGCTTGCCAATGCAGATGCCGTCTTTTACACTAGGTGTAAATGTGACGCATAAGGCCTTTCGCTCGACATGAAAGTCAGGTTCGAGGATCCCCTACTGGAACGCTTGGAGGCCGACGCGGCCTTTACCAACGGCATGGACGGTGCCTTGGTCAGAACGCTCCGCCTGCGCCTGCAGGTCATCCGCGCCGCGCCCGATGAGCGTGTGCTCTATGCCATGCAGTCGCTCCGCTACGGCAAACATCCTGGCGATCCGGTTGGGCAGCAATGCATGCGCCTGAACGAGCGATGGCGGTTGAACCTGCGTCTGGAGGACAGCGACGAAGGAAAGCGAGTCGTCATTGTCTCCACCACTGATCACACCCTCTGAGGATATGCCATGAACACGTTCGCCGAAGTCTTTCCACCAGGCGAAATCCTCCGCGAAGAGTTGGAGGAAAAGAACTGGTCCCAGACCGAACTGGCCGAGATCATGGGGCGGCCGCTCCGACTGATCAACGAGATCATCGCCGGAAAAAAGGCGATCACACCCGAGACGGCCATCCAGTTGGGGGAAGCGCTGGGTACGGGTGCCGAGGTCTGGATGGAGTTGGAGAGCCGGTACCAGCTCTCGAAGGTCTATACGACCGATAATCTCATCGCTCGCCGGGCGAATCTGTACCGCCTTTTCCCCGTGCGCGAAATGACCAAGCGCGGCTGGATCACGGCCAGCAAGAATATCGAGCTGCTGGAGCAGCAGTTCCTGGAGTTCTTCCGCATCAAGCAACTGACCGAGCACCCCGTCTTTTGCCACGCGGCTCGGAAAATGGATTCCGAGTCGGCAACCACACCCTTGCAGTTGGCGTGGCTCAACCGTGCCCGGCAGGTTGCCAGCGAACTGGTCATCCGGAACTACGAAGAAGCGGCCTTGCGCAAGGCGCTGCCGCGACTGTCCGCGCTGCGCACGGCACCGGAAGAAACCAGGCATGTGGCTCGGATACTGGACGAGTGCGGCGTGCGTTTTGTCATCGTGGAACCCATCGCCGGCACCAAGATCGATGGCGCCTGTTTCTGGCTGGACGACGACCAGCCGGTGGTGGCCATGACGTTGCGGCTCGATCGAATCGACAACTTCTTCTTTGTATTGCGGCACGAACTGGAACATGTCCTCCAGAGGCATGGTCGCGATCGCGGCTACATCCTTGACCAGGAGATCGATTCCGAGCCGGCGGATCAGATCAACGAGGAAGAAAAGGCCGCCAATGCGGCGGCATCGGAGTTCTGCGTTGACCAGGCGGCTGTCGCGGATTTCGTGGCCCGCGTGGCCCCGTTCTTCAAGGAAGAGCGCGTCCTGCAGTTCGCCCAGCGCCTGAACATCCATCCGGGCCTGGTCGTCGGCCAGTTGCAACGCCGTTTGCGGCGGTACGACCTGTTTCGCAAGCACCAGGTGAAGGTGCGTTCCTTCGTTACCAGCTCCGCCCGTACTGACGGCTGGGGCGTAGTCCACACCAACTGAAAGAGGTTCTCCCCCAATGACCGCCTATTCGAACCAAGTGAAAGACTACGTCGAGCGCTACAAGGCCGAGACGGGAAACGACGGACTGCTCGATCCGCATGAAGTCGCGGCGTGGGCGTTGCACAAGGGACTGCACAAGCCCAACACCAAGACCATCATCGACGCGATCGCTGCCGATATCGCTCAGGTCTTCCGTGAGGAATACCGGACCGACAGTCAAGGGCGCCGCTATCGCGCCAAACATGCGGCGACCCACAAGAAAGGCAGCAAGACGCTGTCGCTCTGGGCCGACCTGGATGACCCCAATGCGCCTCACGCGCACTTTGTGCGTTCCTTTGGCCAGCGTCGTCTGCAGATCGTCGGCGACTGCCTCCAGCTGAAAACGGACGTCGACGTGTACAACGACAAGCGCAACCCGGCCGAGCCGATCCAGATCCCGTTGGATTTCACGTTCGACGTGGCCGAGCTGCAGCAGCCGCTGCGCAAAGTCGCCTGATTCTCGCCAGCGTGTCCCCACCGTGGCAGGACATGCTGGTCTTCTCCACTGGCCACGGATCAGGAGTCTTTCATGTCAAAGAGTGAACAGTCCGGCCCGAAGGTCGTCCAAACCGCCTCCTCGGTGCTGCGCGATCCCGGTGCAAGCAAGACGGCGAAATCCCTGGCAGGAAGTGCCTTGGCACAAGCCGGCACCACCAAACAGTCCAGTGAAGCCACGGCCACCACGGCCGCGAAGGCTCTCAACGATGGCCGGACCAGTGCGTCAACGCGCACCTTGGCCGGCAGCGTACTCACCCAGAAGCCCGGCGAGTGAGGCTGGACTGAAGACGCCGGCCGCGCAAACGGTCGGCGTCTTCCCATCCATGCGTTCCTGTCGGCATGTTCCAAGCGGCCCGATGCCGGCATGCAATCCCTACTTTTTCTCCACCACCCCCCGCATGGGTTGAACTGCCTCGGGACCCGGATCGATGAACGTCAGAATCACGTCGGTAACACCGAACGCATCTGCGAGCATCCTTCCGATGGTGGCTCGGACGGTGGCAATGTCCACGCTCGAAGAGATCACGGCCACGCTTGCCTGAACTCCCACACCATTGCTTGTTGGGACAAGTCGCAGCTCATTCACGGCGCCCACGCCAGGATCGGCGAACATCAACGCTCGAATCTTCTCCAGATCAAGCTCTGGCATAACGATGTCTCAGGCGATTGGCAGGGACGGCCGAACCAGCTTTTTTCATGAGCGGCCTTTACTCAAGTGTGTTCCAGAGGTCGGGAGCGTGCAATGGCGTCGGCTGTGGCTGACCGCGACGTTATAGGGATTCATGCACAATGCAGGGCGCTCAATGCCACGATTGTTTGCCGTGGAGGGAGCTGATGCCGGCTGCATTGCTGAACCGTCAGTTCAAAGCAGTCGCCTCAAACATTCATGAGCCCTGTATCCGGCGTTCCGTCCCCTGCGTAGTGAAGGGGGCTGTAATTGTATCCACGCATTGCGCCCCCCATAATCCCGCGCATGCTCCGCTTCTTGCGCCAATTCACACGGCCCATTGCCATGCTGCTCCTCGCAGTCATGGTCTTTATGCCTGTGGCCGATGCGTTTTCCTGCTCGCTTGAAAGCGAGCAGACCCACGCATCCGAGTTCTCGGCCAATAGCGACCAAGGGACTCACGACGAAAGTGGCTCCGGTGAGGAAAACCCGAGTGATGTCTCGCACGACGTCTGCGTGCATAACCACTGCCACCACACGACGGCGGATCTGCCGCCACAGCCAGAGGTGGGCGCCTTTTTCCTGAAGGCTGATGGTCCCCATCCGATCGATGACGCCAACCTTTTGGCGAAAGTGTCTGACGAATTCATAAGGCCGCCTCGGATCTGACGTGTCTCGCCCGCCGTGGTGCGGGCGCTTTCCACGTCCATTTCGATCCAGGAGTGTCCAATGCTGATGTTGCTTGGTCGGCCGCTGAGAGCGGCTTGGCTGGGCGTGGCCGTCCTTGTCAGTGCGTCGCCCATGGCGATCGCTCAGACGAGTGAGGTCGCGCCATCCTATCAATCCCTGCTCGCACGGTTGGAGCAGATGCCCGCCGCGATCGAGGCTTCGGCGCTGGCCGAGGCCGCCGATGCCCGCGCAGAACAAGCGCGCGCAATCTCCAATCCCTCCCTCAGTTGGGAGACCGAGAACATCCAGGGCTCTGGCACATACCGCGGGTTCGGCAGTGCCGAAACTACGGTGTCCGTCACGCAGCCCTTGGAATTATTCGGTCAGCGCAGTGCGCGCATCAATGCCGCGCGAGCAGATGCCGCCGCTACCGGCCTGCGCAGCGAACAGATGCGTTGGCGGGCCGCGGGCAGGCTGGCCCAGGTCTATAGCGATGCCGAAGCGGCATCGCGCCGATACGATCTGGCCGTTGAAGCCCTCGCCCTGTCCGAGCAGGATGCGCGTGCGGTGGCGTTGCTGGTGGAAGCGGGCCGCGAAGCCACCTTGCGCGGTATCCAGGCACGCAGCGAGGCCGATGCGGCGCGCGCCCAGTTGGAAGAAGCCCGTGCCGTGCGAGATGCTGCTTTTGCCCGACTTTCCGCGATCGCAATGCTTGACGATCCTGTGCAAGCGGTTAGTGCGAGCTTGCTCGACATCGCGCCCGCATCGCATGCGCTCGACGCCAGCGATCCACTGGCCGTGCGCATCGCACAGGCCGAGGTGGACGTGGCCGGTCGCCGCCTCACCGTTGAGCAACGGCGCGCACGTCCCGACCTCAGCGCGAGCATGGGCATCCGCCGTTTCCGCGAGACGGATGACGATGCCTTCACCGTCGGCCTGAGCATGTCGGTGCCGTTGTTCGATCGCAACCGTGGCGGTGTTCGCGCTGCTTATGCTGACCAGCGTGCTGCCGAAGCGCGTTTGACCACCCAACAGCAGGAAGCCCGTGCCGACCGCCTCGCCGCAGAAGCTACGCTGTCGGCATCGATGGTGCGTGTTCGTGCGGCCGATAGCGGTGTTGCCGCCGCTGAAGAGGCCTATCGCATGGCGCGCGTCGGTTTTGACGCCGGGCGCATCTCTCAACTTGAACTACGCAGCACGCGCGCCGCGCTCATCTCCGCGCGCAACGCCGCCGTGGACGCACGCCTCGCGCGCGTTCGCGCCGAAATCGACTTGGCCGGCCTGGAAGGCCGCGCTCCTTTTGGGGAACCCCGATGACATTCAAGAACAACCGACTTGTGTTGGCCGCCGCCATCCTGATCGCTCTGGCCGCCGGCTTCGGTCTTGCGCGCCTGACAGGCAAGGGGACTGGCGAAGCGGCGCACGCCGAACATGCCGAAGGCGAAGGCGCTGCCGACGCTCACGCCGGAGAAGATGGACACGACGAAGAGCGCGAGGGCGGCGACGCGCACGCCGACGAAGGTGGGCACGGCGAAGAGGAAGGCAAAGAAGCGGGCGAGGAAGAAGGCACTGTCACGCTTACGAAAGCACAAATCGAGGCTTCCAGCATTACCGTTGTGGCAGTCTCTCGTGGCGGTGGCGGCGAGACGCGCCTGAGCGGTCGGGTCGAACCTTTGATCGGCGCGCGTGCTGCGGTGGCTTCGTCCATCACGGGCCGCGTGGAGCGCGTGATCGTCGCGCCCGGTACTCAGGTCAGGGCCGGCCAGCCGTTGGCGGTGGTGGTCAGCGGCGAAGCGGCGACGATGCGCGCCAATGCCGATGCGGCGCGTGCCGAGGCTGAAGCGGCGCGGCTGGTGTTTCGACGCGATCAGTCGCTGGTTTCGCAGGGTGTGGTCGCGAGGCAGGAGCTCGAAGCTTCGCGTGCGCGCTCGCTGGCGGCTGATGCGCTTGCGCGGGCTGCGGTTGCCCAGGCCAGTGCGGCCGGCACGCCCGATGCCAGTGGGCGGGTCACCATCACCAGCCCGATGGCAGGCGTGGTGGGCGCGGTGCAGATCACACCAGGGAGCGTCGTGAGTGCAGGCGCGTTGGTCGCGAACGTCTCGGATCCCACCCAGACCGAATTGGTGTTTTCCGCGCCGCCGGCGCTGGCGGCACAGGTCGCGCCTGGTGCACGCATCGAAGTGTCCGGCCCGGCCGGGAATTTCACGGCCGTGGTGATCGGGGCTGCGGCCGATGTCCGCGAACAGGGCGGCATGGCCGTCATCCGCGCTCGCGCCGAGTCCGGAACGCTGCCGCCTGCCGGTTCTCCTGTCGCCGGTGTCGTGGTGTCCGCCGGGCAAAGCCGGGTTCTGAGCGTGCCTGCCGATGCGGTGCAGACGGTCGAAGGTCGGTCGGTCGTGTTCGTGGCCACGGACAAGGGCTTCCGCGCGATGCCCGTGCTTGCCGGTCGTCGCGCCGGTGGCCGCATCGAAGTGCTCAACGGGTTGACCGGCAGCGAGCGTGTCGCTGGCAGCAACGCCTTTTTGCTGAAGGCAGAGCTCGCCAAGGGCGAAGCCGAGCACGGTCACTGAGGACTCCCCCATGTTCAAGATCGTGATCGAAACAGCGGTGAGATTCCGCTGGGCGATGGTCTTCGCCGCGGCGATGCTCGCCGCCTATGGCCTGTTTCAACTCAGCAGGTTGCCGATCGACGCCGTGCCAGACATCACCAACCGGCAGGTGCAGATCAACACCATCGCGCCGGCGCTCGCGCCGGGACAGATCGAGCGGCAGGTCACCTACCCGCTGGAAACCGCGCTGGCAGGTATTCCAGGACTCAGCAGCACGCGGTCGCTGTCACGCAACGGCTTTTCGCAGGTGACGGCGATCTTCACCGATCAGACCGACATCTACTTCGCCCGCCAGCAGGTGGCCGAACGGATGCGCGAAGTCGAGGAGGACCTGCCCGAAGGCGTGGTGCCGATGATGTCGCCGGTGACCACCGGTCTAGGCGAAGTGCTGATGTGGACGGTGGACTTCACGCCCTTCAACGCGAAGAAGGTCGCCAAGGCTGGCGAGCCCGGGTGGCAGGCCGACAAGGCTTACCTCACGCCCGAAGGTGATCGGCTGACCACGCCGCAACAGCGAGCGACCTACCTGCGCACCGTCCAGGATTGGCTGATCGCGCCGCAGATGCGATCGACGCCCGGTCTGGCCGGCGTGGACACCATCGGCGGCTACGTGAAGGAATACGCCATTCGTCCGGATACAGCCCGCATGGCGGCCCACGGCTTGGGCATGGGCGATCTGGTGCGCGCATTGGAGCGATCGAACGTGCAGGCCGGCGCGGGCTTCGTGCAGCGCGGTGGCGAGGGCCTTATCGTCCGCGCTGACGCCTTGGTGCAAACCATCGACGACCTCGCGCAGGCGCCAGTGGTCAATCGAGATGGTCTGGTGGTGCGGATCTCGGACGTGGCGCGCGTCGAACTTGGTCAGGCACCTCGGCTGGGCACGGCCACACGAGATGGCCATGAGGCGGTGCTCGGCACCGCGCTTATGATCGCCGGGGGCAACAGCCGCACGGTAGCGCAGGCCGCGGCCGAGCGTTTGAAGGAGGTCAACCGCACATTGCCGCCGGGCATCGAAGCCGAACCCGTCCTGGACCGCAGCTTGCTGGTGAACTCGACCATCAAGACCGTGGCCAAGAACCTGACCGAGGGCGCGTTGCTGGTGGTCGTGGTGTTGTTCCTCCTGCTCGGCAACATCCGTGCAGCGACCATCACTGCGTTGGTGATCCCGCTGTCGTTCCTGTTCGCTGTCATCGGCATGAACCGCTTCGGCATCAGCGGCAACCTCATGAGCCTGGGGGCGCTGGACTTCGGCATCCTGGTCGATGGCGCCGTGATCGTGATCGAAGCGACATTGCTGATGCTGGGCCAGAAGCAGGCCGAACTCGGCCGACATCTTTCCGCAGGCGAAAGACTGGGGGTGGCGATCCAGGCCGCACGGAAGATGGTGCGGCCGGCAGCATTCGGTCAGCTCATCATCCTGTTGGTGTTCGCACCGATCCTCACGCTCGAAGGCGTGGAGGGCAAGACGTTCCAGCCGATGGCTGCGACGTTCATGCTGGCGCTCGTCGGTGCCTTCATCTTCTCGTTCACGTTCGTGCCCGCCATGGCAGCGCTGTTCGTTCGCGACCCGAAGGAAGTGCATGCCAAGGACACCTCCCACGCTCCGGATGCGGCGGCAGCCCAACATGGCGGTGAGACCCACGGCCACGTCGAGGAACACGAGACGCGGATCCTCAGGTGGACTCGGCGCAAAACCGAGCCGGCAATCCGCGCGGCGATCGCACGGCCGCGCGCAGTGTTGGCCAGCGCGGCCCTGATGCTGGTGATTGGCACGGCGGCCTTCTTCTCGCTGGGTCGCGAGTTCATGCCGACGCTGGACGAAGGGAACCTCGCCATGCAGGCGTTGCGGGTGCCGTCCGCATCGCTGGAGCAGTCCTTGGCGATGCAACAGTCGCTGGAGAAGGCGTTGGCGAAGGAGCCGGAAGTTGCGACGGTGTTCTCGCGCACGGGCACCGCCGAGGCGGCTATCGATCCCATGCCGACGAACATTTCCGACAGCGTGATCGTGCTCAAACCGCGGCCGGAATGGCCGGACCCGTCGCTGGACAAGGAAGCATTGATCGAGCGCTTGGAAAAGGTCGTCGGCAACCGCATCGGCAACGCGTTCGAATTCAGTCAACCCATCGAGTTGCGCTTCAACGAGCTCATTTCCGGCGTGCGCACGGACTTGGCGGTGATGGTCTACGGCGACGACTTCGAAGTGCTGCAGCGCGTGGCCGATCAGGTGTCGGTGAAGTTGCGCGGCGTGCAGGGTGCAGCCGACGTGCGCGTGGAGCAGATATCCGGACTGCCGACGCTCACCGTGCGCATCGACCACGCGGCAGCCGCGCAATACGGGTTGAGCGCGGCCGATGTGAGCGAAGCCTTGGCCACCGGTGTGGGAGGCACGGCCGCCGGCAAGATCTTCGAGGGCGATCGCCGCTTCGACGTGGTGGTGCGTCTGGACGAAGACGCGCGCAACGATCCTGCGCAGTTGGCCGCGCTGCCTGTGGTGGCCGCGGACGGAACGACGGTGCCGCTGTCTTCGCTGGCGCGGATCGAGGTTACCGAAGGCCCCAACCAGATCAGCCGCAACAACGGCAGCCGCCGCATCGTGGTGCAGGCGAATGTGCGAGGCCGCGATCTGGGCGGGTTCGTAAAGGAGGCCCAGACCGCGGTTGCCGGGGTGTCCTTGCCCTCCGGCACTTACCTGACGTGGGGTGGGCAGTTCGAAAACCTTCAGCGGGCGGAGGCCCGGCTGTTGCTGGTGGTCCCGGTCGTGTTCCTGCTGATCGGCACCTTGCTGTATATGGCGCTGGGAACGGTGCGCGAAGCGGGGCTGGTTTTCGTCTGCGTGCCGCTGGCGCTGGTGGGCGGCGCCTTGGCGCTGCTCGTCCGTGGCATGCCGTTCTCGGTGTCGGCCGCCGTGGGCTTCATCGCGGTGTCGGGCGTGGCCACGCTCAACGGGCTGGTGTTGATGCAGGCGATCCGCGAACGGCTCACCGCAGGCGACGCGCCACTGGAAGCTGCAGCCAACGGTGCGTCCAGCCGTCTGCGCGCGGTGCTGACCACGGCCCTGGTGGCCATCGTCGGGTTCATCCCGATGGCGATCGCCACCGGTTCGGGCGCTGAGGTGCAGAAGCCCTTGGCGACCGTGGTCATCGGCGGGCTGCTCACCGCAACGGTGCTGACGTTGCTCGTGCTGCCCACGTTCGCGGCTCGGGCGACGGCGAAGCGGCCGAGGCGGCACGCGACATGACCGCCGCCGGCGTCCAGCAGAAGCGGATCCTGCGGCAGGTCCTGCTGTGGAACCTGGGCCTGTTCGTGGGACTGGGTGTGGCCGGCTGGATCGCCGATTCCAGTGCGCTGCTGGCCAACGCCATGGACAACGCGTCTGATGCGGCCGTTTATCTGCTGAGCTATCTGGCCATCGATCGCCGTCCCGCGTGGAAACGCGGGGCGGCAACCGTTTCGGGCGTAATGCTGTTGATGTTCGCAGCCGCGGTTATGGCTGATGTCGTGCGCCGGTGGATCGGCGGCGCGGATCCGTTGGGTCCGGCCATGATGCTGCTCGCGCTGGTGGCTGCGGCAATCAATCTGTGGTGTCTGGTTCTGCTCAGGCGCCTGCGCTCCGACGACGTGAACATGAAGGCCGCGGAGACCTTCAGTTTCAACGATTTCATTTCCAACGGCGGCGTCATCGTCGCCGGTGCGCTCGTGCTATGGCTGGGGACGCCATGGCCTGACCTGATAGCGGGCGCACTGATCGCGCTGATCGCCTTCAAGGGCGGCATCGAAATCCTCACAAGCGTCAAGGAAAGCAAGGCCGGCAATGGCTGATGCGCGGTGCCGCCGCCGGTTGGACCATGTCCGCGAAAGCAGGTGTTCGCCTGTCGAGCGGGTTCGATTTTTCACTGATGTCCCGGGCCTCGACCCTGGCGTCGAAGGAGAACGGCAATGACCGAGAAGCTTCGTATCGACCTGCAGATTCTGCTGCCCGACCTGCCGCACGAAGCCGATGCGTGCGTCAGCCGCCTGGTCAACGAATTGGAGGGAAGGAATGGCATCGAGAAGGTGCATCTGCGGGCGGGAACAGATGGCACCCCAGCGCAGTTGTGCATCCATTACGACGCCGATGTTGTTCCCTTGGCTCGCATCAGGGAGGCGGTGGAGAGCGCCGGCGCCGTGATCAGCCAACGTTATGGCCACGCCTTCTGGATGGTGGACGGCATCACCCACGAGCGCCGAGCTCGAACCGTGGCTGACCACTTGAAGCTGACCGCGGGGATACTGGAAGCAGAAGCCAGCGCGGCGGGCGCAGTCCACGTCGAATACGATCGCCAGAAGTTGAGCGAGGATCAGATCCTTTCGGTTCTGGCCGGAATGCAAGTGACGCCCAATGCGCCCCGCAACAGCGAGGGGGCGGCTCACGGTCACCGCGATGAAGCCCACAATCACATGGAAGGGGATGGGCACACGCATGCCGAAGGCAATGGTCACAGCCACAGCCATGGCAAAGGCGATGGACACTCGCACGGCAAGGACGGCGATCATTCCCATGCACACGGCGGTCTGCTCGGCCCGAACACCGAACTGATCTTCGCCTTGGCTTGCGGCGCGCTGCTGCTGGCCGGCTTCCTGGTCGGAAAGTTCGTTTCGCCTGCGCCATCCTGGTTGCCTACAGCGTTGTACATCCTGGCCTACGTGTTTGGCGGCTTCTACACGGTTCGGGAGGCTTACGACAATCTGCGACTCAAGCGCTTCGAGATCGACACGCTCATGCTGGTGGCCGCCGCAGGCGCCGCGGCGCTCGGGTCGTGGGCCGAGGGCGCGTTGTTGCTGTTTCTCTTCAGTCTCGGGCACGCGCTTGAGCACTATGCGATGGGCCGTGCAAAGCGCGCCATCGAAGCACTTGCGGAACTTGCGCCCGACACGGCGACCGTCAGGCGCGATGGCAGCGTGCAGGACATTCCGGTCGACGCATTGCTGGTGGGCGACATCGTCCTGGTCAAACCGAACGAACGCCTGCCGGCCGACGGTTTCGTCGTGCAAGGCACATCCAGCGTCAACCAGGCACCGGTGACCGGTGAAAGCATCCCGGTCGACAAGCGCCCCGTGGCCGATGTCGCAGCCTCGCGCGAACGCCCCGATGCCGTCGATGCGGCATCGCGCGTATTCGCCGGCACCATCAACGGCAGCGGCGCCATCGAAGTGGAGGTCACGCGAAAGTCCAGTGATTCGGCCTTGGCTCGCGTCGTGAAAATGGTCAGCGAGGCCGAGACCCGAAAATCGCCGACCCAGCGTTTCACCGATCGATTCGAGCGCATTTTCGTGCCGGCCGTGTTGGTGCTGGCGTTCCTCTTGCTGTTCGCCTGGGTGGTGGTGGATGAACCTTTCCGCGACAGTTTCTACCGTGCGATGGCGGTGCTGGTCGCTGCCAGCCCCTGCGCGCTGGCCATCGCCACGCCCAGTGCGGTGCTGTCGGGTATCGCACGCGCGGCGCGCTCGGGTGTACTGATCAAGGGCGGTGCGCCGCTGGAAGAGCTGGGATCGCTCAACGCGATGGCCTTCGACAAGACCGGCACCCTGACCGAAGGACGTCCACGGATCACAGACGTGGTGCCGGTTGATGGTGCCTCCGAAGAAGACTTGCTCCGGGTCGCCGTCGCCGTCGAATCGCTCAGCGATCATCCTCTGGCGGCAGCGATCACGCGCGACGGGCGCGAACGATTGGGGAATGTGGCCGTCGGCACGGCCAGCGATCTGGACAACCTGATCGGCCGGGGCGTGCAAGCGCAACTGGATGGCGAGACGGTGTGGATCGGCAAGGCGGAAATGTTCGGCGTCGACGGCATCGCCCCGCTGGGTGAATCGGCTGCCGCAGCCATCGCCAGACTGCGGGAAGCCGGGCGCACGACGATGGTGGTGCGCAAGGGCGTTCGCGATCTGGGCGCCATCGGCCTTCTCGACACCGCGCGGGAGGGCGCGAAGGAGGCGCTGGCTGAACTGCGACGGCTCGGCATCACCCGGATGATCATGATCTCCGGTGACCACCAGCGCGTCGCCGAGGCCATCGCAAAGGAAGTGGGACTCGATGAAGCCTGGGGCGACTTGATGCCCGACGACAAGGTCGAGTCCATCCGCAAGCTGCGCACCCAGGACAAGGTCGCGATGGTCGGTGATGGGGTCAACGACGCACCGGCGATGGCCAATGCGACGGTGGGCATCGCCATGGGCGCGGCCGGCTCCGACGTCGCGCTGGAGACGGCCGATGTGGCGCTGATGGCCGATGATCTGCGGCACCTGCCGTTCGCGGTCGGGCTCAGCCGGCATACGCGCTGGGTGATTCGTCAGAATGTGTTCGTCAGCATGGGCATCGTCGCCTTTCTGGTGCCTGCCACGATCTTCGGTTTGGGCATCGGTCCTGCCGTGGCTATCCACGAAGGCTCCACCTTGCTCGTGGTGGTGAATGCGCTGAGGCTGCTTGCCTACAAGGAGGCGTCCTGATCGGGACCATTCCGTTTAGGCATCCGCTGAAAGCGTCCAGTCCCAAATTGCCTGCGCAGTGAGACCACGGCGGAAATCCGCACAACCTGAAAAAATCATCTGGAACCAGGTGCGGGCATTGGCGTCGGCTGTGGACTCCTCAGGGCGTCCAGGCCACTCATGCGGCGGCCGAGCTCGATTCGGCACGGGCCCGGCGCGCATCTCGCAGGATCTCGACGGCTTCCTTGATCACGTACAGACCGATCAGGGTGCCGATCACGAAATCCGGATACGGCTTGGCCAGCCACCACACGAAGAAGCCGGCCAGGATCACGCCGATGTTGGCCACCACGTCCGCCCGGGTGAACAGCCAGGTGGCCCGCAGGTGGACCTCCCCCGATTTCAGCTTCGAGAGCATGCGCAACACGGTCAGGTTGACCACCAGCGAGAGCAGCGAGATTCCGATCATCCAGCCACTCAGTGGCTCGGCGCCATAGACGATTCGGCGACCCACTTCCACCAGGATGCCAAGGCCGAGCACCAGCAGCACGCTGCCGCTGAGCCACGCCGCATTGGCCTTGAAACGGGCCGTCCGTCCGATGGCGATCAATCCGATCGCATAGGCCGTCGCGTCGGCCAGCATGTCCAGTGCATCGGCCAGCAAGCCGGTGGACTGTGCGATCCAGCCGCCGATGCCGCCAATGACGGCCATCGCGGCGTTGAGCGCCAGCGCGATCACCAGCACGCGGCGTTCATGGGCATTCTTCGCTTCGTGGTGGCAACCGCAGTCGCTCATGGGATATCTCCGCTCACTTGGATGTTTGTGCCCGTGCCGGCGCGGCGCGAGCATTGACGACGAATCCGACCACTGCGACCGCCAGAACGGTCAGCTGGGCCAGTAACGATTGCCAGGACGGGTACACGCCCAACCAGTCGATACGCGGCACCTGCACCCAGGCTTGGGCTATCCACCCGGCCTCCTGGAGCGCGGCCACACCCTTGCCGACCAGAACGACGGCGAGGGCTGCGATCAGGATCGAACTGATCGAGAAGAATCTGCCGATCGGCAGGCGCCTGCTCATGCGCAGCATCCAGTACGCCACCACGGTCAGAACGACACCGCCAGCGACCAGGCCCGCAATGATGGCGCCGGAGGCGTCCTCGCTCCACATCGCGATGTAGAAGAGGATCGTCTCGAACACCTCGCGGTAGACGGCGACGAAGGCGAGCACGAACAGGAAGATCGCCGAGCGTCGCGACAGCGCCGCCGACAGCTTCGCGTGCAGGTACTGCTGCCAGCGGCCGGCCAGGCTCTTCTGGTGCATCCAGATGCCCACGCTCAGGAGGACCGCGGCGGCGAACAGCGCCGATACGCCTTCCGTCACTTCGCGATTGGCACCGCTGATGTCGACCAGATAGGTCGCCGCCGCCCACGTCGCCGCACCGGCCAACAAGGCACCGATCCAGCCGGCATGCACATAGGGGAGCACCTCGCGGCGCTCCGCCTTGCGCAAGAACGCGATCATGCCGATCACGATCAGCAACGCTTCCAGGCCCTCGCGGACCAGGATGGTGAAGCTGCCCAGAAACGCCGTCGTCCTATCCGTGTGCGAGTCCTGCAGGACCGCCTCGGCGCGATCGAACAGCGCGTTGATCCGTGCCGCCTGCGTGGCGACATCGCTCGGGTCTGCACGCCGGCCCAGTTGGGTGCGGTAGTGGGCCATGGCGGTTTCGATCTCGCGCATCAGCGCCGCGTCGCGTGTGGCCAGCGTCGGCTCGACCGGCTCCACGCCGTCCAGGTAGGCCGACAACGCCAATGTCGTGGCTTGGGCGGTATCGCCGGCGGCGTAGGCACGCTGGCTGTCCGCCAATCGTTGCCGTGCCAATGCCAGCGGACCGGTGCCGGCCACGGGCTCGTTGACGGCCTGCGGACGGTCACGCAGGTAGGCGACGATGGCGTGGGCCTGCTCGGGCGACAGCGTCGTCGCGAGGTCGGCTTCGCGGGTCCGGGTCAATGCTTCCAGCGTGGGGATGCGGCCATGCGCGTCGGCGTTCTCCCGCCACAACGCTTCGCCTTCCTCACGGGCCTGCGGCGAGTACGCCAGGTTGCCCACGTAGAACGCCAGCGCCCAGCGGTCCTCCTCCGACAATCCGGCAAAGCTGGCCATGCCGGTGCCCGGTACACCTTGGGAAATCACTTCGTACAGCGCCAAGGGCGTGCGCTGGGCGGCACGCCCGGCGTCCGTGAAGGCGATCGGTGGAGGATCCAGCCCGGCGGCAGCCGGCCCATCGCCGCGTCCAGCCGAACCGTGGCACGCCGCGCATTGCTGGGCGTAGAGCGCCGTCACACGTCCCGGTTCGGGCGGCGCGGCCGGTACCGCCCCGATGGGGTAGCCGGCCAGCAGGTCGTCGGCCAGCCTGCGGGCGAGTGTCGCCACGTGCTGGGACTCGGCCTTGGCGGTCACGGCTACGACCAGCTGGTCGGCCTGGGTCAGCAGGGCCGGCCGTTTCGGTGACGCCGGCAGGCTCGCCAGCTGCGAGCGGACCGCACTCGCGAACTCCTGCATCTCGGCGTACTCGCCAGCAGACACGATACGACCGCCCTCAACGGCGCCGGCGTAATCCACCGCGATGTAGTCGAGCATCTGCCAGGTCTGGCGTGGGTTTGCCACGGGTTGTTCGGCACGAACCGGCAGCCATGCGGCCCCCATCATGAGAAGGGCGAAGACGCTGGACCTGATCAGGGCAATCGACGGGGACATGGGTCGGCATCGCAATTCGACGCGCTGGGTGGCAGCGGAAACGTCCCAAGCGTAAAGTCCGTAGTGACTACAGGGTCAAGCGAAGTTCGAATGAAAATCAGTGATGCTGCCGCAGCCAGTGGCTGCCATCTGGAGACCATCCGCTATTACGAGCGAGTGGGACTGATGCCATCCCCGGCGCGGACCGGGAGTGGTTACCGCGCCTACGCGCCGGCCGACATCGATCGGCTGCGCTTCATCAGCCGTGGGCGCGAATTGGGTTTCAGTCTGGAGGAGATCCGCAGCCTGCTGCGCCTGAACGACGATCCGAAACTGTCGTGCGGCGAAGTCGATAAGCTGGCCCGTACTCACCTGACCGACATCCATCAACGGATCCAGGCGCTGTCCCGCATGGCAAGCGAGCTGGAACAGGTGATCGCCCAGTGCGCGGGCGACGAGCGCGGGACCTGTACCATCCTGGGCGCACTGCGGCACACGGGCTGCGCGCACCCGGAGTGCGACGCGTGACGCTGGAACGATATCTGGAGGCCGCCGAGCGCGAGAATACGCGGCGCAGTTACGCCTCTGCACTGCGGCATTTCGAGATCGAATGGGGTGGCCATCTGCCAGCCACACCGGACAGCGTAGCCCGCTACCTGGCAGATCACGCGACGCAACTCGCGAACAACACGCTCCGCCAGCGCCTTGCCGCGCTGGCGCACTGGCATCGCGAGCACGGGTTCGTCGATCCGACTCGGGCGCCGCTGGTACGCAAGACGCTCAAGGGCATCCAGACGATACACCCCTCTGTGGAAAAGCAGGCCGAGCCGCTGCAGTTGACACAGCTCACGCAGGTGGACAGTTGGCTCGGCGCCGCGATCGCGGCAGCCGGCGAGCGTGGAGATCGTGCGGACGCACTGCGGCATCGTCGCGACCGATCGCTGATCCTGCTCGGCTTCTGGCGCGGTTTCCGGGGCGACGAACTGATCCGGGTGCAAGTCGAACACTTGCGTCTGGTCCCGGGCGAAGGGATGACCTGTTTCCTGCCGCGCAGCAAGGCAGACCGTCAGGCCTTGGGCACCACCTACAACGTGCCGGCCCTGTCGCGCCTGTGCCCTGTCACCGCGATCGCGGATTGGACGATCGCTGCCGGCCTGACTCAGGGACCGCTGTTTCGCGGCATCGATCGCTGGGGAGGCGTGAGCGAGACGCCGCTGCACCCGAACAGCCTGATTCCGTTGCTGCGTCGCCTGCTCGGCGCGGCAGGGCTTCCTGATGCCGAGGACTACAGCAGTCACTCGCTGCGCCGTGGTTTCGCCGGCTGGGCCAATACGAACGGTTGGGACGTGAAGGCATTGATGGAATACGTCGGATGGCGCGACGTGCATTCGGCCATGCGCTATCTCGACGGCCGTGATCCATTCGCACGACGCCGCATCGAGGCAAGCCTTCCACCACCGGCATTACCCACCCCTTGACCGAATGAGGCCTCGATGGCGTCGATCGAACGGACCGCATACCCGCAGTTCAAACGCAATCCCGTCGTCCGCGAGCTGGTCGCCGCCTACACCCCGACCGATGACGAGTTGGCATTCATCACAGCCAACGCTCGACAGCCCGGTCACCGTCTTGCACTGGCCCTGCTGCTGAAATCTTTCCAGCGTCTGGGCTACTTCCCCGACATGGAGGAAATTCCCGGTGCGGTCGTCCGCCATGTCCGCAATGCCCTGCGGCTTCGAGGTCAGTTCAAGCCTGCCGAGATCGCCCCGAACAAGCGGTATCGGTACTTCCAGCGCATCCGTGAATATCTCCAGGTGCGGGCCTACTCCGAAGGTGGCCTTGACGTGGCTGCGCGGGCGATCCGGGAAGCGGCGGCCGTCATGGATAATCCTGCCGACCTGATCAACGTGGCGATCGAGCAACTCGTTCGCGACCGCATCGAATTGCCGGCATTCTCTGCCTTGGACAGGCTGGCGCGGAGGATTCGCACTCTGGCCAACGGCGAGTACTTTGCGACCATCGACGCGCGACTGACTGCCGACGAGAAACAGCGGTTGGATGATTTGCTGGTAGTGGGCAACGCTCGGATAAAGAGCCCGCTGCAGACGATCAAACGCTTGCCCAGGCGAGCTTCGCTGCAACACTTCCAGGAGTTGATCGATCACATCGCCCAACTGGGCGCACTGGTAGGGGATGAGCGACATCTGGCGGACGTGCCCGAACTCAAGCGGAAGCATTTCGCGGCTGAAGCCCGGGCCCTGGATGCCTCCGAGTTATGCGATTTCCGTCCGGCCAAGCGCCACGCTTTACTCCTGTGCCTGATTCATCGCGCCCGCGTACAGACCCGCGATGATCTTGCCGAGATGTTCATCAAGCGAATGGGAAACATCCATAACCGTGGCAAGGAGCAACTGGATCGATTGCGTTCGCGCTATCGAGAGAAGACCGAAGCCCTCGTGGCCACCATGTCGGATGTAATCCGGGTGCTCGACCGTCATCCGGGCGATACCGAGGCAGGGCGCGAAATTCGCCGGCTGGTCGTGACGCGTGGGGGCGTGCAGACCTTGCAGGACGATTGTGACGCGATCGCCGCGCACAGTGGCGACAACCATCTACCGCTGCTGTGGCCGTTCTACAAAAGCCATCGGGCAACCATCCTGCGCATGGTGCGCATGCTGGACCTGCAATCCACCACCGAAGACCGCTCCTTGATCGACGCGATCGAGCTGATCCTATCGCAGGAGCGTGCCCGCGGCGACTGGCTCGACGAGCCTGTCGACCTGGCGTTTACGACCCATCTCTGGCGAAAGACCATCATCCATCGCACCGAGCAGGGTGAGGAGCGCGTTCGCCGCCGCCTATTCGAGGTTTGTGTGTTCTCCTCGCTGGCCAACGAGCTGAAATCCGGCGACGTGGCCGTACGCGGTTCGGAAACCTACGCGGACTACCGAGATCAGTTGCTGTCCTGGGAGCAGTGCGAACCGCTTCTGGGCGACTATTGCCGCCACGTGGGCTTACCGGATACGGCGGTTGGCTTCGTCAACACGCTGCAATCCAAGCTGATTCAGGTGGCTGACCTGACGGACCAAGGCTATTTGGAGAACGGACAGGTCATCATCGGTGACGACGGGCTACCCGTGCTCAAACGCCACAAAGCCAAGGACATGAGCAGCGGCGCCCGTGCATTGGAAACGGCGATTCTCGACCGCCTGCGCGAGCGCAGCGTCATCGAGATCCTGTGCGACGTGGCTCACTGGACCCGTTGGCCGCGTCATTTCGGGCCATTGTCGGGCTCCGACGCCAAGATCGATCAGCCGACCGAACGCTATGTCCTGACCGCTTTCACCTACGGCTGCAACCTCGGGCCCGCCCAGGCCGCACGACACCTGCGAGGCGCGGCGTCCGCGCACATGCTGTCGTTCGTCAATCGTCGCCATGTGGATGCGAACAAACTGGCCGCCGCCTGCCGCGACATCATCAACAGCTATGCCGGCCTGCAGCTCCCCAAGTTCTGGGGCGATGGCAAGCGTGCCGCGGCTGACGGCACGAAATACGACCTTTACGACCAGAACCTGCTGGCGTCCTACCACATCCGATACGGCGGCTATGGTGGCATTGCCTACCATCACGTGTCGGATACCTACGTCGCGCTGTTCAGCCACTTCATCCCGTGCGGCGTATGGGAAGCGGTTTACATCATCGACGGCTTGCTCAAGAACACATCCGACATCCAACCCGATACCGTCCACGCCGATACCCAAGGCCAATCGCTGCCGGTGTTCGGGCTGTCGCATCTGCTTGGGATCCAGCTGATGCCGCGCATCCGCAACTGGCGCGATTACCGGTTCTTCCGACCCGAGGAGGACAGCCGCTATGAACACATCGATCCTCTATTCCGGGAGGACGTGGACTGGGATCTGATCGAGACCCATTGGAAGGATCTGATGCAGGTTGTGCTGTCGATCAAGTCGGGCAAGATCGCGGCCTCGACGCTGCTGCGCAAATTGGGCAACTACAGCCGCAAGAACCGCCTGTACCAAGCCTTCCGTGCACTGGGAGCTGCGGTTCGCACCTTGTTCCTTCTGCAGTACATCTCCGATCGCGAACTGCGCGAGCAGATTACCGCATCGACCAACAAGGTAGAGGCCTACAACGGCTTCGCGAAGTATTTCTTCTTCGGTGGAGAAGGGGTGATCGCCGACAACGACCCAGTCGAGCAGGAAAAGGCGGTCAAGTACAACGACCTGGTCGCCAATGCCGTGATCTTCCATAACGTCGTTGAACAAAGCCGGATCATCAAGGCACTGATCCGGTCAGGTTGGAAGATCACTCCGGAGGACGTGGCTGCACTCAGTCCCTACGTGACCAGCCACGTGAAACGTTTCGGCGATTATCTGATCGACGTGGACCTTCTTCCGGAGCCTTACGAAATCGAACTCGCTCTCGCTGCGTAGCGAGTGTCAACCTGTACCGCCACAGCAAGGGTTGTGTTGCTGGACAGGCGGGCACGGTACAGTGCCGTAGGAGCAGAACACGCAGCAATCGCCCGGTTTCGGGCGTAGCAGTATGTGGCAGGCGGAACACTCATAAAAGAACTGGCACGCCATGGTGGGCATGGTTTCGGTCGCCTGATGCCCGCACTCTGGGCACGTGAGCGTACTTTGGAGCTGCGCGTCAGCCACCGTTTGCGCTCACCTTGGTGGTGGCAGGAAAACCGGCATCGCTGATGGCCTTCGCGATGGCGGCCACGTTGGTGCGCTCGGCATCGAACGCCACCGTCACTGTGGCGGCTCGGGTGTCAATACGCTTCGCCGTCACGCCCGGCACTTTCTCCAATGCCTTTTCGATCGTGATGCTGCACGCCGGGCAGGTCATGTTTTCCACCTGCAGGACGACCCGCGTTGGGGTAGCCGCCCAAGCCAGGCCCATCCATGCCGTGAATACCAAACTGAGAAGGATCTTGCGCATGTGGACTCCTACAGGAACCAGTCGATGTAGTAAGGAAAGAGCAGCAGCAGAGCGATCAGGCCGGTGGCGAACCACAGCCAGCGCCGTCGGCGTCGCAATCGCGCGGGATCGACGCAGATGCCGTCGATGCGGCAGCGTGAGGCCGGGCCATAGAGCATCCAGAAGGCCCAGCCCAAGAACACCAACGTGACCGCGCTGAACCACGGGCGCCACGCGTCCAAGGCAGTGAGATTGGCGATCCAGGCGCCGCTGATGCCCATCAGGACCAGCACCAGGGGCACGACGCAACACACGGACGCGCCAATGGCCGCGACGGCGGCACCCAAGAGGGCAGGCAAGCAGGACTGTGCGGGAGGTTGGACCATACCCGCATGGTAATCTCCGTACCTAAGTACGGAGTCAAGCCGATGGCCACCAACGCAATGACGATCAGCCGGCTGGCCGCAGCCGCTGGTGTGCATGTCGAAACGGTCCGTTACTACCAGCGGCGAGGCCTGCTGCCGGAGCCTGAGCGCCCATTTGGCGGCGTCCGCCGGTACGGGCCCAACGAAGTCGGCCGACTTCAGTTCATTCGCCGAGCACAGGCGATGGGATTCAGTCTCGACGAGATAGCAGGGTTGTTAGAGGTCAAAGGCCAGCGCGCCTGCGAGCAAACACGACAGCTGACCGAACGGAAATTGGCCGAGGTACGGCAGCGTCTGGACGAGCTACGCCAATTGGAAGCCGACCTTGAGCATTTGGTGGAGGAGTGTCGCCACGTGGTGACAGGCGCACAGTGCCCGACGCTCGATCTTCTGGCGCAACCGGCCGAGAAGAAAAATATCGGCTAAGTCATTACCCCAAAAGAACTATTTGAATCCTGTGGGGCATTTTTACGCGTATCTCGGCTGAACCCCTTCAGTGAAACATTTCTGTGAGAATTTGGACGGTCAAAATGATCGACAACAACCTCTAGCCCCCTCTCCGGAAACTCGCAGATGACCACATGCAAACGGCGCCTTTCTATTCTGGCCCTGTCGCTGACGCTGGTGCTTTCAAGCACGGTTTTGGCAACCAACATTGCCCACCCCGATCACTACGAGTTTGATGCCACGCTCAATGCACCCTTGACCCCGGTCGGAGGGCGCTATCCAATCACGCTTTTCTTCGACTATCCCGCCGCAGGCAGCGCAACGAGCGCCGCGTGGGTATTGGATGCCATCGGGCCCGATGGCCGAGTCGTGCGCAGCTGGCAGGGCATCAAGCAGCTCCCCAGCCAGCGCGCCAGCCTGCGCATGACCTGGGACGGACGCGACCAACAGGGTCGCGCTCTACAGGCCGGATACTACTCTCTGAGACTGCGGGCGGCACCATCAATCCAGGTCGGCGATGACGCTCGCAAGTCCATTGCAAAGCGGATTTCGGACGCGTTTGCCGCTTTCGCCGATGAGGTCCACGAACAAGGTGTCGACGTAATGGTCGGTCGTGTAGCGCCGGCGCGAATCTCGAAGATCAGGCCGCTGGCCGTCGGCGTAAAACAGGACATCGCTGCCTGGCTGAGTGCGACGAAAGTCAGGTCCGGGCGCCTACCCAATGCTGTAAGGTCAGCCCCCGCCACAGGTGGGCTTCCTTACACAATCTACTACGGCAACATGCACAGCCAGACCAACCACAGTGATGGCGGCACGGCCCTCGCCAACTGCAATGGTTCTGAGTCCCCGCAGGCGGGCGACTTTGGTCCTGCCGACGCTTACGCCATGATGCAGACGCAGGCTGGCGGAGATTTCCTGCTCGCGTCCGAGCACAACCACATGTACGACGGCTCGACGGGGACCAACACCTCCGCCACGCCCGCAGCCGCCAATGGCTTGTTCAACAGCGGCATCGCAGCAGCAAACAACTACAACGCTGCCAACCCCACGTTCCTCGCGCTCTACGGCATGGAGTGGGGTGTCATCAGCAACGGCGGCCACCTCAACATCATCAATCCCGATGCACTGGCGAGCTGGGAAACCAACAGCAGCGGCCAACTCCTGGGAACCGTGAACGTCCCCAAGAGCGACTATGCGGCGTTGTATGCGGCAATGCGCCAGCGAGGCTGGATCGGTCAATTCAACCATCCATCAACCTCCCAGTTCGCGATCGGTGGCACCGGCATGGCCTACAGCGCCGATGGCGCCGAAGTCATGGTGCTGGCCGAGATCCTCAATACCTCCGCGTTCTCTGTGAACACCACACAGACCGAAACCAGCCGCAGCAGCTACCCCGGGGCGTGGAACCGACTGCTGGAGCGTGGCTACAAGGTCGCACCGGCCAGCAACCAGGACAACCACTGCGCGAACTGGGGGCTGAGCTTCACAAACCGTACCGGCGTATTGCTGCCGACCGGCGCCGCATTGAACCAGGCGAACTTCGTGGCTGCCCTGCGTGCGCGCCGTACGTTCGCCACCGAAGACAAGACCGGCCAACTAGTGCTCACAGCCAATGGCCGCGTGATGGGCGAGACCTTCACCAACAGCGGCGTGCTCACGCTATCCGCCAACTACGCCAGCACAAGCGGCCAAACCGCGCAGCGCGTGCAGTTCTTCGAGGGCGTCCCCGGCCGCAACGGTACAGTGACCCAACTGGCCGAAGGCAATGGTACCCATGCCTTCACCCCGACTGCTGGATCGCATTTCTACTACGCGCTTGTTACCCAGACGAATGGCCTGCGCCTGTGGTCAGCTCCGATCTGGGTAGACCAGACTGCTGGCGGCACAGACACCACCCCGCCAACCGTGTCCGCCAGCGTATCCGGGACCAGCGGTACGCTTACATTGTCAGCCAGCGCGACCGACGACGTCGGCGTGACCAATGTCGAGTTCTATATCGACGGCGTGCTCCGTGGAAGCGACAACACCGCGCCGCACTCGATCAGCTACAACTCGATCGGGTTAGGCAATGGCGCCCATACGCTCACCGCTCGGGCCTTTGATGCAGCTGGAAATAATGCGACCTCGGCCGAAGTAGAGTTCAGCACCAACAACATCGCGCCGGTCGCCAATTTCAGCGCCAACGTCTCTGGTCTGACTGCCAGCCTTGTAGACTCGTCGTTCGATATGGACGGCACGATCGCATCGCGTAGCTGGAACTTCGGCGATGGCACTAATTCCACCAGCACCAACCCGAGCCACACCTATGCGGTCGCCGGCACCTACACGGTAACCCTGACCGTGACAGACAACACCGGATTAACCAATACCAAGACCTTGTTAGTCAATGTCGGCAGCGGTACAGCACAGACATACAGCAACACCGCTGACGTAGCCATTGTGGACAACGCCACGGTGACGAGTTCGATTGTGGTTACCGGTCGGGCTGGCAACGCCCCCAATCCCACACCGGTCGCGGTGAACATCCTCCACACCTACACCGGCGACCTGAAAGTGGATCTGATAGCTCCGGACGGCAGCGTCTACGTGCTGCACAACCGCAGCGGCGGCAGCATAGACAACATCGTCAAGACCTACTCGGTCAATCTGTCGACAGAGACCATCAACGGTACCTGGAGGCTGCGTGTGAACGACAACGTTGGCGGTGATGTCGGACTGATCGACTCTTGGAGCATTACGTTCTGAGGCGCGCTGCAGAGGCTCACGGGGAGTCGGCATGATGCATGCCGACGTCCCTCGGAGAGAAGCTCAGCAAAATTGAACGAATCGAACGACAGTGAATACGCAATAGAGGCAGCCTATTGCGAAGCAGTCTGCCAGTGAGGTTCGCAGCATCGTTGGACGGATGGTTGCCGATTAGGGATTCTTATCGGGGGTAGGGGGGCTAAACTTCGTTTGGAAAGTGCCCTTATGCGATCACGACTTGTTCTAAGGCAAGGTGGTGCGCCCCACCCGAGAGGGTCTCTTCCAGCAAACTGAGATGGGGTGAGTGAATCCTGAATTCGGCCGAAGCCTGGAACGATGTATTTGGCAAAATCGGGCAGTTCCACCACCTGATTATCCAACGAATGCTTGGCACTCAGGCTTCTAGATTCGCAAACTTAAAAGCACACGTAAGCGGGCGAACCCCGATGGGCTCGCCCCATATTGCCGATGTGTTCATGCTGCCCTGCGTGCGGCTTCAATGCGGGGCAGTCGTGTGCGATGTCTCACACCGTTGCAATTTCCGATTAGATCAGCTTTACGGCATCGAGGATTTTGTCGACAAGCCCGAGAAACTTACTGGTCTTCTTGATCAGATCCGTCAACTTGGTGATGGTCTTGATCGACTGCTGCAGCTCTGCGGAGACGGACACGACCTCCGCGATATTCTTGTCAATGGCAGAAGTGGTCTGACGAAACAACAGCCGCGTAGTTACGCGGATTCGCAGATAGACCTCGTCCATCTCCGTGGAAATCGTGTTGACCTCGTCTACTGAAGTAGCGGTCGAGAGCCTGTTGAACAGTGCTTCATGTTGAAGCACGAGTGCCTTCTGGAGGGCCTGCAGATTAGTGTTCAACGATGTCATTTCCCCGCTCCCTCAGCCTTTGCTGCAGATTCGCGAGCCTTCTCGATGTCGCTCTTGGTGGTGCTCCAGCGCGCATACTCGGCATTCACTAGTTCAAGCAGACCCGCAGCGCCTTGAGTGCGGCCAGCGGCGAGTTCGGAGTGAGCCTGGCTGAGCAAGTCGAGTGATCGCCGAATGGAATTGAGTGCTCGATCCTGCGCATCTCGGCCGTCAAGATCCGCAGCAAATTGAGCAGCGATCTCTCGTCGCCTCGCTATATTATTGGCCTGGTGGAATGCGAGGACGCGGCTCGTCAAAAGTTTCGTCCAGGTCGCCCAACTAGCGCCACGGATACCCGATTTCTGATCATCGCCGATCGCGGTCATCATCAAGGTGAAAGTTGTACGGATAGCAGGATCGGCGGTTCGAATCGCCTTCATAGCGTCCTGCTCGGCCTTCATCTGCACCAACAGGCCACCCAGGGAAGCGATGCCCGATACGACGCCAGCGGGAAGTTCATCGTTTCTGACTTTGCCCATCTGCTCGCCCAGCACCACCAGTTCCTTGTGCACGCCATCACGCTGGCCCGGATCGAGGAGCTTTTGAAGGAGCTGGGCATAATCGTCGATCAGTCCGAAGGCTCGCTTCCATTTCTCGGTGTCGCTCCGTTCTAGAATGAGTTGAAAATGATTCTCGTCGAGCGAGGTCTGCGTAGCGGCGAAATCGATCATTCGCTGACGATCAAACGCGTTGATGTCAGCGAAAGCCTGAGAAGTCCGCTGGTCGACTGAGGCTAGACCCTGCCGAAATTGAGGTATGTCCCCGGTTGCCGGTACAGTCCTGCAGCCTGAGATAAGCAGTAGTAAGACGACGAGTACCAGTCTTTGCAAGACTACGGCGTAGCGAGGAGAAACGGCGTTAGATTCCTGCGAACGGCGAGCGGTATCCATTCTTTGGGTCTCCAGGGGATGCGACAGAGTCGCGGGTGGTCGCGCTGGATGGAGGCTTGCTCCGATAGTGGCTCCGGGGTCTTTCGCCGATCACACGTGGAAACTAGTCTAGAACGGACACTCTCTGCCGGAATAGTGTCAGCTCCGAAGCCAAGGGCAAGGCTGACCGCTAGGTGTGATCTTTGAGTAGCTGGTTCATGCCGGGGTGATCGTTACGCTATTGCCATTCGAATGGGCTGAAAACCTCGGGATCGATGGACTCATCGAGGTTGTCCACCTCCGCGACTTGTGATGATTGCAGGATCTTTGTGCCCGAGGACAGATCCGATTTCGTGAATAGAACGTGAATGCTATCGTGAAGGTATGGCCGAATATGTCTGAGCGGTACGTGTTCAAGGACGACGCCGCTGCCTGTATGGAGCGGCGTGGTGCTCGGAAGGGTAGGGGCTCGAGGCTCCCGCGCGTCCGAAGCGTACCACCGGCCCCGTCGGTGGCCATTCCCGACTGCCCTAGCGGCTGAGGGCTTTTCCATTTGCGGAGGAGTCATGCTCCTCGTTCTGCAGCATCCTTTCGGGGACCTCCGAAAATTTGCCACCAATAGACGCGGGCTTTTGGCAAGGCCAGCGTGGCCGTTTGACAGCGACGGTTTCTTGCGCTCGTGCGGACCGGTTCGATTCCGAAACCGTGGTGGGATCGATGACTGGGCTGGAGAGGAGATCTACGGAGGGCTCGGGCGCGCACTCAGATTCAAGAGCGGACTGGGAAGAACGCGATTCGGCTCGGGCATCACCGTCACCAATTCCTTTCGAAGATTCCACACTGACGGAACCGTGGCCCGAGTCGATATCGGGTTCGCTCTAGATGGCGGTTGCAACTCGGTGATAGATATTGTTCGCGACCTCGCCGAGATGACCGTTTGCGTAGGCAGGCACAAGGACGAAGTCGAACTTGTCTTTGCCGGATCAAAACTTGCCCAACATCTTCTTCACGCAACGACACGGCGAAAGCCCCATCCGGCGCCCCTCCCTGCGCAGTGGTGGTTCGGCTACGGGCATCCCCTAGCGATCCTAGAGTATCCATCTAACATGCCGATTGCGCTGCCGGTGGGCGCAAAGCATGTTGCTTACATCGCTGACGCGGACGCGTCGCTCTCTCATGCGTTTCTGGGCTTCGGCAACATGCGATGCAGTACATGGTTCATTGCGAGGGGCACGGGCGATCCGGATGCCGTCAGGAGGGTACGCATGCACCTGAGCCGGCTGCATTCCGAGCTCGAGTGCATGCGGCTGGTTCTGCGAGCACTCTCGGACGACCAAAAGCTCGCGCTCGATGACGGAATTGATGCGGTACAGATCAGCAAGTACCTCAGCAGTTCCATTAGTGCGATTCAAAAGGTAAGGCGTTTCGGACACGACCAACAAACAATCGTTGGTGCAGTGATCGATGCCATCGGAACAGCGCTCCCGGGAAGACTCACTTCCATGACCCAAATGCGTATACGGGTGAGGGAACGCGTCGAAAGCTACATACAACAATGCAATCAAGCCAATCGAACTGCAGAGGTCATCATCATGAACACCTACAAGGGCCCGGTCCTTCAGAACACAGTGGGTTCCCAAGTACAGATAGCAGGCGAAAACGCGAAGCAGCAGGCACAATCAACTTCAGGCGATAATGCCAAGATGGATGCCTCCATGTCGGAGACACCGGACCCGAAACAGCTCGAAGCGGCAATCGAAGACTTGAAGGCCGAAGTAGCCAAGCTGATGCCGCAGTTGCCCCCAGAAGACGCGGCAGTGGCCAAAACACACTTCGACAACCTCGTGTCTGAGGTTGTGAAAGAGAAGCCTCGCAAAGGATGGTACGACGTATCGGCAGCTGGACTTATCGAGGCAGCTAAGACCGTTTCGGAAATGACACCATCGATTACAAAGACGGTCAAAGCGCTGCTCGGACTATTTGTATAAACGTCCATGCCGAGGATGTACGCGCCTACTTCGACGCGGCGATAGAGTCGCATTGGGATTGCCAAGTGTCATCGTTGGGCTGCGGTCTGTTCAACGGCGGGCATCGCTAAAGTTCACAAAAGCAATTCCAACGCGGTGAGGAAAATCTCACAGAGGGATTAGGGATGTTTATCGGGGCTAGAGGACGGAAGCTTCCCTCCCAAGGTGATAGTAGCGACTTACCAACGCGGCACCCGATTGCGGTCAGTGAAACGGTACCTCACGTGATCACTTGAAGTTGAACCGTCCACCCAGGATTGAAGCCGGCCCAGAGTTCGCTTGAAGAGCGTGCTGATTCCTGCACTGTTAGACGACTTCACCGACTAGACTGGGCCGGTGTCGTGCCGCTCCTTGCGACAGGGTTCGCATAAGCCTGCTCTAGATTCTGCGAAGCAGGCCGCTAACCATTTATCATTGTCTGCAGGAGAACCCGCACAGCGATGGGAGCTTTTGCAAATGGGCAAGAAGGACGTCACTCCACGCGACCCGCTAAAGGGTACCCAGGTCATGAGCACTCTCGCCACTGGCGGGGGAGGCGTCGTCTTTCAGGCCCGTGTGGGTGCCCTGTACCTGGCCAACATGCTTACGGGCTTGCCTACAGCCTTCAGCTTGCACGGCGCCCGGATCGAAGAACTGCGTTTTGAGGCTCGCTTTACAGGCGCTCACACCGACGACATCTACTGTCGGCTCCGTGACAGCAAGGAAAGTTGGCTACAGCTTGTCCAATGCAAGCGAGGCCTCAACGCCACGGCTGGCAACACCGACTTCATTGATGGACTGCAAGGTGCTTGGCGCGACTTTCTCGGTATCGAGAAGAGCCCTTTTGACCGCGCCTGTGACGTCCTGGTTCTTGCGACCATCGCCCCGGCGACAGCAGCTAACCAGGCAGCGAAGCGCCTGTGCGAACTTGCCCGTGCATCAGCAGACCTCGCTGACTACCTGCAGAAGGTGAACTCCAAGCTCTTCGGCCAGAAGTATAGAGAAACTTGGGAAGCGTTCAAGGCGGTCTCGAAGGAGACGTTGACCGACAAGTACACCGAGGAGCTTGTATTCCAGCTGCTCCAGCGTCTTCGTGTTGACATTCATGACCTGGGTTTCGAGTCCTCACAGGAGCTCAGCCTCGTTCAAGCACTCTTGACTTCAGAGCAATCTGGCGACTCAGGAGAGCTGGTGTGGGATGGCCTTGTCTCCTATGTGCAAGAGCAAGGGATTGCAGTAGGGACTGTCACTCGGACAACGTGGTCTCAGACCGCTAAAGAAGGAGTTCGAGCGGTAATGAGCCACTTGAATTCCTCGCGCGGACTGGGCGGTGTTGCTGAGCGTTTGACTGAACGAGTCTTACTTCAGCTCTCCCTCATCTCGACAAGCCTACCCAATGGCGCACACATCCCTCGAGGCGAGTGCGTAGGCCGTGTGCTGTCAGCACTCGATGACCGCCAGCTTGTCATCATCACTGGCGGCCCGGGCGCAGGAAAGTCAGCGGTCGTCTCTCATCTTGCTTCTCTGCTGCGTGAGTCCGGCCCATTGTTCTTCTTCAGGGCTGATGAGCTGGATGTGCCGACTTTGGCAGCAGTTCAGTCCCTGAACGGGCTTCAGGACCCGGTGCTGGGCATCGACTCACTGCTGCGCACAGGGGCACCCACTGTCATCATTGACTCGCTGGAGAAGGCTCTCGAGGCACAGAACCCAGGTGCACTCGAAGAGCTACTCGCACTTGTTCGTAAGAACAAGTCTTCGAGGCTCTGCATCACGACGCGATCCTATGCTCTCAATGGCCTGTACACAAACTTCCTCTATAGCTTTTCAAGCCAAGTCGTAGACGTTCCTTTGCTCACGGACGAGGAGATCGCCACAGCGGTAGCCAATAGTTCGCTCGAAGAGGTCGTCGCCAAAGATCCAGGGGTAAAAGAGGTTCTGCGCACACCCTACTACCTGCAGCTTGCATTTAAGTACGCTGAAGCTGGAACAGCATTACCAAATGCTTCCGGTAACGACCTTAGACGTGCACTTTGGACAGAGCGAATTGCGCCCAGCAAAGGCCTTTCGGCCGCCTTGCGCGCAAGGCGTCTAGAGACCTTCGACCAAGTCTGCTACCTGCGTACCGAGCGATTTGCGCAATTCGTGAAGCCTCCCCCGGACGTTGAATCAGTTAAGTCGCTCCTGCAAGACGCGGTGCTCGTGGAGGACGAGGCCGACCGAGTAGCGCCTGCACACGACGTGTTGGAGGATTGGTCATTGTTCTTTCGAGTCGAACGTGATTTGCGCTCCGCGGAGCGGGACTGGTCTGAGTTGTTCACAAAGCTAGGCTCACATGCGGGGATGCGACGAGCCCTACGCTCATGGACGGCTCAGAGATCGGCTGAAGGTGACGATGACGCCTTCGCACTTTTGGAGGAAGCAATCCGGCCAGAATCCACGATTGCGCAGCTGTGGCGAGACGAGATAGCCATTGGGCTTCTGCGCTCTGAGCGAGTGGAGGAGCTAGTCGCAAAGCTTGGAAGCAATGACACCTTCAGTAGCGTGGCTCTGCTTCAACGCCTGAGTCACCTGCTGAGAGTTGCTTGTAAGGGACCGACTTCCATCGACTACTCGCACTTAGCTTCTGACCCTGCAAAAAAGGAACTTCTTGCCCGAATCGGAATGGCCGCACCGGTAGGCAAGGCTTGGGACGTAGTGATTGCTTTGGTCACAAGGGCATTCCCATCTCTGCCGCCGAAAGATCACTCATGGGTTGTCCAACTCGCCGAGGATGCGGTTGCGCATGATGACGATTGGCATAAGCCTAGCCCGCGTGTGACCGATGTCTTCAGCATGGCTGAGCACTATTGCTGGCAAGACAACCATACTTGGTACCGAGAGAAATCCGTAGGCAAGCGGTTCTACCAGCTCCTGTGTCGCTGCTCGGGAGCTGACCCGGACAAATTCAAGGTGTTCGTCGACACACTCGTGAAGAGGGTCTCCGAAGACCGAGAAGACCGCGATGTATACGCCGAAGAGCGGTTAGAGTTCCTTACCAACATCAAGCACTGCAGGGAGCCGATTTACTTCAACGCTGAGTTGGTTCGCACTGCGTTCTGGGCACTCTACACCGAACCTGGGCCTCGAACAGAACGTCACTTCGGCATGGGTGGCTGGGAGGCAGCAATGGGCCTAAGCCAGAGGGCGAACCATGCATTCTTCCCTCCATCCGCACTGCAAGGACCTTTCCGGTGGCTCTTGCTCTACTCCTTTCCCAAGAGCGTGCGCTTTGTCGTCGAGCTCTGCAATCACGCAGCTTTGTCATTTGCCAAATCTCATCCAGAGGAAGTGTCCATACTTCCGTCTGAGCAAAGTCCGAATGGGCGGGCCCACATTCACGACTGGCGACTTTGGGCAGCCTATCGCGGCCACTCCGTTTCCAGCTATGTGTTGAACTGCGCACTCATGGCGCTGGAAGAAAGGCTGCTGATCGAGGCGAAGGCACAGCCGGAGGTCATCTCGATGGCCCTCGAATACATCTTGGAGAGCGGCGAGTCGAGCTTCACTACGGGATTGGTGGCAGGCGTTCTCATAGGGCATCCGACCATCTTCACTGAGAAGTTGCTGCCGCTCTTCAACTGCCCCGATTTCTTCGCTGACGACATCGCGCGCTACGTGGGGGAGGCGACTGCTCTGGCCATCCGCAGTGGTCACGACGGTCTGGACGACGAGAGGCAGAAGGAGCGCATCGCCAGCAATCAACTACCGCACAGGAAGCAGCACCTGGAGACACTCGCGCTTCAGTTGCAGATTGTCCGCCCCGACCTCAGAAATGGCATCTATGCGATTCTTGATAGGCACATCGAAGATCTCAAGCACGCTGAAGACGTGCCTGACGGTTGGCGCATGGCGCTCAAGCGCATGGACGCTCGAGGCATGAAGCTCGGCGAGCCAGTTGGTGATGAGAGATTCGTACCTCTAGAAATCGAGAACCTAGAACCCGAGCTAAAGAAAATCAGTGACCAAGCGGAATCAAGAAGTCAAGTTATGAACCGGTTGGCGGCCGTCCGGCTTTGGGCAATAGCTGTAACGCAGCCAACGTTCACTTCGTCCCCGGAGGCCGCAGATCGCTTCTGCTCCCCGTCTGAGGTGTACGAAGAGTACCGACGCCTTCTTGAAGAGGTTGAGGGCCAGGAAGAGGCATTGCTGTTCGGGATTGATGACGAGCTCCCTAGTGCACTGATTCAGCGCTGGCCGACCGACACATCGGAAGCGCTCCAATGGGCCAAGGACTATCTCCTCGAAGTCACCTCGAAGCGCCTGGACAGCGACGCTTGGGTCGGTCACAGCCCTGCGAAAGGAGAGTTGAGAGCCAAGACGCTCGTCTTACTGGCAAGCGTAGACCCAACTCATCCAAAACTGCCTGAGTCCCTCGCCAACATAATTACAGAGCCCGTCTGGTCGGTGCGCCGGGCAGGAGCCCTTGCTATCTCAGAGATTCTGCGACCAAAGCAGCCTCTGCTCGCCGAGATCCTGACCACGGCGTTGGCGCAATACGCGGAGGCGCTCGACAGCACAATTGGCGCAGCGAAAAGACGCGGACGAGCCCTCGTCGAAGAAGCACGGGACGCAACCAGCAAGGAGTTGGTGGCAGTCCTCACAGGGGGAAAACTAGCACCTAGACCTAGTCCTAGAAGCGTCGCCGCTGTCAAAGAGTGGACGATAGCACTCGATGCCGCCCGCAGCGAGGCACCAGCGACTTGGAGAATCCAGGCGGTTACAACACTTGCCCGCCTGATGGCCGATCAGGAAGGCAAGCCACGAGTTGGCCAGTACGACCCAGGCTATGTTGATTTCGAAGCGCGTTGGGAGATAGGAGATCTTTTGGCGTCTGAACTGTTGATGCAGAGCACCGACAACACTCCGATTTTTGAAACTCTTGACTACTGCATCGAGCACGGCGCAGAGTTGAGTGAAAGGGTGCTGGAGTCAACCCTAAGCGGGTGCATGACGCAAGAGTACGCTAACGCGGATGCCTTCTGGCGGGTATGGGACCGGGCCGCAGCGAAGGTCCTTCCTGACAAGTCGTTGCGCACTGGCTCGCGGCGCGTGTACAGCAAGAGCGAGAAGCTGCTCGCTGTACTACTGTTTCAGTCCAACCCATGGACCAAGACCTATCACGACTTGCCGCTGCTGCGAAACCGACCTCTCTTCGTCGCCAACTGCCTAGTTAAGGCAGGTGATAGCTGGCGCGCGCTCGAACATCTTCTTGCACTGATGGCAGGTGTCGGAAGGGCGACGGCGGTGCCCTCCGCCTTAGTGCAACTGAGGGACGCGATAAGAATGGCTCCGGCTGAACTGTTCAACGACGGAAGCAGCCTTTGGAACGCTGAGACTATTTGCCAAGCTGCGGTGCACGAGCATCGTCAGGCGCTCCTCCGAGACGTAACTCTCAGGCAGGCCACACTGGAGGTGCTGGACAGGCTTGTAGACGCCGGTTCGTCCTTGGCATTTCAATTGCGCGACTATCTGGCTACATCGTTGCCGGCCAATTTCTCAACACCTTCAGTCTCGAGTTCATCTGCCTAGCTCTTCAAATTTCGGGTAGCGGCAACGGTCAGCCTCCCGAAGAGAAAAAACTCTCCAAAGAAGGTTCTTGGCAGAGAGCGGACAATAGCAGGGTAGGTGATTAGGGAAATTTATCAGAAGTAGGGCGAGATGACTTGGAATAGAGAATCTTTTGACAAAGTCACGCATGGTGATTCCTTTTTAGCCGGCTTAGGACGTTCTTGGGTCGGGCTCATTCAAGACGACGAGACCTCACAGACATGTCCGTAGCTGCCTAATAGCGAAGCTCGCATAGAAAGATCTAGATCTCTCTTCATAAATCCTCAAAATCAATCATTCAATGCTATTTCTCGTCTCGGCGGCTGGTATCCTGCGGATGGGAAGATGAACCACACGGAGTGATACGTTCCATGCGCCAGAGTAAGGACCGGAAGAAGCTTCATCACTATGTGCACGAAGCGTATCTCAGTCAATGGCGAGATGCATCCAATACAATCCACGTACTTGAGCTTAGTACCGGGAAGCCATTCGCAATAACGGGAAAGGGTGTCGGCGCCGAAAGCAGATTCAACGATTTCACGTTCGACCCGATGGTGATCAGCCTGCTTCATTACGCCTTCTCCAGACCTCTGGCGGACAAGAGTCCGGGCAGCGACGCTGCGGAGTTATTGCTATCTCTTGTCAGGTGGGCGAAGGATGCGGAGTACCTGCACAAGGAACACAACTTCTTTGAAGATCTTTACGAGGTCTACGAGAACAAGATCGGAGTAACAATAAGTCAGATCAAGCGGGCGGAACTAGCGAAGTCGGAAGTGCATGAGGATTGGGGTCTTAATCTATTGTTTTTCTATTTCCTCCAGTTATTTCGTGTCCGGAAGACGCGTGACATGCTCTCTGGAGACATCATCTACTCAACAGCTGACGGATCCATCACACTAGACGAGCGCCAGAAGCGTGAGTTCATGGTCGCACATATGTTGATCAATTCCCTTTGCGCCGCCTGTGATGCATACGAATTAGGTTTCACCATTCGGCTTAGGTATGCGTTAGGGACGGGCAAGATCATTAACTCCGATGCGCCAGCTGTCGTGCGCTCCTCAAGAATGACGCATTTGCATGAACTGCGTGGATGGATGCCTTTGACGCCTCGCATTGCGATGGAACTTGAATCTGTTGGGAGCGGGTTCCGCTCGTTGATATCCGAGAGAATAAGTCTTGACGAGGTGAATCACTACAACCTATCCATGGCAGCTAACGCGCACAAGTATCTCTACTTCAGCAGCGCGAGGCAGCGTGCCGACCACAACCGCTACATCGCAAGAATGAGGACGTAATGATCCGCCCTCGCTCCGGCCTGACAACGCCTGAGTCCGGCGCGAGCTGGCCTCTTCGACCTAGCCACGCAAGCGCATGGTCAGAGTTGTTGAACGCCCAGCAGGGCGAGAGCCTCAGCGGCCTGCCGAAGCGCCTCGGCTCGCTCCTGCTCGAGCCGCTGAGGGTAAGGCGGGTCGATCATGTAGGTCGTGCAAAGCGGGTTGTTGCATTCACAGGGCCGGATGGCGTTCGCCTTGATGCCTTCGTCGAGCGTCATGCGCAGCGTGTTGAGCCTCTTCGAGCAACTCGCCAGTCCCCTTGAGACACGCGCGTCCGGAAAGGCGTGGCTCGGCGGCACGCGCGAAATGATCGCCCCCTCACGGTCGCGCCAAATGCCGGTGTTAAGAGCCCCAATAGTGTCCGCGATGGCCTGCCTGAATGCCGGCATTGAGCTCTCGCAGTGGATTGGCGTTTGAAAAGCAGGCCGGTTGAAGAGGCGCGCGACAAGCAAACCGGCCTCTCTTTCGGTCG
The DNA here is from genome assembly GCA_005502915.1 of Lysobacteraceae bacterium 2PB. Taxonomy (GTDB): domain Bacteria; phylum Pseudomonadota; class Gammaproteobacteria; order Xanthomonadales; family Xanthomonadaceae; genus Lysobacter_I. Next base: position 81,056 of record SCMT01000003.1, on the reverse strand, counting down.
CAGGATCGAGCTCCAGCATGAACCTGTGAAGCTCCGCCTCGTCGTCGGGCAACGGGTCGTCATTGAAGAAGCGGTTAAGGACTGACGACGCGTGAAAGCGCAGGTGCTCCTCAAATTCCGAGCCAGACCAAACCTGGCAAATATTGATCTTCTTGGAGGCCGCGTAGGTCTTACACTTATCTTTGGTCTCGGCACTCACGTCCCCGCCGGCTATCACGATGACCTCATGGGGCGGCGTAGCTTGCGTACTCGTCAGTCGGTCGATGTCTTTGTTGGCTTTGGCCAGCGTGAACTTCTGCCAGTTCGCACACGCGACCACGACAGTGGCCTCGTTGCCATTTTCATCTTCGCAGACACCTATGATGTCGCGGCCCTTGTCGCCGCCGGTTTGCCCGTGCCAGTTCAGCGAGCGCCATGCTCGCATGCGCAAGAGCGTTGCGAAGACCATGCGCTCGAAGTCGCGACCTGACAAATTCTTGAAGTGGATGGGGTGAATCGTGCCCGTGAAGATGAGTTTGGAGCTGTTAGGCGGTGATGTCGACATGGCTTAAATTGGACCGCTGGGCTTGTCCCACCGGTTTGCGCGCTTGTAGAAGGTACATTGTTAATTGAATCTCCCCGATTTCCTAGACACCATCGAGCCGGTGGAAGCAGAATCGTTCGAATTCGCCCTGGAAAATTTTTGCTTTTCATGCCGTGGCACCGCTTGGGGGTCACTATGTGCAAAAAGAAGGTGATTCCTAACCTTTCCGGACCAAAGTTTGGCGTAGGTTCCTGGATCGAAGCCTGCTTCAACAGCCTGAAAATCAGGGGTTTGAGGTCCTCGCCCCGGTGGTTGTAACGGTAGCAAACGTCGGCCAGGTACAGATGGAAGTATTGCCGGGGCACGCCCCGGTATGGATACAACCAGTTCTTGGCGTAGCTCCAGAAGCCCTCGATGCCGTTGATGTGGTCCCGCCCGACCGGCCTCCCCTTCTCCTTGCGGATCCGGACGCCAGGCGGCTGAAGGATCTGGAATCGGAAAACGCCCGGCTCAGGCGGCTCGTGGCCAACCAGATGTTGGTGATCGACGGGATGAAGGAGATCGTCCGAAAAAAATGACATCCCCGTCGGGGCGGCGCGCTGCGTTGGTCGCGTTGACCCGACGTGGACTGTCGCAGCGCAAGGCCTGCCGCCACCTGTGCCGAAGCCGGCGAATTGCGGGCTATGTACTTCGCCAGCCGGCTGTGGACCGGACCCTGGCGAGCGGCTGCTGGCAGCGTCACCGCAGGTGCCGCAGTTCGGCTACCGGCGGATGGCCGCCTGGCTCGGCGTGGGGGAGGGAGGCCCGGGCCCGGCGCCTGTGGCGTTCGCTGGGCCTGAACATCCCGCGCCGGCGTCGGCGCAGCGGCAGCGACATCCGCCTGCCCGGTGCGGTTCGGCCCAACGCCGTGTGGAGCTACGACTTCGTGCACGACCTGATGATCGAGGGGCGCAGCCTGAAACTGCTGTGCGTGATCGACGAGTACACACGGGAATGCCTCGCCATCGAGGTCGGGGCCTGCCTGCGGGCGCAGGACGTGGTCCTGACCCTGTCGCGGCTGATGCGGCTGTACGGCAAGCCGGCGTTCTTGCGCTCGGACAACTGCACCGAGTTCACTGTGGCGAAGGTCATACGCTGGTTGCGCGACGCAGCGACCGGACCGGCCTTCATGGCCCCCGGCAGCCCGTGGCAGAACGGGTTCGTGGAGAGCTTCAACCGCAAACTGCGCTACGAGTTGATCAACCGCGAGTGGTTCCGCAGCCGGGCCCAGGCTAAGGTGCTGATCGAGCGCTGGCCGCAGTTCTAAAACGAGCACAGACCGCACAGCGCCCATGGTTACAAGCCTCCGGCAAGCGTGCGCTGGAATTGGTCCGAACGCGATACCATCACCACAGGACTCACCGCTTGAGTGGCTACAAAATCCGTACGCAGGTCAGGCTGGCTAGTGTGTCGTGGATGGTACCCCCCGAGTTGCTGTACTGGGGCGATATCGACACGGCGGGCTTCGCCATCGTCAATGGTCTGCACTCGCACTGGCCGCATACCCGGTCGCTGCTGATGGACGAGGCGACCTTGCTGGCCTTTCGGTCGTTGTGGAGCACCGACGAGGTCCCCATCGCCCGGCAGTTGCCCACGCTCTCGCCCGAGGAGTGCGAAGTCTATGAGGGCTTGCTGCAGGCACGCTGGAGGACGGGGGTGAGACTGGAGCAGGAACGCATCCCGTGGTCGGTGGCGTGGCGAGCCTTGCAGCAGGCGACCGGGTCCAGCTAGGCCGGAGCGGGGCGGGCAGGGGAGCGGGTTGGGCTTCCGGTTTCGCCGCCGGCCCGTCGACTAGTGAGCAAGACCCCGGCGCTGGGTGGAGGCGGGACTTCCGGATTTTTCGTTCACGGCCCGACTGGCAGGGAAAGGACCCACAACACCAAGCCAGGGCGGGACTTCCGGTTTTTTCGTCGATTGCTCGACTAGTGGGGGAACGACTCGAAAACGTGAGCAGGAATGGCCCGGGGCCTTCCCAGATCGCGTGAGTTACAGAATCAGATTGTCTCGGTTTTGTTCGCGAAGAGGTCGGAAAACCTGGAGGAAGATAGCCACATGACCAATGACCTCGAACCACCCGACAAAGAAGGCCGGGGCTTGCCGCCAGGCAGGCGGCCGGAAATCCAAAAGCAAATCGACGCCCTGAGCGCTCTGGACCGCGAGCAGCGGCTAGCGTGCTTGCGTCAGGCGGCCCTGCAACGGGACCTGCCGCCGGAGGTGCTGCTGCAGATGGCCCGTGATGGCGCCGGCGACCAGGCCCTCGTGCTGGCAGCGTTCGAAGCACTGATCCGCGTCGTCACGCCGATGCTCTTCGCGCAGATGAGCCGCCTATACGGTATGACAGAGCAGGACATCGAAGACCACCAGAACATGGTGTTCGAGGACCTGTATCGGAAGGTGGTCGAGCAGCACGCCAGCCTGGAGTTCGGCGTGCGCCGCTTCAACTTGTTCTTGTACCGCCGCTCGTTGGACGCGATGAAGCGGTCCAGTCATCCGTGGGCGCCGAGCATCAAGCAGGTAACGGACGAGGTCATCCGCGTGTATGGCGCCGAAGGCCTGCCCGATCACGATGCCGACGGCGAGCTCATCAAGGGAAAGGCCGGCGCCACGGACGCAAGTGCGCCCTTCGACCCCCAAGCTCGCGCGGACGGGCAGCAGGAGCTGGCCGCGGTCAAAAAACGCGTCGACCACCTGCCGGAGAAAGCCTTCGAGGCCTTCGTGATGTTCAAGCTGGGGCGCACACAAGACCAAATCGCAACGCACTTCGGCGTCACCTCGCGGACGGTGCGCGAGTGGATCAGCAAAATCGCCGAGGTGCTCAAAGAAAGGAACGAGAAATGAGCAACAAACTGAACCTTGAAAACGTCCTGGACGAGTTCGCCGCCGCCGCGGACCGGCCCTCGGCGCCCTTGGTGCGCGAGTGGACCGGGAAGTACCCGGAGTTCGAGCGCGAGATCGTGGACTACGCAGTGCAATGGTCCGCCAGGGAGCTGGTGACGGCTGATGCCCAGCTCGACCCCGAGATCGAGGACCGGCTGGTGACGCGCACGATGAGTCACATCCAGAAGGTCGCGCATCAGCTGTCCGCGCAGGCGTCAGGCGATGCCAACGCCGCAGTGGCCGCGCAGATCCAGCGGGTGGAAGCGGCATTTCGTGCGCGCGTTCGTCAACCATCGTTGCCGGCGACCCTTGGCATCGATGAGACGATGATGGCGCTGTTCGAAGAACACATGATCTTGCCGCCAGTACCTCGACGCTTGCTCGACGCGTGGTCATCGGCGCTGAATCTAGGCGCGGAAGGCGTGCAGGCGGTGAACGCGTGGCTGTTTCAGAGCCATCGTCCTGCCTTGGCGTCTCGCGCGTCCAAGACGCCCGACTTCGCGCCCTGGACCTTTCAGCAGGCGGTGGAAAACTCCACGCTGTCGGACGAAGCCAAGCAGCAGTGGCTGCGTGAGCCCGCGTAGGAGGCCTCGGCGATGGATGCCTTTACCTCGGTTCGACTCCAAGCCCAGCAGTTGCGCACGCGGCTGCGGGAGATTAGCGGGTGCGGGCAATCGGCGACCGAGGTGCTCGCCGAAGCGATGCGCGATGCCGAGCTGAAGGTCCTGCCCGTTCCGGCCGAATACCCCTTGCTGGGCGGCGGCGTGGGCGCGTTGCAACGCAGCGGCCAGCGCATTTTCGTGTCCAAGGACCTGGAACCGGAGGCGCAAGCCTTCGTGCAGGCGCACGAGTTCGGCCACTGGGTGATCGAATCGCCCGCCGATCCGATACTGGTGAGCTACACCGTCGATCCGGACGCACCCGAACAAGCCACGCCGCTGGGTACCGGACGCGTGGAGGGTTACAGCTCGCAGGAACTGCGCGAGCGATACGCGAACGTATTTGCGCGTGAATTCCTCTTGCCCGTCGACTTGGCACGCGCGTTGTTCCTCGACGAGCAATGGCCGGCCTCCAAGATCGCCAGCGAACTGGGGGTGCCGCGCGGCCTGGTGCATCAGCAGCTGCAGTACGCCTTGCTGGTGCCCGATCCGCCGCCGGCACAGCAGGAAGAACCCCTGGCCGACCTGGATCCGTCGCAGCGGACCGCGGCGTATCACATGGGTAGCCCGGCCTTGATTGAAGCAGGACCCGGCACGGGCAAGACGCGCACGCTCATCGGCCGCATTCAGCGGCTGTTGGAAACGGGGACGGATCCCCGATCGATCCTGACGTTGACGTTTTCCAACAAGGCCGCGCGTGAAATCAAAGAGCGCATCGCGCGCACGATTCCCGCAGCAAACGAGTTGTGGGCGGGCACGTTCCACGCCTTCGGCCTAGAGCTGCTGCGCAAGCATGCCGCGCGTGCGGACCTGAATGAGCCAGTGCGCCTGTTGGATCTCGCCGATGGCCTCGAGCGGCTGGAAGCGGTCTTGCCCGAGTTGGACCTGCACTACTACCTGCGGTTGAACGATCCGCTCGCGCTGATCCAGCCGGTGCTGGGGGCGATCTCCCGTGCCAAAGACGAGTTGTACACGCCGACGCAGTATGCCGCTTTGGCCACCGACATGGCCGCGGCAGCGCAGACCGATGCCGAACGCGAGGCGGCGGCGCGGGCCGCTGAGGTTGCGCGCATCTACGCGCGTTATGAGGCGATGCTGCAAGATCTGGGCGCCGTCGACTTCGGCGACCTGATCTGGCGCGCGATCCGGCTGCTGGAAGACGATGCCGACGTGCTGGCCACGGTGCGCGCCCAGTTCACCCACGTGCTCGTGGATGAGTACCAGGACGTCAACCGCGCCAGTTCGCGCCTGCTCAAGCTCATCGCCGGCGATGGCCAACGTCTGTGGGTAGTGGGCGACGTCCGCCAGGCGATCTACCGCTTCCGCGGCGCCTCGCCGGGGAACATGCGGCTGTTTGCCAAGGACTTTCCCGGCGCCGCGGTCTTGCCCTTGCAATGCAACTACCGGTCAAGCCAGCAGATCGTCGACACCTACACGGCCTTCGCGCGCAGCTTGGACGACCCGGTCTGGCGAGCGGCTGGCCACCTGAAGGCCGAGCGCGGCGACGGTCCGCGTCCCCAACTGATGATCGCGCCGGATCTGGATTCGGAAGTGAGCGCGATCGCAAACGCCATCCAGGCCCACCGCGCGAACGGCATTGCGTATCGGGACCAGGCCATCATCGTGCGCACGCACACGCACGCCGAGCGGGTGGCAATGCGCATGCAAGCCTTGGGTGTGCCGTCGATGTACCTGGGCGACATCTTCGAGCGCGACGAAGTACGCAACCTGTTGGCCCTGATCTCGTTCGTAGCCGAGCCCAGCCGCGGCGCCTTGCTGCGCCTAGCCGCCACGCGGACCTACCGAATGACGCTGGCCGACGTGCGTACGTTCTTGGAACAAGCTCATGCCGCCCAGCAGATGCCGCTGGCTGCCTTGTCCGATTCCTCGATCTTTGTCGGTTGCTCCCCGGCAGGGCAGGCTGCCCTTGAGCGCCTGCGTGATGACCTGGCGGGACTGACCTTCGAATCCACAGTACCGCAGGTACTCAACCACGTGCTGTTCGAACGTCGCGCCCTGATCGACGAGCTGCTCGAGATTGCCGGTAGCGTCGGCGAGCAACGTCGGTTGGCCGTGTTCCAGTTGCTGCAATTTGCCGCGGAGCATTTCGACCCGCGGAAGGGCAACTCCAAGAAGAATCTGCTGCGATGGATCCGCCGCCTGGAACAGTTCGGCGAAGAACGCGCGCTGCGCGATTTGCCGGGCGCCGCCGCCTCGATCGACGCAGTACGGCTGATGACCGTGCACGCGAGCAAGGGACTGGAGTTTCCGGTGGTGTACCTACCGTACCTGGCCACCAGCCATTTTCCCCAGCCCAATCGCTACAACCCGTGTCCGCCACCGCAAGGCATGCTGCGGGCCGAAGATGTGGGTGATCGCTTCGAGGAAGAGAGCCTGTTCTACGTGGGCTTGTCGCGAGCCCGCGACCACCTGCACCTGTCGCGCTCGGAAACCTTGGGCAAGCGCGGCGCCAGCGAGTCGAAGTTCCTGCCGGCGGTGGCGGCGTATGCGACGCAAGTCCATGCGGCCAAGTCCAATCCCATCCCGGTGGGCGAGGAGTTGCCGGCGCGCCCAGACCTCAAGCTTGAGCCGGAGATTCACCAGGCGCGCGAACTCGACCAATATGAGCGCTGTCCGCGCCGCTACGCCTACGCGCGAAGCCTGGGGCTGCACGCCAGCGGCGATGACGATGGATACGCGCGCTTCCATCGCTCGGTCTACGCGGTACTGGCCTGGGCATTGAAAGAGCGCGCTGCGCGCGAGCTGCCGCTGCACGAATACCTGGCCCAGTTGGACCACGTGTGGGAAACGCAAGGTCCCCGCGATCATCCTTTCGCGTCAGTGTACAAGGACTTTGCGGTGCGCCTGCTTACCAAGGCCGAAGAGCACCTTCGTGCCCCCGGCGCAACGTCGCAAGATGTAGAACTGCAGGTCGGCGGCGTGCGCGTGCGCGTCGAACTCGAACAAGCCGAACCCAACGAGGGCGGCCTGGTGCGGCGCTACAAGACCGGACGACGTCCCAAAGAGGTGAAGGCCGAACTGCACGATGCTTTGCGTCTGCTGGCGGGACGCGAGCTTTACGGCCCCGGCGCGCGCCTGCAACTGCATTTTTTGACCTCCGACGACACGGTCAATTTGGACATCAGCGCCAAGCAGCTGGATTCGAAGAAGGACAAGGTGCTGGACATCGCCACCGCCATCGCTGCCGGCGAGTTCCCTACCAAGCCCGACGAGCAGTGTCCGCGATGCCCGTTCTTCTTCCTGTGTCCGGCCATTCCCGAGATCGCGGCGGAGCAGGGGTGATGAAGCGCATCTTCATGCCCGCGTCGCGCTAGCCGGCGCAGACGCAGTGACCGCGCAGCGCAATGCTGCGTTTGCATGGACGGATGACGTGAGTGCCTGGGGCGCTGGGAGTTGTGGCGCGCAGGGCGGGTGATCGCCAGCGTCACCCCAGATGCTCAGGGCGCACACGTCGTCATCGATTGCCGTCAGGCGTGGCAGGTCGTGTGGGGCCGTGCGGGTAGCGCCGCGCAAGCAAGGCGATATGTGGACAGGTGGATCGCGTCCCGGCTCCGGACGTAATTAATGGGAGGATCAAGGAGAAGCGTATGAACCCCGGTCAGTTGTTTTCCTGGTCAAGCCTGACAGACCGCGAGCAGGGGGGGGACGGCTACCTTTGCCAGCCAGTCCACTGACGCACCGGACGCAGCGCACGCGGCAGACCATGCGGTTGTCCGCCTTCGCATGCTGGAGCTGGATCCCCAGCACGGGCTGGATCCGGAATACGAAGCGGCGCGCGCGGGCTACCACTTGGAGTTCGACGGTTCGCGCCGTGGTATCGCGTCGCATGGCTACATCAACATGGGCAACGACGAGATTTTCGCGAGCCGTCATTGCATGAAGTCCGCGAAGCCTACGAGCGATTCCAGCGAGGTCGTGGCGACTTCTACTGATCGCCATCACTGTCTCGATGTCAGGCGACAGGCGACTTCCGTTTTTTTCTCACGTCACGCGACTAAGTGGGTGACGGCGCTGGAATTGTCCAGCGGCGAATCACTGAAGAGGTAACACCGCGTGAAAACTATCAAGATCGTAATGCAGTGCGAAGGCGCTGCGCAGGTGCTGGTCCGCGACGTGAAGGGCCAGATGACAGTGGGAGAGGCGCTGGTCGAGCTGGGCGTGAAGAACGCCGAGCAGGACGGGCAACTGATCTTCGCCGAAGGCCACGACAAGCCGGTCGAGCTCAAGACCCCGGTGGTCTCGCTGGTCTCGAAGCAGGGTGAGGGCGAGCCCGGCGTCGTGCGCCTGCACCAGGGCCGCTGCCAGCGGGTGAGCGTCAACGTCACCTTCAACGGCGTGACCAAGTCGCGTGACTTCCCGCCGGTGACGCGCGTCGGGCACATCCACCAATGGGCTACGCACAACGCCTTCGAGATGTCGCCGCGCGACGCGGCCGAGCACGTGCTCGAGCTCGAAGGCGGCGACGAGCGCCCGGACGTGGATACCCAGATCGGGACGCTCACGGACGGAAAGCTGTGCGCGGTGTCGTTCGACCTGGTGCCCTTCAAGCGGGTGGAGGGCTGAAATGACGTCCTTGGACCAGCAGGCCTTCGAGGCCGATGTGAACTCCGGGGCTTTCCTCAACGGCTCGCTGTCGGGCCGTTGGGGACTGGAGTCCACGCAGTGGCCGCATGCATGGGTCTGGGTGAAGGCGCGCGACGGGGGGAGGGTACTGCTGCGCTTCGAGCTGACGAACTATCCGCGCAACGCGCCCACCGCGCAGCCGTGGGATGCCCAGTCCAACTGCGCCCTCCCTCCGGCCCGGTGGCCGCGCGGGGAAGCGCGGGTGTCGGCCGCCTTCAACCCGAGCTGGAACGCCAACGCGCTCTACATCCCCTGCGATCGCGTCGCCATCCAGGGCCATGAGGCCTGGCGCCAGCAGCATCCGTCGATGCTGTGGGATCCGGCCGTCGGTATCCACCGCTATGTGCGGGTCGTCTCCGACCTGCTGGGGTCGCCCGACTATGTCGCCGGCCACTGACCTTCGCATCCCGCGGTCCCTGTGGGATCGCCTGGTCGCGGAGCTGCATGCGCGCACCGAAGGCGAAAGCCACGAGTCCGGTGCCTTCCTGCTCGGCCACACCACCGAGCAGGGGCGTCGCGTCACCGACGTTCTGTATTTCGACGACCTGCACCCGGAGGTCCACGCCGGCGGCGTCGTCGAATTGCCCGCCGCGGCCTTCCGCACTTTGTGGGCGATCGTTCGCGAGCGCGGCGTGCAGGTGGTCGCTGACGTCCACGTGCATCCGTACAGCGCCGGGCAAAGCTGGATCGACCGCAAGAACCCGCTGATCGCCACGCGCGGCCACGTCGCCATCATCCTGCCCAACTTCGCCCGCCCGCGCATTCGCCGCTGGTCCGTGGGGGTTTACGTCTACGAAGGCGACCACCAGTGGCAGGCGCTCGGCGGATGTGGAAATCGCCTTCTGGTGTTGGAGACCGATCATGAATGAGTCCATGCAGGACATCAGCGAGCGGCTGAGCCGCGTGCTGAAGATGGCCCTGGACACCGGCGAAGCGGCGACGGAAGCCGAAGCGCTCACGATATTCTCGCGCTACCGCGTGCAGCTTGTGTTTGGAGAGGACCTGAGCGAGATGGCGCAAGTGGCGTTGCTCACCGCGGCGGCCGCCGCGCTGCCATGCCTTCTGGGCGGCGTGAGCTACGTCGGGCCCGACCAGTCGCTGCGCGCCCGCTGGCGTGGTCATCGCGACGCGCCGGCGCCGGCGCGTCTGGCGGGCGCGTTGGAAGCGCTTGGCGTGCACCGCGCGACGGTCGTTGAGCCGCAGGTGCCGTGCATCGCATTCGGCGCCGACGTGACGATGCCGGCGATAGGCGTGCGCGCCACCTATGACGGCTGGACGGCTGCCGTCGTGCCCTTGCCGGACGCAGCGCTGGCCGAGCAGGGAAATTGCGCCGCCGCCGCGGTGCTGGCCGGTGCAATGGCGGTGTCGGAAGTGTTCCAGTTCTTCCGCGGCACGCAGCCTCTGGCGTGCCAGCGCCGGGTGGGCTGGTCCTTGTGGGAGCCGTGGTCGCCTTGGGCCACCGGGGCGCGGGGACCAAACCTCACTGCGCTTCCGCAGTCAGCGTGGCTGGTGGGGCTAGGGAACCTGGGCCAAGCGTACTTGTGGACCTTGGGGCTGCTGCCTTACGGCACCGATCCGCTGGAACTGGTGCTCCAGGACTTTGACTTAGTGTCGGTCGCAAACAAGAGTACCTCGCTACTCAGCCGCGAGATCGACGTGGGCAAAGGGAAGACACGCATGACCGCCAAGTGGGCAGAGCATCGCGGATTTCGTGCCTCGATCATCGAGCGGCGGTTCGCCGCCAACTTCACCGTGACGGGCAACGAGCCGGCGGTCGCGCTGATCGGCGTCGACAACCCGGCGGCGCGACGGCTGGTGGAGCAGGTGGGCTTTTCCCGCATCGTCGAGGCGGGTCTGGGCCGCGGACCGGGAGATTATCTGGGCATCACGGTGCACACTTTCCCCGCCTCGCGGGCCGCGATCGATTGCTGGTCCGAGCCGGCGCACGCGCCGGTCGATCCCGCCTATGCCACGGTTAAGCAGGCGGCGTACGAGAAACTACACGCCGACAGCGGCGACCGCTGCGGCGTGCTGCAGTTGGCCGGGCGCAGCATCGCCACCCCTTTCACGGGCGCAGCCGCGGGGGCGTTGGTCATCGGGGAGGTGTTGCGGCTATGCCACGGCGGCCCGCGCGTGGAATACACCGCGCTGCACCTTGCGCGACCGGGTGAGCGAACGGTCGTTGCCGGCGCGCCCTGGCCGGTGACCAACCCCGGCATAGTGGCGCCCGAACCAGCGCCGTAAACGTCCACTCGCTCGCTGCATTCCACTGGCGGGACGCGAAGCGTAAGGTGTCCCGGCCGATGGGCCCTCCGATCCGCCGGCTGGAACCGGACCAGAACGCGGGCTTCGATCGCCCCTAACGCACTCGTCGCAATGGCAGGGCGCGCACCTCTGGCTGGGGTCGAGGCGTGCCGCCCGCTTATCCAGCTGGAATTTCGCTCACCGCAACTCCCCGCATGCGACCGACCCCGAACCGAACAGAGCGGGCGCAGACGACGAACATTCACGTCGTCGATCCCGCCAGGGAAGGTGAACCCCCCATAGGTGTTTTCGGCTCTCACATGGAGTTACTTGAGGAGGCGCGCTCCCGGGTTATCTGCTGCAGCGCCGGACTGAAAATACCCAATCACGCTCGCCACGGAGCGGTGCTCGGTCATCGCCATCACGGCAGGGAGCGGCACACCCTGCTTGCCGGCTTCCGTCACAAACCCCGATCTTAGGCTATGCGCCCCGAAGTCCCCCTCCAGCCCAGCCAAGCGGGCACGGCGCTTCACGATAGTTGCCACGGAGCCCGGGAGGAGAGCATTGCCGATCCGATCCTTCCAGATACGGCGGAAAATCGCCCCTTCTCGAATTTGAGCGGTTTCGAGCCACGCGGCCAGTGCCTCGGCGCTGCGCCCGAGGATAGGCTTGTCCGGCGTCGAATCCACCGTAACTCCGGCCTGCTGGGTTTTTGAATACTCTAGCCGGTAGATGAAGCCGTCTTCGCCCACCTTGCGCAGGTCGCGCATGTCTGCGGCGGCGATCTCGCTGCGCCGGCGCCCGCCACTGGCAAAGCCGAAGCAGAGCAGGGCGCGGTCGCGCAAGCCTTCGAGGCTGTCGTCGCAGGTCGCAAGCATGGCTTCCAGTTCAGATCGGGTAATCGCCGTCTTCTTGGTCGGGCGCTCGCCGCGTTTGACCGCCGCGCGCCGGGCCCGGCTGAGCAGCGTGCGGACGCTGGGCAGCTCGCACGGGTTGGCCAGGCGCTTGAGCTTATGCGCCGTAGACAGCACTGCGACGCGCTGGACCACGGTCGAGAGCTTCAGCGGCCCGACCTTGGCCTTGAGGCCGGCGGCGACCAGCGCCTGGTCGATCGCTGGCGGCATCTCGCTGACCAGGCCGGTCTTGTTCTTGCGCTGGATGTGGTCGACCAGGAACTGAATCACCACGGCCTCGCTGGCCGGCAAGGCCAGCTCGACGCCGTAGCGGGCCTGGTGCCAGCCGGCCCAGTAGCGCAAGGCGGTGGCGTAGCTGCGGGTGGTGTTGGCCGCAGCCGCTTCGGCCAGCAGTTCACGCACTGCGTCGGCGGCCTGTTGGGCTAGCTGCTCCGGCAACACGAGGTTCGCAGCCGTCGCCGTCATGGCGGGCAATGTGCTATTTCGTTTCATACTATGTATTGTACATTATGAAACAGGGCGCATACTAGCGATAATCATCACTTATCGCTAGTAGGTATTCAACAGAGTAGGGCGGCCGCGTCGGAGGGCGGCAACGATGGCCAAAGGCATCACCCAGGCACAGGTCGACACCGCGGCCGACGCGCTCGTCATCGCCGGCGAACGGCCCACCGTCGATCGGATCCGTGCGTTCCTCGGCACCGGCTCCCCGAACACCGTCACGCGCATGTTGGAGACGTGGTGGCAATCGCTCGGCGCCCGTTTGACCGCCCAGCAGGCGAGGGCCGAGCTCCCCGAGGTCCCTGAGTCGGTTGCTGTCTTGGCGACCCAGTTGTGGGATGCCGCCCTCCAAGCGGCGCAGGCTGAGGCAAACCAGTCCTGTTCCGCCCAGATGGACGCCATCGCAGCCCGAGCTACCCAGCTCGAGCTTGATCGTGAGGCGTTGGATGACCGCGCCAAAGCACTGGAGATCGCCGCCCAGGCCGCGGATCAGGCCCGCCTACTGGCGGAGGCCCGTCAGACCGAGGCGCATCAACTCGTCCAGTATCAGGCTGCCCAAATCGAAGATCTGACCCAGGAACGCAATGCAGAACGGGCGCGCGTCGAGGCCTTGGAACGCGATCGCACAGAACTCGCCGAGCGTCTGGCACGTCAAATCGATAATGCGGCCGCTGAGCGCGAGGCGCTTGCGCAGCATGCGCGAGCAGTCGAAGATCGTGCGCACCAGGAAGTCGATCGTGCCCGCCTGGACGCCAAGGCGCTGCAAGCACAGTTGACCAAGCGGGAGCAGGAATGGCGTCAGAACGAGCGCCAACTCGGCGAGGCACGGGAACAGGCGATGCGGGAGGCCACGGCTCACCAACAGGACGCGGCCGCGCAGCGAGCACGCGCGGAGGCCCTGGAACAGCAACTGCGCCGATTGGAGCAGACTGCTCTACAAATTGCATCGACCCCATCCCCGTCCACTTCAAGGCGCAAGAGGGTCACCAGGCCCAATGACTCCCCGAAAGGAGAAGCGAAATGACAGCGACGACACCGCCAGTGTACTGGGATGTGCAGCTTGCCTTGGCTGACGTCACCCGAGAAATCGGCGAGCGCCTGGACGCCAAGACGCCGCCTGGCCCTGAAGATTTAACGCGATGGCTCGAATGGATCGGGAATGCGAATGCGGCATGTGGGCAGTTGCACGACGCCTGCGAGGATCTCGTTGAGCTGGGAGCCACCCCCGAGCGCCTCAAGACGATGGAGCAGGCCCTGGCGCGTGCACAAGGGCAGGAGCACTATTGGTGGCGAAAGGATCGTTGGTAGCCCTGAAACTTGGATTGGGATCGGCAGGTTCGGCCAAACCATAGACCCAGATGTTTGGGATGAATGTACCTAGCATTGCTTACGGGCTCGGTGCACAAGTCATTCTGCTACAGCAAGCAGATGAAACCCACGGATCTGAAGCGGAGGAGCAATGACTGGCAGTACTTCCAAGAAGACACGCCCAGGCCAGACTCGATTCGAAAGCAAGAGCACCCTGCTCGTCGATCTAGCGCTGCCTCCCGGGGCCCGGCTGCGGCGTCTGACCGCCGCACGCGTTGCCGCCGTCTGTGAGTCTTTGGGCGAGCACGTAACGACCCGCAATGTACAGCGGATTCTTGGGGGATCGCTTCGTGATATCGGCCCGCTCGTCCAATCTTGGCGAAAGAGCAGGGAGAATACTGGCCGCGGAATGGGAACCGCCCCGACCAACGATGACGTGCCATCTATTGGCTTCATTATGATTAACGCCCTTGACGACCACTTCAGGGCTTCCTCATTGGCCCAAAGGTCCTTTCAGGCCGAGCTACTTAAGCGCCTCAGCAAGATCGAAGCCGAGCTAACCAGGATCGAGGCTCAGATCGCACAACGAAACCAGGAAAAGTGACGTCGAGGCGATTCTCGCTTGCGTCAGTGGAGTCGTGACAATCGCGAGCGCTTAGTGAAGCTGTGACAAAGCCGAGCAAGGGCTGGAACGTCACAGGTTTACTGCGCCCGGTTACATGGGCACGCAACGACAGGGGCAATAGCTAGGCCGCTCATAGCGTATTTCGCATAATGCATATTATGTAAAAGAAGAAATGCCGCTTCGCTTGATCCCGATCATACGCGGCGCGCACCGGTCGGCCGGACCATGCGCGGGTCGAATGATCCCGAGAGGTGTCGCATGCGTCCGCTGGCCTGTACTCCAATCTGTTCCCTGGCCGCGCTGGTGGTGGCGGCGTTGCCGGCGGCTGCCGCCAACCCGGTGAACTTCGAGTGGGACCTGCGCCTGCGTCATGAACACGTCGACGACGAGGCCTTCGCCCGCGATGCGGATGCGACCACGGCGCGGCTTCGTGCCGGGCTGCGCTTCGACCTGGGACATGGCTGGACCGCGTTGGTCGAGGGTGAAGGCATCGCGGATGCCGGCGACCGCCACAACAATGGCGCGAACGGGCTGACGACGCGGCCGGCCGTGATCGATCCCGACGGCATCGAACTCAACCAGGCCTGGATCGGCTGGAAGCGGGACAGCTTCGCCGCGACGCTGGGACGGCAGCGGATCAACCTGGACAACCAGCGCTGGGTCGGTGCCGTCGCCTGGCGACAGAACGAACAGACCTTCGATGCGCTGGACCTGACGCTGAAACCCTCCGGGGACTGGACCCTGCGCTACGCCTGGCTGGACCGGGTGCATCGCGTGTCCAGCGACGACGCGCGCGACCGGCTGGCGCGCGAGCGCGACTTGTCCACGCACCTGTTCAATGCGGGATACCAGCACGGCAAACAGCAATGGACGGGCTACGCCTACCTGCACGACGACCAGGACGTCGCTGCGGCATCGACGGCGACCTACGGGCTGCGCTGGACCGGCAGTCTCGTGCGCGGGCCGCTGACCTGGGGCTGGACGGCCGAGGTCGCCCGCCAGGTGGACCACGCCGACAATCCGACCGATTTCGCGCACAGCTACTGGCTGCTCGAACCCTCATTGCAGGCGAAGGGCGTGACCTGGAAAGCCGGCTGGGAGCACCTCGGCGGCGATGGACGGCATGCGCTGCAATCGCCGCTGGCGACACTGCATGCGTTCAATGGCTGGGCCGACAAATTCCTGGTGACGCCGGCCGGCGGCTTGGAGGATCGCTATGTCGGCGCCAACGGCAAGGCGGGCAAGTTCGCCTGGGCCGCGACCTGGCACGACTACCGCACCGACACGCGGATGGCCTTCGGCAACCGCTATGGCCGGGAACTGGATCTGTCGCTGGGCCGGCCGCTGTGGAATGGCTGGAACGGCCTGGTGAAGGTGGCCGACTACCGCAGCGACGGTTTCGCGCGCGACACCCGCAAGGTCTGGCTGCAGCTGCAGTGGACGCATTGAAACAGGGGGGCATGGCTGCGTGCCCCCTGCCCCATCCCGCTGCACGCCATCCCATGGCGGATCAGCCCCGGAGTCAGCCCCGGAGTCAGCGCCGGTGCCTCTGCCGGGATTCGCTGCGCACGGGAATCGCGATCGGACGCATCGGTGCACCGCTCGCGCCGCGCAGCTTCAGCGAGGCGCCGATGAAGGCGAACTCGTAGACCTTGTCGCGCGAGAGCGCCTCCAGGTCGACCACTTCCATGATCGCGACGCCCTGCTCCGCCTCCAGGTAGGTGTGGACCGGCACCCAGTTGTGCGGCGTCTCGACCGGGAAGGTTTCGAGGCTCAGGTTGTCGCTGCCGACCAGCATCGCGCCATTGCGCTCCACCAGCCATTTCGCGGCATCCAGGCCGATGCCCGGCGGGTTGTGCATGTAGGCGTCGCGGTCGGCGATCAGCCGCATGCGGCCGGTGCGGATGAACACAGCGTCGCCTTCGCGCAGCGCCACACCCTGCCGCGTCAGCGCGCCCTGCAGGTCGGCGGGCATGATGCGGTAGCTCTCCGGCAGCACGTCCACACCCTTGTACGCGGCGACGTCGATGAGCACGCCGCGAGCCACGATCGGCGGGAGGTGCTCCGCGCCGTTGCGGGTCCAGCCTGCGTCGCCCTGGTGCTGCGCATGGTGGTGGCCATTCCAGATCTCGCCATCGAGGCCGAAGTGCGACAGGCTGTCGATGTGCGTGCCGGTATGGGTGTACATCAGCACCGCATCCCCGGTGTAGGAGACGCGTTCGTGCATCGCCTTGCCCAGGCCCAGCACGTTGTCGACGACGGTGCCGTTCGGCGTGTGGGTCATCCAGATCTGGTAGGTCGGGTCGCCCAGCAGGTCCCAGCTGGGCATGCCCTTGTGGTATTCGACGCCGAGGTCGTACACGCGCCCGCCTTCGATGCGGGCGAGGATGGCGGCGCGCGAGGCCTCGTCCATCAGGTTGAGGCGGCCGATCTGGTCGTCCGGCCCCCACGGGCTTCGTGCAGCGGACTGTGCGATGGCATGGGACGTGGCGAAGGCCGTGGCGAAGGCGAGCGTCGTGGCGACGACGCGCATGAGTCGGTCAGGCATGGGATTCTCCGGTCAGGCCGCGCGGCGGCGGCGGTGCGGGCGTGCGCAGCAGCAGCCACACGCCGAAAGCGATGAGCAGCGCGGCCGGGCCGAACTGCCAGGGCAGGCGTTCGCCGAGCAGGCCGGCGCCGATGAGGGCGGCGACGATCGCCATGACATAGCCGACGACGCTCATCGTCACCGGCTCGACGCGGCGCATCAGCGCGAAGAAGAGCACCTGCGCGGCGGCTGCGGCGACGACCTGCAGGGTGAGCCATGGCAGACCCGCGAGCGGAATGGCACGGTCGGCTTCGGGCAGCGCGCTCCAGGCAGGCAGCAGCCACGCTGCGGCGCCCAGCGAGACCGCAGCACCCAGCCACTCGCCCGCCGTGCCGCGCGGCATGCGGTGGGCACGGTAGAGGTTGCCGATGCCGACGATCGCCGGAATCGCGAACAGGACCAGCGCCCCCGCGACGCCGATCGCGCCGTCGACCACCTGGCTCGCGGCGAGCCAGAGCGCCCCGCCGAGCCCGCAGCCGAGCGCGATCATGCGTGCCCAGCGGAAGCGCTCGAAGCCCAGCAGCAGGCCATAGGCGAAGGTAAAGACCGGCGGCAAGGTGTAGGCGACGGCGGTGAGGCTGGCGCCGGCGTTCGCGGCCGACCAGGCCGCGAGGGTGTTCGGCAGCGCGTTGCTCAGCAAGCCCGCGACCAGACCGAAGAGCGCGAGTCGCGGCAGACGACCGGGCGACTCTCCGCGCGCGATGGCGATGAGCGCGAGCAGCGTGCCGCCGACCAGCGCCGGGAACAGCGCGAATGCCAGCGGCGACACACCGGCCTCCACTGCGAGCCGGCCCAGCGGCACGGCTGCGCCGAGCGGGATGCCGGTGGCGACCAGCAGTGCAGCGATCGCGAAACGGGACGGCGGGCGGGACATCCGCAGCGCTCCAGGATGGGGTTGGCGCACTCTAGGGAGCCGCCACGCCGACCTGTTACCCTGCGCGGGACTTTGATTGCGTCCGGATTGGAAACAATGAGCGCCATCACCCTGCAGTCCATGCGTGCGTTCCGCGCGGTGGTCGAGCTGAAATCCTTCCGTCGCGCCGGCGACCGGCTCGATCTCGGCAGCAGCGCGGTGAGCAAGCTCGTCGCCGCGCTCGAACGCGAGCTGGGGACCGCCCTGCTCGCGCGCACGACCCGTTCGCTGTCGCTCACCGAGGCGGGGACGGCGTTCTACGAGTCCGCCGTCCGCATCACCGATGAAGCCGACCACGCGGTCGATCGCGTGCGCGAGCACGACGGACAGCCTTCCGGCGTGCTTCGCGTGTCGGTGCCGGCCTCCTTCGGCATCTGCTGGCTCGCGCCCCGCCTGCCGCGCTTCCTCGAACGGCATCCGCGATTGCGCATGGACCTGTCGCTGAACGATCGCCTCGTCGACCTGGTCGCGGAAGGCTTCGATTGCGCGCTGCGCATCGCCACCGGACTGCGCGATTCGACCATGCACGCGCGCCCGCTGGGCGATGTGCATCGGGTGCTCGTGGCCGCGCCACGCTACCTGCGACGCGCCCCGCCCCTGCGTGCGCCGGCGGACCTCGCCGCGCACAACGCGCTGGAATTCTCGCTCTCGGCCACCGGGCACGCATGGCCGTTCGTGGTCGGTGGCCAGCGGGTGGACGTGATGGTTTCCGGCAATCTCGCGGTCGACAACAGCGTGATGCTGCGCGCGGCGCTGGTCGCCGGCACCGGCATCGCCCTCACGCCGCGCTTCGTCGTCGACGACCTGCTGCGCTCGCGCCAGCTCGTCAGCCGGCTCGATGCCTGCCTGCCGCCACCGCACCACCTGTACGGCGTGACCGTGCAGCGGCGGCACCTGCCCGGCAAGACGCGCGCCTTCCTCGATTTCGTCGCTGCGGAGATGGCCTGTTCACCCTGAGCGGGAAACCGGCCTCCGCGGATCGGGCGATCCGCTTCGATCCTCGCTCGATCCGCACGCCATCGATCCGCACGCCATCTGATCCACGTCAATGCCCTCGCCGGCCTGGACGGGGAGGATGGCCGGCATCGCCGCCAGGCTGCCACCGACGTTGCCGATGAAGATCGACCGGTCCTCCCCCGCCTCCCCGTTCGCGCCATCCTCCGTTCCCTCGTCCCGCTGGCCCGCGCTCACCGCCGCGCCGCATCGGCTGATGTTCTTCATCGGTGCAGCGAACGTGCTGGCGGCCATGTCGTGGTGGTGGACGCATCTCGGCAGCGTGTCGTCCGCCGTGGTGACCGGCGTGCCCGCGCCGTGGCTGCATGGGCTGCTGATGCAGTACCAGGTGCTGCCGACCTTCATCTTCGGCTTCCTGCTGACCGTCTTCCCGCGCTGGCTCGCGCAACGCGAGGCCACGCGCTGGCACTACCTGCCTGTGGGTCTGGCGCTTCTGGGCGGACAGGCGGCGACGCTGGTCGCGGCGTGGACCGGTTCATCGCTGGCGCTGGAACTCGGGCTGCTGAACACCCTCGCCGGCTGGATCGCGGGTCTCTTCGCGCTCGCCGGCTGGCTGCGCGCGGCACCGGGACGCGACCTGCATGCGATGTCGGCGTTCGCCGCGATGACGCTGGGCCTGTGCGGGCTCGCGGTGTTCGTCGTGGCGCTGCATCTGGGCCGGATCGACTGGATGCATCCGCCGATCCGGCTCGCCGCCGTCGCAGTGCTGATGCCGGTCTACGTGACCGTCGCGCATCGCGTGTTCCCCTTCTTCGCCGGCAACGTCGTGCCTGGCTACACGATCCATCGCCCGGCGTGGGCGCTGCGCGTGCTGTGGATCGGCATCGCCGGGCATGTCCTCGCGGATCTGTCCGGCCTGCACGCCTGGCGCTGGCTGCCGGACCTGCTGCTCGCCGGCCTGACCGGTCATCTGCTGTGGCGCTGGTGGCCGCGCGCGAAGGCGCCGCCGCTGCTGGTGGTGCTGTTCGCCGGCTTCGCCTGGTTGCCGCTGGCGATGGCGCTGCACGCGCTGGACAGCCTGTCGCAGCTGCTCGATCTCGGTCTCCCGCTCGGCCGCGCGCCGTTGCATGCGCTGGCCGTGGGCTTCTTCGGCACGGTGCTGGTCGCGATGGTCACGCGCGTCACCGCCGGGCATTCCGGACGACCGCTGGTGCTCGGGCGCGTGGCCGCCTTCGCATTCGTCGGCATGCAACTGGTCGCGCTGTCGCGGGTGATCGCCGAATGGATGCCGGACCCGGGCCCCTGGTGGCGCGGCACGGCGCTGGCGTGGGTGCTGGTGTTCCTGCCGTGGGTACTGCGCTCGGCATGGATCTACCTCACGCCGCGTCTCGACGGCAAACCCGGTTGAACCACTGCGATGACAGACCCCGCACTCTATCCCTGCTTCCTCGGTCCGTACGCGGAGAACGACGATCTGCTCGAATCGCTGGTCGTGGGTTTCCTGCGCGACCATGCCTACTGGCGGCGCAACCTGCATCCCGAGGACGCGCCGGCGATCCCGACCGGCGCGAATCGCCGCCCGGACTACATCGCCTTCGAATCGCGCATGCGACGCGAGCTGCATGCGCTGTCGGCGGCGCTCAAGCGCAGCGTCCCGTTCCACAGCCCGCGCTACATCGGGCACATGGTCAGCGACCTGCTGATCCCGGGACTGGCGGCGCAGATGCTCGCCCTGCCCTACAACCCGAACAACGTCACTGCCGAAGCCGCGCCGGTGACCATCGACCTGGAGCTGAAGGTCGGCCTGCAGCTGGCGGCGATGGTCGGCTTCGTCGCCGATCCCGCGCGGGCCGACTGCGCATTCGGGCATCTCACCTCCGGGGGCACGCTTGCCAACGTGCAGGGGCTGCGCCTGGCGCTGGCGATGAAGGCGTTCCCGGTCGCGCTGCGCAGCGCCGCCGCACCGATCGATGGCCTGCCGGCGGACGACTGGCAGGCGTTCAACCTGTCGCATG
Source organism: Lysobacteraceae bacterium 2PB (assembly GCA_005502915.1). Classification (GTDB taxonomy): domain Bacteria; phylum Pseudomonadota; class Gammaproteobacteria; order Xanthomonadales; family Xanthomonadaceae; genus Lysobacter_I. Next base: position 60,253 of record SCMT01000003.1, on the reverse strand, counting down.
CAGAGACGATCGCCCTGCTCGATCGCTGGCGCGCGGCCCTGGCCACGATGCCGCAGCACGAGCGCGCGCATTGGCGCTCGCGAGTCGAGGCGGAACGCGTCGAAGCGCTCGGCCTGCACGCATTCATCCTGCGTCATCCCGCGCTGAAGCCGCCAGTGGTGTTCGCGCCGTCCACCGCGCACTACTCATGGAGCAAGGGCATGAAGCTCCTCGGCCTGGGACGCGACCAGCTGCGCCTCATCCCGGGTCGCGCGATGCGCCTGGACATCGATGCGCTGCAGGCAGGCCTGGACGATTGCCTGCGCCAGCGGCAACCGGTGCTGATGGCGGTCGGCGTGCTCGGCAGCACCGAGTTCGGCACGATCGACCCGGTCGACGGCATCGTCGCGGCACGCAGGCGGATGCAGCCGCAGGGACTGGATTTCGCGATCCATGTCGATGCGGCGTGGGGCGGCTATCTCTGCACCCTGTTCCGCGCGGAAGACAGCCACCTGCGCGCGATCGAGGACATCGGCCGCGAATTCGCCGATTTCCCGACGCCGGCCGTGCATTCGGCGGTCGCAGCGCTGGCCGACGTCGATTCGATCACCATCGACCCGCACAAGCTGGGCTACCTGCCCTACGGCTCGGGTGCATTCGTCTGTCGCGACCAGCGGGCCGTCGAACTGCTGACGGAGTCCGCCGATTACGTGTTCAGCGACGACGGTGCGACCGACTTCTTCGCGCGCCATCGCCAGATCGGCCGCTACGTGCCGGAGGGCTCGAAACCCGGCGCGAATGCGGCGGCAGTGTACGTGACCCATCGCACCCTGCCGCTGGACCACGCGCATTTCGGCCGCCTGCAGGCGCAGAGCATCCGCAGCACCGAAGCCTTCGCCGCCGAGGCCGAGGCGTTCATCGCGCGCAACGCCGGGCGCGTACGGGCGTGCGTGCCGTTCGCGCCGGACAGCAACCTCGTCTGCCTTGCGATCAATCCGGTCGCCAACGGCGATCCGCTGCGCATGAATACCTTCATCCGCACCCTGCACCGCCGGCTCAGCGCGGACCCGGGCAAGCCGTTGCAACTGGGCGAATACTTCGGATCGCTCACCACGCTGAAACCGGAGTCGCTGGGACCTGTGGAAACGCAGCGGACCCTGGAATGCCTGGGTTTCGCCGACGATGCCCTGCGCCCGGGCGAAGACGACGCCGACCGCGTGGTGGTGCTGCGCCACACGCTGATGCATCCGTTCCTGCTCGACGACGGCAACGGCCGCAGCTATCTCGCCGGCTATTTCGAATTCCTCGATCGACTGTTGACCGGGTTGCTCGACGAGCAGACGCGAGACGAACAGGCGCGGGACGGATAGGCGCGGTAGGAGGGCCTTCAGGCCCGAGCTCTTCTGGAACGATTCCATCCGCCCGGAAAGCTCGGGCCTGAACGCCCTCCTACGCATCCGCATCGTGCAGGGCGCGTGCCGCCGGCACGATGTGTCCGGCATACACCGCGTCCATCTGTGCCGCATCGGCATCGGCGTGCCGCGTCTTCTTCACGCCGAATGCGGACAGCACCAGGTGCGTGTCGGCCTCGACGCCGGCATTGCGCAGGCAGGCGGCGACGCAGGCCATCGCGCAGCCATCGAGCGCCAGCATCCGGCGCCCGCTCCGCGCGATCTTGACCAGCGCCGGGACGCCGCCGCCGACACCGGCGATGCAGGACATCTCGGCGAGACCCGCGCGATCGAGGCGGATCGCAAGCGCATTGGCCATCTGCGCCGCGCTGGAACAGCCGGAACAGGAATACACCAGAGGCAGGGAGGATTTCGCGGCAGTCATGCGCACGCTCCGGCGTGAACGGTGCCCGCAGTCTGCGCGGTCGCCATCCAGCCGGCCATGACGCCGGTCAAGCGATCGCCGGCTCGTCGGCAACCGCGGTCCGGTTGACCTGCGTCAACGCGTCGCGCCCCGCCTCGCCCCTAGCCTGTGCATGCCGGAGTGCACACGCGCTTCGGCACTCCGAGGCGCCGCGCCTTCGCCGAAAGGCATGGCCGGCGTCCGTGGCCCGCAATCCCGCGGTCCACCCGGTGCGATGGGAAACGATCGCGCCGCCCGTGCTGGAAAGGAGCGAATGCCCGCATGAACGTGCTCACGGACCGTTACGGCCGCGCGTTCCCGTATCTCAGGCTGTCGGTCATCGAGGCCTGCAACTTCCGCTGCAGCTACTGCCTGCCGGACGGCTTCCGCGCCGTGCCCGGTCGCCCGGCGTCGCTGCAGGTCGACGAGATCGCGCGCCTGCTGCGGGCGTTTTCCAAGGTCGGCATGCGCAAGCTGCGCATCACCGGCGGTGAGCCGAGCTTGCGCAGGGATCTCACCGACATCATCGCCATCGCCGCCGCCACGCCCGGCATCGAGAAGATCGCGCTGACCACCAACGGCTGCCTGCTGTCGCGCCGCGTGGACGCCTGGCGCGACGCGGGCCTGACGCATCTGAACGTCAGCGTCGACGCCCTGGAGCGCCAGCGCTTCGCCGCGATCACCGGCCATGATCGCCTCGACGACCTGCTGCGCGGCATCGATCGAGCGCTCGCGCTGGGCCTGGGCGCGGTCAAGCTCAACGCGGTGCTGCTGCGCGGCCTGAACGACGACCAGTGGCCGCTGTGGCGCGGTTACCTGCGCACGCATCCGGTCTCGGTGCGCTTCATCGAACTGATGCGCACCGGCGACAACGCCGAGTATTTCGCCCGGCACCACCTGCGCGCCGATGCCTTCGAGGCGCAACTGCTCGAAGACGGCTGGCGCCTGCTGCCACGTGAGGGCGACGCCGGCCCCGCGCGCGAATACGCGCACCCGGATTTCGTCGGACGCGTCGGCGTGATCGCGCCCTATTCCCGCGATTTCTGCACCGGCTGCAACCGCCTGCGCGTGACCGCGCAGGGCGACCTGCGCCTGTGCCTGTTCGGCAACGTCGGCATCCCGCTGCGGCCACTGCTGCAGTCCGACGACGACCACACGACCCTCGTCGCGCGCCTGTTCGGCCAGCTCGGCATCAAGGCGCAGGGGCATGGCCTGCATGCCGGCGACACCGGCCTGACCGCCAATCTTTCGACAATCGGGGGCTGAACCATGTCGACCGCACCACAGGGCTTCCACATGGCCGACATCCGCCGCAAGCGCGCCACGCCGCGCCGTGCGGTGGCCGTGGGCGAACTGCAGGCCGGCGCGGCAGGATTCGCGGCGATCACCGGGCGCACCTTGCCCAAGGGCGATGCGCTGGCCATGGCCGAGGTCGCGGGAATTCAGGGCGCAAAGCAGGCAGCGATGCTGATGCCGCTGTGCCATCCGCTGGCGCTCGAATACGTCGATGTGCGCTGCGAACCCGTGCCGGAGCGCCACGCCGTACGCGTGTACTGCGAAACCGCGCTGACCGCGCGTACCGGCGTGGAGATGGAAGCGCTGGCCGGCGCGAGCGCCGCGCTGCTCACGCTCTACGACCTGACCAAGCCGGTCGAGCCTGCGCTGTCGATCGGCGCGATCCGCCTGCTGTTCAAGGAAGGCGGCAAGTCGGGCCTGTGGATCCATCCGGACGGCATGACCGACGCGGAACGCGCACGGTACCGCCCGCACCAGGCCGCACGCCTCGACGGCGTCGACGCCACCGTCATCACTCTCAGCGATCGCGCGGCATCCGGCGTCTACGAGGATCGCAGCGGCCCCGTCGCCGCCGCCGCGCTGCAGGCGCTCGGCGCCAACGTGCGCCGCAAGATCCTGCCCGACGGCATCGAGCCGCTGGCCGGCACGCTGCAGACGCAAGCCGTGCTGGAGACGCGCCTCGTGCTGTGCACCGGCGGCACCGGGCTGGGACCGCGCGACCTCGCGCCCGAAGCGCTGGAGCGCGTCGCGACACGCACGGTGCAGGGCCTGGCAGAACTTTTCCGCAACGCGAGTGCCGAGCACACCGATCGCGCCTGGCTCAGCCGTGCGACCGCGGCGCTCGTGGGCGAGCGGATGCTCGTCGTCTGCCTGCCGGGCAGCCCCGTGGCCGTCGAGCAGGGCATGGCGATCCTCGCGCCGCTGCTGCCGCATGCGCTGGCGATGATCGACGGCGGGGCGCATCCATGAACGCTCGACCGATCGCACACGACACGGGCTGTTGCGCATCGCAGACTGCGCACGCACCGCTGGTCGCTGTCGCCGAGGCGCAGGCACGCATCGCTGCGCGCATCATCGCCCTGCCCTGCGAGCGCATCCCGCTCGCGCAGGCAGAAGGCCGCGTGCTGTCGGTCGGGGTCGACAGCCGCGTCGACCTGCCGCCGTTCGACAACGCCGCGATGGACGGCTATGCGCTGGCCTGGAACGAGCACCTCGCGGCTGGTCGTGAATTCGAAGTGCACGCCGAGCAGGCCGCCGGCGAGGGCCACTCGCACCTGCACGACGGCAGCGCCATGGCGATCATGACCGGCGCGCGCATGCCCGACGGCGCCGACCTGGTGACACCCTTCGAGGACGTGCGCGTGCTGGCGCGCGATGACGCGGGCCGACCGTCTCGCATCCGGATCGAACGTTCGCCCCGCCCGGGCCAGCACGTCCGCCATGCCGGCGAGGACATCGCACGGGGCACGCGCGCGGTGGATTCCGGCACGCGCCTGGACGCAGCGGCATGCATGCTGCTGCGCGGCACGGGCATCGCCGAGGTCGATGTCGCGAAAAGCCCGCGCGTCGCGCTGTTCTGCACGGGGCGCGAACTGGTCGACACGCCCGGCCAGGCGCTCGCAGCGGGACAGATCCACGACACCAGCCGCCCCTGGCTCGAATCGCGATTCAAGGCGTCCGGCGCGCGCATCCATGTGGCGGACACGCTGGCGGACGAGGTCGACGCCTTCGTCGATGTCGTGCGCCGCAGCCTCGACGACGGCGTCGACCTGGTGGTCTCCACCGGCGCCGTCTCGAAAGGCCGCTACGACTTCGTGCCCCATGCGCTTGCCGCGCTCGGCGCGGAGGTCGTGTTCCACGGCGTGGCCATGCGCCCCGGGAAACCGCTGATGTTCGCGATGCTGCCCGGCGGCATCCCCTTCTTCGGCCTGCCGGGCAATCCGGTGTCGAGCGCGGTCGGTGCGCGCTTCTTCGTCGACCGCGCGCTGCGCGCGATGCTCGGCATGCCGCATGAACGCGCATGGCGCCTGCCGCTGGCCGCGCCCGTGGTGAAGAAACGCGGTTTCCATCTCTACCAGAAGGCGGAACTGCGCCTCGACGACGACGGCCGCGTCGCGGTGTCGCTGCTGCAGGGCCAGGAATCCTTCCGCACACGTCCGCTGCTGCGCACGCGCGCCTGGGCAGGCCTGCCCGCCGATGCCGACACGCTGCCCGCCGGCCACCTGGTCGACGTGCATCCCCTCCTCCACTTCGACGACGACCTGTTCGCGAGGCCCTGACCATGCAAGTGACCCTCCACCTCTACGGCGCATTCCGCCAGTTCCAGCACGAGGACGTGCTGACCCTCGACTGTCCAGGTGCACGCACCGTCGACGACGTGCGCGGCGCGCTCGATGCCCACGGCCGCGCGCACTGGCCCGGCTTCACCTCAGGCCTGCTGCGCACCTCGGCCTTCGCGACCGAGAACACCCTGCTCCGCGCCACAAGCCCGCTGCCCGCCGATGGACGGCTGGCGATCATCCCGCCGGTGAGTGGAGGCTGACATGACGATCCACGCGCAAGCCTCGCCCGAGGCATCGACGGATGCGGACATCCGCATCGATGCCGTTCACGTCGATGCGGTTCACGTCGATGCGGTTCACGTCGATGCGGTTCACGTCGATGCGGTTCACGTCGATGCGGTTCACGTCGATGCGGTTCACGTCGAAGTCGTCGATGCCAGCGACGGCCAGCCCGATCCGATCGCCGCGCTGGACTTCGTCTCGGACGATGCCTTCGGCGGCATCGACCTGTTCGTCGGCCGCGTGCGCGCCGCCAACCAGGGGCGCGAGGTCACCGGCATCCACTACGACATGTTCGATCCGCTGGCCCTGAACATCTTCCGGCGCAGCGCCGAGGGCGCGATCGCGCGCTTCGGCCCGGCCGCCAGGGCCTACGTCGCGCACGCGAAGGGTCGGTTGAAGGTCGGCGACGTGGCGGTGGTCGTCGCCTTCGCCACACCGCATCGCGACGCGGCCTTCCGCGGCTGCCGCGAGGTGATCGAGGCGGTGAAGCACGAGGCACCGATCTGGAAGCAGGAGCACTACGTCGACGGCAGCAGCGAGTGGAGCGAGGGCTGCGCCCTGTGCATCGAACCCGCACCAATCGCCACGCCGGTCATCGCGACGACCCGGGGCACTTCGGACTGCTGCGGCTGCGGCCTCGGACACACGGGAGGCCATCCATGAAGATCCAGCTCGACGGCCAGTCCTTGCGCCTGCGCATCGGCGAAGACGAACTGGCACTCCTGCTCGGCGGCGCGAACGTGGACACCAGGACGGCGCTGTCGCCGCAGACGCTGCTGCGCTGGCGACTGCAGCTGCACGACATCGCGACACCGAACCTGCTCGCGGATGCCGGCGTGCTGTGCGTGCGACTGCCGCGCGTCGCGTTCGAAGCGTTCGCCAGCGCGCGGCCGCGCCGCGATGGCCTGGATTTCGACTGGGCCGACATCGGCGCCGAGCCGCTGCGTGTCACGGTGGAGATCGACGTGCGCGACAGCCATCGCCGCGGTGTGCAGCGCAGCATCGGACAACTGGAATCCGGTTGACCGAGGTCAAGGCGATCCGGCGTTACCAAGGGAAGACTGTCGTCCAAGCCGGCACGCACGCCGCCGGATCCCGCAAAGGGGAATGCAACATGAGCCTTCAGACGACCACGCTCCCGCGCACGCCGCGCGGCGACGAGCCGGGGAGCACGCCTTCCCGCACCCTCCACCACTGGAACGTCGAGGATCCTGCGTTCTGGGCCGCCTCCGGGCAGCGCATCGCCCGCCGCAACCTCTGGATCTCGATTCCCGCGCTGCTGCTCGCCTTCGCCGTGTGGATGATGTTCTCGGCGGTGACGGTCAAGCTCAAGGATGTCGGTTTCACCTTCAGCGACGACCAGTTATTCTGGCTCGCCGCCCTGCCCGGTCTGTCCGGCGCGACGCTGCGCATCTTCTACAGCTTCCTGGTGCCGATCGTCGGCGGTCGACGCTTCACCGCCCTGTCCACCGCATCGCTGATGATTCCCGCCGTGTGGCTGGGCATCGCCGTGCAGGACACCGGCACCCCGTACTGGCACTTCGTCGCGATCGCGGCGCTCGCCGGCCTCGGCGGCGGCAACTTCGCATCGTCGATGTCGAACATCTCGTTCTTCTTCCCGAAATCGAAGCAGGGCTACGCGCTCGGCATGAACGCCGGCCTCGGCAATCTCGGCGTATCGGCGACGCAGTTCATCATTCCCCTGGTGATTTCGGCCGGTGTGTTCGGCGCGATCGCGGGCACGCCGCAGGCCGCGGCCGACGGCAAGCAGCTCTACCTGCAGAACGCCGGCTTCATCTGGCTGCCGTTCCTGCTGGTCTGCACCTTCGCCGCATGGTTCGGCATGAACGACCTGACGACCGCGCGATCGAGCTTCGCCGAGCAGTCGGTGATCTTCACACGGCGTCACAACTGGCTGATGTGCTGGCTGTACGTGGGCACGTTCGGCAGCTTCATCGGCTACTCGGCCGGCTTCCCGATGCTGATCAAGACCCAGTTCCCGGAGGTCAATCCGCTGGCCTTCGCCTTCCTCGGCCCGCTGGTCGGCGCGCTCGCCCGGCCGCTCGGCGGCTGGCTGTCCGACCGGACCGGCGGCGCGGTGCTGACCTTCTGGGTCTTCGTGCTGATGGCCGCCGGCGTGTTCGGGGTGATGCAGTTCCTCCCCGGCGACGGCAAGGCCGGCAACTTCAACGGCTTCCTCGCGATGTTCCTGCTGCTGTTCGTGCTCTCGGGCATCGGCAACGCCAGCACCTTCCGCATGATCCCGGTGATCTTCCGCACGCTGCACGAGCGACTGCTGCCGGCCTCCGCTGACGCCGATGCGCGCGCCGCATCGCAGCGCCGCGCCGGCATCGAATCCGCGGCGGTGATCGGTTTCTCCTCGGCGATCGGCGCCTACGGCGGCTTCTTCATCCCCAAGAGCTACGGCACCTCGATCGCGATGACCGGCGGTCCGCACGCAGCGCTGTACATCTTCATCGCCTTCTACGTGTCGTGCCTTGCGATCACCTGGTGGTGCTACTTCCGCAAGGGCGCCGAATACCCCTGCTGAAGCATCGCATGCCCAGCGCCACTGCCGCGCCTCGCAACGCCACGTCGCCACCACACCGTCCGCAGCCACGACGCATCACGAGAGATCCGACATGAGCCATTTCCTCGACCGGCTGAACTTCCTCAAGCCCGCGCCCGAACCGTTCTCGGACGGCCACGGCGCGACCCGCAGCGACGACCGCAGCTGGGAGGATGGCTACCGCCAGCGATGGCAGTACGACAAGATCGTGCGCTCGACCCACGGCGTGAACTGCACCGGATCGTGCAGCTGGAAGGTCTACGTCAAGAACGGCCTGGTTACCTGGGAAACCCAGCAGACCGACTACCCGCGCACCCGCCCCGACCTGCCCAACCACGAGCCGCGCGGCTGCCCGCGCGGCGCCAGCTACTCCTGGTACCTGTACAGCGCCAACCGGGTGAAGTACCCGCTGATCCGCGGCACCCTGCTCAGGCTGTGGCGCGAGGCGCGCAAGGACAAGGCGCCCGTCGATGCCTGGGCCAGCATCGTCGAGGACAGCGCCAAGGCGAAGAGCTACAAGAGCCGGCGCGGCATGGGCGGCTTCGTGCGCCTGGCCTGGGACGAAGCGAACGAGATCATCGCCGCCTCCAACCTCTACACGGTCAAGCAGTACGGGCCGGACCGCGTGATCGGCTTCTCGCCGATCCCGGCGATGTCGATGGTCAGCTACGCCGCCGGCGCGCGCTACCTGTCGCTGCTCGGCGGCGCCTGCCTGAGCTTCTACGACTGGTACTGCGACCTGCCGCCGGCCAGCCCGCAGGTCTGGGGCGAACAGACCGACGTGCCGGAATCGGCGGACTGGTACAACAGCAAGTACATCCTCTGCTGGGGATCGAACGTTCCGCAGACGCGGACGCCCGATGCGCACTTCCTCACCGAAGCCCGCTACAACGGCACGCGCACCGTCGCGATCACGCCCGACTACGCGGAAGTGGCCAAGCTGTGCGACCAGTGGCTGCATCCCAAGCAGGGCACCGACGCCGCGCTGGCCTTCGCCTTCGGCCATGTGATCCTGCGCGAGTTCCACGTCGAGAAGCCGTCGCAGTACTTCACGGACTACTGCCGCCAGTATTCGGACATGCCGATGCTGGTGCGCCTGGACCGCCGCGACGACGGCCGCCTCGTCCCGGGTCGCTACCTGCGCGCCAGCGACCTCGGCGGCGCCGGCGAGCACAACAATCCCGAGTGGAAGACCCTCGCCTTCGACGGCAACAGCGGCGACCTCGTCGTGCCCAAGGGCTCGATCGGCTTCCGCTGGGGCGAACAGGGCAAGTGGAACATCGAGGAAAGCGACAGCGCCGGCCGCGAGACGCGGCTGCTGCTGAGCCTGAAGGACGCGCACGATGCGATCGAGTCGGTCAGCTATCCCTACTTCGGCGGCATCGAACACGAGAAGTGGGCGAGCGCGAAGGTCGAGGACATCCTGGAACGCAACATCCCGGTCCGCCGCATCGCCCTCGCCGACGGCAGCGAGTGCCTGGTCGCGACCGTCTACGACCTGCAGCTGGCGCAGTACGGCGTGGATCGCGGTTTCGGCGGACGCCACGTCGCCGCGGACTACGACGACGCCGACGTGCCCGGCACGCCCGCCTGGCAGGAACGCATCACCGGCGTGCCGCGCGCGGAGGTGATCTCGATCGCCCGCGAGTTCGCGCGCACCGCCGACAAGACCCGCGGCCGGAGCATGATCATCGTCGGCGCCGCGATGAACCACTGGTACCACAACGACATGAACTATCGCGGGCTGATCAACATGCTCGTGATGTGCGGCTGCGTCGGCCAGAGCGGCGGCGGCTGGGCGCACTACGTCGGCCAGGAGAAGCTGCGCCCGCAGTCGGGCTGGCTGCCGCTGGCCTTCGCGCTCGACTGGAGCCGCCCGCCGCGCCAGATGAACGGCACCAGTTTCTGGTACTTCAATTCCGACCAGTGGCGCTACGAGAAACTGGGCGTCGAGGAAATCCTCAGCCCGCTCGCGGATCCGGCGAAGTACCGCGGCAGCCTCGCCGACTTCAACCTGCGCGCGGTGCGCATGGGCTGGCTGCCGTCGGCGCCGCAGCTCAACGTCAATCCGATGTCGGTGGTCAGGGCCGCCGAGCGCGAAGGCATCGACCCGGTGCAGTACGCAGTCCGCCAGTTCAAGTCCGGCGCGCTGGACTTCGCCTTCGCCGATCCCGACGCGCCGCAGAACTTCCCGCGGAATCTGTTCATCTGGCGCTCGAACCTGCTCGGCAGCTCCGGCAAGGGCCACGAGTACATGCTGCGGCACATGCTCGGCACCCGCCACGGCCTGCAGGGCAAGGACCTGGGCGAACGCGGCGCGGCCAAGCCGGAGGAAATCACGTGGCGCGACGAAGCGCCCGAAGGCAAGCTCGACCTGCTGGTCACGCTCGACTTCCGGATGTGCACCACCGCGCTGTACTCGGACATCGTGCTGCCGACCGCGACCTGGTACGAGAAGAACGATCTCAATACCTCCGACATGCATCCCTTCATCCATCCGCTGTCCAAGGCGGTGGATCCGGCCTGGGAAGCGCGCAGCGACTGGGACATCTTCAAGGGCATCGCACGCACGGTGAGCGCGCTCGCGCCGGGCGTGCTCGGCGTCGAGAAGGACCTGGTGCTGGTGCCGACCCTGCACGACAGCCCCGGCGAACTGGCGATGCCGGAGGTGAAGGACTGGAAGAAGGGCGAATGCGAGCCCATCCCCGGCAAGACCATGCCGAGCATGGTCGTGGTCGAACGCGACTACCCGAATCTCTACCGCAAGTTCACCTCGCTGGGCCCGCTGCTGGACAAGCTCGGCAACTGGGGCAAGGGCCTGGTCTGGGACACGAAGGACGAGGTGCATTTCCTCGGCGAGCTCAACCGCACCGTCGCCGAGCCTGGCGTGAGCCACGGCCGGCCGAAGATCGAGACCGCGATCGATGCGGCCGAAGTGATCCTGCATCTCGCGCCGGAAACCAACGGCCATGTCGCGGTGAAGGCTTGGGCTTCGCTCGGCGGCTTCACCGGCCGCAGCCACACCCATCTGGCCGAGGGCAAGGAACACGAGGCGATCCGCTTCCGCGACGTGCAGGCGCAGCCGCGCAAGATCATTTCCTCGCCGGTCTGGTCCGGGCTGGAGGACGAACACGTCAGCTACAACGCCGGCTACACCAACGTCCACGAACTGATTCCCTGGCGCACGCTCACCGGCCGCCAGCAGTTCTACCAGGACCACGAGTGGATGATCGCCTTCGGCGAGGGCTTCATGGGCTATCGCCCGCCGGTCAATACCAAGACCATCGCGCCGATGCTCGGCAGGAAGCCGAACGGACAGAAGGAGATCGTGCTGAACTGGATCACGCCGCACCAGAAATGGGGCATCCACAGCACCTACAGCGACAACCTGCTGATGCAGACGCTGTCGCGCGGCGGGCCGATCGTCTGGCTGTCGGAGGACGACGCGAAGAGCGCCGGCATCGAGGACAACGACTGGATCGAACTGTTCAACGTCAACGGCGCGATCTCGGCCCGCGCCGTGGTCAGCCAGCGCGTGATGCCGGGCATGGCGATGATGTACCACGCGCAGGAACGCATCATCAACACGCCCGGGTCGGAGATCACCGGCACGCGCGGCGGGATCCACAACTCGGTCACGCGCGTGGTGGTCAAGCCCACGCACATGATCGGCGGCTACGCGCAGCTCAGCTACGGATTCAACTACTACGGCACCACAGGCACCAATCGCGACGAGTTCGTGATCGTGCGCAAGATGAACAAGGTCGACTGGCTCGATGGCGAGCCTGTCCCTGCCGGGCACGACACCGCCGAACAGGAGGCTGCACGATGAAAGTCCGCGCACAGATCGCGATGGTCCTCAACCTGGACAAGTGCATCGGCTGCCACGTCTGCTCGATCACCTGCAAGAACGTCTGGACCTCCCGCGAAGGCGTCGAGTACGCCTGGTTCAACAACGTCGAGACCAAGCCCGGCATCGGCTATCCGAAGGAATGGGAAAACCAGCGCAAGTGGAACGGCGGCTGGGTACGCGGCGGCAACGGCAAGCTGACCCTCAAGGCCGGCGGCCGGCTGCGCATGCTGGCGAAGATCTTCGCCAACCCCGACCTGCCGCAGATCGACGACTACTACGAACCCTTCGATTTCGATTACCAGCACCTGCACCAGGCGCCCGACGGCCAGCACCAGCCGACTGCGCGACCGCGCTCGCTGATCACCGGCGAGCGCATGCAGAAGATCCACTGGGGTCCGAACTGGGAGGAAATCCTCGGCACCGAGTTCGCCAAGCGGGCGAAGGACAGCAACTTCGAAGGCGTGCAGAAGGAGATCTACGGCGCCTTCGAACAGACCTTCATGATGTACCTGCCGCGCCTGTGCGAGCACTGCCTCAATCCGGCCTGCGTCGCGTCCTGCCCATCCGGCGCGATCTACAAACGCGAGGAGGACGGCATCGTGCTGATCGACCAGGACAAGTGCCGCGGCTGGCGCATGTGCGTGTCGGCCTGCCCGTACAAGAAGATCTACTACAACTGGAAGTCGGGCAAATCCGAGAAGTGCATCTTCTGCTACCCGCGCATCGAGATGGGCGAACCGACCGTCTGCTCGGAAACCTGCGTCGGCCGCATCCGCTACCTCGGCGTGATGCTGTACGACGCCGACCGGATCGAGCAGGCCGCGTCGGTGCCGTCCGAGCAGGACCTGTACCAGGCGCACCTGGACATCTTCCTCGATCCGTACGATCCGACGGTCATCGCTGCCGCCCGCGCCGAAGGCATTCCGGACAACTGGCTCGAAGCGGCGAAGGCCTCACCCGTGTACAAGATGGCGATCGACTGGAAGCTGGCGCTGCCGCTGCATCCGGAATATCGCACCCTGCCGATGGTCTGGTACGTGCCGCCGCTCTCGCCGATCCAGTCGGCCGCCGACGCGGGCCGCATCGACATGAACGGCGAAATCCCGGACGTTCGCTCGCTGCGCATCCCCGTGCGCTACCTCGCCAACCTGCTCACCGCGGGCGACCAGGCACCGGTCGTGCGTGCGATGGAACGCATGCTGGCGATGCGCGCCTGGCGCCGCGCGATGCATGTCGACGGCATCGAGGACACGGCGGTGCTCAGGCAGGCGGGGCTCAGCGTTTCCCAGGCCGAGGAGATGTACCGCTACCTGGCCATCGCCGACTACGAAGACCGCTTCGTGGTGCCCAGCGGGCATCGCGAGTACGCCAACGACGCCTTCGGCGAACGCGGCGGCTGCGGCTTCACCTTCGGCAACGGCTGCTCGCCGTCCAGCCAGGGCGAAGCCCTGTTCGGCGGTCGCTCCACCCAGACCTACCACGTCCCGCCGGCCCGCCAGGCCTCGAAGAGGGAACAGGCATGAACACCCACACCCCCGTCTCCGCATCCACGCCAGCATCCGGCATGAAGGTGCTCAAACTCGTCTCGGTCCTGCTGGACTACCCGCGCCCCGAGCTCTGGACGTTCGCCGACGAACTGCGCGAAGCCGCCGCCGACCCGGTGCTGCTCACGCCGGGGCAGCGCGTCGCGCTGAGCGGCTTCGTCGATGCGCTGCTCGCACTGGATCCCATGGAGGCGGAGGAGCGCTGGCTGTCGCTGTTCGATCGTGGCCGGGCGATGAGCCTGCTGCTGTTCGAGCACATCCACGGCGAGTCGCGCGATCGGGGCCAGGCGATGGTCGACCTGGTCGAGACCTACCGCAGCAACGGTTTCGAGATCGGCGTGCGCCAACTGCCCGACTATCTGCCGCTGGTCCTGGAATACCTCTCGACCCGCCCGCACGAGGAGATCGCCGACTGGCTGAAGCACGTCGGCCACATCCTCGAACTGCTGGCCGCGCGTGCGCTGGAACGCGAAAGCCCCTACGCCACCCTGTTCGAGACCCTGGTCGTCATCGCGCACGGCAAGGTCGACCTGAGCGTGATGCGCCAGCGCGTCGCCACCGAGTCGCGCGACGACACGCCGGAGGCCATCGACCGGGTCTGGGAAGAAGAAGCCGTCCGTTTCGGACCGGAAGCGCCGTCCGAGGACTGCGCCCCGGCCACCCGCCTGCCCACGGGCGCGCAGCGTTTCGAATCCAGGGGACTGCAATGAACATCCTCGACACCATCGTCTTCCAGATCTATCCCTACATCGCGCTGGCGGTGTTCGCCATCGGCTGCTGGGCGCGCTTCGACCATGCCGCCTACACCTGGCGCACCGGCTCCAGCCAGCTGCTGTCGGGCAAGTGGATGCGCCTGGGCAGCAACTGGTTCCATGTCGGCGTCATTGCGATCCTCGCCGGCCACTTCGTCGGCCTGCTCACGCCACATTGGGTCTACGCGCCGATCATGAGCAGCGGCACCAAGCAGATGGTGGCGATCGTCGCCGGCGGCCTGTTCGGGGTGATCTGCTTCGTCGGCCTGACCGTGCTGCTCGCGCGCCGCTTGTTCAATCCGCGCGTGCGCGCCACCGGCACCGCGCGCGATACCCTGGTGCTGCTTCTGCTCCATGCGCAGCTGATCCTCGGCCTGGGCTCGATCGCCGTGTCCGCGCAGCACCTCGACGGCTCGCAGATGGTGAAGCTGGCGGAATGGGCGCAGCACATCGTGACCTTCCGCCCGGGCGCGGCCGAATACATCGCCGACGCGCACTGGATCTACAAGGCGCATGTCGCGCTCGGCCTGACCCTGATCCTGATCGTGCCGTTCACGCGCCTGGTGCACGTCTGGTCGGTGCCGCTGGGCTATCTCGCACGGCCGTACCAGATCGTGCGCAAGCGCCAGTCGGCGCTCGACTACCGGGGGCGCTGACATGAGCCAGACCCGCACGCGTCGCGAGATTCCGATCGTGATGGACGCCGGTGCGCTGTCCGACGCCGCGCGCCAGCATGCCCACGATCACGCACATGATCACGCACACGACCATGCCGGCCATCGCGCCGACGATCCCTCCGCACCGGTGCCGGGCCCCGCACCCGTCTGGCTGCGCGTCGGCGACATCGGGATCAGCGAGGCGGACATCGCCCGCGAGATGCAACTGCACCGCGCCGATTCGCCGCATCATGCGCGCGAGGACGCCGCGCGGACCCTGGTGGTCCGCGCCCTGGTGCGCCTGGAATGCGCGCGCCTCGGCATCGACGCCTTGCCGGAAGACGGGGAAACCGAGGACGAGGCGCTGGTCCGCCAGCTGATCGACCGCGAAGTCGAGAGCCCGACGCCCGACGAGGACGCGGTCCGCCGTTTCTACGAGGCCAACCGCGAGCGCCTGCACCACCCCGATCGCATCGGGATCAGCCACATCCTGCTCGCCGCCGCACCGAGCGACGTCCGCGCGCGCGGCGAGGCGCGCGACCGCGCCGAGTCGCTGATCGCTGCGTTGAAAGCCGACCCCGGGCGCTTCGAGGCTTTCGCCGCCGAGCACTCCGCCTGCCCCTCGCGCGAACAGGGCGGTTCCCTCGGCTGGATCGAACGCGGCGACACCGTGCCCGAGTTCGAGCGCCAGATCTTCATGCTGCGCGAAGGCCTCGCCGGGCTCGGCGTCGAAACGCGCTACGGCTACCACGTCGTGCGCGTCGACGGCATCGTGCGCGGCGCGCCGCTGTCGTGGCCGGAAGCCGCGCCGCGCGTGGCCGCCTATCTCGAAACCCAGGCCCGCCAGAACGCGCTGCAGGGCTATCTCGAACACCTGCGCGAACGTCATCCGGTCGAGGGCTGGGAACAGATCGCCACAGCCGAGTGACCGCATCGCGGTCACGTCGACGCCGACAGAACGGAGATCCTCGTCATGCAACCGCACGCCACCGCCATCGACGGACGCAACCGTGCCCTCTGGGGCAGCACCTTCGCCTTCACCGTGTGCTTCGCGGTGTGGACGATCTTTTCGATCATCGGCATCCAGATCAAGAAGGACCTCGGCCTCAGCGACACCCAGTTCGGCCTGCTCGCGGCGACCCCCATCCTGACCGGATCGATCATCCGCCTGTTCCTGGGCGTGTGGACGGAACAGTACGGCGGACGCATCGTCTTCAGCCTGGTCATGCTGGCCGGCGCGGTCGCGACCTGGATGCTGACCTATGCGACCACCTATCCGCAGTTCCTCATGGCCGCGCTGGCGGTGGGCATCGCCGGCGGCTCGTTCGCGGTCGGCATCGCCTACGTGTCGAAATGGTTCCCGCCGGAGAAACAGGGCACCGCGCTGGGCATCTTCGGCGCCGGCAACATCGGCTCGGCAGTGACCAAGCTGCTCGCACCGATGGTGATGGTGGCCTATGGCTGGCATGGCGTCGCGCGCTTCTGGGCGGTGGGCCTGGCCGTGACGGCGGTGCTGTTCTTCCTGTTCACCCGCGACGATCCCGGCCTGGCGCGACGGAGGGCCGAAGGCGTGAAGCCGGTGCCGTTCGCCGTGCAGATGCGCCCGCTGCGCAACCTGCAGGTCTGGCGGTTCTCGCTGTACTACTTCTTCGTCTTCGGCGCGTTCGTCGCGCTGGCCCTGTGGCTGCCGCGCTACCTGACCGGCGCCTACGGACTGGACGTGAAGACCGCCGGCCTGATCGCGGCCTGCTACTCGATTCCCGCCAGCCTGTTCCGCGTGGTCGGCGGCTGGCTCTCGGACCGCATCGGCGCGCGCCGGGTGATGTACTGGACCTTCGGCGTCTCCGCGATCTGCACTTTCCTGCTGTCGTACCCGTCGACCACCTACGTCGTCGACGGCATCCAGGGACCGATCGAGTTCCGACTGGCGATGGGCGTGGTGCCGTTCACCGTGCTGGTGTTCGTGCTGGGCTTCTTCATGTCGCTAGGCAAGGCCGCGGTGTACAAGCACATCCCGGTGTACTACCCCGACAATGTCGGCGCGGTCGGCGGCGTGGTCGGCATGATCGGCGGCCTCGGCGGCTTCATCCTGCCGATCGTGTTCGGCGCGATGAACGACGCCATCGGCGTGTGGACGAGCTGCTTCATGCTGCTGTTCGTCCTGGTCTCGACCGCGCTGGCATGGATGCACTTCGCGATCAGGCGCATGGACGTCGCACGTCATCCGCAGCTGGTGCGCGATACCGACCTGCCGGAGATCATGCCGCACCCCCTGCCCCAGCCCGGCGCGCAGCCCGTGCCGCAGGCATCGCCCGCCGCGACGGCGAAAGGCTGAGCCATGCAGGGTCCGCAGCTCGATGCAGGACAGGCCCTGGCGCGGCTGCGCGAAGGCAACCGCCGCTTCGTCGACCATGTGGTCAGCCTCGAGGCGCTGCTCAGCCATGCGCGACGCGAGGACCATGCCCGCGCGCAGCGGCCGTTCGCGGCGATCCTCGGCTGTTCCGATTCGCGCGCCCCGGCCGAGTTCGTCTTCGACCAGGGGCTCGGCGACCTGTTCGTGATCCGCGTCGCCGGCAACATCGCCGCGCCCTCGCAGATCGGCAGCGTCGAGTTCGCGGTCGCGCGCTTCGGCATCCGTCTGGTGGTCGTGCTCGGCCACAGCAACTGCGGCGCGATCCAGTCGACGCTCGAAGCCGTCGACCATCCGCAGGACGTCTCGCCGGCGCTGCACGCGATCGTCGACCGGATCATGCCCGCGCTGGACGACATCGCCCATGCGCATGGCCACGACCACGGCGACGACGATGCCTCGGGCCACAGGGCGCGCGAGGCGGTGCGCGCCAACGTCCGCTACACCACTGCGCGGCTGCGCGCGGATTCGACCTATCTCGACAGGATGTGCCATGAACAAGGACTTTCGATCGTCGGTGCCGATTACGACCTCTCGTCGGGCGTGGTCGACTTCTTCCACGCGGTGCCGTGACCGCGATACGCCCCTGACCCTCGCCCTCGTCCGCAGGTCGCCGTGATGCCCTCGCCTCCCCTGCCCGCTCCCTCCGACCCGGTCGCCGCGCTGGCCGCGCTGCTCGAACGTTCGGCCGGCCGCTTCGCGCTGTATCCGCCGCCGCGCGAATTCCGCCGCTTCGGCGACGCCGAGTTCGTCGAAGCCGTGCGCCTGAGCAACGGCGACCCGATCCCGGCGCGCCTGTCGCTGCATTTCGACGTGCCGGCGGCGTATCGGGCGCGCTTCTGCGGCGAGCCGGCAACGCACGGCGCCGACGACGGCGCGCGCGCATCCGCCTACCTCGAGCGGCTGATCCGCGAGATCGGCCTGGTCGGGGCCTTGTTCGACCGCGACCGCGACGTGGTCCAGGTCAGCCTCGCGCCGGGCATGGCGCGCTGGTTCGAGCCTGCCCAGGTCGCCGAGCTGCTCGACAGCCTCGGCCGCCATTTCCACGTTCCCCCGCGCCACGCCACCGATGTGGCGATGACCATCGAGCCGGGCCACGCCGATCGCAGGACACTCGCGGCCTGGGCGGATGCCGGCTTCAACCGCATCGGCTACGGCGTGGGCAGTCGTCCCGGCGGGCTCGCCGCCGCCGGCACCGGCCTGGCCTCGGAACTGCAGGCGGTGGTCGAACACAGCCGCGAGGCCGGCTTCGGCAACGTGCGGCTCGAACTGCCCTATGGCCTGCCCGGCCAGCCGATCGCCGCATTCGTCGCGATGGTCGAAGCAGCGGTGCGCGCCTGCCCCGATCGCATCGGCCTTCGCGACTGCGCCCAGCCGGGCGAACAATCGACGCCGGGCCCGGGACATCCCGATGCCCCCCAGCGGGCGCGCATGCTGCTCGCCGCCGCCGATGTCCTGGAAGCCGCCGGCTACCTGCACGTCGGCCTGGACGTGTTCGCGCACGCCACCGACGCCCTGGTCCACGCCCAGCGCCACCAGCACCTCCACCGCGACGCCATGGGCTATGGCCCGCACGGCGACACCGACCTGGTCGGCTTCGGCGTCGGCGCGATCAGCCAGATCGGCGGCTGCCACGCACGCAACCACCTGCAGGTACGCGACTGGGAGGCCGCCATCGACCGGGGCGCGCATGCCGTGCACCAGGGCGTGCAACTCGACGACGACGACCGGGTGCGCGCCGATGTGCTGCAGGACCTGCTCTGCCAGGGCAGGATCGACGTGCCCCATCTCGAAGAGCGCCACGGCATCGACTTCGCGATCTACTTCGCCGAACCGCTGGATGCACTCGCGCCGCTGTTCGAGGCGGGGCTGCTCGCCTGGCGGGACGGCGGCATCGTCCTCGGCCGGATCGCGCGGCTGGGCGCCCGCGTGGTGGCGGCGGCGTTCGACAGCCCGCCCGCTTCCGCATACGCTTCGGCCATTCCCATGCGCGTGCCCGGCTGAACCGATGTCCACCCTGCTCCCCAACGGCCGCCGCCTCGTCCCCAATCCCGCCGCGGCGGACGATGGCGACGCGCTCCGCTTCTGCAGCACCTGCGCCTTCTCGCAGGCCTGCCTGTCCGAGGGCTACGACAAGCGCCACCTCGCCGACCTGCACGTGCTGGTCGAGCACACCGGTCCGTTCAACGCACGGGAGCACCTGTTCCGCGAGGGCGACGAATTCAACGCCATCGCCGCCGTCCGCGCCGGCACGGTGAAGACCTACATCATCGACGCACAGGGCAACGAGCAGGTCCTGGGGTTCCACCTGCCGGGCGAAGTCATCGGCCTGAACGCGATCCACAGCGCGCGCTACCCGTGCAACGCGGTCGCGCTCGATACCGTCACGCTCTGCGTGTTCTCGTTCCCGCAGCTGTCGATGCTGGCGACGCGCATGCCCGGCCTGCAGCAGCACCTGTTCCGACTGCTCAGCCAGGACATCGGCAAGGCCGCCCTGCTCTCCGGCGATTTCACCGCCGACGAACGCATGGCCGCCTTCCTGGTGATGCTCTCGCGCCGCTACGCCTCGCGCGGCTTCTCGCCGCACCGGTTCACGCTGACGATGGCCCGCGCCGACATCGCCAACTACCTGCACCTCGCCCCGGAAACGGTCAGCCGCATCCTGCGCCGCATGAGCAACGACGGCACCATCGAAGTGAAGCAGCGCGACGTCTACCTGCGCGACATGCCGCGACTGGAGACGCTGGCGAAGTCCGTGCTGCGCAACTGAGCGCAGGCATCCGCTACTCCGCCAGGCGCTGCAGCGATGTTTCGAGCATCGTGTCCATGCAGCCCTCGGGGACCTCGTACACCGGCGCGAAGCCGCCACCGGGCGTCCGGAAGTTCGTGGTCTGGCCCTGGTACAGCCGCGCGGCCAGCCACTGCGACCGGCCTTCGTAGACGTAACTGCGAAGGTCGAACTTGAGGGCCTGCGGCGTTTCGCCTGCGGAGAGCGTGCGTTCGCCAGGTGCGACCAGGGCCTGGGCGATGTAGCCGCCAGCGAGGATCTCCTGCCAGACGCGCTGGGTGATCTTGTCGCCCCGGTAGGCGGCCCGGCTGCCGTAGCCGGCGAACGGTTTGAAGAACAGTCGCTTGCGCTCGGCCCAGAGGCGCTCGGCATTGGCGGGGTCGACGATCTCGGTCCGCGGGATGCCGGCCAGCAGGACCGCCTGCGTGCTGGCGGGCACGCCCAGTTGCTGCAGTTGCACCGGATCGGACAGCACCGCGAGGTTGCGCTTGTCGGCGTACAGCGCGTGCGCGTGCGGATGCGGCGTGATCACGGCCGCGTCCTGCAGCCAGGCTTCGCGCAGCGCAGCGCCGGCCTCCGCTTCCAGGTAGAAATCCGTCAGACGGTTGTAGACCAGGTCGATGACCTGCTCGCCGCAATGCAGCCGGCCGTCGCGCAGGCTCAGCTCGGCGGGATCGGCGATCACGGTCGTCCAGCCGTTCGCCTCGAACAGCTGCCTGAACAGCAGGAATTCCGGATACAGGTACTGCGACTGCGGCTGTTCGTCGACGATGGCGATGGTGCGCAGCGGCTCCTTCCGTCCGGCCAGCGTCCATTCGCTGCGGAACATCGCCGCAATTCTTGCCTCGAACGCATCGGCGGTCGCCATCAGCGGGAACACCGACTCGAACAGGCGCTCGATCGGCGGACAGCAGGCACGCTGCGCCCGGGCCAGCAAGGCGTTGAGCATGGCGCCACCGGCATTCGTGTTGATCTCGATGAGGCCGAGGGCCGTCGACGTGACGTGGAAGTCGTAGCCGAAGAAGACGCCCCTTGCGCCGGGGCGATGCCGGGCAATGGCCGGCGCACGGGCCAGCGCCATCTCCTGGTACGCCGGCAGGGCGATCACCGACTCGATCGCTTCGACGAGCGCGAACATCCTCGCGCGCTGCGCCGGGGACACGAACACCGGCCGCGACGCGAAGACGTACGGGCAGCGTTCCTCCAGCAGAGCAGGCAACCCGTCATCGCCGGCCCGGGCGTGGATGGCCGCACGCAGGGCCTCGCGGTCCAGGCCCATGCAGAAGCACTCGGCGTTGAGGCGTTCGCTGGCGAGCCAGGCCAGGCCTTCGCGGCCGGCAGTGCCCGAGGAAGCCGCGCCGGCCATGCAGGCATCGATGGGATCGGTCATGCGTCACCTGGCTGTCATGAAGGATTGTTAGGGTACCCATGTTTGATTATTCTGGAAACATGGAAATCAAAGACGCAACCCTCGCGCTGGCGGCCCTCGGACAGTCCACCCGGCTGTCCGTGTTCCGCCTGCTGGTCGAAGCCGGCCCGGCCGGCCGCATGGCCGGCGACATCGCCGACGCCCTGTCGCTGCCCGGCGCCACCCTCTCCTTCCACCTGAAGGAACTGGCCTCGGTCGGCCTGATCCAGGGCGAGCCGCGCGGGCGCTTCATCTGCTACCGCGCGGATTTCGGTCGGATGACCGAGCTCATCGCCTTCCTCACCCACAACTGCTGCGGCGGGCAGGCGGATGCCTGCCTGCCCGGTGGCGACGCCGTGATGGATCCCTGCGCGGGCAAGGCATCGTGCGCATGAGTGGCATGACCTCGCCTGCGGCATCGCACGCCTGACCCTTCAACCCGCCCGGAACCTCGCCATGGCCCGTCGCTACCGCCTCCTGTTCGTGTGCACCGGCAATTCGGCCCGCAGCATCATGGCCGAAGCCCTCGCCAACTCGCTCGGAAAGGACCGCTTCCATGCCTTCAGTGCAGGCAGCCATCCGCGCGGCGACGTGCATCCCTTCGCCCTGCAGGCCCTGCGGGACGCGGACGTGCCGACCGACGGACTGCGCTGCAAGTCCTGGGACGAGTTCGCCGCACCCGGTGCGCCCGGGATGGATCTGATCATCACCGTCTGCGACAAGGCCGCCGGCGAAACCTGCCCGGCCTGGCCGGGTCATCCCGTCACGGCGCACTGGAGTATCGAGGATCCCGTCGCCGTCTCCGGGACGCCCGAGCAGATGCACCGCGCCTTCGTCCATGCACGCCAGCAGCTGCAGCACAGGATTTCGCTGCTGCTGGCGCTGAAACCGGAGGCACTGGATCGCCTCGCCCTCGAACAGCAGGTCAACCGGATCGGCCACACGGCCTGACCGACGACCTCCCCTTTCCCTTCCTTCAACAGACCCGAGTCCATGACCCTTCGTGTCGGCATCAACGGCTTCGGCCGCATGGGACGCCTCACCCTGCGCACCGCATGGGGCGACCCCGCACTGTCCTTCGTCCACATCAACGACCCGGCCGGAGACCCGGCCACCCTCGCCCACCTGCTGATGTTCGATACCGTGCACGGCCGCTGGGGCCGCGACGTCGGCACCGACGGCGACGCCATCGTGATCGACGGCGTGCGCATCCCGGTGACGCGCAACAAGGACATCACCGCCACCGACTGGTCCGGCTGCGATGTCGTCATCGAAGCCTCCGGCAAGTTCCGCAAGCCCGACGTGCTGCAGCCCTACCTGGACCAAGGCGTGAAGCGCGTGGTGGTGACGGCGCCGGTGAAGTCCGCCGGCGCGCTCGACATCGTGATGGGCGTGAACCACACCCGCTTCGATCCCGCGCAGCACCGGATCGTCTCGGCGGCCTCGTGCACCACCAACTGCCTGGCGCCGGTGGTGAAGGTGATCCACGAAGGCATCGGCATCCGCCACGGCAGCCTGACCACGATCCACAGCCTGACCAACACCCAGGTGATCGTGGATGCGCCGCACAAGGACCTGCGCCGGGCCCGTGCCTGCGGCAGCAGCCTGATCCCGACCTCCACCGGTTCGGCCACCGCGATCGCCGAGATCTTCCCCGAGCTGAAAGGACGCCTCGATGGCCATGCGGTGCGCGTGCCGCTGACCAATGCCTCGCTGACCGACTGCGTGTTCGAGGTCGAGCGCGCGACCAGCGTCGATGAAGTCAACGCCCTGCTGCGCGCCGCCGCCGAAGGCGAACTGGCCGGCATCCTCGGCTACGAGTCGCGCCCGCTGGTGTCGATGGACTACCGCACCGATCCGCGCTCGAGCATCGTCGATGCGCTGTCGACGATGGTGGTGAACGGGACGCAGGTGAAGATCTACGCCTGGTACGACAACGAGTGGGGTTACGTGAACCGCACCGCCGAACTGGTGCGCTTCGTCGGCAAGGCAGGCTGAGGCCAGGCGATGAGCATGCTGTCGCGCCTGTCGCCCGATGTCCGCCAGTACCTGCTGATCACCGGCAACTACTGGGCCTTCACCCTGACCGACGGCGCGCTGCGCATGCTGGTGGTGCTGCACTTCCACTCGCTCGGCTACAGCCCGCTGCAGGTGGCGCTGCTGTTCCTGTTCTACGAGATCTTCGGCGTCGTCACCAACCTCATCGGCGGCTGGCTGGGGGCGCGGATCGGGCTCAACCGGACCATGAACATCGGGCTGGCGATGCAAGTCGTCGCGCTGTCGATGCTGGTCGTGCCCGCCGCGTGGCTGACCGTGCCCTGGGTGATGTCGGCGCAGGCGCTGTCGGGCATGGCCAAGGATCTCAACAAGATGAGCGCCAAGAGCAGCATCAAGCTGCTCGTACCCGGCGATCGGCAAGGCACGCTGTTCCGCTGGGTGGCGGCGCTGACCGGCTCGAAGAACGCGCTCAAGGGCATCGGCTTCTTCCTCGGCGGCGCGCTGCTGACGGCAGTGGGCTTCACGCAGGCGGTGGCGATCATGGCCGGCGCGCTGCTGCTGGTGTGGCTGGCGAGCATGGTCCTGCTCAAGCGCGATCTCGGCAAGGCCCAGGCCAAGCCGAAATTCCGCGAGATCCTGTCCAAGAGCCGGGCGATCAACCTGCTCTCCGCAGCGCGACTGTTCCTGTTCGGCGCGCGAGACGTGTGGTTCGTCGTCGCCCTGCCCGTCTTCCTGTCGACGACGCTGGGCTGGGATTTCTGGCGGATCGGCGGTTTCATGGCCGCGTGGATCATCGGCTACGGCATCGTGCAGTCGCTTGCGCCGTATTTCACCGGTCGTCGCAAGGGCACGCCGCCGGATGGCCGGGTCGCCTGCCTGTGGGCGATGGGACTCACCGCAATCCCCGCCGCGATGGCGCTGCTGCTGGCGCGCGGGCAGGACGCGCAGACCGTGCTGGTGGCGGGACTGGTCGCGTTCGGCGTGCTGTTCGCGATCAACTCCTCGCTGCACAGCTACCTGATCGTCAGCTACGCCAGCGAGGACGGCGTGTCGCTGGACGTCGGCTTCTACTACATGGCCAACGCGCTGGGCCGGCTGATCGGCACGGTGCTGTCGGGCTGGGTCTTCCAGGCCGCAGGCATCGGCGCCTGCCTCGCGATCTCGGCCGCGTTCGTCGCTGCGGCAGCGCTCATCTCGCTCGCGCTGCCGCGCCACAAGACCATCGCATCGGCGACGTGACCCGACCGGCCGGGCATCGCGCCCGGCCGGTCATCCGGAAGTCATCCGCTCACTTGCCGTGACGGCTGAAGACGCGGGTCTTGCCGTCGCGCCCGACCAGTTCCACGGCATAGGGTTCCACCGTGCCGTCGGGCACTTCCATGCCCGGCGAACCCAGCGGCATGCCCGGCACGGTCAGGCCGCGCGCCGCAGGCTTCTCGGCGAGCATGCGCTTCACGTCGACGGCGGGCACATGGCCCTCGACGAAATAGCCGCCGACCTCCGCCGTGTGGCAGGAGCCCTTGCCGTAGGGCACGCCCAGGCGTTCCTTGACCGGGCCGAGGTCGGTCAGGTCGCGCGTCTGTACCTTGAAGCCCGCCTGCTCCATGTGCTTGATCCAGACCTTGCAGCAGCCGCAGGACGGGGTCTTGTAGACCACCATCGTCGGCAGCGCGGCGATCAGGCCGCCGGGTTTCGCGGGCGCGACGGGCTTCTGCGGTGCCGCCTGGGCCAGCGCCAGCACGGGCACCAGGCCGAGAAGCGCCAGCAGTGTCGTGGTTGTCTTCATCCTTCGTGTCCTCATCGATGTGTGTTTCCTGATTCGTGATCGCATGTCGTGATCGCGTGTCGTGGCCATTGCCGTGCCCGCATCAGAACCAGACGCGCACGCCGATCACGGCTTTCGTTTCCTCGGTGCCCTCGCCTTCCTCGCGCTGCAGGTCGGCGGTCCTGCCGAAGCTGCGCTCGTGGACGATGCCGACATACGGCGCGAAGCGGCGGGTGATCTCGTAGCGCAGGCGCAGGCCAGCCTCGATGCTGCCCAGGCCACTGCCGATGCCGCGCTCACGCTCGGTCTTGCCATGGAACTCGGCTTCCACGACCGGCTGCAGCACGAGTCGGTTGGTGAGCAGCAGTTCGCGTTCGGCTTCGACGACGAACGCGGTCTGCCCGCCCTCGCCCGCATAGAACGTGGCTTCGACCTCGAATTTCTGCGGCGCCAGCCCCATCACGCCGACCGCGGCGAAGCTGCGGCTGTCGCCCGGCTTGAAGTCGTGGCGCACGCCCGCCACCACGTCCCACCAGGCCGAGATGCTGCGACCGTAGAGCACTTCGAGATCCGCGGCATGCGTGCCGCCGTCCTCGCGCTCGCCCGCACTGCGCAACCAGAGACGATCGGTGTCGGTGCCGATCCAGGCCTCCGCTTCCCAGTGCAATCCGGTGCCGTGGTCGGCGTCCCAGGTTTCGAGCCGGTCGAGCCGGTAGAACTGGTGGAGGCTGCTGCCGTGCGACATCGTGTGATGCAGGGGGCGGTTCGCCGCCGCGCGATCGGCATCGGTGATCGGCGGAATGGGCGTCTTCGGCTGCGATGCGCCGGGCTGCGCATGTCCCATCTTCGAATGATCCATCGTCGAGTGATCCATGCCCGAGTGGTCCATTTTCGAATGGTCCATGGTCGAGTGATCCATGCCCGAGTGGTCCATTTTCGAATGGTCCATGGTCGAGTGATCCATGGTCGAGTGGTCCATCTGGGAATGATCCATCTTCGAGTGGTCCATGCCCGAATGATCCATCGTCGAATGATCGCTCGCCGTGCGATCAGCAGCGGCCGGCGCAGGCGTCTTCGAGGGCGCAGCGGGTTTCGCCGCAGGGGCCTGGTGCGCCTGATGGCCGTGTCCGTGCCGGTCGTGGGCGTCGTGGGACTGCGCCAGGACGTCGTGCAGCGGCACGAACGGCAGCATGGCAAGCGCGAGCGCACCGAGCTTCGCTGACGGACGCGTCATGGTGGGTGCGGTGATGCGCTTCATTCGACCACCCGCACTTCGCGCATCATGCCCGACTCCATGTGGTACAGCAGGTGGCAGTGATAGGCCCAGCGGCCCAGCGCATCGGCGCGTACGCGATAGCTGCGCTTGCTGCCCGGCGGCATGTCGACGGTGTGCTTGCGCACCAGGAATTCGCCCTGCTCGTCTTCCAGGTCGCTCCACAGGCCATGCAGGTGGATCGGGTGCGTCATCATCGTGTCGTTGACCAGGGTGATGCGCATGCGCTCGCCGTAGTTCAGGCGCAGCGGCTCGGCATCGTCGAACTTCATCCCATCGAAGCTCCAGGCGAACTTCTCCATGTGCCCGGTCAGGTGCAGTTCGATCGTGCGCCCGGGTTCGCGACCATCGGGATCCTCGAACAGGCTGCGCAGCATCGCGTAGCGCAGCACGTCGCGGCCGTTGTCGCGCAGGCCGATGCCCGGGTCGTCGAGCTTCGGCACCGGCATCATCGTCTGCATGTCGACCAGCGGGTTGCCGCGCTCGCTCTCGGGATGCGCCTGCATGCCGCCGCTGCCGTGGTTCATGCCTGCATGGCCCATGTGCGCGCCGCAGCCGCCCTCCATGAGTTTCGACGGTGCCGCGGCAGGCTTGCCGCCGCCATGCGCCGAGTGGTCCATGCCACCGTGACCCATGCCGCCGTGACCCATGTCGTCCATGGTGAGCAGCGGGCGCGGATCGACATCCGGCACCGGCGCACGCAGGCCTTCGCGCACCGCCAGCGTGCCGCTGACGTAGCCGGTGCGGCCCATGTCCTGGGCGAAGATGGTGAAGGCGTCCTGCCCGCTCGGCTCGACGATGATGTCGTAGGTCTCGGCCGGCGCGATGCGGAATTCGTCGACGCTCACCGGATGCACATACTGGCCGTCCGCCGCGACGACTCGCAGCTTCAGGCCCGGGATGCGCACGTCGAAATAGGTCATCGCCCCGGCGTTGATGAAGCGCAGGCGGATCTTCTCGCCGCTGCGGAACAGCCCGGTCCAGTTGCCCAGCGAGGTCGTGCCGTTCATCAGGTAGGTGTAGGTGTGCGCATTCACGTCCGACAGATCAGTCGGCGTCATCCGCATCGTGCCCCAGGCGCGGCGGTCGGCCAGCGTGGCCTTCAGGCCATCGCGCTTGGCGTCGCGCAGGAAATCGGTGACGGTGCGCTGGTAGGTGTTGTCGTGCATCGCCATCTTCTTCATGCGACGGAACAGCGCGGCCGGGGCCATGTCGGTCCAGTCCGACAGGATCACCACGTAGTCGCGGTCGTAGGCGAAGGGCTCGGGCTCGGCCGGATCGACGATCAGCGCGCCGTACAGGCCCGCCTGCTCCTGGAAGCCGGAGTGGCTGTGGTACCAGTAGGTGCCGCCCTGGCGCAGGGTGAAGCGGTAGTGCCAGGTCTCGCCCGGCGCGATGCCGTCGAAACTCATGCCCGGCACGCCGTCCATGTCGGCCGGCAGCAGGATGCCGTGCCAGTGGATCGAGGTGTCGGTGCCGTGCACGGAGCCGCGCGGCAGCGCGTTGGTGACGCGGACGTTGACCGTGTCGCCCTCGCGCCAGCGCAGCACCGGTGCCGGCAGCAGGCCGTTGACGGTGACGCCGGGCCGGGTGCGGCCGGTGATGTTGACCGGCGTTTCGCCGATGACGAGGTCGAATTCGGTGCCGGAGAGGATTTCCGGCTGGCCGGGGGATTTCAGGGCCCAGAGCGGGCGGGCGTGCAGGCCGAGACCGGCGGCGACGCCGCCGAGCGCCAGCCCCTGCACGAAGCGGCGGCGCGGAAGAACCGGCCCGGGGCCGGACGGATCGAAGGACATGGAAGACTCCGGAGCAATGACGATGGCGCGTCGATCGATCGACGCGAGGGTCGTGGCGTTTGCTGGGGAATCAGGCGATGGGAGGTCGGATGCGATCGCGCAGGCGCGGGTCGGGCTGCGCGGCCACCGTGATCGGCAGCGGGCCGGCGGCGGGGGCCAGGGTCAGATGCAGGCGCGCGATGCCGGGCATCGACACGGCACAGTGCTGGGCACAGGCGCTGCGGCAGTCGCTCTCGTCGTCGCAGCAATCGCCTTCGTCGGCGGAAGCAGGCTGGGGCGCTTCGACCACTGGCGCAGGGTCGGCAGGCGCAGCGTCATGGCAGCCGCCGGTCTCGGCAGCGTGCCCGGCATCCGCATTCTTCATGGCCATGGCCGATGCGTGGTCCATGGCCGGCATCGCATGCGCAGGCGCCCGGTCCATCGCCGCATGCACCATCGGCACCGCCCCATTGAGGATCAGCGCGAGGCAGAGCAGGACGCGGAGCAGCATGGCGAGCGGCGACATGGCGCAAGGATAGCGCCATTCGCGGCTCAGTCGGCGAAACGCTGCAGGCCGTAGGGCGCAACGGGCGAGGTGTCCCCGGGGTCGCGGAACAGCGCCAGGACGCGGTCTGCCGTCGCGGCCGCGAGGGTCAGGCCGAGGTGCTGGTGGCCGAAGGCATAGCAGACGTTGCCGGCGGTGCGGCTGCGGCCGATCGCTGGCAGGTAGTCCGGCAGGGTCGGCCGGGCACCGCACCAGGCCTCGGGCTCGCCGCGCACCGGCAACCCCAGCGCGAGGGCGTGCGCGCGCAAGCGCTGCCATTTGCGCACGTCCGGCGGCATGCCCGGCGGCACGAATTCGACGAAACCGGCCAGGCGCAGGCCGCCGTCGAAGCGGGTCAGGATCACCGAGCGGTCCTCGAACACCACCGGCGGCCGATCCGGCCAGTCGTGGTCGCGCCATTGCAGGTGGTAGCCGCGTTCCTCGATCAGCGGGGCGTGCTCGTCGAGGTCCGCCATCAGCCGCTTCGAGCCGGGGCCGGCGGCGATCAGGATGCGATCCGCCTCGATCCTGCGGCCATCGTCGAGCAGGATCGCGGCATGCCCGTCGGCATGCGCCAGCCTGGCGACTTTCGCGCGCAGCCACTGCCCGCCCCGGTCGAGCAAGGCCGCGCGCAGGTCGCGCATCAGCTGCCCGGTGTCGGCCACCTGGGCGCTGCCCTCGAAATGCAGGCCGGCGCGCAGGGGCGGATCCAGCCGGGCCTGCAGCATGGCCAGGGCCTTGTCCGTCAGCGGGGTCGCGCGGGCCTCGCCGATATCGCCGTGCAGCCACGCGGCCCGGCCGCGACGCTCGCCGTCGGCGGTTTCCCAGACCACGCAATGCCCCGACTCGCGGAGCAGGCCGGGGCGGCCGATGTCCTGCAGCAGTCGACGCCAGGCGGGCATGGCCTCGGCGAGCAGGCCGCGCAGCGCCTGCTGGCCTGCGGCATGCCGTGCAGGCGAGCAGGCACGGAGGAAGCGCCTCAGCCAGGGTGCGATCGCCCAGGGGCGCGGCACGTCCACCGGCCCGCCGCGACCGAACCAGCGACGCGGCAGCGAACGGACCGTGCCCCAGGAGGCCAGCGGCGCGACCTGTTCGATCGCGATGTGGCCGGCATTGCCCCAGGACGCCGCTTCGCCGTCGCGCATCGGATCGATGACCAGGCAATCCACCCCGGCCAGCCGAAGCCGCAGGGCACAGGCCAGTCCAACCACGCCGCCACCGACGACGACCACGCGCCCCGCATCCTCGTGCAAGCCGCGTTCACCGGCCCCGTCCGGCCCTCCCGTCACTGCCGCCATGCCATTGCCCCGAAGCCTGAATGTCATTTAGTATACGATATACATACCTTCGGAGATCGACATGCAAGTGCTTCCCTGCCCCTGGCACGGCGTCATTCCTGCCGCCACCACGCAGTTCGACGAAACCCTGGCGGTGGACATCCCGGCGACCCGACGCGTCCAGGACGCGCTGGTCCGCGATGGCGTCCACGGGATGATCGTGATCGGCACGGTGGGCGAGAACAATTCGCTGGAACGCGAGGAGAAGCTGGCCGTGATCGCCTCGGCCGCCGAAGCCGCGGGCGGACGGATCCCGGTGATCGCCGGGGTGTCGGAACTGACCACGCCGCGCGCCTGCGCCTTCGCCGAAGCCGCCGAGAAGGCCGGCGCCACCGGTCTGATGGTGCTGCCGGCGATGGTCTACGTCCCGGCCGAGCACGAACTGGAAGCGCATTTCCGCGCCGTCGCCGCCAGCACCTCGCTGCCGGTGATGCTCTACAACAACCCGCCGGCCTATCGCGTGAGCATCGGCGCGCGCACGCTCGCGAATCTCGCCGACGTGCCGAACATCGTCGCGGTGAAGGAAAGCGCGCCCGACCCGCGCCGCTTCACCGATCTCTACAACATCTGCGGCGACCGCTACGTGCTCTTCGCCGGCCTCGACGACGTGGCGCTGGAAGGCCTGGTCCTCGGCGCACGCGGCTGGGTGTCGGGCCTGACCAATGTGTTCCCGCGCGAATCGATCGCGCTGTGGGACGCGGTGCAGCGTGGCGACCTCGCGACGGCGCTCAGGATCTACCGCTGGTTCATGCCGCTGCTGCACCTCGACGCGGAACACGACCTGGTGCAGTCGATCAAGCTCGCCGAAGCGGTGATGGGCCGCGGCTCCGAGCGCGTGCGCATGCCGCGCATGCCGCTGCAGGGCGAGCGTCGCGCCGAAGTGATCCGCCTGGTCGAAGCCGCAGAAGCGGCGCGGCCCTCTCTCGGTCTCTGAACGGAGACATCCGCATGGATGGTGACATCGCAGCAGCAGGCCTCGGTGCACTCTCGCTCGTCGACAGCGGGAAGCGCCACGTCTTCGAGTGCATCGACGGCCACACCGCCGGCAACCCGGTGCGCCTGGTGGTCGAAGGCAAACCGTCGCTGCGACCCGGCAGCATGAGCGAACGGCGCCAGCAGTTCCTCGCCGAATACGACTGGATCCGCACCGGCCTGATGTTCGAGCCGCGCGGCCACGACATGATGTCCGGCGGGTTCTTCTACCCGCCGCAGTCGCCGGAGGCCGATGTCGGCATCCTGTTCATCGAGACCAGCGGGTGCCTGCCGATGTGCGGGCACGGCACCATCGGTCTGGTCACCTTCGGTCTGGAACACGGGCACATCGTGCCGAAAACGCCCGGCCAGCTCATCGTCGAAGTGCCGGCCGGCACGATACGGATCGACTACACGGTGGACGCCGGCCGCGTCCGTTCGGTGAAGATCCGCAACGTGCCGAGCTATCTGGCGATCCGGGACCTCGTCATCGAGGTCCCGGGCTTCGGCGACCTCACCCTCGATGTGGCCTACGGCGGCAACTACTACGCCATCGTCGAACCGCAGGGCGCCTACGCCGGCCTGGACGCGCTCGGGGCTGCGCGCATCATCGAACTGAGCCGCACGATCCGCAGCATTGTCCGCGAGCGAGTGGAACCGGTGCATCCGCTGGATCCGACCATCCGCGGCGTCAGCCACGTGCTCTGGGCCGATGCGCCGTCGGCACCCGATGCCGATGGTCGCAATGCGGTGTTCTACGGCGAACGCGCGATCGATCGCAGCCCCTGCGGCACCGGCACCTCGGCGCGGATGGCGCAGCTGGCCGCGCGCGGCCGGCTGTCGGTCGGCGACACCTACGTGCATGAAAGCTACATCCGCAGCCGCTTCATCGGCCGCGTCGAAGCCGCCACGACGCTGGGCGAATTCCCGGCGATCGTGCCCTCGATCGAAGGCAGCGCCTTCACCACCGGCTTCAACCGCCTCTGGATCGACGACGACGAACCGTTCCCGGCCGGGTTCGTGGTGGTCTGATCCTCTGTTCCTCCGACAAGCCAGTTCCAGTCACGCGACAGAAAGGATCCAACCCATCCCCACCTCGGCCCTCCCCTTGAAGGGGAGGGAGACAAGCGCAAAGCCTTGAAGAATCCTCGCAAAGCGAAGATGCGAAACGACGCGCTTTGAAGC
This sequence comes from Lysobacteraceae bacterium 2PB, assembly GCA_005502915.1. GTDB lineage: Bacteria > Pseudomonadota > Gammaproteobacteria > Xanthomonadales > Xanthomonadaceae > Lysobacter_I. The sequence goes on along the minus strand of SCMT01000003.1, from coordinate 27,731 downwards.
CCTCCCCTTCAAGGGGAGGGTTTGGGTGGGGATGGGTTCGCGGCTGCGCCAGATCCAGCTCGAAGTTCCCCAACCTCACTCCAGCAACGACCAGACCATGACCGAAGTCCTGCCCCTCGCCCACCACATCGCCGGCCGCGACGTCGATGCCCCCGTCGCGCTGGAACAGCGCAACCCGCATGCGCCGGACGACCTGTGCGTGCAGCTGCCCGATGGCGGCGCCGGGGATGTCGATGCGGCCGTCGAGGCCGCGCGTGCGGCGCAGCGCACCCTCGCCGGCGGCGGCATCGAAGCCCGTGCGGATGCCCTCGCCCGCATCGCCCGCGCGCTCGTCGCCGACCTCGAACCGATGGCGCTGCTCATCGCCCGCGAGACCGGCAAGACCCTGCGCGACGCACGCATGGAGACGATGCGCGCCGCGCGGATCTTCGACTTCTTCGCGGGCGAGGCCCTGCGCATCGTCGGCGAGCGATACGACTCCACGCGCAACGGCGCGATGGTCGAAGTCATGCACACGCCGGTCGGTACGGTCGGCCTGATCACGCCCTGGAATTTCCCGATCGCGATCCCGGCGTGGAAGATCGCGCCTGCGCTGGCCTTCGGCAACGCTGTGGTCTGGAAACCATCGGAAGTCTCCTCGGCCACCGCCGCGCGGCTGATGAGCCACATCGCCGTCGCCGGCCTGCCCGCCGGCAGCGTCAACATGGTGCTGGGTGCAGCCACTGCGGGCGCCGCGATCGCATCGCACGCCGGCATCGAGGCGGTGTCGTTCACAGGATCGGAAACCACCGGCGCCCGCGTGCGCCAGGCGGTGGCGGCGCGCAACGGCCGCATGCAGCTGGAGATGGGCGGCGTGAATGGCCTGATCGTGCTGGCCGACGCCAACCTCGACATCGCCGTGGACTGCGCGGTCAACGGCGCCTACTTCGCCGCCGGCCAACGCTGCACCGCCACGTCGCGGATCATCGTCGAGGACGCCATCGCCGGGCGCTTCATCGGCGCGGTACGCCAGAAACTGCAGACCTTGCGCATCGGCGACCCGCGCGACGCGGCCACCGACATCGGCCCGCTCGCGAACCCCCGCCAGAAACAGCGCGTCGCCGCGCAGGTCGAGGCGGTGCGTGCCGAAGGCGCGGCGCTGGCCATCGGCGGAACGCTGTCGCAGGACGACGATTGCCACGTTCCGCCGATGCTGTTCGACGATCTGGACAGTCGCAGCCTGATCGCGCGCGAGGAAATCTTCGGCCCGGTGGCCGGGTTGTTCCGCGTGCGCGACTTCGAACATGCGCTTGAAACGCTCAACGACAGCCGCTACGGGCTCTCCGCAGGCCTGTGTACTTCTTCGCTCCGGCACGCCGAAGCGTTCAAACGGGAGGCGCGTGCGGGTATGCTGATGGTCAACCTGCCGACGGCAGGCGTGGATTACCACGCACCCTTCGGCGGTGAAGGCGCTTCCAGCCATGGCCCCCGGGAACAGGGGCGGGCCGCCCGGGCCTTCTACACCTCACTTCGCACCACTTACCAACACCCGGGGTAGCTCCACCGCCATGGTCATTGCCGCCAAGACGCTGTCCGAACAGGCTTTCGAAATCATCCGCGAGCGCATTCTCTCCACCGAGCTCGCGCCGATGACGCCGATCCGCCAGGACGCCTTGGCCGATGAACTGGGCATCAGCAAGATCCCGCTGCGCGAGGCGCTGACCCGCCTCGAACAGCAGGGCCTGCTCAGTTCGCATCCGAACCGCGGCTTCACCGTCTCCGCGCTGACCCCCGAAGAGGCGGAGGATGTGTTCTTCCTCCGCCTGAAACTCGAACCCGAAGCCGCCGGCGCCGCCTGCCTGGTCGCCGACGACGCCCGCCGCGAGACCGCGATCTCCGCGCTCAGCGGCCTGGAAGCGATGCTCCGCGACGATCCCGAGAACGCGGTGCGCTACAACCGCAACTTCCACCTCGCGCTGGTGCAGAACCCGCTGCGCAAGCAGACCGCGCACATGGTCGAGCGCCTGCACCTGGTCGCCGAACGCTACGTGCGCAAGCATCTCGAACCGGCAGGCCGCAACGAACGCGCCGATCGCGAACACCGCGACATCCTCGACGCCTGGCTCGCGCGCGACGCGGCGACCGTGGAAGCCAAGCTCACCGCGCACCTGCAGACCACGCTCGACGAGCTGCGCGAGGAAGTCGCGCGCTGAGGGCGAGGCACAGCCCCCCACCCCAGCCCTCCCCCGCTCGCGGGGGAGGGAGCAAAACCGCCCCGCGTTCGATTGTCAGCAACGGCACCGCGCGGGTAGAAGCCAAACACTTGAGCCACCGCTCTTCTCCCTCCCCCGCATGCGGGGGAGGGTCGGGGTGGGGGCACCGATCAGCAAATTCCTCAGGTCGCGAGGTTGATCCAGGTCGCCTTGACCTCGGTGTACTTCTCGAAGGCGTGCAGCGACTTGTCGCGGCCATTGCCGGACTGCTTGTAGCCGCCGAAGGGCGCGGTCATGTCGCCGCCGTCCCAGTAATTCACCCACACGCTGCCGGCGCGGAGCTTGCGCGCGACCCGATGCGCGCGACCGATGTCGCGGGTCCACACGCCCGCGGCGAGGCCGTACTCGGTGTCGTTGGCCATGCGCAGGGCGTCGGCCTCGTCGTCGAAGGCGATCACCGACAGCACCGGGCCGAAGATTTCCTCGCGGGCGATGGTGTGGCCGTGCTCGACGCCGTCGAACACCGTCGGTTCGATGTAGCAGCCACCGGCGACCACGTCCGCGCGCTCGCCGCCGAGCAGCACGCGCCCGCCCTCGGCGCGCCCCTTGGCGATGTAGTCGAGGACGCGCGCGGTCTGGCCTTCGTCGACCATCGCGCCCATCGGCGCACCGGGATCGAGCGGATGGCGCGGGCGCATGGCCTTGCCGGCCTCGACCACGGCGGCGACGAAGTCGTCCTTGATCGAACGCTCGACCAGCAGGCGCGATGCGGCGGTGCAGACCTCGCCCTGGTTGTAGAAGATGCCGCCGGCGGCGGCCTTCGCTGCCTGCGCCAGGTCCGGCGCATCGGCGAAGACGATGTTCGGGCTCTTGCCGCCGCATTCCATGTACGCGCGCTTCATGTTCGAGCGCCCGGCGCACTGCAGCAGGTGCTTGCCCACGGCGGTCGACCCGGTGAACACGAGGCCGTCGACGTCCATGTGCAGGGCCAGCGGCTCACCCGCACCCTTGCCGAAGCCCGGCACCACGTTGAGCACCCCGGCCGGGATACCGGCTTCCATGGCCAGTTCGGCCAGGCGGATCGCGGTCAGCGGCGACTTCTCGGACGGCTTGAGCACCACCGAATTGCCGGTCGCCAGCGCCGGTGCGATCTTCCAGGTCGCCATCAGCATCGGGAAGTTCCAGGGCACGATCGCGCCGACCACGCCCAGCGGTTCGCGGGTGATCAGGCCCAGCTCGTCCGGACCGGTCGCGGCCACTTCGCCGTAGACCTTGTCCAGTGCCTCGCCGGTCCAGGCCATGCAGCGGATGGTCGCGGCGACGTCCACGGCGCGGGCGTCGGACACCGGCTTGCCCATGTCCAGCGATTCGAGCAGCGCGAGCTCATCGCCATTCTGTTCAATGAGTTGCGCGAACTTTATGAGAATCTTCTTCCGATACGCAGGCTTCGCGTTCGCCCAGCGGCCGGCCTCGAAACTGCGCCGCGCCGCCGCGACCGCGCGCTCGATGTCCTCGGCTTCGCACTCGGCCACCCGGCCCAGCACGCGCCCGTCGATCGGGCTGATACAGTCGAAGGCCTTGCCGCTGGCGGCGTCGACGAAGCGGCCATCGATGAAGGCCTGGGTACGGAACGTCAGGCCGGCGGCGAGCGCCTGCCAGCCTTCGAGGGTGCGGGGTGCGTTCAAGGGGGTGTCTCCGGGACGGACCGTCAGAAGGTCGGCGGGGTGCTGGCGCTCACGATCATCACGTCGGTATCGCCGACATTGCGGAAGCGGTGCGGGATGCGGCATTCGAAGTAGTAGGCCTCGCCCGGGCCGAGCACGCGGACCTGGTCGCCGACGGTGATCTCGACCTGGCCGGACAGCACGACGCCGCCTTCCTCGCCCTCGTGGGTGATCATGACTTCGCCGGTGTCGCTGCCGGGCAGCATCACTTCGCGCAGCACGCACATCTGCCGCTGCGGGCGGCGATGGCCGACAAGGAAATAATGGATATCGTTGTTGCCGACGTCCGGCTGCTCTTCCGTCGTGTAGAAGGGCGTATCGGCCGGGTCGGCCTCGATGTCCATGGTGAAGAAATCGGCCATCGAGATCGGGATGCCATCCAGCACCTTCTTCAGCGAGCTGACCGACGGACTGACCTTGTTCTGCTCGATCAGGGAGATCGTGCTGTTGGTGACCCCGACGCGCTTGGCCAGCTCGCGCTGGCTCAAACCCTTGCTCTTGCGGACCAGCTGAAGACGCGCACCGATATCCATGGAACCCCAGCGACTCTGATGATGCAGATACTTTACATCGATAATGCCGTGCAGCATTTGTGCACAATCAAGCGACGGTTGTAAAGTTTTTTCAACGCGCTAAGCTTGGCGGCATCGGGCTGGCGCGGCGCCAGCACGTACGACCGCATCGGAGACCGCATGCACGACGATCCGCAGACCCACCCGGATTACACCGCGCACTACAGCCGCGAAGCGACCCGCGCCCCGGAGGCCATGGGCGCGTTCTGGATGCCGTTCTCGGCCAACCGCCAGTTCAAGTCTGCGCCGCGCCTGATGGCCAGCGCCTCGGGCATGTTCTACCGCACGGTCGACGGCCGCGAAGTCCTCGACGGCACCGGCGGCCTGTGGTGCTGCAACGCCGGCCACGCCCGGCCGCGCATCGTCCAGGCCGTGCAGCAGCAGATCTCCACGCTCGATTTCGCCCCGACCTTCCAGATGGGCCATCCGCTGCCCTTCACCCTGGCCGAACGCCTGTCCGCGATCGCCCCCGACCACCTCAACCATGTCTTCTTCACCAATTCCGGCTCGGAATCGGTCGACACCGCGCTGAAGATCGCTCTCGCCTACCACCGCGCACGCGGCGAAGGCCAGCGCACGCGGCTGATCGGCCGCGAAAAGGGCTACCACGGCGTCGGCTTCGGCGGCATCTCGGTCGGCGGCCTGCCCAACAACCGCAAGTTCTTCGGCAGCCTGCTGCCGGGCGTGGACCACCTGCGCCATACCCTGGACCTGCAGCGCAACGCCTTCAGCCGCGGCCTGCCGGAACACGGCGCGGAGCTGGCCGACGACCTGGAACGGCTGGTCCTGCTCCACGATGCCAGCACGATCGCCGCCGTCATCGTCGAGCCGGTCGCCGGTTCGGCCGGCGTGGTCCTGCCGCCGAAGGGCTATCTCAAGCGCCTGCGCGAGATCTGCGACAAACACGGGATCCTGCTGATCTTCGACGAGGTGATCACCGGTTTCGGCCGCGTCGGCAAGGCCTTCGCCGCCCAGCGTTTCGACGTGATGCCGGACATGATCACCACCGCCAAGGGGCTGACCAACGGCTGCGTGCCGATGGGCGCGGTGTTCGTGTCCGACGCCATCCACGACGCCTTCATGCACGGCCCGGGCAACATGATCGAGCTGTTCCACGGCTACACCTACTCGGGCCATCCGCTGGCCTGCGCGGCGGCCCTCGCCACGCTGGACACCTATGCCGAGGAAGGGCTGTTCGAGCAGGCCATCACCCTGGAGGACCGCTGGGCCGACGCCATCCACGGCCTGCGCGGCCTGCCCAACGTGATCGACATCCGCAACATCGGCCTGATCGGCGCGATCGAACTGGCGCCGCGCCCCGGTGCCCCGGGCACCCGGGCCTACGACGTGTTCACCCGCTGCTTCCACGAGGAGAACCTGCTGATCCGGGTCACCGGCGACGTGATCGCGCTGTCGCCGCCGCTGATCCTGACCGAGGAGCATATCGATAGAATTTTCCGGACACTTGCGCATGTGATCGCCGAAACGGCCTAATGCGCGCGCCCGCAAGCGGCCGGCGCGCGGGCGTCTCGTTCACGTAGTCCCTCTTCCCTACTCTATTCGGTACTCAGCCATGCTGATCGGCGTCCCCAAGGAAATCAAGAACCACGAATATCGCATCGGCCTGACCCCGGCCGGCGCCCGCGAACTGGCGCGCAATGGCCACAAGGTCATGGTCCAGCGCGACGGCGGCAAGGCCATCGGCCTCACCAACGAGATGTACGAGAAAGCCGGCGCGGAGATCGTCGACACCGCGGAGGAAATCTTCCGCCGCGCCGAGATGATCATCAAGGTGAAGGAGCCACAGCCGGTCGAATACGCGATGCTGCGCGAAGGCCAGCTGCTCTACACCTACCTGCACCTCGCTCCCGATCCGGAGCAGACCGCCGGCCTCGTCAAGTCCGGCTGCACCGCGATCGCCTACGAGACCGTCACCGACCGCAAGGGCGGCCTGCCGCTGCTGGCGCCGATGTCGGAAGTGGCCGGGCGCATGTCGATCCAGGCCGGCGCGCACGCGCTGGAAAAGGCCCAGGGCGGTTCGGGCGTGCTGCTCGGCGGCGTGCCCGGCGTGAAGCCGGCCGAAGTGCTGGTGATCGGCGGCGGCGTGGTCGGCATCAACGCCGCGCGCATGGCCATGGGCATGAACGCCCACGTCACCATCCTCGACCGCTCGCTGGACCGCCTGAAGTATCTCGACGAACTCTACGGCCACCAGCTGACCACCATCTACTCGACCCACGACGCCATCGAGGAGCGCCTGCCCGAGACCGACCTGGTCATCGGCGCCGTGCTGATCCCCGGTGCCGCCGCGCCGAAGCTGGTCTCGCGCGACCAGCTCAAGCTGATGCGCCCGGGCTCGGTGCTGGTGGACGTCGCGATCGACCAGGGCGGCTGCTTCGAGACCTCGAAGGCCACCACCCACCAGAACCCGACCTACGAGGTCGACGGCATCATCCACTACTGCGTCGCCAACATGCCCGGCGGCGTCGCCCGCACCTCCACCTTCGCCCTGACCAACGCCACCCTGCCCTTCGCGGTGCAGCTGGCGAACAAGGGTCCGAAGAAGGCGATGCTGGACGACGAGCACCTGCTGAACGGCCTGAACGTCCACGCCGGCAAGATCACGTACAAGGCCGTCGCCGACGACCTGGGCTACGAGTACGTGCCGGCGGCGAAGGCGCTGGGTTGACGGTACAACGCCGCATCAACTGCATGCCGCTCGCCAGTCTCTGGCGAGCGGATCAGGACATCGCAGCCACGCGGATCACATCGCTCGCAATCGATGAATTGCGTGCCCTGATGATCTCGATGACCTGCGACGTTGCGATAGCGCGCATCGGACAGTCCCTTGAATGGGTCGATGCGCGCCAAGCAAAGCGGCTTTGGATCGAAGAGGTGGAACACCACGCGGCATGTCCGCGTGGGTTCCTTCTCGATGACTACCCTCTCGGGTACGCCTATGTTGGCTCGCGGTGGGAGATGGAAGACGGTACTGCGATCGTGCTGCTGGAAATGCATCATTGATCGACAGTGCGATGACTACTCTCATCGAGCGCACACTTATGAGCCTCATCAAGCATCACATCGGCGGTATCGCCGTCGACTCTCCGGATCGCCACGCCGACGTCTTTGACCCCGCGACCGGAGCGGTCACCAGACGCGTCGCGCTGGCCTCCGTCGATGACGTGCGCACGGCGGTCGATGCCGCGCAGGCCGCGTTTCCGGGCTGGGCCGCGACCACGCCACTCAATCGCGCACGGGTGATGTTCCGTTTCAAGGAACTCCTCGAACGCAACGCAGGCGATCTCGCGGCGATCATCACCTCCGAACACGGCAAGGTCCTGTCCGATGCGCGCGGCGAAGTGACGCGCGGCCTGGAAGTGGTCGAGTTCGCCTGCGGCATTCCGCACCTCGTGAAGGGCGAGCACTCGATGAACGTCGGCCGCGACGTGGATTCGTGGACCGAGTACGCGCCGCTGGGCGTGGTCGCCGGCATCACCCCGTTCAATTTCCCGGCGATGGTGCCGCTGTGGATGTTCCCGGTCGCCATCGCCTGCGGCAACACCTTCGTGCTCAAGCCCTCCGAGCGCGATCCCTCGGCGGCCAACTTCATGGCCGACCTGCTGAAGCAGGCCGGCCTGCCCGACGGCGTGTTCAACGTCGTCCACGGCGACAAGGTCGCGGTCGACGCGCTGCTCGACGAGCCGCGCGTGCAGGCGATCAGCTTCGTCGGCTCCACGCCGATCGCCGAGTACATCTATGCGCGCGGCAGCGCCAACGGCAAGCGCGTGCAGGCCCTGGGCGGCGCGAAGAACCACATGGTCGTGCTGCCCGACGCCGACCTCGACGGCGCGGTCTCGGCGCTGCTCGGCGCCGGCTACGGCTCGGCAGGCGAGCGCTGCATGGCGATCTCCGTGGCCGTGTGCGTCGGCGATGCCACCGCCGATGCGCTGGTCGCGAAGCTCGCGCCCAAGGTCGCGGCACTGAAGATCGGCCCCGGCTATCTCGATCCCGAAATGGGCCCGCTGGTCACCGGCGCGCATCGCGACAAGGTGCGCAGCTATGTCGATGCCGGCGTGGCCGAGGGCGCGACGCTGGTCGTCGATGGCCGCGGCCATGCGGTCGATGGCCACGGCGACGGCTTCTTCCTCGGCGGCTGCCTGTTCGATCGCGTCACGCCGGAGATGACGATCTACCGCGAGGAGATCTTCGGCCCGGTGCTGTGCGTGGTCCGCGTGCCGGATTTCGACACCGCATTGCGCCTGGTGAACGAACACGAATACGGCAACGGCACCGCGATCTTCACCCGCGACGGCGGCGCCGCGCGCGAGTTCGCGCATCGCGTGCAGGCCGGCATGGTCGGCGTTAACGTGCCGATCCCGGTCCCGATGGCCTTCCACAGTTTCGGCGGCTGGAAGCGCTCGATCTTCGGCCCGCTGCACGTCCATGGGCCAGACGGCGTGCGCTTTTACACGCGATTGAAGACGATCACTGCGCGTTGGCCGGAGACGCATCACGCGGAATTCGTGATGCCGACGATGAAGTAGAGCGACCTCTGGTCGAAGTAGACATGAAGAAGAAGGTGCGGAAGATCATGGTCGGCGGGCAGAGCTATCTCTGGCGAGCCGTGACCGAATCACCGGGTATCCTGCAACTGCGCATCTGGCGGATGCCGGAAACAACGCCTTGGGCCATCGTCCATGAAATCCGTTTCGATGACCCCTTTTACTTCTTTCCTGAATTGATAAGCTGCGAGCCAGGGCAGATTCGCGATCGTTTCCAGTTGAATCCCGTGACGCCGGGAATAGTCGCCAAATTCATTCAAAGAATTCCCGATGCCGGCGGAAATTTCCACCCGGCCGGCGACGGCCAGCTGATGCCGCATGTCCCGACAAAACATGATCGGGACATCAATACAACGCACCCGAATCACCTCGACCCGTCATAGAAATCACGTTCGCCTGCAGCTCTCGCTCCTCATGACCCTCGCCATCAACCCGCACAAGATCGTCATCCTCTCCGGCTCCGGCATCAGCGCCGAAAGCGGTCTGCCGACGTTCCGCGACGCCAACGGCCTGTGGCGCAACCTCGACTGGCGCCAGCTCGCGAGTCCGGAAGGCTGGCGCGCGCATCCGGACCTGGTGCTGGAGTTCTACAACGAACGCCGCGCGCTCGCGGCACAGGCACAGCCGAACGCGGCGCACCGCGCACTGGCCGAACTCGAATCGAAGTACGAGGTCGTCGTCATCACCCAGAACGTCGACGACCTGCACGAACGCGCAGGTTCGACGAACGTGATCCATCTGCACGGCGAACTGATGTGGGCACGCGGCACCTCCCCGCGTCGTCTGCGTCGCCACATCGGCGCCGCACCGATCCGCATGGGCGACCTGTGCGAGGACGGCACGCAGTTGCGCCCGGACATCGTCTGGTTCGGCGAAGCGGTCGAAGCGATGGGCCTCGCCGAGGAAGACATGGTCGACGCCGGCAAGGTGCTGGTCGTCGGCACCTCGCTGACCGTCTACCCCGCCGCCTCGCTCACGATGTATGCGCACGCAGACGCCGAAAAGGCGGTCTGCGCGCTCGAACTCGACGAAGTCCCGGCCGGCTACGCGATGCTGCAGGGCACCGCGACTGCGCACGTGCCGCAGCTGGTGCGGCGCTGGCTCGACGAGGCCGCATGAAGGCCGCGATCGAGCCCAACAAGATCGTCGTGCTCTCCGGCGCCGGGATCAGCGCCGAAAGCGGCATTCCGACGTTCCGCGACAATGGCGGCCTGTGGCACCAGCACGCCATCCACGACGTGGCGACGCCCGCAGGCTGGGCCCGCGATCCGCAGCTCGTCCTCGATTTCTACAACGAGCGCCGGACTGCGGCCGCCGAGGCGCAACCCAATCCTGCCCACCTGGCGCTCGCCGAGCTGGAGCAGCACTACAACGTCGTCGTGCTCACGCAGAACATCGACGACCTGCACGAGCGCGCGGGTTCGACGCAGGTGATCCATCTGCACGGAGAACTGGCGTGGGCGCGGGGAACGTCTCCGCGCAAACTGCGCAGGCATATCGGCGCCGCACCGATCGCCCTCGGCGACCTGTGCGAAGACGGCACCCAGTTGCGGCCGGACATCGTCTGGTTCGGCGAACCTGTCGAACGCATGGACCAAGCCGTCGCCGAGATCAGGACTGCGGCAAAGGTCCTGGTCGTCGGCACCTCGCTGACGGTGTTTCCGGTCGCCTCGCTGGTCAAGAAGGCACGCTGGCACGCGGAAAAGGTGCTGTGCGCGCTCGATGTCGAGCGTCGCCCCGCCGGTTACACCCTGCTGCGGGGTGCCGCCGGCAACATCGTTCCGGGTCTTGTCCGCCGCTGGATGACACAGGTGCCAGCGCACTGACCCGACACCGGTATCGCACGTCCCGGCGAACGACGCGCGACTTTGCTCCGGTGATGCCATGACCCACACGCAAGCTCCTGAGACACCCGCTCCCGCGACACCCGCCACCGCCGTCGATCCGAACGCAGTCGACCAGGCGTTCACCCGCATTTCGCCCTATAGCACCCAGGCCGAGCCGACCTACTCCGGTGCGCTGAGCTTCCTGCGCCGCAGGTACACCAAGGACCTGGCCGGCGTGGATGTCGCCGTGGTCGGCGTGCCCTTCGACCTGGCGACCACGAACCGCCCGGGCACGCGGCTCGGGCCGCGCGCGATCCGCATGATGTCGGCCTCGCTGGCCTGGTGCGCGCCCTATGCGTGGGACTTCGATCCCTGCGAGCGATTGAACGTGATCGACTGGGGCGATGTGTTCTTCGACCACGGCCGCCCCGAGCGCGTGCCGGATGCGCTGCGCGACGCGTTCCGCGCCTTCGCCGATGCCGGCGTCACCGCGCTGGCGCTGGGCGGCGACCATTTCATCACCTACCCCATCCTGCAGGCGCTGCACGAACGCCACGGGCCGCTGTCGCTGATCCATTTCGACGCGCACAGCGACACCTGGGAAGACCGCGATGCACGGATCGACCATGGCACGATGTTCTGGCATGCCGCGCGCAACGGCATCGTCGACCCGGCGACGTCGATCCAGGTCGGCATGCGCACGCTCAATCCCGACACCCACGGCTTCCGCGTGCTGGACGCGCGCTGGCTGCATGCGCACGGCATCGAGGCCTGCATCGCCGAGATCCGCGCGCGCGTCGGCGATCGCAAGTGCTATGTCAGCTTCGACATCGACTTCCTGGATCCGGCCTTCGCGCCCGGCACCGGCACGCCGGTGGTCGGTGGCTTCGACACCCACACCGCGCTGCGGCTGGTGCGCGGCCTCGCCGGGCTGCAGATCGTCGGCATGGATGTGGTCGAAGTCTCGCCGCCCTTCGACCACGCGGACATCACCGCGCTGGCCGGCGCATCGATCGCGCAGGAGCTGCTGGCCGCGTATGCGAGCCGCTTTCCGGACCGGGATGTCGGCGCGCAGCGTGTCAGCGCGGGTTGACCAGAAACACCACATATCCCCGGAACTTCGGATGCGCCGCCAGGGAGGGCGGCGGCGTCCATTCGCCACCCTGCAGCAGGCCGATCCGGAACGGCACGTTCAGGCGATCCAGTCGCTGCAGGTAGCGCGCATAGCCCGGAATCACCCGGCGCCCCTGGTAGATCTGCAGCACGATCTCGTCGACCACGCCTTCCAGCGCGCGCAGGCCTTCGGGATCGCCGTTCGCGCTCCAGTCCAGCAGCCCGGTGATGCCGAGCTTGTAACGCGTTGGCAGGCGCCTGCGCAGGTCGCGCAGGAAGACCGCGTATTCGTCGAGATGCCGGGTACGCGCATCGAAGTCGATCTGCACGCCGACCAAGCGGTTGCCGGCCGCACGCCAGCGCTCGACCTGCGCCAGCACCTGCGCATGGACCTGCGGCGTCCAGCGCAGGGTCTCGACGCGATAGACGATCCACACATCGGCGTGGCGGATGCGCGGCGTCGCCGGGCGCTGCGCCACCAGGCGCACGCTCGGGACCGACTTGATCTCACTGTGCAGCACGTAGACCGTCTTCGCCCGGTCGAGCACCGGCTGAGGCTTCACGCCCGCCCACAGCCAGAAGGCCTCGTGCTGCGCGGCATCGACGCGGTCGGTTGCGTCCGCCGTCGCGGCGATCAGGCCGCAGAGCGAGAGGAGCAGCCGCGCGAGCAGACGACGCATCGCCTCACCAGTAGTAGCGGAGCTGTTGCGCCCAGGTGGACTGCGGGTAACGCGCTTTGAGCTGGTTGAACCAGGCCTTGCGGGTCGCCACCGGCACATCCTCGCCGCCGCAGTCGTTGTAGCCGGCCGGCGCGTAGCAGTTCACCGCGCGGAACAGCGCATAGGCGCGCTCCTCCGCCGGCGCGGCGGCATCGTCGATGATCGCCTGGTAGATGCCCTGGCGCGGCAGGAAGCGGCCCGGGAACTGCCCCGGCGTGCCGCCGAGTTCATCGCCTCGCACGGCGAAAGACCAGGTCTCGACGCGGTCGTAGCCATTGAGGCGCAGGAAATCGCCGAGGCACAGGCTGGCCTTGCGCGCCTTGGGATCGGCGGCCAGCGTGGTCGCGATCTGCTGCAGGGACGGGCAGGCATAGCCTTCGCGCGTGCCCTGCCAGCGGAAATCGGACAGCGCGGTCAGCTCGCCGAGCTTGTCGTAACTGCCCGACGCGGTGTCGATCTTCGATGGCAGGCGCTTCAGGTCCTTGAGGAATTCCGAATACCGCCCGCGGGTCAGCTGCTTGTAGAGCAGCACGTACAGCGCCAGGGCGCGCTCGCGCTTCGAGGCCTTCGGATCGTCGGCGCGGGCGCGCAGCAGATCCGGGCCTGCGACATGGATCAGCAACTGTTCTCGCAGCGCGGGATCCAGGACCAGGCTGTCCGCTGCGAAGACACGGGCGATGTCGCCGTTGCGTTCGTCGTGCATCGCCAGCGCCAGCTCCAGCGTCTGCCGCTGGTAGACACCCTGCGCCTGCGGGAACAGCGCGGTGAGCGCAGCGCGCGCGTCCTTGTCCTTCAGCGCATCGAGCGCGAGCGCACGGAGGGTCTGGCGGCTGAACGCGACCGTGTCCATGGGACGCGACGGCGTCTCGGCCGGAATCAGTTCGAGCACGCGGTGCGGCGCGCTGTCGACGAAGTACGCATGCGCCGCGAGCAGGTAACCGTGCAGGACCTCGCGTCCCTTGAAGCGTGGGCGCAGGGCTTCGATGTCCTTGCGCGTGATGCGGCCGCTGTCGTCGTCGCCGGTCTTGCGCATGCGACGCAGCACCTCGACCGCCACCAGCACCGGATGCGCGCCCTTCGAGAGATAGGCGTCCGTCGCCAGCTTGGCGTCGATCTCCTGAGCGAGGTCGATCTCGTCCGCATTGCGCAGCGAAGCGTCCTGCTGGTCGATCTGCCAGCCGTAGGCGGCGGCGAGCGCGTCGGTATCGCCGGCCAGCCAGTGCACGCGGCGGATCAGGCCATGCGCGGACGCGGCGTAGCGCCCCTTCGGATAGGCCTTGAGGTAGGCCTCGAGTGCGGACCGGGCCTTCGCCAGCGCGGCCTTGTCCATGCGTTCGTGCTCGAGTTCGCCATAGGTGCCGAAACCGCTGGTCTGGCCGACCAAGGCCCAGGCCCGACCGACCATGTAGCGCGAGGCTTCGCGCACCCACGGCTGCTTGCTTGTGGAGAGGGTCTGGAACGGCACGGGATCGTGGTTGCCGGCGTAGAACGCGGCGGTCGCTCGCAGGTAGTCGGCGAAGGCACGACCGGCATCGGACGACACCGAGGGTTCGCCCGATGTCGAGGCGCCTTCGCCCAGCGGGCAGGCCATGGCCTTGCGCGAGGCGGCGAGCGCCTCGCGTTCGTTGCCGGCGAGCTTGCGTTCCGCCTGCAATGCATCGAGGAAATCCTTCTCGCCCTGCGCGTTGCTGACGCAGGTGGTGCCCTCGCCGCTCGACCAGACGCCGGTGTCGTCGTCCTTCGGCGGCAGGAATCGAAGACGCAAGTCCATCCAGCCGAACGGCACCGACGGCATGGGCCGCTGCGCGGGATCGGTCGGCTGCGCAGCGGGCGGGCGCCGACCGCCATGCGCATCCATCATCAGCCAGGCGAGATTGACCCGGGTGTCGTTGCCCGGCGCGAGCAGCGCGCTGCTCGCGCAATCCGAGAAGGAGGCCGAGACCGGCACGAGGCGCGGTTCGCAGCCCATGTCGGAGCTGGCCAGGGCCGGCGAGCCGGCCGACAGCACGCCGAGCGCGAGCAACGTGGCGATGAGGATGCGCATCGTGCCTTCTCGTCTTCGAGGGAGATGCGTGATTCTAGCGCGGGTAGCAAAAAACCTTCGTCAGCCGTTGTGGGAACGACGCACGTCGCGAGCCCGGTCAAGCATCGCGACTTGCGTCGCTCCCAGCAGACATCCTGAGGCTAGGCCACATACACCGTCTTGATGTTCATGAACTCGTGGATGCCGTGCTCGGCGAGTTCGCGGCCGAAGCCGGAGGTCTTGGTGCCGCCGAACGGCAGGCGCACGTCGCTGCGGACGATGGCGTTGACGAAGGTGGCGCCGGCCTGCAGGCGACGGGCCACGGCTTCGCCGCGCACCTTGTCGGTAGTCCAGACGCTGGCGCCGAGGCCGAAGTCGGTGTCGTTTGCGATCCGGACCGCATCGTCCTCGTCCTTCGCGCGCAGGATCGACGCAGCCGGACCGAACAGTTCTTCGCTGTAGGCCGGCATGCCGGGCACGACATGATCGAGGATCGTCGCTGGATAGTGCGACGCCCCCTGCCCCGGCGTGCCGCCGAGCCGCAGGGTCGCGCCGGCCTCGATGCTGCGCAGGACCTGGGCGTGGATCTCGTCGCGCAGATCGCCGCGCGCCATCGGCGCGAGCGTGGTCGACTCGACCATCGGATCGCCCACGGCGAGCTTCGATGCGGCCTCGACGAAGCGTGCGACAAAGGCGTCCGCGGTGCCCGGTGTGACGATGAAGCGCTTCGCGGCGATGCAGGTCTGCCCCGCATTGCCGAAACGCGATGCGATGGCGGCGGGAATCGTCACGTCCAGGTCGGCATCGTCCAGCACGACGAACGGGTCGCTGCCGCCCAGCTCCATCACGCATTTCTTCAGGTGCTTGCCCGCTGCGGACGCGACGGCGCTGCCGGCGCGCTCGCTGCCGGTCAAGGTCACCGCCTTCACGCGGCGGTCGGCGATGACGCGCTCGGTCATGCGGTTGTCGATGTGCAGCACGCCGAACACGCCCTCGGGCACGCCGGCCTCGCGCAGCACGTCGGCGATGGCATCGGCGCAGCGCGGCACATTGGTCGCGTGCTTGAGCACCGCGACATTCCCGGCCATCAGGCCCGGCGCCAGGAAGCGGAACACCTGCCAGATCGGGAAATTCCAGGGCATCACCGCGAACACGCAACCCAGCGGCTCGTAGGTCACGTAGCTGCGCTGCGCCTCGGTGGCGATGGCGCCGTCACGCAGGTAGTCGATGGCATGGTCGGCGTAGTACTCGCAGGCCGAGGCGGACTTCTCGATCTCGGCCTGCGCCTCGCGGCGCAGCTTGCCCATGTCGGCCGACATCGTGGCAGCGATCTCGTCCTTGCGGGCGCGCAGCACGGTTGCGACCGCGCGCAGCAGCGCACCGCGCTCGTCCAGCGCACGCGCCGCCCAACCCGGCGCGGCCTCCGCAGCGGCGGCCAGCACGCGCTCGACCTCGGCTTCGCCGACGTAGTCGTAGCGATAGTCGACTTCCCCGGTCCAGGGATGGATCAGTTCGACGGTCACGAATCAGTCTCCTTTCTGCATCGCGAGCTGCATGTCGCGCTGGCGGCGCTTCTCTTCGCGGGCCATGAACCACCAGGCGATGAAGCCGGCCGTGGACACGGCGAGGATCAGCAGGCTGGCCAGCGCATTGATCTTCGGGCTCAGGCCCATGCGCACCGACGAGAACACCTTCTGCGGCAGCGTGGTCGAGCCGGGGCCGTTGGTGAAGGCCGAGATCACCAGATCGTCCAGCGACAGCGTGAACGCCAGCAGCCAGCCGGCGACCAGCGACGGCGCGATGATCGGCAGGGTGATCAGGAAGAACACCTTCAGCCGGTTGGCGCCGAGGTCCATCGCGGCCTCTTCCAGCGAGCGGTCCAGGTCCTGCAGGCGCGAGGAGATGACCACGGTGACGAAGGCGACGGTGAAGGTGACGTGCGCGATCCAGACCGTGCTCAGGCCGCGCTGGATCGGCGTGCCGAGCATGTCGCCGACGGCGACGAACATCATCAGGATCGAGACGCCGGTAATCACTTCGGGCATGACCAGCGGCGCGGTGATCAGGCTGCCGAACAGGGTCTTGCCCCGGAACGCGCGCATGCGGGTCATGACCAGCGCCGCCATCGTGCCGAACACGACCGAGGCGCAGGCGGTGTAGAACGCGATCTTCAGCGACATCCAGGCCGCGTCCAGCATCAACTGGTCCTGGAACAGCTCGCCGTACCACTTCACCGAGAAGCCGGACCAGACCGTGACCATGCGCGACTCGTTGAACGAGAACACGATCAGGCTGAACATCGGCACGTAGAGGAACAGGAAGCCCAGCAGCAGCACCAGGCTGCGGAACGAGATCAGCTCCGCGCGACGCGAGGCGGCACTCATGACAGCCTCGCTTCGAGCTGGCGCGACTGGTAGCGATGGAAGATGGTGATCGGGATCACCAGCAGCATCAGCATGACGATGGCGATCGCCGAGGCGCGCGGCCAGTCGTTGGCGGTGAAGTATTCCTCCCAGAGCACCTTGCCGATCATCTTGGTCGAGGGCCCGCCGAGCAGCTCGGGAATCACGAACTCGCCCACCGCCGGGATGAAGACCAGCATGCAGCCGGCGACGATGCCGGCGAACGACAGCGGCACCGTGACCTGGAAGAAGGCCTTGACCGGTTTCGCGCCGAGGTCGTACGCGGCTTCGAGCAGGCGCTGGTCGTGCTTGATCAGGTTCGCGTACAGCGGCAGCACCATGAACGGCAGGTACGCATAGACGATGCCGATGTAGACCGCGATCGGGGTGTAGAGGATCTTGAGCGGCTCGTCGATCAGCCCGATCGACATCAGCGCCTTGTTGATGAAGCCGTTGTCCTTGAGCAGGCCGACCCAAGCGTAGATGCGGATCAGGAACGAGGTCCACGAAGGCAGGATCACCAGCATCAGCGCGACGTTGCGCACCGCCGGCGACAGGCGGGACACCGCATAGGCGATGGGATAGCCGACAAGCAGGCACAGCAGGGTCGAGATGCCGGCGATCTTCAGCGAGCTGAGGTAGGCGCCGGCGTACTTGCTGTCGGCGAACAGCGCGGTGTAGTTGTTGAGGTTGAGCGTGAGGTTGATCTCGCCGCCGGCCGTGCTGAACAGGTCGCTGTACGGCGGCGACGCGATGAGCGGTTTCGCGAACGAGATCTGCAGCAGGATCAGGAAGGGAATGGCGAAGAAGATCAGCATCCACACATACGGTGGCGCGATCACGAACCAGCGCGGCCCGGGCGTCAGGGCTTTGATCAGGCGTCGGGCGATGGCGTTCATGAGGTCAGCACCACGCCGTCGTTGTCGTCCCAGGACAGCCACACCGGGTCGTTCCAGGTGAAGCGTTCCGAGGCCCAGCGCTGGGTGTTGGCGAAATTCGCCATCACCTTGGCACCGGTCGGCAGGCGCACGTGGTAGACCGAATGGCTGCCGAAATAGGCGATGTCCTCGATCGTGCCGCGCGCCTTGTTGTGCGGTTGCGCCGGCTCCTCCTTGCTCACCTCGATCTTCTCCGGGCGCAGGGCCAGCGAGACTTCCTGCCCTTCGAAGCCGGTGATGCCGTGACCGATGTACAGCAGGTGCTCGAGCATCGGCGATGCGATGGTGACGTAGTCGGGATGGTCGTCCTGGATGCGCCCGTCGAACAGGTTCACCGAGCCGATGAACTCGGCGGTGAAGCGGCAGCTGGGCTGCTCGTAGATCTCGTCGGGCGTGCCGATCTGGCGGATCCAGCCGGTGTCCATCACCGCGATGCGGTGGGCCATGGTCATCGCCTCTTCCTGGTCGTGGGTGACCATCACGCAGGTCACGCCCAGGCGTTCGATGATGTTGACCAGCTCCAGCTGCATGCGCGAACGCAGCTTCTTGTCGAGCGCGCCCATCGGCTCGTCGAGCAGGAGCAGCTTCGGATTCTTCGCCAGCGACCGCGCGAGCGCCACGCGCTGCTGCTGGCCGCCGGACAGCTGGTGCGGCTTGCGCTTGGCGTATTTCTCCATCTGCACCAGCTTCAGCATCTCGTCAACGCGCTGGTCGACCTGCGGCTTGGGCAGGCCGTCCTGCTTCAGACCGAAGGCGATGTTCTGCGCGACCGTCATGTGCGGGAACAGGGCATAGCTCTGGAACATCATGTTCACCGGCCGCTCGTACGGCGGCAGCGGCGTGATGTCCTGGCCGTCGAGCAGCACGCGGCCGCGGGTCGGCTTCTCGAACCCGGCCATGCAGCGCAGCAGGGTCGACTTGCCGCAGCCGGAACCACCCAGCAGCGCGAAGATCTCGCCCTTGCGGATCGAGAAGTCGACATCGTCGACCGCGACCACACCGTCGTACTCCTTGCGCACGTGTTCGATGCGCAGGTAGTGCTCGTTGCCCAGCTTGTCGTTCCTGGCGCCGTTGGCCGCCTGTGCGGCCTGCGCCGTGGGGGTCGCGATGTCCGTCATGCCCGCTCCGCGTGGACTGCTGTGGAAACCGGCGGGGCACGCGGCCCCGCCGGCGGCGCGATGCTTACTTGCCGCTCTTCATCGCCGACCACATGTCGGCGTACTGGCGGCTCATCGCCGGGGTCAGCGGTTCGAGCGGGAAGACCTTCTTCATCATCTCGGCGTCGGGGTACACGCCCGGGTTCTTGCGCACGGCCTCGTCGATCAGCGGCTCGCTGTCCTTCACCACATTGGCGTAGGAGACGTAGTTGGAGATGCCGGCCATCACCTTCGGTTCGAGCAGGTGGTTCATGAACACGTAGGCGTCGTCGACGTTCTTCGCGTCCTTCGGGATCGCCATCATGTCGAAGAAGATCGGCGCGCCTTCCTTCGGGATGACGAAGCCGACCTCGGCGCTGCCGGCTTCCTCGGCGCGGTCGCGGGCCTGGAAGACGTCGCCCGACCAGCCGACCACCACGCAGGCGTCGCCGGCGGCGAGCGCGTTGACGTATTCGGAGGAATGGAAGTTGCGGATGTTGGCGTTCAGCACCTTCAGCAGCGGTGCGGCCTTGGCGATCACCGCCGGATCCTGCGAGTTCGGATCTTCGCCGATGTAGTTCAGCGCGATCGGCACCAGCTCGGTCGGGGTGTCGAGGGCCATGATGCCGCAGCCCTTCAGCTTCGAGGCCAGCTCGGGCTTGAAGACCAGGTCCCAGCTGTCGACGGGGACGTCGCCCAGCGCGGCCTTGACCTTGGCGACGTTGTAGCCGATGCCGGTGAAGCCGTAGAGGTAGGGCACGCCATATTTGTTGTCGGGATCGTTCTTGGCGATGATCGCCATCAGTTCCGGATCGAGGTTCTTGTAGTTCGGCAGCTTGGCGCGATCGATCGGCTGGTAGACATCGGCCTTGATCTGGCGGGCCAGGAACTGCAGCGAGGGCACCACGATGTCGTAGCCGGTATTGCCCTGCATGACCTTGGCTTCGAGGGTCTCGTTGGCGTCCATGACGTCGTAGACGACCTTGATCCCGGTCTGCTTGGTGAAGTTCGGGATCGTGTCCTCGGCGATGTAGTCCGACCAGTTGTACATGTTCACGACGCGCTCGCCGCCCTTGCCGTCGGCCTTGGCATCGGGCTTGGCGCCCGGTGCGGCCTTGTCGGACCCGCCACCGCAGGCGACCAGCATGGAGACGACGACGGACAGCGCCAGCATTCGCAGTTTCATGTGTGTTCCCTCGCCCTTCCGGGCCCAGTCGTGGATGTGTGGACCTGAAGTCCCAGATATCGAACCAAGAGTAGCGGCAATGCCGACCGGCTGCACTACAGCGCCGCGGCGGTCTCGTCCAGGGACTTCCAGGCCTTCTCGAACAGCTCGTCGACCTGCTCCCTGGTCCAGATCAGCGGCGGCGACAGCAGCATCGAATCGTAGGTGGCACGGAGGATCAGGCCGTTCTTCAGGGCGGTGTCGCGACACAGGACGCCGACATGACCGCGCTCGTCGAAGAACCGGCGCTCGCCCTTGCGCGGCACCAGCTCCAGCGCGCCGACCATGCCGGCGATCCGAGCCTCGCCGACCAGGCGGTGCTCGCCCAGCTCGGCCCAGCGCTCGGCCAGGTAAGGCGCGATCTCGGTGCGGGCGCGGTCGACGATGCCCTCCTCCTGCAGGATCCGGATGTTCTCCAGCGCCACGGCCGTGCACACCGGATGACCCGAGTAGGTGCAGCCATGGGCCAGCTCGCCGCCTTGATTCTTCAGCACGCCGGCCACGCGATCGTTGAACATGGCCGCGCCCAGCGGGATGTAGCCCGAGGTGATGCCCTTGGCCAGGGTCATCACGTCCGGGGTGATGCCGAAATACTGCGAGCCGAACCATTCGCCGGTGCGGCCGAAGCCGCAGATCACCTCGTCGGCGACCAGCAGCACGTCGTACTGGCGGCAGATGCGCTCGATCTCCTTCCAGTAGGTCATCGGCGGGATGTACACGCCGATCGCGCCCATGATCGGCTCACCGATGAAGGCGGCCACGCGATCCGGCCCGAGTTCGAGGATCTTCTGCTCCAGGCGGCGCGCGGCGACGATGCCGTACTCGTCGGGCGACAGGTCGCCGCCATCGGCGAACCAGAACGGCGGCTCGATGTGGTGGATGTCCGGGATCGGCAGCCCGCCCTGCTTGTGCATGCCGGCCATGCCGCCGAGACTGGCGCCGGCCATGGTGGTGCCGTGGTAGCCGTTGCGGCGGCCGATGAAGATGTTCTTCTGCGGCTTGTCCTGCACGGCCCAGAAGTGCCGGACCAGACGCAGGATGGTGTCGTTCGCCTCGGAACCGGAGTTGGTGAAGAACGCGTGGTTCAGGTCGGCCGGCGTCAGCTCGGCGAGCTTGGCGGCAAGCTGGATGGTCGGCTCGACCGTGCACTGGAAGAAGCTGTTGTAGTAGGCCAGCTGGGTCATCTGCCGCGACGCGGCTTCGCCCAGTTCCCTGCGGCCGTAGCCGAGGTTCACGCACCACAGCCCGGCGAAGGCATCGAGCAGCTTGTGGCCCTCGGCATCCCAGACATAGGCGCCCTCGCCCTTCACCAGGATCCGCGTGCCCTTCTTCGCCAGCGCGGCGTTGTCGTTGAACGGATGCAGGTGGTGCTCGGCGTCGAGATGCTGCAGGCGGGTGATGTCGATGTGTTCCATGGCGATTCCGGATGAAAAAGGGGGTCAGACGTTCAGCAGCAGGAACTCGCGTTCCCAGGAGCTGATGACGCGGAAGAAGGTCTCGTATTCCTTGCGCTTGACCGAGATGTAGGCGCGCACGAAGCGTGGCCCGAGCATCTCCTGCAGTTCCGTGCAGGCTTCGAGGCGGTCCAGCGCCTCGCCCAGCGAGCGCGGCAGCACGTAGCCGGCCTCATGGGCACTGGTCGCCAGCGGTTGGGTGGCGTCGAGCTTGCCGCGGATGCCCAGCAGGCCGCAGGCCAGGGTCGCGGCCATCGCCAGGTAGGGATTGGCGTCGGAGCCGGCGAAGCGGCTTTCCACGCGGGTGTTCTCCAGCGTGTCCAGCGGCACGCGCAGGCCGCAGGTGCGGTTGTCGTAGCCCCACTGCACGTTCTTCGGCGACACCTCGCCGAACGCGAGCCGTCGGTAGGAATTCACGTTCGGCCCAAAGAAGGCCATCGCTGCCGGCACGAAGGCCTGCAGGCCGCCGAGGTAATGGGTGAACAGGGCGCTGTGCTCGTTCGGCTTGCGACCCGCGAAGACATTCCTGCCGGTCTTCGCATCCACCAGGCTCTGGTGGATGTGCATCGCGCTGCCCGGCTCGTTCTCCATCGGCTTGGCGAGGAAGGTCGCGTACACGCCATGGCGCAGCGCTGCCTCGCGCATGGTGCGCTTGAACAGGAACACCTGGTCGGCGCGCGACATCGCATCCGAATGCAGCAGGTTCACTTCCAGCTGTGCCGCCCCGGACTCGTGGATCAGCGTATCGACGTCCAGCTCCATCGCGTCGCAGTAGTCGTACATCAGGTCGAGGATCGGGTCGAACTCGTTGACCGCGTCGATCGAATAGGACTGGCGCGCGGTTTCCGGCCGCCCCGAGCGCCCGGCGGGCGGCTGCAGCGGAAAATCCGGGTCGGTGTTCTTCTGTACGAGGAAGAACTCCACCTCGGGCGCGACCACCGGGCGCAGGCCCTCGGCCTCGTATTCGGCGAGCACGCGCTTGAGCACGTTGCGCGGCGCGAGGTCGTGCAGCTCGCCGGACTTGGTGTAGCAGTCGTGGATGATCTGCGCGGTCGGATCCGCAGCCCAGGGCACCAGGCGCACCGTGTCCGGATCCGGCCGAAGCAGCATGTCGGCATCGGACGGCGAGGTCAGGTCGTAGTAGTCATCGGGATATTCGCCGGTGACCGTGGTCGCGAAGATGCCCTCGGGCAGGCGCGTGCCGTAGTCGTGGGAGAACTTGCTCGCCGGGATGATCTTGCCGCGCGCATTGCCGGTGATGTCCGGCACCAGGCATTCGACTTCGGTGATGTGGCGCTGCTTCAGCCAGCGCAGGAGCTGCGATTCGCCGGTGTCGTCGCGCGCGGCGCGCTTGGCGGCCGCCTTGGTCGCGGCCGCGCTGCGTTTTCGGGAACCAGTCTTGCCCTGCTTCTTGCCGGGCGGCGTCGAGGAACTCATGTCATTCACATCCGTTGCTGCGCACGCTGGCGACAGGCGTCGCCGAACGCACGGAAAATGCCGTGGTAGAAAGGGGTTTCGCGCACTTTCCACTCCGGGTGCCACTGCACCGCGAGCAGGAAGGCGCCGCCGTCCCGACGATACGCCTCGACCAGGCCGTCGGGCGCGAAGGCTTCCGCGACCAGACCCTCGCCCAGCCGGGACACGCCCTGGCCGTGCACCGAGTTGACCATGGCCCGATCCGTGCCGGCGATGCCTGCGAGCAGGCCGCCCGGCGCGAGCGAGATCTCGTGGCGCAGCGCGTACTGCACATCCAGCGGATCGTCCGGGTTCTCGCGATGGTCCATCAGGCCGGGCACTTCGTGGACCTTCTGGTGCAGGCTGCCGCCGAAGACGACGTTGATCTCCTGGAAACCCCGGCAGATCGCCAGGATCGGCAGGCCCAGCGCGATGGCGCGGGGAATGAGCGCGAAGTTGTTCTCGTCGCGGGCCGGGTCGTGCGGATTGCCGTCCCAGCTGGACTCGTCGGAGTAATGATGCGGTTCGATATTGCTGACCGAACCGGTCAGCAGCAGGCCGTCGAGCCCGGCCAGCAGGGCATCGGCGGGGAGCGCGGGCTGCAGGGCCGGCAGCAGCACGGGCAGGCACTCGGCCCCCTCGACCACCCCGCGGATGTACTTCTCGCCGACCGCGTGGAAGGGATGCGGCCCGATGAGCTTGCGGTCGGCGGGCAGGCCGACCCGTGGTGCGCCTGGCGGAAGTGAAGCCGGGGGTGGAGTCATGCGGAACGCTCGACGAGACCTCGTCCGAACGTTAACCGCGATGTTCGATTTCTGCAACACTTCGCGGCCTGCGCTCCCCGGCGTTGCGAAAATGCTGCGGCGCAACAGCTATTGCCTCTGATTTTTCTGGAATTAATCCGGAAAGCCTGTTAATTATTCTTGACGCCGTTTCCGTCCTGCGTCGCCAACTGTCACACTGTTGCGGAGCCCTCGATGACCCACCCGCCCATGTCCGCAAGCCTCACCCACGAAGACCGCCTCGCCATGGAACAGATTCGCGACTGCGAACTGGTGGACCTCATCCTGCCCGACATGAACGGGCTGCTGCGGGGCAAGCGGATCACCCGCGACGCGCTGGAGAAGGTCTACGAATCGGGCGTGTGCCTGCCGATGTCCCTGATCGCCACCGACATCACCGGCAACACGGTCGAGGAAACCGGCCTGGGCTACGACATCGGCGACGAGGACAGGATCTGCCGCCCCGTCCCCGGCACCCTCCGCCCGGTGCCCTGGTCGAACAGGCCGATGGCGCAGTTGCTGCTGTCGATGGAGGACACCCATGGCAGCGCCTTCGAGGCCAATCCCCGCGAAGTGCTCAAGCGCGTGCTGGCCCGCTATGCCGCCCGCGGCCTCAAGCCGGTGGTCGCCATCGAACTGGAGTTCTATCTCTTCGACCGCCTGCCCGACGCGAACGGCCGCCCCCAGCCGCCGGTCAATCCGCACAACGGCGCGCGGAACACCAGCACGCAGGTCTACTACATCGAAGACCTGAACGATTTCGGCCCGTTCATCGATGCCGTGTCCAGTGCCTGCAAGGCCCAGGGCATCCCGGCCGACACCGCCGTCGCCGAGTACGCGCCCGGCCAGTTCGAGATCAACCTCAAGCATCGCGACGACGCCCTGCTCGCCTGTGACGACGCCATCTACCTCAAGCGCGCGATCAAGGCCGTGGCCCAGCAGCAGGGCCTGCAGGCCAGTTTCATGGCCAAGCCGCTCGCCGAACAGGCCGGCAGCGGCCTGCACATCCACGTCAGCGTGCTCGACAACGACGGCAACAACATCTTCGCCTGCACGCCCGACCAGCCCGCCGACGCGCTGAAGCACGCCATCGGCGGCCTGCAGCGCAGCGCGCAGGACTGCCTGCTGCTGTTCGCGCCGAATGCCAACAGCTACCGGCGCTTCGTGCTGAACGCCTTCGTGCCGCTGAACGCGGTCTGGGGCTTCAACAACCGTACCGTCGCGATGCGCATCCCGCACAGCGACCGGAAGAACACCCGCATCGAGCACCGCATCGCAGGCGCCGACGCCAACGTCTATCTCGCCGCCGCCGCCGTACTGGCCGGCATGCTCGACGGCATCGAGCACGGCTACGACCCCGGCGCGCCGATCGTCGGCAATGCCTACGAGCAGACCGAGATCCGTACGCCGTACTGGCGCGACGCGATCGGCGACTTCATGGCCAGCGACTTCATCGCCACGCAGTTCGGCGAGAAGTTCCGGCACATCTACGGCCAGCAGAAACTGAAGGAACTGCACAGCTTCTACCGCGAAGTCACCACGCTGGAATACGACTGGTACCTGCGATCGGTCTAGTCCGGGCAGACAGGATCACCGGCCATGACCGCCTCCTACCCGCCCAGCTGGTACGCCGCGAGCACCACGCCGCTGCCGCCGCAACCGCCGCTCGATGGCGACCTCGATGCCGATGTCTGCATCCTCGGCGCCGGCTATGTCGGCCTGTCCACCGCGCTGGCGCTGGCCGAGGCCGGTTACCGCGTCGTGGTCCTGGAGGCCGAGCGCATCGGCTGGGGCGCATCGGGCCGCAACGGCGGCCAGGTCATCTTCGGCTGGGGCTGCAGCGAAGCCACGCTCGAAGCGCAGCTCGGTCGCGAGGACGCGCGACGGATGTTCGACTGGTCGCTGGAGAGCATCCGCCTGATCCACGAACGCCGCGAGCGCCACGGCATCGACTGCGACTGGCGCGACGGGCACTGCCATGTCGCGATCAAGCCGCGCCAGGTCCGCGCGCTGCACGACTGGCGCGACGAACTGCAGGCGCACTACGACTACCCGCTGGCCTGGCTGGATCGCGATGCGCTGCGGGAACGTGTCGATTCGCCGCGCTACCTCGGCGGCCTGTACGACGGCCATTCCGGTCACCTGCATCCGCTCAAGTACGCGCTCGGCCTCGCACGCGCCGCGCTCGAACGCGGCGCGCGCATCTGCGAAGGCACGCGTGTGACCGGCATCGAACATGGCGCGCGCCCCGTGCTGAAGACCGCGCGCGGCAACGTCCGCTGCAACATCGCCGTGCTCGCAGGCAACGCGCTGGTGAAGGGCGTCGCGCCCGAACTCGATCGCAGGATCATGCCGGTCGGCACCTACATCGGCGCCACGCCGCCTCTGGGCGATCTCGCGCAGCGCCTGCTCCCGACCGACATGGCCGTGGCCGACATCAACTGGGCGCTGGACTATTTCCGGCTGTCCCGCGACGGCCGCCTGCTGTTCGGCGGCCGGGCCAGCTACTCGAACCTCGAACCACCGAACCTGCGCTGGGTGATGGCGCGACGCATGCACCGGGTGTTCCCGCAGCTGGCCGGGGTCGGCTTCGAACACCTCTGGGGCGGCACCATCGACATCAGCCTCAACCGCGCGCCGCACTGGGGCCGGATCGGCCAGCGCAACGTCTATTTCGCGCAGGGGTTCTCCGGGCACGGCGTCAACGTCAGCGGCCTCGCCGGCACGCTGATCGCCGAGGCCGTGCGCGGCCAATCGGAACGGCTGGACGTGTTCGAGCGCATCCGCCACCGCGATTTCCCCGGTGGCCGGGCCTTCCGCACCCCGCTGCTGGTCGCCGCGATGGCCTGGTACAAGCTGCGCGATGCGCTCTGGTGAGGATCGATGCAAAAAAGTCGGTCAACGATGCTTGACGCATCCGGAAGCCCTGTTAAGATATCGAGCTTCCAGCCCGTGGGGCCATAGCTCAGCTGGGAGAGCGCCTGCATGGCATGCAGGAGGTCGCCGGTTCGATCCCGGCTGGCTCCACCAAGTTTCACCAATCGCGTGCGGTTCAGGCCTGGTCGAAAGACCGATCGCATACGAGAGCGTCATCAGCGTCCCCATCGTCTAGAGGCCTAGGACATTACCCTTTCACGGTAGCGACCGGGGTTCGAATCCCCGTGGGGACGCCACTTCTTCAAGCACGAAGCCCGCGAAAGCGGGCTTCGTCGTTTCCGATGCCGGGAATTTGCAGGCACGTTTTCCCGACGTTGCCGACACTGCACCGATCGCATGACATTTTCATCGCAAACGCTTGCGGGATCAGGGACATCTGATTAAGATGCGCGTCCCAAATGTGGGGCCATAGCTCAGCTGGGAGAGCGCCTGCATGGCATGCAGGAGGTCGCCGGTTCGATCCCGGCTGGCTCCACCAGGTTTCAGCAACAAAGCTTCAAGATCGTCTGCGACACAGGCCTGATCGAAAGATCTCGTCGCATCCGAGAGTTCTACCAGCGTCCCCATCGTCTAGAGGCCTAGGACATTACCCTTTCACGGTAGCGACCGGGGTTCGAATCCCCGTGGGGACGCCACTTCTTCAAGCACGAAGCCCGCGAAAGCGGGCT
>SCMT01000039.1 GCA_005502915.1 Lysobacteraceae bacterium 2PB | reverse complement strand
GCCGAAGCCAGCGGCGGTGTCGCCGCGCTGAAGGGCTTCGCCGGCCCGTTCCCGCAGGCGAAGTTCTGTCCCACCGGCGGCATCGACGCCGCGAAGGCGCCCGCCTATCGCGCCCTGACCAACGTGCTCACCGTGGGTGGATCCTGGATGGTGCCGGCCGATGCGCTGAAGGCGAAGGACTGGGCGAGGATCGGCACACTCGCGGCCGAGGCTGCGCGCTGAGGACATGTTTGCCGCATGCGCGGCTCTGCTCGTGGAATGGTCGGGACACTGGCCAGTCCGCGCTTCACGCAAGGCGCTTGGAATCGACCATAGAAAAGGCCCTTGGCGGTGGGGAACCGCGCAAGGGCCAAGCGCTCGCCTGATTCCGGGGAGAGATCAGAACCGGTAGTTGACGCCGAACAGATACGTGCGGCCGTATTCGAAGTATTCGCGCGGCTGCAGATCGTTGCCGTTGAAGGACGAACGGAAGGGCTCGTTCTCCAGGTTGTTGACCTGCAGCAGCAGCGAGACGTCCTTGAGCGGACCGGACTGGAAGGTGTAGCCCAGCTGGACGTCGGTCACCGTCTCGCCCTCGAAGGTGCGCCGGGTACGGTCGCCACCGAAGCCCTGCACCTCACCGACGAACTGCGAACGGTGGCGCTGGCTGACGCGCGTGCTGAAGCCGAAGCGCTCGTAGTAGACGGTGATGTTGGAGACGTACTTGGACAGGCCCGGCAGCGGTTCGTTCGGGAACGCCGGACCCTGCGGCTGGATGTCGCTCTTGGTGTCGGAATAGTTCGCCTGGATGCCGAAGCCCATCAGCGGCTCCCACAGGATGTCCAGCGGCAGCGAGACGTTGAACTCCCAGCCCCTGATCGTGCCGCCCTCGCCGTTCTCGGGCTTGAAGGCGTAGCCGATCGGATCGGTCGGGGCGTTCGACGGGTACTGCGACGGCGGGAATTCGGTCACGTCGCGGATGTCGAACAGGCTGGTCTGGTTGTAGATGTAGCTGCGCAGGTTCTTGTAGAAGTACGCAACGCCGACGTAGCCCTTGTTGTCGCCGAAATACTTCTCGTACGCCAGGTCGAGCGCATTGGCGCGCCACGGTTCCAGTTCGGGATTGCCGCTGTCCAGCTTCCACGTCGGTGCGATCGTGCCGTCGGGGCGACGATAGTTGAGGTCGTAGCTGACATTGCCGTTGGCGCGCAGGTCGTCCATGCGCGGACGGGCCATCTGGCGGCTGGCGCCGAAGCGCACCACCTGCTCCCAGGGCAGCTCGAACGACAGGTTCAGGCTGGGCAGGAAGTCGGTGTAGGCCGCGCCGCCGGAGATGTCGGCGCCGAGGCCGTTGCCCGGATAGGTACGCGCACCATCCGAGGACTGGTCGACAGCGACCGCCTGG
Organism: Lysobacteraceae bacterium 2PB; assembly: GCA_005502915.1. Classification (GTDB taxonomy): domain Bacteria; phylum Pseudomonadota; class Gammaproteobacteria; order Xanthomonadales; family Xanthomonadaceae; genus Lysobacter_I. The sequence continues at coordinate 33,535 of SCMT01000039.1, read as the reverse complement.
AAGCCGATGTTGCCCTTCACGCCGATCGATCCGATCGCGGTGTTGATGTTGGCCTGCACGTAGGCGGTGGTGACCTGCTCGTTGACTTCCCAGTTCTTGTTGCTGATGTCGCTGTTGACGTTGGTGCGACGGGTGTAGAGCGTCTGGTAGGCGCGCAGGGCGTCGTAGCCGTAGATCGAGGGCACGCCGTAGGCATTGAACGCCGCGCTGCGGCTGATGCCGGTCGGCAACGGCGCGGACACGCCGTCCGGGCAGGTCGGCGACACGCCGGCGAGGCAGGCCGTCAGGTCGAGGAAGGCTTCGTTCGACGCACGGCTCTTGGTGCGATCGGTCAGGTTGGCGCCGAACTCCACGCTGCTGAACCAGCCGTCATCGAAGCGGCGTTCGAAATCGAAGCGCAGCGAAGTGAGGTTGTCGCGGACCTCGAAGTCCTTGATGTAACCATCCTGGCCCCAGCCGCCGGCATCGCCGAGGCGGAGGATGTTCGGATCGCCGTAGTCGTAGCCGAAGTCGAAGTCGTAGTGGCCGTCCGAGTTGTAGCGCGCGTTGAGCGTGTCGCGCGGAAGGCCCGGGCCGACGCCGGCGTAGGTCTCGAGGATGCGTTCCTCGCGCTTGGCGCGGGAGTTGCTGATGTCGGCGACGGCGGTCCAGTGCTCGCCGAGCTCCAGCTGGTGGCGCCAGCCGATGGCGAACAGCTCGTCGTAGGCTGCGTTGAAGTCGTTGCGGATCACCGGATTGATGCCGGTGAAGCTGGCGTTGGCCGCAGTGCTGCCGGGCAACGTGGTGCCGCCGAAGGCCGCGCCGAATTCCATGCCGCGCTTGTTCTCTTCCTTGTCGAACTTGGAATAGAACACGTCGAGGACCATGTGGTACTCGTCGTTGGGCTTGTATTCGAGCACGCCCATCAGGCCGTCGCGCTCGTTGTCGTTTTCCAGGTCGTAGAGCTTGCCGCCGCCGAAGATGCCGTTGCCGTCGTAGCCCCAGGCGTCGCCGAACTGCTTGCTCTGGCCGGGATTGTTGAGATGGGCGTATCCCAGCGCGAGGCCGATGGTGTTGTCGGCGAACTGGTCGATGTAGGAGACGCTGGCGCGATAGCCGTTCTCCTTCTCGTCGCCGACCTTGTTCATGTCGCCGCGCACGTTGACCGCGAAGGCCTGCTTGCCGAAGGCCAGCGGGCGGACGGTGCGCAGGTCGACGGTGCCCGACAGGCCCTGGCCGACGAGTTGCGCATCCGAGGTCTTGTAGACGAGCACCTGGTTGACGAGTTCGGACGGGTACTGGTCGAACTCGACGCCACGGTTGTTGCCCAGGCTCACCTGCTCGCGCCCGTTGAGCGTGGTGGTGGAGAAATCGCCGGCGAAGCCGCGGATGTTGATTTCCTGCGGGCGGCCGCCGAAGCGCTGCGCGGTCAGGCCCGGAAGGCGCGCCAGCGAATCCGCGATGGAGGTGTCCGGCAGCTTGCCGATGTCTTCCGACGAGACCGCTTCGACGATCGAGGTCGATTCCCGCTTGGTCTGCGTCGAGGCTTCGATGCTGCGGCGGATGCCGACCACACGGACTGTATCGAGTTCATCGGCGTTGTCCGCCGTTTCCTGCGCCGGCGCCGCTTGCGCGTACGCGCCATTGGCCAGCATCAGCGCGGCCGACGCCAGCGCCATGCTCAGCAGGTTTCGCTTCAAAGGCTGCATTGCTCCCCTCCACTGCGGCTGGAGTTTGTATGCCGTCCGGCCGCGCATGGCGCAGCCCGGGTCACGGTCACGTCCGGCGTCCAGTCCTTCGCCGGCGTGCAGGGCGATGGTAGTCCGGGCCTGCGCCATGCAACCGCGCCTGCATACGTATTCATCCAGAAATCCGCACGAATCAGGGGCTTCCAGGCATGCCGACGGTGGAATAGTGCGCGCAGCCCCGTGACGATCAGGATGCCCGATGCCTCGTTTCCGTGACGCATGCCTCCACGCACGATGGCGATCCTGCGCCGATCGTGCACTGCAGCACGCGACCCTCGCCGCCGCGCTGGCCTGGGCGCCCGCCTGCCTGGCCTCCACGGCGGACACGCCGGACGACTGGCGCGACCAGGTCATCTATTTCGCGATGATCGACCGCTTCGATGACGGTGATGCGCGCAACAACGACCAGGGCGACGGCGAATACGACCCGCGCGATCGTCGTCGCTTCAGCGGCGGCGATCTCGCCGGATTGACGCGCCGGCTGGACTACATCGCCGGGCTCGGCGCGACTGCGGTGTGGATCACGCCGCCGGTCGCGAACCAGTGGTGGAACGAAAAGGCGCAGTACGGCGGCTACCACGGCTACTGGACGCGCGACTTCACCCAGGTCGACGCGCACTTCGGCACGCGCGCATCCTACCGCGCCTTCGCCGACGCGCTGCATGCGCGCGGCATGCGCCTGGTGCAGGACATCGTCGTCAACCACACCGCCGACTATTTCGGCTACGACGGCGCCTACGACGCCGCGCATCCGGAACGCGGCTTCGTGCTGCGCCCCGAACGCGACGGGCGCAGCGCCCCGGCTCCGGCGCCGTTCGACCGCAACGATGCGCGCGACCCGGTGCAGCGCGCCGACGGCATCTATCACTGGACGCCGACGATCCGCGATTTCCGCGAACGCCGGCAGGAACTGGACTGGCAGCTCGCCGACCTCGACGACCTCGACACCGAGCATCCCGAGGTGCGACGCGCGCTGCGCAAGGTCTATGGCGACTGGATCCGCGACATCGGCGTCGATGCGTTCCGAGTCGATACCGCGTTCTACGTGCCGCCGGAGTTCTTCGACGATTTCCTGCATGCGGACGATCCGCAGGCACCGGGCGTGTCGAAGGTCGCTTCCGATGTCGGCATCCGCGACTTCCATGTCTTCGGCGAAGGCTTCGGCGTGGACAGGCCGTTCGACAACGCGATGGCGCGCAAGATCGACGGTTACATGCGCGATGCCGGTTGCCGGCCGCTGCTGCCGGGCATGATCAACTTCCCGCTGTACGGCACGCTCGGCGACGTGTTCGCGCGCGGCCACGCGCCGGCCGAACTGCGTCATCGCATCGAGGACATGATGCGCACGCATGCCGATCCCTGGCGGATGCCGACCTTCGTCGACAACCACGATGTCGATCGTTTCCTGTCCGGCGGCGACGAAGCGGGCCTGAAGCAGGCGCTGATGTCGATCCTGACCCTGCCCGGCATCCCGACGCTCTACTACGGTACCGAACAGGGCTTCCGCGAACAGCGCGCCGCGATGTTCGCCGGCGGACACGGCTCGGGCGGACGCGACCATTTCGACACTGGTGCGCCGCTGTACCGCTGGCTGCAGCGGGCGATCGCGCTGCGTCGCGGCGACCGCGTGTTCTCGCGCGGCACGCCGCGGGTGCTCGACGCCAACCCGGCCGCGCCCGGCGCCATCGCCTGGCGAATGGAGCATGAAGGCCGCAACGCGCTGGTGGTGCTCAACAGCGCGTCGCGCCCGCAGCTGCTCGACGCGCTCGACACCGGCCTGCCGCCGGGCACGACGCTGCAGCCGCTGTTCGCGATCGAGGGCGATGCGCCAGCGCTGCAGGTCGACCGTGATGGCCGCGTGACGCTGGTGCTGCCGCCACGCGCCGGCTTCGTCTGGCGTGCCGGGCCTGTTGCGCAGTCCGCGCAGGGAGCGGGCGGTGCGGACTTGCGCATCGACGCCGATGCGCCCGCGCGCAGCGAAGGCGACCTGCCGATCTCCGGCCACGCGCCGGGCCTGTCGCAGGTGCAGTTGGTGGTCGATGGCGATCTCGCCTCGGCGCGGACGGTGGCCGTCGATCGCGACGGCCGCTGGCGCGCCACGCTGCGCACCGACGACATGCTCGATCCGGCGATCCCGCATCGCGTGGTCGCGCGCGATCCCGCCAGTGGGCGCGTGTCGGCGGCGCATCGCTTCACGGTCGCGCGGCGCTGGACGCAGGTCGCCGCCATCGACGACCCGCTGGACGATGACCATGGCCCGACCGGTCGCTACACCTATCCGGACGATCCGGGCTGGCGCGGACCGCGTCCGGCGGACCTGCGCGGCGCGACCCTGTGGACCTCGGGCGGCGCGCTGCGCATCGAGCTGCGCATGCGTGCGCTGGTCGCCGACTGGAACCCGGCGAACGGCTTCGACCATGTCGCCTTCACCCTGTTCCTGCGCCTGCCCGGCCGCGACGATGGCGCGACGGTCCTGCCGCAGCAGTCGGCGCGCATGCCCGACGGCGGGCGCTGGCAGCTGCGCCTGCGCGCGCATGGCTGGTCGAACGCGCTGTTCGCGGCCGACGGCGCCGATGCGCAGCGCGAAGGCCGCAGCCTCGGCGAAAGCGCGCGGCTCGAAGTCGACCGCACGACGGGCACGGTCAGCTTCACCCTGCCCGCCCGGGTGCTGGGGCATCCGGCCTCGCTGGACGGCCTCGCGGTGTATGCCACCACCTGGGACTACGACGGCGGCTACCGGACGCTGGGCGAGGCCGCCGGGCCGCACCGCTTTGGCGGCGGCGCGGCGGACGGGCCGAAGGTGATGGACGATCTGTGGCTGGTGGCCGGGGCAGCGCGCTGAGCCGCGGCGGGCGACGTACACTCCCTCCGAGCCACCCACGGACCCGACATGGCCAACAGGAAATCCAAGGCGACCTCGGTCGACATCGCCTATCACGCCGGCGTGTCGCAGGCCACGGTCTCGCGCGTGCTGCGCGGCAGCCCGCTGGTCAATGCCGAAACGCGGCAGCGCGTGCTCGACGCGGTGCAGGCGCTGAACTACAAGGTCGATCGTCGCGCCTCCAGCCTGCGCACGCAGCGCGCCGGCACCCTCGCCCTGCTGCTGTTCGAGGACCCGACCGAGGACGAGTCGCACATCAACCCGTTCTTCCTGTCGATGCTCGGCTCGATCACCCGCGCCTGCGCGCGCAATGGCCACGACCTGCTGGTGTCGTTCCAGCAGCTGTCGGACGACTGGCATGCGGACTACGAGGACAGCATGAAGGCCGATGGCCTGATCCTGCTCGGCTACGGCGACTACGTCGACTACCGGCCGAAGCTGGAGAAGCTGGTCGCGCAGGGCACGCATTTCGTGCGCTGGGGCGCGGTGCTGGCGGGCCAGCCGGGTGTGTCGATCGGCTGCGACAACTTCGCCGGCGGGCGCATGGTCGCCGAGCATCTGGTCGGTCGCGGTCGTCGCCGCATCGCCTTCCTCGGCTACGCATCGAGCCACTACCCGGAATTCTTCGAGCGCTATCGGGGCTGCGACGCGCTGCTGCGGGAGGCCGGGCTGTCGACCGATCCCGCGCTGCAGGTCGATGCGCTCAGCTCGGAAGAGGAAGGCTACCAGGCCGCGAAAGCCCTGCTCGCGCGCGAAACCGCGTTCGACGCCGTGTTCGCCGCCAGCGACCTGATCGCCATCGGCGCGATCCGCGCGCTCAACGAACACGGCCTGCGCGTACCCGAGGACATCGCGGTGGTCGGCTTCGACGACATCGCCATGGCCCGCTTCGCCACGCCGCCGCTGACCACGGTCATCCAGGACACCGGCCGCGCCGGCGAACTGCTGGTCGAGACCCTGCTGCGCCTGGTCCGCGACCAGCCCGCGGAAAGCATGATGCTGCCGGCGAAGCTGGTGGTGCGGAAGTCGAGCGGGGCGTAGGCGGTGGATGCGGATCGTGCCATTTCGCTGGCGATGACGTTCTGGAAACAGGGTATCGCCAGCGAAGACGACATCATCGCGTGGGCCGATGCACGGATCAGGGAATCAGAAAAGCCCGACATGCGGTTGATCGACCTGTCAACGCTCGGGCCGAAGCATTGCGACAAGCTGCCATGGGAAGAATTTCCGGCGACGCGGTTGCAGCTGCCGTTTCCAGTCATCTTCTCGGCTGTCGCACCAAGCCTCGACATGTCTGACGACGATGCTTTGCTCGAATTCGCGAAGCGAGCGTCCATCGAAAGCATCAGCACCGATGGCTGGGGTGGACACCCGATCATCCGTTTTGGATATCAGGTAGATCACCTGCTGCATGACATGCAATCACCACAATCGGCGCTCCGGTACATCCGGGAACAACTGCCTGATCTGCTGCAGCGCTACAGCGACCTGTGGCCCTATCGACTCGACGATGTCCGGATCGAAGCGGATGCGTCCTGAACCGGAAGTCGGAGCAAGGGTTCGATTTTTTGCGTCACGTGAAACAGATGCTGCCCGCGAAGCGGGGGTGCAAAAGTCGATTGGTGCACAGGCATCGCGCGCAGCCGAATTACGCTGCTGTAGAGCGGAGCTGCGCTCCGCTCTACAGGGGCAACGGCCAACCTCTCTCAACCGCGTGGCTTGGCGCCCTTCGCGGCGCGATCCAGCGCCGCGCGCAGGTCCGCGTCGCGCACCGGGGCATCGAGCACGAAGACCTGCACGCCGTGCGCAGGCACCGTGGCGCGCAGCGCGTCACCGGCCTTCACCCGGACCTGCGTGCCGTCGAGCGCGCTGCGCCAGCGGCCAGGCTGGAGCCGGTCGCTGACCGCGAAGTCCGCCGGCGCACTGCCCTTGTTCAGCAGCACCAGCGCGATCTGCGACACGCCATCGTGCTGGAGGACGCGATAGAACGATGCGCGGTCGCCGGCCATCTCGATGTTCACCTGCAGGCCGCGCTGCAGCGCCGGGGTCGCGGCGCGGACGCGGGCGATGCGGCGCATCGCCTGCTGGATCGGATGGTCCTTGCCGGCATCGACGCGGGCCTGGCCGTAGTAGTTGCGGTTGCCGGCATGCTCGGCGGCGCCGCGCATGAAACCGGTTTCCGAACCGTAGTAGATCACCGGGATACCGCGCGCGGTGAACAGGAAGTTGTGCGCGTCGATGAAACCCTCGTCGCTGGCGTCGAGGCGCGGCATGTCGTGGTTGTCGTAGAAGGTCATCAGCGCGTACGGGTCGCGGTACGGGCCGCCGTCGAGGAAGAGCTTAGGCGCGATGCGCTCGTAGCCCAGGCGCTGGCGGCCGAAGACCTCGGCCATCGCTTCCTTGAGCGGGAAATCGAGCACGCTGAAGGCGCCGTTCTCGACCCAGGTGTGCTCGGCGATCTTCTCGGCCTTGTAGTCGAAGGCCTCGCCGAACATGAAGAAGCCGGGCCGTTTCTCGCGGATGCGGTCGGCGAAGGCTTTCCAGAACGCATGCGGCAGCCACGGGATGGTGTCGACGCGGAAGGCATGCGCGCCCTGGTCGATCCATTGCGAATACGCGCCGACGAAGTAGTCGAGCGCCGCCGGGTTGTTCTCGTTGATGTCCGACAGCTCGGCCAGGCCGGGCTTGGTGTTGTAGAACGCGTGCAGCGGATTGTTCGCCGGATCGAGCTTGTCGGGCGGCAGGTTCTGGTGATCGGCGATGAGCTTGCCGTCGCGGTCGAAGAGCTGGCCGTAGGGCGGCTGCGGCTTCGGCATCGAGTACGAGGGCGAGCCGTGGTTGGCGACGATGTCGAGCACCACCTTCAGCTGCCTGTCGCGCATCCCCTGCGTGAACGCTGCGAAATCCAGGCCCGGACTGGGCAGGTGTTCGTCGAGCTTGTAGAAGTTCACGCCCCAGTAGCCGTGGTAGCCGGTCTTGCCGCCATCGGTGAGGAAACCGCCCTTCTCCGCGCGCTTGCCGCCGGTGAAGGCTTCGTCGGGATTGTCGACGATCGGCGTGATCCACACCGCGCCGAAACCCATGTCGCGGATGGTGTCGGCGTTGTCGAGCACGCCCTTGAAGTCGCCGCCGAGGTAGCCGATGTTGTCGCCTTCCGCTTCGGCGCCCGGCGTCGGACGGTCGAAGGTGAAATAGGCCGGGCCCTTGTCGCGGCCCTGGTCGCGCTGGTCGTTCGACGGATCGCCGTTGACGTAGCGATCGGTGACGACGAAGTACACGGCGTCGGCGGCCATCGGCTCGGTGGTGCCGACGTAGTCGGGCGTGGGCGTCGTGGCGGGCTTGCCGGCCTGCGCGCCGCCGGCGAGCAGGGCCAGCGGGAGTGCGGCGGCGAGGATCGTGGGACGAAGGACCATGTGGACTCCTCAGTGCGCGGCCGGGGCGACGGCGGCCTGCGCCTGCGGCTCGCTCACGCGCACCAGGCATACGGCACCGACGATCAGGCTCGCGCCGCTGATGATCAGGGCGTAGATCGGCTGGTTGTCGAAGAACAGGCGCAGGGTCGGACCGAGCAGGGTCGCGGCGACGATCTGCGGAATCACGATGAACATGTTGAAGATGCCCATGTACACGCCCATGCGCTTCGGATCGACGCAGGACGAGAGCAGCGCGTAGGGCATCGACAGGATGCTGGCCCAGGCCACGCCGACCAGGGCGAAGGAACCGATCAGCGCGGCCGGCGACGGCACCACCGCCATGGACAGGAAGCCGAGGCCGCCGAGCACCAGCGCGACGCAGTGCACGAGGCGACGATTGAGCGGGCGGCGCGCGGCGTACACGGCGAGCAGCAGCGCCACCGCCATCGACGACAGGCCGTAGTAGCCCATGTACGAACCGACGAGGTCGGCGGCGTTCTGGAAGGCGCCGTTGGCCGCGCGGAAGGCCTCGGCCTGCGCGGCGACGGCCATGTCGAAGGCCGCCGGATCCGGCGCGGGCGCCTTGAACACATGCTCGGTCAGCGCCGGGGTGGCCATGCTCCACATGCTGAAGAACGACAGCCAGCTGAAGAACTGCACGATGCCGATGTTGAGCATCTGCCGGGGCATCGCGGCGATGTCGCGGGCGATCTCGGCGATGAAGTTGCGCGATGACTGCTTCTCGCGGGCGAAGGCGTCGGGATCCTCCGGCGGATCCTCGCGGGTGGTCAGCACGGTCACCAGGATGCTGGCGAGGAAGACGAAGGCGCCGATCGAGAAGGCGACCTTGACCGACGGCGGCACCACGCCCGGGCCGGCCTCGTTGGCGACGCCGAGCTGGTTCACGATCCACGGCAGGCTGCTCGCCACCCAGGTGCCGATGCCGATGATCAGCGTCTGCAGCACGAAGCCGTACGAGCGCTGGCGTTCCGGCAGCTTGTCGGCGACCAGGGCGCGGAAGGGTTCCATGCTCACGTTGATCGAGGCATCGAGCACCCACAGCAGGCCCGCCGCCATCCACAGCGTGGGCGAGTACGGCATGAACACCAGGGCGATCGAGGCGAAGATCGCGCCGATCAGGAAGTAGGGCCGACGGCGACCGAGCAGCGGATGCCAGGTGCGGTCGCTGAAGTAGCCGATCACCGGCTGCACCAGCAGCCCGGTCAGCGGCGCGGCGATCCACAGCAGCGGCAGTGCGTCCTTGTCCGCGCCCAGGGTCTGGAAGATCCGCGACATGAAGCCGCCCTGCAGCGCGAAGCCGAACTGGATGCCCAGAAAGCCGAAGGACATGTTCCAGATCTGCCAGAAGGACAGCTCCGGCCGGGGGTGCGTGGGACTGCGGTTCATCCAGGTTTCCTCGTGGGCGCCGCCATGGCGCCGTGGCGTCGAACGTACACCGGCGCATGGCCTCCGGTCGCGTGCCCGGCGCGTTCCCGTGGGCGGTCGGCCGGGGTGGCAGGCACGTGTCGCAGGCATGGTAGACAGAGGCGCGGGTGCACAACGGCAGCTGCAATCGTATTCAGGTCGCGACAGCGACGCGATCCTCATCGTGCAGTGCGATGGCATGGAATAGTCTTGCGCCCTGACCTGCTTTTCTCCGGATGACGATGATGGACTGGTGGCGCGGCGCGGTGATCTACCAGGTCTATCCGCGCAGCTTCCGCGACAGCAACGACGATGGCATCGGCGACCTCCCCGGGATCGTCGAGCGCCTCGACCATATCGCATCGCTGGGCGTGGACGCGATCTGGATCTCGCCGTTCTTCCGCTCGCCGATGGCCGATTTCGGCTACGACATCGCCGACTACCGCGACGTCGACCCGATGTTCGGCACGCTCGCCGACATCGACCACCTGCTCGCCGAGGCGCATGCGCGCGGCCTGAAGGTGGTGATCGACCAGGTGCTCAGCCACACGTCGATCGACCATGCCTGGTTCCGCGAAAGCCGCGAGAGTCGCGACAACGCGAAGGCCGACTGGTACGTCTGGGCCGACGCGAAGCCCGACGGCGCGCCGCCGAACAACTGGCTGTCGATCTTCGGCGGCGTGGCCTGGCAGTGGGAGCCGCGTCGCGGCCAGTACTTCCTGCACAACTTCCTGTCCTCGCAGCCGGACCTGAACTTCCACAACCCGCAGGTGCGCGCCGCGCAGCTGGACAACCTGAAGTTCTGGCTCGACCGCGGCGTCGACGGCTTCCGCATGGACGCCATCAACTTCTGCTTCCACGACGCCGCGCTGCGCGACAACCCGGCGAAGCCGCCGGAGCTGCGTACCGGTCGCGGATTCAGCCCGGACAATCCGTACGCGTTCCAGTACCACTGGCACAACAACACGCAGCCGGAGAACCTCGATTTCATCGAGGACGTGCGCGCCCTGCTCGACCGCTATCCCGGCGCGACCACGCTCGGCGAGATCTCCTCGGAGGATTCGCTGGCGACGATGGCCGAATACTGCACGCCGTCGCGCCTGCACATGGGCTACAGCTTCGAGCTGCTGACCGACGATTTCAGCGTCGCCCACCTCCGCGGCACCGTGGAACGCCTCGAAGCGACCATGCGCGAAGGCTGGCCGTGCTGGGCGATCTCCAACCACGACGTGCGCCGCGCGGTCACGCGCTGGGGCGGCGATGCGCCGTCCGATGCGTTCGCGAAACAGCTGGTCGCGCTGGTCTGTTCGCTGCGCGGTTCGGTCTGCCTGTACCAGGGCGAGGAGCTGGGCCTGGAGGAAGCGGAGATTCCCTTCGAATCGCTGCGCGACCCCTACGGCATCGCCTTCTGGCCCAAGTTCAAGGGCCGCGACGGCTGCCGCACGCCGATGCCCTGGAACGACGGCCGCAACGCCGGCTTCAGCAACGGCACGCCCTGGCTGCCGGTGCCCGACTCGCACCGCGCCCGCAATGTCGCCGCGCAGGATGCCGACCCGCAGTCCGTGCTCAACGCCACCCGTGCGTTCCTGCGCTGGCGGCGCGCGCAGCCTGCGCTGGTCTCCGGCGACATCGCCTTCCTCGACAGCGACGAACCGGTACTGGTGTTCACGCGCAGCGATGCGGCAAGCGGCGACACGCTGCTCGTCGTGTTCAACCTGTCCAACGACGTGGCCACCTGGGCCGTGCCTGCCGGGCTGGCGCTGCGCCCGATCGATGCGCCGGGGCTGGTCGCAGGCGCGCTCGAGGGCGCGACGCTGCGCCTGCCGCCGCGTGGCGCGTTGTTCGCGGTCGTCTACGCAGGCTGACGTCTCCCGCAAGTCCCGATCCGACCTGCGCTGCGCATCACATCGGCGCGGCGCAGGTCCTCGCGATGTACTCCGCGTGCGTCGGCATGACCTGGACGCACTTGCCGATCACCCCGCGCACGTTCGCCATGTACTCGGCGATCTTCTCCTCGGTGTAGACATCGACCAGCGGGTGGTAGCCGCGCGGGCGCATGCGCTGGCCGAACATCACCTGCATCCAGCTGGGTTCGGCGAACAGCTCGCTGCCGTCGCGGAAGATCCGGCCGTTGCTCAGGAACAGGTCCATCTTCCGCCGCAGCGTCTCCGGCACCTCCATCGTCCGGACGTGGTTCCAGAACGGCGTGTCGTCGCGCTCGGTGGCGTGGTAGTGCAGGATCAGGAAATCGCGGATGCGGTCGAACTCCAGGTCGGAGTGCGCGTTGAATTCGTCGATGTCGGCCTGGTCGAAGCCGGCATGCGGGAAGAACGCGGTCAGGCGCGCGATGGCCGACTGGATCAGGTGGATGCTGGTCGATTCCAGCGGCTCCATGAAGCCGCTGGCCAGGCCGACGGCGACGACATTGCGGTTCCAGAACTTCTTCCGCTTGCCGGTCACGAAGCGCAACGGGCGCGGGTCGACGATGGCCTCGCCTTCGAGGTTGCGCAGCAGCGTCGCGGTGGCTTCGTCCTCGGAAATGTGCGCGCTGCTGAACACGTAGCCGTTGCCGACCCGATGCTGCAGCGGGATGCGCCACTGCCAGCCGGCCTCGCGCGCGGTCGAGCGGGTATAGGGCGTGAGCGACGCCTTCGATTCGCACTGCACCGCGACCGCGCGGTCGCAGGGCAGCCAATGCGTCCAGTCGATGTAGCCGGTCTTCAGGGTCTGCTCGATCAGCAGGCCGCGGAAGCCGGAGCAGTCGACGAACAGCTGGCCGGCGACGCGTTCGCCGCTCTCCAGCACCACCGCCTCGATGAAGCCGTCCTCGGCGCGCTGCTCGACGCTTGCGACCTTGCCCTCGATGCGGCGCACGCCGCGCGCCTCCGCGTAGCGCCGCAGGTAGCGCGCGTACAGGCCGGCGTCGAAGTGGTAGGCGTAGGCGATGTCGGCGAGCGGCGAGTTCGGCCGGTCCGTGCGCGCCGGCATGAATCGGTCGTGCCGGCAGGCGAGCGTGTTGATCGAATAGTCGTCCAGCGGCCCGGCCTTGCCGGCCTGGAACATCTTCAGCCAGTACTGGTAGAACGGCAGCAGGCCGAGGTCCTGACCGATCTTGCCGAAGCCGTGGATGTAGCTGTCGCCGAGGCGGCCCCAGTTCACGAACTCGATGCCGAGCTTGAACGAGCCTTTCGTCTCTCGGATGAAGTCGTTCTCGTCCAGGTCCAGCGCCTGGTTGAACAGCTTGATCATCGGGATGGTCGCTTCGCCGACGCCGACCGTGCCGATCTCGTCGGATTCGACCAGGCGGATGCTGTGCGCCGGGGTCAGCACCTTGGCCAACGCTGCGGCGGTCATCCACCCTGCGGTGCCGCCACCGACGATGACGACTTCGGTGACGCGACCCGGCGATTCGACGGCTGCAGCATTCATGCAACGACTTCCCCTTGGACGATGCCTCGAAGTATGCGGCGCCGACGTCGCGGGGTCATGGCCCCGTCTGCCGGGCGCGCAGCTGCAAACGTATTCATCCGGCAAGCATACGGAAGTCCGCCGACGTCGTGCGCCGGATGCGCGACAGTGCGGGTCCTGGACGAAGACTCCCGCCGATCCGATGGACACGACGATGCAACCGCGCCACGCCGTTCGCCCGCTCCAGCCCGTCCTGCTCCTGCTCGTGCTCCTGTCCGGTTTGCTGCTGTGCAGCACGCTGCCCGCGCAGGCCGACACCGTTGCCTCGGTGCGATCACCGGATGGTGCGCTGACGGTCGAACTCGACCTCAACGGCGAAGGCCGGCTCGCCTACCGCGTGCAGCGTAAAGGCGCGCCACTGGTCGACGATTCCCGGCTCGGCTTCATCCTGCGCAACGGGCGCCAGCTGCTGCGCGGCCTCAGCCTGGAGAGTCAGGCCTCGCGCAGCGCCGACACCACCTGGGAACTGCCCTGGGGCGAACGCCGCGTCGTGCGCGAGCACTACAACGAGCTGCGCGCGACCTTCGTCGAACGCGACCACGACCGTCGCCGCTTCGACGTGGTGGTGCGCGTGTTCGACGACGGCATCGGCTTCCGCTACGAGTTCCCCAAGCAAGCGGCGCTGGACGAGGTGCAGATCCAGGAGGAACTGACCGAATTCGCGATCGCGAAGCCCGCGACCGCATGGTGGTTGCCAGCCTTCGAATGGAATCGCGAGGAGTATCTCTACAACCGCACGCCGCTGTCGGAAGTGGGCGTGGCGCAGACGCCGCTGACCCTGCGCACCGACGACGGGACGCACATCGCGATCCACGAGGCCGCGCTGGTCGACTACGCCGGCATGAACCTCGCCAAGGGCGATGGCGGCCGGCTGCGCGCGATGCTCACGCCCGGCAGCCCGGCGAAGGTGGTGCGGCGCACGCCGTTCGTCACGCCCTGGCGCACGCTGCAGATCGCGGATCGCGCCGGCGGCCTGGTGGAATCGAACCTGATCCTCAACCTCAACGTGCCGAACGCGCTCGGCGACGTGAGCTGGTTCAAGCCCTCGAAGTACGTCGGCGTGTGGTGGTCGCTGCATCTGGACACGGAAACCTGGGGCACCGGGCCGAAGCACGGCGCGACCACCGCGAACACGAAGCGCTACATCGATTTCGCGGCGAAGCACGGCTTCCGCGGCGTGCTGGTCGAAGGCTGGAACGTGGGCTGGGACGGCGACTGGTTCGCCAACGGCTGGAACTTCGACTTCGCGAAGCCGACGCCGGACTACGACCTCGAAGGCCTGGCCGCCTACGCGAAGGCGAAGGGCGTGCACCTGATCGGCCACCATGAGACCGCCTGCGCGGTCAGCTACTACGAGCGGCAGATGGATGCCGCGTTCGCGAAATTCGCGCGACTCGGCATCGACGTGGTGAAGACCGGCTACGTCTGCGACGCGGGACAGATCGAACGCCAGGACGTCGCAGGCGGCCCGGTGGTGCGCGAATGGCACGAAGGCCAGTTCATGAGCAACCACCACCTGCGCGTGGTGCAGGCGGCGGCGAAGCATCGGATCGCGATCAATGCGCACGAGCCGATCAAGGACACCGGCCTGCGCCGCACCTATCCCAACTGGGTCACGCGCGAAGGCGCGCGCGGCCAGGAATTCAACGCCTGGGGCAATCCGCCGAATCCGCCCGAGCACGAGCCCAACCTGGTGTACACGCGGATGCTCGCCGGGCCGATGGATTTCACCCCCGGCGTGCTCAGCCTGACCGGGCGCAACGGCCAGGAGATCCAGAACACCCTCGCGCGCCAGCTCGCCGACTACGTGGTGCTGTACAGCCCGGTGCACATGGCCGCCGACCTGCCCGAGCACTACGCGAAGTATCCGGAAGCCTTCGGCTTCATCCGCGCGGTGCCGGTGGACTGGCAGGACACCCGCGCCCCGGCCGGCGAGGTCGGCGACTACGCAGTGATCGCGCGCAAGGACCGCAACAGCGAGGACTGGTATCTCGGCGCGGTCAACGACGAGCAGCGACGCCGCGTGTCCGTGCCGCTGGACTTCCTCGATCCCGGCCGCCGCTACCGCGCCGAGATCCACCGCGACGGCGACGATGCCGACTTCCGTGGCGCGAAACGCTTCTCCTACCTGCGCGAAACCCGCGAGGTCTCCGCACGCGACACGCTCGACCTGCGACTCGCGCCGGGTGGCGGCACGGCGATCCGGTTCGTGGCCTTGTAACGACGACGGCCACCCATGTTCAACCCGCGCCCCCGCATCGAGACCCTGACCATCGCCGGCCGCCATGCCTGCCATGTCATCGACGATGCGCTGCTCGATCCGGGCGCGCTGGTCGAACATGCGGTGCGTCACGCCGGGGACTTCGTCGAAGCGCCGCACAATGCCTATCCCGGGCCGGAGCTGCGCATGCCCGAGTCCTTCTCGGCGCAGCTCGATGCGTTCTTCTCGCTGCACCTGCGCGCGCATTTCGCGGTGCGCCGCACCGAGCGCATGTACAGCCGGCTGTCGCTGACCACGACGCTGCCGGAGCGCCTGCGGCCGGCGCAGTCGCTCTGCCACGTCGATCGCCTCAGCGTCTCGCCCGCGCATCGCATCGTCGCCTCGGTGCTCTACCTGTTCGACGATCCGGATCTTGGCGGCACCGCGTTCTACGCGCCGAAGCATCCGCCGGAGGTGATCCTGCCGATGATCCACGCCTCAGGGCAGATGGACGCCGCAGCCTTCGAGGCCGCCTACGGCGTGCGCACCGGCTACATGACCGCGTCGAACGCCTGGTTCGAGAAACGACTGAGCGTGCCGGCCCGCTTCAACCGGTTGATCGTCTACGAAGGCACGGTGTTCCACAGCGGCGAGATCCTGCATCCGGAGCGGCTGTCGGCGGATCCGCGACGCGGGCGGCTCACGCTCAACGGCTTCTTCACCTGTCGGCGGAGGCTCGGCGCATGACACGCGTCCGGTTCGGGTGGTGCTTCGTCGCGGGGCTGGCCGCTGCGCTGATGGCCGCGTCCGCTTGCGCGCAGGTGCTGGCACCGGCGATCGATGCGCCGCTGCAGGCGACCGGCACGGTCGAGCGCTGGCTGGCGACGCCCGCCGCGCCGCTGCTGCCGCGCCGCGTGGACGTGTGGCTGCCGCCGTCGTACGCGCAATCGCCCCGACGCCGCTATCCCGTGCTGTACATGCATGACGGGCAGAACCTGTTCGATCCCGGCATCGCCTTCACCGGCAGCGACTGGGACATCGACGGCGCGATGACCCGGCTGGTCGCGCGCGGCGAGGTGCGCGAGGCCATCGTCGTCGGCGTCTGGAACACGTCGGATCGCTTCGCGGAGTACATGCCGCAGGCGGCGGTGACCACCTCCACCGTGGACAGCGGCATCGAAGGTCGCCCGCTGCTGGCGGCCGATGGACTGCGCGGCGACGACTACCTGCGCTTCCTCGTCGACGCGCTGAAGCCCGAGATCGACCGGCGCTACCGCACCCGGCCGGGGCGCGACGACACCTTCGTCATGGGATCGAGCATGGGCGGGCTGATTTCGCTCTACGCGATCTCGCGCCATCCGCGCACCTTCGGTGCCGCCGCCGCGCTGTCCACCCACTGGCCGGCCTGCGGCGGCTGCATGATCGACTGGTTCGCCGCGCACCTGCCGCCCCGCCGGTCGCACCGGCTGTACTTCGACTTCGGCACCGCGACACTGGATGCACGCTACCCGCCCTACCAGGCGCGGATGGATACCGCCCTGTCCCGCGCCGGCTGGCGCCAGGGCCGGTCGTGGCGGACGCTGCGCTTCGAGGGCGCCGAGCACAACGAGGCCGCCTGGCGCGATCGTGCGGAGGTGCCGCTGCGGTTCCTGCTCGCACCGCCGGGCGCACGCGCCAGCGCACGCCTGCAGGGCCGTCATCCACCGCTGACGGATGCTGCCATGCAACATTCCCGCCGCTGAAATGAAGCGCATGTCATTGATGATCAAGGCATCGATGCACGACACCACCCACGGCATCCCCGCAACCCCGGAAATGCTTGACAGCGCTGTCAGCAATCCCGGA
Source organism: Lysobacteraceae bacterium 2PB (assembly GCA_005502915.1). Lineage (GTDB taxonomy): Bacteria > Pseudomonadota > Gammaproteobacteria > Xanthomonadales > Xanthomonadaceae > Lysobacter_I. The sequence goes on along the minus strand of SCMT01000039.1, from coordinate 16,576 downwards.
GGATCGCCCGACGCCCGATGGAGCCGGGCATCCAGACCGAGGGAGACGACCATGCGCCACCGTCGCCGATACCGTGCGCCCGCCATGCCCTTGCCCGCTCTGCCGACAGGCGTGCGCGCAGCCACGCCTGTCGCCCCTCCCCTTCTGCCATATCGACCGAGCGCGACATGATTCGATCCGGACACACGGAGGCAGCCCTCCCCCGACGCCCCGCCTCCGTGTGGTCCGGTGCTTTTCCCGCGATGCCCGGCCGTTCGCGTACCGCATGACCGCTACTCCCCGCCCGCCCACGCGCCCAACCGCCACCACGACATCCTCGACATGACGACACAACACACCCGCTGGTCGCAGTTCGGCGTCCTGATCACCGTCTTCTTCTTCTGGGGCTTCGTCGCCGCGAGCAACGAGATCCTCATCCCCGTGTTCAAGCACGCCTTCGACCTCACCCAGGCGCAGAGCCAGCTGGTGTCGGTGGCGTTCTACGTGGCCTACACGGTCGGTTCGCTGATCTACGTCGCGGTGTCGAAGGCGCTCGGCGTCGACCTGCTCAACCGCATCGGCTACAAGAACGGCATCTGCCTGGGCCTGGTGGTCTCGGCCATCGGCACCCTGCTGTTCTACCCGGCCGCGAACGCCGGCTCGTTCAATCTCATGCTCTCCGGCCTGTTCGTGGTCGGCCTGGGCTTCTCGCTGCAGCAGATCGCCGCCAACCCGCTGGCGATCGTGATGGGCGACCCGCGCACCGGTTCGCAGCGCCTGACCATGGCCGGCGGCATCAACAACTTCGGCACCACCATCGGCCCGCTGCTGGTCAGCATCGCGATCTTCGGCAGCGTCGCCGCCGGAGGCACCGAGGCCAGCATCGAGAGCGTGAAGGTGCCCTACCTGATCCTCGGCGTCGCCTTCCTGCTCGTCGCGGTGTTCCTGAAGTTCTCCTCGGTGCCGAACCACATCGACCTGGAAGGCGTGACCGAAAGCGAGGCGCAGGACAGCGACAAGCTGATCCACAAGTCGTCGGCGCTGGCCTATCCGCAGCTGGTGCTGGGCATGATCGCGATCTTCGTCTACGTCGGCGTGGAGGTCTCGACGATCAGCAACCTGCCCGCGTACCTGGAGGAAAGCCACGGCGTGCCGATCTCGTCGATCGCGCCCTACGTGTCGCTGTACTGGGCCAGCCTGATGATCGGCCGATGGACCGGCGCCGCCGGTGCCTTCGATGTCGGCGCCGGCGCGAAGCGCATGCTCACCCTGATCCTGCCCTACCTCGCGTTCGGCGTGTTCCTCGCGGTGAACTCGATCGCTCGCCACGACGTCTCGCAGTTCTACGGCTACGCCTTCGTGATCGTGGTGATGATCGCCGCCACCTTCGCCAGTCGCGGCAACCCGGCGCGCATGCTGCTGTACTTCGCGCTCTGCGGCATCGTCGCGCTGCTCATCGGCATGCACACCAGCGGCAAGACCGCCGCGGTCGCCTTCATCAGCGTCGGCCTGTTCTGCAGCACGATGTGGCCCTGCATCTTCGCCCTCGCGATCACCGGCCTGGGCCGCAACACCAACCAGGGCAGCAGCCTGCTGATCATGATGATCATGGGCGGCGGCATCGTCAGCTGGATCCAGGGCGCTGTCGCCGACAGCCACGGCATCCAGTTCAGCTTCATCGTCGGCGTCGTCTGCTTCGCCTACCTCGCCTTCTACGCCTGGAAGTCCTCGCGCCTGCTCCGCGCCCAGGGCATCGACCTCGACAAGCTCGCGAAGTCGAACGGGCACTGATCGCGAGGCGCAGCCGCAACGAAAAGCCCCCGTCATCGGGGGCTTCTTCGTTGCGCAAGACTGTGCCGCTGGACGTTCAGCGAGGGGAAACAGGTCCCTCGCCTTCGGCTCGGGATGACAGAAACGCCATACCGTTCAACCCGCAGCGACCCTCGCCTCCCCGCAGTAATCGCGCAGGTAATCCGCATGCATCGGCAGCCGCGCCACGGTCTGCGCGATCGGCTTGCGGATCCGCTCCAGGAACGCGTGCAGCTCCGCGTCGCCCATCAGGTCGGCGGCGGGATGGTGTCGCCTGGGCAGGATGCCCTGGCCGAGCATGACCTGGATCCACGAGTTCTCGGCGAACAGCTCGTTGCCTTCGCGGAACACGCGCCCGGTCTCGCGGAACAGGTCGATGCGATGGCGCAGCGAGGGCGGGATGTCCAGCGCCGCGCAGTCGCGCCAGTACGGCGTGTCGCGGCGGTCGGTGACGTGGTAATGCAGGATCACGAAGTCGCGGATGCTGGTGATCTCGTCCTCGGCCTGGCGGTTGAACTGGTCGATGTCGGCCTGCGCGACGACCTGCGGGAACAGCTGCAGCAGGCGGATCACGCCGCGCTGGATGAGATGGATGTTGGTCGACTCCAGCGGCTCCAGGAAGCCGCCAGACAGGCCGATCGCCACGCAGTTGCCGCGCCAGGCCTCGCGACGCTGCCCGGGCTTGAAGCGGATCACCCGCGGTTCGAACAGCGCGCGACCTTCGATGGATTCGAGCAGCGTGCGCTTCGCGGTGTCGTCGTCGGTGTAGCGGCTGGAAAACACGATGCCGTTGCCGACGCGGTGCTGCAGCGGGATGCGCCACTGCCAGCCGGCGTCGCCGGCGATCGAGCGCGTGTACGGGATCGGATCGCGCACCGACTCGGTCTGCACCGCCATCGCGCTGTCGTTGAACAGCCAGTGCGACCAGTCCTGGTACTCGACGCCCAGCGCATCACCGATCAGCAGGCCGCGCAGGCCGCTGCAGTCGACGAACAGGTCGCCGGCGATCTCGCTGCCGTCGGCGAGACGGATCGCGTCGATCCAGCCGCCGCCGGGCGCGGTCTTCACCTCGACGATGCGGCCTTCGATGCGCCGCGCGCCGTGGCGTTCGCTGAAGGCGCGCATGAACTTCGCGTACTGGCTGGCATCCAGGTGGAAGGCGTAGTTCATGCCGCCGTTGGGCAGGTGCGCGAAGCGGTTCGCTTCCGACGCCTGCAGTTCAAGGCAGTAGTCGCCGTAGTCGCGCGCAAGGCCGCGTGCATGCGCAGCGAGCCAGAAATGCTGGAAGCCGGCGGCCCAGTGGTCGCGGCCGGTGGTGCCGAAGGAATGCACGTAGCGATGGCAGCGCTCGCGCCAGTGCTCGAAGGCGATGCCGAGCTTGATCGTGGCCTTCGTCGCTGCCATGAACGCCTGCTCGTTGATGTCGAGCAGGCGGTGGAAGGTCACCATGGTCGGGATCGTCGCCTCGCCCACGCCCACGGTGCCGATCTCCTCGGATTCGACGAGCAGGATCTCCACCCGCTTGCCGAGCAGCTTCGACAGCGCGGCCGCGGTCATCCACCCGGCCGTGCCGCCGCCGACGATGACGACGCGCTGCACGGGCCGGTCGAGGCGATCCTGCGGGACGGAATGGTCTGACATGGGAATCTCCGGTGTCTGTCGTGTGAGACGATTCGTCTAGCGATTGAATCGATTCAGCAGCATCGCGCGCAGCCTGCGCGCCGCGTCGGCATCGAGCGGGCCGAGAATGCGCCGCGCGGCCTCGGGCACGTGCGCCGCGACCGCATCGTCATGCTCGAAGATGTAATGGCGGAACACGTCGCGCCAGATCGCGCGCTCGTGCGCGGGAAGGTCGCGCATGCACAGGATCGCCGCCATCAGCGCGGTCATCGGCGTGTCCATGTAGCCCGGCGATCGGCGCCACCAGTAGTTGACCAGCATGTTGAAGGCGTCGAGCCCCTCGACGTGATGCCACCACATGCTCGGGATCAGCAGCGCGTCGCCGGGCGCGAGTTCCGCGACCAGCGCATGCCGCTGCGCCTCGGCGTAGCGCGGAAAACGCGTCAGGTCCGGCGCGCTGATGTCGACCAGGCTCACCGGCTGGCCGGCCGGAGTGAAATCCAGCGGACCGATGTACAGGTTCGGTAACTGCTCCGGCGGAAACAGCGTGAAGCGGCGCCGGCCGGCGACCACGCAGGCGAGATTGTCGGGCAGGTCCTGGTGCGCGGGAATGCGCGAGCGATTGCCGAGCCAGAGGCTGACCAGCGGATCGCGGTCGCCCATCGCCAGCGCATCCGGCGCGAGCAGGCCCGGCAGGCTGGCGTCGATCGCGGTGGAACCGACGTAGAGCGCGGGCGGCGCCGGATCGTCGAGGTGCGTGGCCAGCGCGTCGAGCACCGTCGCGATGCGCTGGCGCTGCGGCACGAAATTGAAGCCGTCGAGCGCATCGTTGTAGAAGAAGCGTCCTTCGATCGCGGGCGGACCGACCATCGCCGTGACCACCTGCCCGGTGTCGAAGCGACGCAGGTGATCGAGCGCTGCACGCGGGCCTTGCGCAGCGGCCTGCACCAGCGGCCAGTCGGCGACCAGTCCCTTGAGCAGCAGCGGCCGTTGCGAGGCGAGGATCGCATCCGGCAGCGCGCACGGATCGAGCCCGGCGACTTCGGCGACCTCGACGATGGGTTCAGGCATGGCCCTGCGCCCGTCGCACGCGTTCGATCAGGTCGCGGAAGCGCGAGAGCGAGGCGATCGCCATGTAGATCGCTTCCAGATGGCCTTCGCCGTGCAGCGCCGCGAGCGCCTCGCCATCGAGCCGCGACAGGCGTTCTTCGTTGATCGTGTAGAACCCGGCGAGGCGATGCTGCGCGCCATCATCCAGGGTGATGTCCAGCACGAACGATTCCAGCAGCTCGTGGCGGAGCAGCGCATCCACGAATCCCGGCACCGCCTGCAGGCCTTCGTGCAACGCCTGCAGCATCGACGCCATGCGATCGAGGAATTCCGTGGTGCCGCCATGGGTGCGGAACAGCGGCTCGCCGTGCGTCTTGCCGACGCGCGGATGGTCCAGGTCGATGTGCATCATCGGTTCGCCCTCGACCGAGAGCCCGATGAGGAACGGCTGGCGTTCGATCGCCAGCGGCAGGTACAGCGCATCCCAGCCGCCTGCGTCGAGGAACAGGTTCTGCCCGGGCTGGAAGCCGAGCAGCGCCACCGGCTGGAAACTGCCATCGGCGGCTTTCTGGAACACGATCGGGTAACAGGCCTGCAGGTTGCGGAACTCGGCCGGGAACGTCAGCGCGGACATGACGTCGTCGCCCCAGGCGGCGCCGCGTTCGGTGGCGACGCGCAGGTCGCGGTGGTCGATGTTGTTGAGCTGGACGTGTCGGGCCATGGCGTGCGTTCCGGGGGCGGGCGTCAGATGCGCGGCAGGCCGCGCGTGCGGATGTGGTCGATCATCTCACGATGCCCGGGCAGCGCCGCCAGCATGCGCGGCACGAGTTCCGCAGTCTGGCGGAACGCCGCTTCGGCGCGTTCGCGCCCGGGCGCGGTCGGCGGCGCGACGCGCTGCGCCGGCCGGAAGCCCATGCCGTAGAGGATGTAGTGGTAGCTGGCCGACGGGAAGATCTCGTCGGCGCGGAACAGGTCGTGCCGCGACGGCGAACGATGGCGCCACAGCGCCAGCAGTTCGGCCAGCCGCGCCGGCACCGATTCCGGCCGCGCATGGTCGCGCCAGTAGTCGCTGTCGCTGCGCCGGCTCAGCACGTAGTGCAGCTTGAGGAAATCGATCACGCGCGCCCAGCGATACAGGAAGGCGTCGTTGAACTGCCGGGCGACGATGTCCATGGCCGTCCGCGACGCCGGCAACGTGTCCGCGATCATGCCTGCGGCCAGCTCCACCAGCACGAGCGACGAGGCTTCCAGCGGTTCGATGAAGCCGCTGGACAGGCCCACCGCCACGCAGTTGCGCTGCCAGAACACGCGGCGATAGCCGGGGTCGAACTTCAGCGCCAATGGCGACGGCACGTCGGCCGCGCGCGGGCCGCTGCTGCGCTCGATGTGCGCGCGCAGCACCGCCTCGGCCTCGGCATCGCCGGCGTGCGCGCTGGAATAGACATAGCCGACGCCACGTCGCGCGGACAGGCCGATGTCCCAGGTCCAGCCATGGCGCTGCGCGGTAGAGATCGTGTGGCAGGCGATCGGCGTCGCCGCGTCCGCGTACGGCACCTGCACCGCCAGCGCGCGATCGTTGAACAGCACGTCCCGGCAGTCGACCATGCCGACGCCGAAGTGCTGGCCGATCAGCAGCGCGCGCAGGCCCGTGCAGTCGATGAACAGGTCGCCGGCGATGTCGCCATGCGCGCGGGTGCGCACGGCGGCGATGTCGCCGTCCTCGCGGCTGACGACTTCGAGCATGTGGTCCGCAACGTGGCGAACACCCAATGTCTCGACGCAGTGGCGACGCAGGAAGACGCCGAGCTTCGCGGCATCCAGGTGATAGGCGTAGTTGGCGACGCCGGCGAATTCCGGCGTGGAGAACTGCTTCGGCGCGCGCCCCGCCTCGCACAGGTGCGGCTGCACGCTGGCCAATGCCGCGTAGGCCGCGCGGCCCTCGCGCGCCCTCCAGCCCGAGACCAGGTCGGCGTCGAGGAAATCCTGCGGCAGGCTGAAGGGATGGTGGTAGGCATCGCCGTCGTCGTCCTGCACCCAGCGCGCGAACTTCGAGCCCTGCTTGAACACCGCATCGCACTCGCGCACGAGATCGGTTTCGCGCACGCCGATCCGGCGCAGGGTGTCGCGCATCGACGGCCAGGTGCCCTCGCCCACGCCGATGGTGGGCACGTCGGGCGATTCGATCAGGGTGATGCGCAGGGCATCGGCCGCATCGTCAGGGCCGCCGCGATGCGTCGCCGCGAGCAGGCCTGCGGTCAGCCAGCCGGCGGAACCGCCGCCGACGATCACGATGTGCCGGATCGCTGTTTCCATGCCGCTGCTCGGGTTCGGATTCATGCGCATGCCCACGCCTGCGTCGCACGCATTGTCGCGCGATGCGGCCGCCTGTGGCAGGCGGCCCGGCGCATGGCGCGCCGGGCCGTCGGGGGACATTCGGCCGACGATTCGCCGGTGATCAGCGGAACGTGTAGCGCAGGCCCATCATGAACCTCGGGCCGGTCTGGGTGGCGTAGAGCAGCTGGTTGTAGTGGCGCCCGTGCACGCGCTGGGTCTTGCCCATCGCATTGATCACTTCGAACGACATCGACAACTGGTCGTTGAAGCGGTAGCCGGCGCTGAAGTCCAGCTGGCCGTAGGCTTCCACGTACACCGGATTCGGCAGGCCCGTGCCGTCGAAGCGACCGGCCAGGAACTTGTCGCGCCAGTTGTAGGCGCCACGCAGCTGCAGCGGGCCGCGCTCGTAGAACGCCACCAGGTTCGCCGAATCGCTCAGGCCTTCCAGCGCGAACTGCTCGCCGAGGTTGTAGTTGTCGTACGTGAGACTGGAGTCGACGATGGTGTAGTTCGCGGACAGGCCGAAACCGTTCGCGAAGATGTGCTGGGCATTCAATTCCCAGCCGTCGAGCGAGGCCGAACGCTGGTTCGCCGGGCTGGTCACGCGGAAATTCGCGACCGGATCGCCCGGCTGGCCGGTGATCGTGCCCGTGGCGTTGCCGTTGCTGTCGAAGCCGGTGCGCACCACGCCGGGCGAACCGTTGAGGTTGTTCAGGATGTAGTTGCGGATGCAGACCACGTCGGCGGTGGTGCAGCCGTTGGCGACGGCCTGGTTCCAGTAGGCACCGCCGACCGGCGTGCGCAGCCCGGCCGAAGTGTCGTTGAACGTGGTCACGCCGACGTAGTTGTCGATGTTCTTGCGGAAGTAGCCGATCGACAGGTAGCTCGACTCGCCGTAGTACCACTCCAGCGATACGTCGAAGTTGTCCGACAGCAGGGGTTCGAGACCGGGATTGCCCTGCGCGCCCGAACCGCCGTCCACGCGCAGCAGTTCGCTGAACGTGCGCCCGCCCTGGATGTCGCCCCAGCCCGGCCGACCGATGCTCTGGCCGTAGCTGGCGCGCAGCAGCAGGTCGTCGCGGAGGTCCAGGCGCAGGTCGAGGTTGGGCAGGAAGTAGCGGTAGTCGCCCTTGAGCGTGCTGAAGCCGGAGCCGGCACGCACCAGGTTCAGCTCGTTCGCCGAGCCCCAGACGATGCCCGAATACGTCGGCACCAGCGCCTGCGACTCGACCTCGGTGCGCTCGTAGCGCACGCCGGCGGCCACCTGCAGCGGCATCGCCCAGTCGAAGGTCGTGCTGTATTGCACGTAGGCACTCTGCGACTTCTCGGACACGCGACGATCGGTGGTGAACACGTCCGAGCGGCGGTACAGCGCATCGTCCCCGGCGGCGATGCCGGCGAGACGACGCATCGTCTCGAAGTCGAAGGTGAAGAACTGGTTGAACATCGCCGGATTGCGGCTGCCGCTGAAATCGCCGAAATACTGGCGCAGCGAATCCGGGATCCACAGGTTGTCCGGATAGTTCTCCGGACCCGTGCCGCCCCAGGTGTCGCGCTGCACGTTCGAGAACGCGGTGCGGTTGTCGACCTCGGTGAGCGAAACGCCGAAATCGAGCTGCGAGGCTTCGCCGAACTGCCAGTCGCCGCGCAGCTGGCCCTGTTCGACGTCCGAACGCATGTAGCTGTTGCGGAACGACGAACCGGTGACTTCCATCCGCGAGGGATCGATGCGGGTCATGCCGGCCGGCAGGGTCACGCTCAGCACCGGGAACGGACGGCTGAAATCGACCGTGGTCGTGCCGCGGAAGAAGCCGGCAGCGCCGAGCACGCTGTTGCTGCCGTACGGGCTGTCCGCGCCGGATTCCGCGCTGGAATTGTGGTAATCGAACTCCAGGCCGAGGGTGTCGGTCACCGCCCAGTCGACGTTGAAGCCCAGCGACCTGTTCTCGTTCTTCGTGGCGTACTTGGCCGCGCCCATCGCCAGGTCGCTGGTCGCCGGCACGATGATTTCCGAATACACCAGCGGCGCGGCGACCGGACCGTTGGTCCACGAACTCACCGACGGGCCGAAGTTGAACCACACCGACAGTTCGTTGCGCTGCTGCTGGATGCGATTTTCGGAGTAGGTGTAGTCGAGGGTCGTGGTGATGCGGTCGGTCGGCGCCCACTGCAGCGTCAGCTGGCCGTTGGTGCGCTGGCGCTGCACGGCGTTGACGCTGTAGCCGAAGTTCTGCGGCACCGAATAGATGTCGTTCGGACCCGGGCGGTTGGTGATGTTCTCGGAACCGGGCGTGCCCGGCTGCGGGATCGTGCCCCAGTTGTTCTCATCGCCTCGGAACGGACGCCAGCCGTTGGCCACCGACGCCTGGTTGTAGCCGAGATCGCGTTCCTGGTAGCTCGCGGTCAGCGCCACGCCGAACTTCCCGTCGGCGAAGGTGTTGCTGAAGATGCCCGAGACTTCCGGGGTGACGTCGTCGCCCTGGATGTGGCTCGGCAGGTGGTCGTTCGAGGTGTCGTTGACCGCCTTGATGCCGATGTTCGCGTGCAGGCCCGGATTGGCCAGCGGGCGCGCGGTCTTGATGTTGATCGTCGCGCCGATGCCGCCGGCCGGCGTCGCCGCGCGGCTGGTCTTGAACACTTCGATGCCGGAGATCGCTTCGGACGCGAGGTTGGCGAAATCGAAGGCGCGCGAGTTGGACGCGCCGGTCTCGGCGATGCTCGACGCCGGCATCTGCCGGCCGTTGAGCAGCACCATGTTGAAGTCGGGGCCGACGCCGCGCACGGTCACGCGCGAGCCTTCGCCGATCGAGCGATCGATCGACACGCCGGAAATGCGCTGCAGCGATTCGGCGAGGTTGGTGTCCGGGAACTTGCCGATTTCCTCGGCGGAAATCCCGTCGACCACGCCCTGGCCGTTGCGCTTGACGTTCATCGCCGACTGCAGGCTGCCGCGGATGCCGCGAACTTCGATCACGTCGAGGTCGTTCGCATCGTCCTGGCGCGCGGACTGCGCGGGCGCATCCGGATCGGTGGACGCATCCTGCGGCGCGGTCTGCGCGGCGACGGTCTGCGACATCACCAGGAGCAGTGCGGTCGCCAGCAGCGTCCGCCTGGGTGTGGTCTGCAACTGTTTCATCACTCGTCCCTCCCCGGGATCTGCATGTCGTTGTTCTGGTCTTCCGTGCGACGACATCCTCGAACGCGCCCTGTGCCACCCCTTGGCGCCGCCGCATCGGCGCGACAGGCGCATCGCCCATCATCGCCAGCGCATTGGATGTCAGATTGACAGCGTTGTCAAATTGAAGTCGATAAAGCGCCTACCTCGGGCATCAATCTGTTTCAAATCAATGATTTGATGTTGGTGCGGCGCACAATAAATCGGTGCACAACTTCGGACACCATGTCTGGCGGCCTGCCGCGGCGGCAGGATCTGGATGCGCGCGTGCGCCGCACGGCAAGCCCGGCGCGCGGAGGAAAGACGGCCTCGGACAGCAGGCGTCGCGACTCAGCGCGACGCCGGTGCCGGGCCGGTGGAACGCCGCAGCTGCAGCGCGTAGGGCACGCTGATGGTGGCGCCGCTGCCGGGGTTGCGGATCTCGGTCAGGAGTTCGAGCGCGGCGAGGCGGCCCATCTCGCGGGTGGGCTGGCGCACCGTCGTCAGCGAGGGATGGATCTGCCGCGCGATCGGCGTGTCGTCGAAGCCGCAGACCGAAATGTCGTCCGGCACCGACAGGCCGCGTTCGCTGATCGCGCAGATCGCACCGGCGGCCATGTCGTCGTTCGCCGCGAAGATCGCCGTCGGTGGCGCGTCGAGCGCGAGCAGGTGCAGCGTGGCCGCGTAGCCGGAGTCGTAGGAGAACTCGCCGTCGACCACGAGCGCCGGATCGTAGGGCAGTCCCGCGCGCGCCAGCGCATCGCGGTAGCCGTCGAGGCGCCAGCCGCTGGCGCCGTGCGCGGGATGGCCCTTGATGTGCGCGATGCGGCGATGCCCCAGCGACACCAGGTGCGCCATCATCGCGCAGACCGCGCCGTGCTCGTCGACGACGACGCCGATGGTGCGGTTCTCTTCCTTCGCCGACACGCTGGCGTAGGGAATGTGCAGGTCGCGCAGGCGCGCGACCACGGCCGGGTCGTCGGTGATCGGCGGGGTCAGCACCAGGCCGTCGACCTGAAGCTGCACGCTCAGGGCCTCGATCTCGGCTGCCGCATCGCGGCCCTGGTGATCCATCGGCACCAGCATCAGGTGGTAGTGCTGCGACTTGCAGGCGTCGAGCACGCCCATCTGCACTTCCATCAGGTAGTTGTTCGAGGGATTGTCGAACAGCATCGCCACCAGGTACGAGCGGCGGCCGGCGAGCACGCGCGCGGACGGCAGCGGCCGGTAGTTGAGCGTGTCCACTGCCGTCTGCACCCGCTGGCGGGTGCGTTCGGACACGTTCGGCTCGTGGTTGAGCACGCGCGACACGGTCTTCATCGACACGCCGGCGACCTTCGCCACATCCTCGATCCGGACTCGCATGGATTGGGTCCACTCTCTCGTTGTCATTGCGGAATGCAATTGCGGGGCAATACTGCCAGAGCCGTCCGGCGCTTCCCATCGGCCGATCCGGCAATGCGCCCGGCGACTCGCCGCAGCGGATCCATGCTGCCCTGCAACAAGAACTGCCGCGCGGCGCAGTGTATTCTGCGCTCGGCTGACAGCGCTGTCACCTATCCGTGCGGCGCGATGTCGGCATCGTCCCACGGCCCGTCGCCACGACGACGGGCCCTGCCCACGCGAGGATTGCATTGCCCATGAGCGCCGTCCCCAACGCCACGTCCGCGCGCCGCAGGCCGCGCATCGCACCGCTGTGCACAGCCCTGCTGCTGGCCCTGAGCGGCGGCCTCCACGCCGAGTCCGGCGAGGGCCTGGCCACCGCCGCGCCCGCCACCATCGATCCGGCGAACTGGCCGGTGCCGGGCTGGCCGCTGGGCGAGGACGCCGCACTCGAGCGCCGCGTCGAAGCCCTGCTGGCGACGATGACCGTCGAGGAAAAGGTCGGCCAGATCGTGCAGGCCGACATCAGCACGATCACGCCCGACGACCTGCGCAAGTACCGGCTCGGCTCGATCCTCGCCGGCGGCAATTCCGACCCGGGCAACCAGTACAACGCGAAACCGCAGGCCTGGCTGGACCTCGCCGACGCCTTCTGGGCCGCGTCGATGGACACCTCCGGCGGCGGCAAGGCGATCCCGGTGATCTTCGGCATCGATGCCGTGCACGGCCAGAGCAACATCGTCGGCGCGACCCTGTTCCCGCACAACGTCGGCCTGGGCGCGACGCGCAACCCCGAACTGATGCGCCGCATCGGCGAGATCACCGCGATCGAGACCCGCGTCACCGGCATGGAATGGGCGTTCGCGCCGACCGTGGCGGTGCCGCGCGACGACCGCTGGGGCCGCGCCTACGAAGGCTATTCCGAAAGCCCGGACGTGGTCGCGTCGTATGCAGGGGCAATGGTCGAAGGCCTGCAGGGCAAGCCCGGGGCGCGCGATTTCCTCAGCGAACGCCACGTCATGGTCTCGGTGAAGCACTACCTCGGCGACGGCGGCACGCGCAACGGCAAGGACCAGGGCGACACACCCGGCGACGAGGCCACGCTGCGCGACGTGCATGCCGCCGGCTACTTCACCGCGATCCGCGCCGGCGCGCAGGCGGTGATGGCTTCTTTCAACAGCATCGACGGCCAGAAGATGCACGGCCGCCGCGATCTGATGACCGATGTGCTCAAGGAGCGCATGGGCTTCAGCGGCTTCATCGTCGGCGACTGGAACGGCCACGGCCAGGTCGAGGGCTGCACGAACACCAACTGCGCGAAGACCTTCAACGCCGGGCTGGACATGGCGATGGCGCCGGACAGCTGGCGCGGCCTGTACGACAGCACCGTCGCGCAGGCGAAGTCCGGCGAGATCCCGATGTCGCGCATCGACGACGCCGTGCGCCGGATCCTCCGCGTGAAGGTCCGCATGGGCCTGTTCGAGGCGCCGAAACCCTCGCAGCGCGCGCTCGGCGGCAGGTTCGAACTGCTCGGCGCACCTGCGCACCGCGCGGTCGCGCGCCAGGCAGTGCGCGAATCGCTGGTGCTGCTGAAGAACAACGGCGGCCTGCTGCCGCTGTCGCCGAAGCAGCGCATCCTCGTCGCAGGCGACGGCGCCGACGACGTCGGCAAGCAGTCCGGCGGCTGGACGCTGAACTGGCAGGGCACCGGCACCACGCGCGCCGACTACCCCAACGCCGACACGATCTGGGAAGGCTTCAAGCAGCAGATCGATGCCGCCGGAGGACGCGCGGAACTCGCGATCGACGGCAAGTATCGCGAAAAGCCCGACGCGGCGATCGTGGTCTTCGGCGAGAACCCGTACGCCGAATTCCAGGGCGACCTGCCGAACCTGCTGTACAAGCCCGGCGACGACCGCGACCTCGACCTGCTGCGCAAGCTGAAGGCCGACGGCATTCCGGTGGTCGCGGTGTTCCTCAGCGGACGACCGCTGTGGATGAACCGCGAGATCAACGCCGCCGATGCCTTCGTCGCCGCGTGGCTGCCGGGCTCGGAAGGCGCCGGCATCGCCGACGTGCTGCTGCGCGACGCGCGCGGCAAGGTGCAGCACGACTTCAAGGGCAAGCTCAGCTTCTCCTGGCCGCGCCGCGCGGACCAGTACGAGAACAACGTCGGCCAGGCGAACTACGACCCGCTGTTCGCCTTCGGCCACGGCCTGCGCTACACCGACGACGGCAACCTCGCGCCGCTGCCCGAAGAATCGGGGATCGCGGCGGCAGCCGCGCAGCCGAACGTCTTCTTCGTGCGCGGCAAGGCCGCCGAAGGCTTCCGCCTGCGCCTGACCGACGCAGGCGGCGGCACCTACGACGTGATGCACACGCGCGGCACCACGCCCGATGGCACGCTGTCGATCGCCGGCGTGGATCGCCTCGCCCAGGAAGACGCCCGGCAGTTGCACTGGACCGGTACCGCTGCGTCCGCCGCCGAGCTGATGGCCACGCCCGCGCAGGACCTGCAGCGCCAGACCGACGGCGATGTGTGGGTGATCACGGACCTGCGCATCGATGCGCTGCCGAGCAAGGGCAGGATCGAATGGCTGGCCGCATGCGGCGACAAGTGTGGCGCCTCGGTCGACGTCACCTCGCAGTTCGCCGGCCTGCCGCGCGGCGAGTGGCTCCGCGTCGGCATGCTCCTGAAGTGCCTGCGCAGCAACGCTGCGAACGACATGCGCAACATCACCGTACCGTTCGGCCTGCGCGCCGCGCCGGGCCTCAAGCTGACGGTGTCGGGCATCGGCCTGGGGACGGATCCGACGCACAAGCTCGGGTGTCCTGCCCCGTCGACGCCCTGACGACCACGATTCGACAGGACGAAAGAAGGGGCGTGCCATGCACGCCCCTTCTTGTTTCCGCGCCGATGTTCCGGCGGATGCCGCCGATCACCAGCCGATGCTGTACGTCACCGTGGTCGGCGCATTGGTGTGCAAGGACGGGCTGTGGTCGCCGACATCATCGTACGAGAACCCGTAGGCGAGGTAGTCGTAGGCGATGTCGCTGTCGTGCCAGAACTTCGCGTACCAGTTCGCCAGCGAACCGGCCGGATAGAAGGCATTGCGGTTGTGCCAGTTCGCGGGCGACTCCATCACGTGGCGATTCAGCGCCGCCGCGACCTGGGCCTGGATCTGCAACTGCGTGCCGATGTGCTGCGGTGCGGCGTTGCGCGCATCGTTGAGCAGGCCGTTGCCGAGGAACACCATCTGCGTGTCCGGCTTGCCGTTGATGTAGAAGACGCCATTCTCGTTGCCGCCGGTGAAGCGGAAGGTGTCGCCGCTGACCCGACCGCGGAACGTGCCGAGGTTCGGCAGCGTGAACACCAGGTCCTCGTTGCGGTAGCGCGCCCACACCTGGTCGATGTACGGCTGCAGGTAGCCGGCGTTCGGCTTGCCGCTGCCGAAGTTCGCATGCGCCGGCGCGATCACCCGGTACGGCGTGTACGGCGCCTGGCCCAGCGGCTTGAACGGCGTCGGCACGCGCGCGACGAAGCGCGAGATCACGTCGTCGCGGGTCAGCGTGTCGATGCGCTCGCCGACGGTGCGGTCGTAGCCGTTCAGCCCCTGCACGCGCAGGCGCAGCGGGAAACCGAAGTGGTCGACGCGGGTGGTGTTGACGTAGATGCCGGGATTGCCCATCGACTTCGGCAGGATCGCCATTTCGCCGAAATCGAAGTACACGTCGAGGTTCGGATCGGTCGGGTTCTCGATGTTGGCACCGGCATAGCCGATGTTGCCGTTGCCGTCGCGCACGACCTTGATGTACATCGGGCTGCCCACCGACAGCAGGATGCGCGCGGAGTTGATCGGCGCGATGGTGACCTGCGGCAGGTCGGAGACGCGATGGAAGTAGTTGCTGTAGCGCTCGCCGTTCTTCACCAGCGCGCCGTTGTCGGCATCCGACATCGGCACTTGCTGGCCGGCGGCATTGATCCACACGAACTGCCCGGTCTGCCAGCTCTTGCCGATGATCGCGTAGTACACCTGCGCGTTGGTCCAGCGGCCGCGCGTCATGTTCTGCACGACGAAGGTGGTGCGCTCGTTCCAGGTGCCGCCGGTGACCGGCACGACCTTGAACGACGACACGGCGTCGTTGAACCCCTGTGCACCGAGATCCGGGACATTGCCGCTGACCGTGACGCTGCCGCCGCCGTGGTTGATGTCGCGGAACAGCTGCGCCTGGTAGCCGGCCACGACCTTCATCGACGAGGCGCGGTCGTTCCAGGTACTGCCGATCCAGCTCGAATCGGCATCGGCGCAGAAGCTCGCGCCGCCATAGTTCACGTTCTCGTAGAAGCAGACCCGGCCGGTCGGCGTGGTGCCGCTGCCGATGGTGTTGGAGAACCAGGGCGTGTCGCGCCCGGGATCGCCATAGGTGAACGAGGAATTGAGGACCTGCCCCGATGCCACGGGGCTGACTGCACGCTCGTACCGCGCGGCGGCACTGTTGTAGCCCATCCGGAAGTTCTGCTGCCCGCCGCCGGCGAGCGTGTAGTGCACGTCGACCCACTGGATCGTCACGTTCGGCTTGAACCAGATCGTGGCCGTGTTGCCGCTGACGTCCACGCCGCGCGTGTACTCCTGGGCGTGGGCCTGGAACCCGAGAACGGCCAGCAACAGGGTCCACCCTGCCAGCCAGGTGCGTATGGTGCGATGCATCTTCAACTTCTCCCTGCGTCCGGAGACGCCTTGCGTTGAGTGGGGGTGATCGGCGCGCCGTGCGCTCCTCGCACGTGCGTGCGCCACGACGCGGCCCCAGCCCCCTGCATCACGCGGCCCTCGTGGCGGCGCCACTCTACGACCAATTGACAGCGTTGTCACCGTCGCGTAGAAAGCAATCCTAACGCAATGATTTATATTGGGATTACCCATGTTGCAATGCGTCAATAACTTTTCCTTCGTTCGTTTTCGCCCCGCCCGGGGGTGGCGGCGTCAGACGCCATGCATGGCCGTGGTCGCATGCTCGGACCCACGTGCAAACGTATGCATCGCGTCGCCTGCCGTGCGCGGATTACGCTTGCTGGCCCAGATTCCCGGATGACACCGTGCCTGCCTCCCCCGCGACCCTGCTGACGATCTTCGGTGCCACCGGCGACCTGGCGCAGCGCATGCTGCTGCCGTCGCTGTACGGCCTGCATCGCGATGGCCTGCTGCCGGCGGGCCTGCGCATCCTCGGCACCGCGCGGTCCTCGCTCGA
>SCMT01000038.1 GCA_005502915.1 Lysobacteraceae bacterium 2PB | reverse complement strand
GATCGGGTTGGGCGTGGCGGTGGTGATGACGCTGCTGGTGGGCGTGGCCACCTACCTGTCCACCCGCCAGGTCCTGCGCGGCGAACCGGCGGAAGGCATGCGGTATGAGTGAGCGGCTTTCGTCATCAATCTGGCCGAATTACTGAGGGCATCCTATGCAACCCGAATACATCGTTCTGTTCGTACTGGGACTTGCGCCGATCGCCATCGTGCTCATCGTCCTGCGTTATCGCTATCAGCAGGCCAAGGCACGCTACAGCGCCGTCATGCATCTCGCCGACAAGGGCATGGCGCCACCTCAGCAGCTGTTGATCGAGCCGCGCGTGGCGTTCTGCGAAAGGCGACGTGCCCTGGTCCTGATCAGCATCGGCCTGGGCATCATCGCCATGTTCGTCGCGATGCCGACGCCGTATGACGATGGACGCGGGGTCCGCGAGCTGTGGGGGCTTGGCCTGCTGCCTTTGATCACCGGGTTCGGTTATCTCTCGAGCTGGTGGCTGAACCGCCGCGACGCAAAGCATGGTTGATCGCGACGCGGAAGCGCGCATCGACCAGGCCCTCGTTGCTCGAGTACTGCTCGGCAACGAGAGCCGTGCGTTCGAGCAGTTGCTGCGGCGCCATCAGGGCATGGTGCGTGCGCAACTGCGGCGGCTTCTGCATGGCGACGAAGCGGCGGCCGACGACCTGGCGCAGGAGGCGTTCCTGCTGGCATGGCGGAAGCTGGACCAGTTTCGCGGCGATGCGCGTTTTTCCACCTGGCTTTACCGAATCGCATACACCTGCTTCCTGCAGGCGAACCGAAAGAAGGCAGGGACGCTCGAGGATGCCGATGGCGGCGAGCACGAGGCGTCGTCATCGCCGGTCCAATCCATCGACCTGCAGGTGGACCTGCAGCGTGCGATGCGGCGCCTGTCCCATGCCGAGCAGGCCGTGCTCCTGCACTGCGTGCAGTTGGGCTTGAGTCACGAAGAGGCCGCCTATGTGCTGGCCATGCCGCTCGGCACCGTGAAGACGCACGCGTCGCGCGGCAAGGCGAAATTGCAGAACCTGCTGTCGGCCTGGCAGGAACCCGAAACCAGGAAGCAATACTCATGAACGATCCGCACGATTCATCCATCGATGCCTTGTTGCGCCGGGGCTTCGAAGGTCCTGTCGCCGACGATGGTTTCAGCGACCGGGTCATGCGTCAGTTGCCGGCACGCCGGCGCCCGCTCCGCTGGCAGCTCCCGGTGTGCATGCTCGCGGGGCTTGGCGCGTGTCTCTGGAGTCTTTCGTCCGCGCCGCTGATCCGTGTCGGCTGGCAGGACTGGATGCGCGGCAGCCTATCCCCGGAAGCCGTGACGATGATGCTGGTCCTCACGGGCATGTCGCTGCTGGTCTCCTGGTGGGCACTGACCGAGAACGAATAAGCGCCTGCCCGAATGGAGCAGCGCATGCGACATGGATGTTGCCTGGCTGGATGTCACGTCAGGTCGATGCCGTCGTCGTCGCTTTCAGCGTTCCATCCGGTGAACGCCATGATTTTCCGCGCGATGCCGATGTAAGCGTTCCTGTTGAGGTCATCCCGGCAGATCAGATCCACGAGGTTGGCGGTTCCGGGCAGCGTCTCGCCCACCCAATAGCCCGAACCATGCCCCTTCGCGACGACGGCAAGGACAGGAACGAGCGGGTCGGTGCCCACGAAATCCGTGCCCCTTTTGTGGAAACCAAGTTGCTGCTGCAGGAAATCGCTGATGACGGCGGTTTCCAGGCATTCCTCGGGGTCCGGAGCGAGGATGGTGATGTACCAGGTCATCGCGTCTGCACGTGCTTCGGCCGTTGCCCGGGTGCCGTGGCCGCTGGTGATCCGGCATCGCCGTCGGCGGGGGGCGTCTCCGTCACCGCCTCGCTGAACCGCAGGATCCCCTGCGGGCCGAACATGCGGAACGGGATCGATTCGAGCGACATGCCGCGATTGACCTGCACCACGAAGTGCAGGTGCGGGCCGGCGCTGAAGCCGGTGTTGCCGGACAGGCCGATCGCGTCGCCCCTGCGCACGGGCTGGCCGATGCGCACGCGCACGCCGTCGGTCTTGAGGTGCGCGTACAGCGCCATCGTGCCGTCGTCGTGGAGGATGCGGACGTAGTTCGCGCGGCCGGCGTCGGTGGCGCTGCGACCGGTCGTGTTGAAACCGCTTTCGATGTCCATCACGGTGCCGGCGCGCGCGGCGAGCACGGGCGTGCCTTCGTCGACCGCGAAATCCACGGCGTGCCGGTTCTCGGCGTCGCGATGGCTGTGCTGGCCGCCCCAGCTTTGCGTGATGCGCAGTTCGCGGGTGCCCAGCGGATAGCCGTATTCGACATCGCGGGGTTTCGCGTTGGGCGAGCCGGGGATCATGCGCAACTGCAGCGCCGTCGCAGGCATGGCCTGCAGGCGGGTGAGCACGCGGCGGTCGTAGGCGGGGAGCACGGTGCGGGCGGGCAGGGCGGGCACCGCTGCCGGCGCGCGTCGACCTTCGGGCGCGGACAGCAGCACTTCAACCGGGCCGGCCAGGCGATTGTCGGCGCGGGCTTCCACGCCGTCGCCGGTGTCGCTCAGGCGCAGGGCGACGCGCGCGTCGTCGTCTGCCGGCGCGGCGACGCAGGCGAACGGGACGAGCGTCCCGAGCAGTCCCGTCAGGATGGCGCTGGCGGCGCGCATGCCGGGATCAGCGGCAGCTGCGATCGAGCTTGAGCGCGGCGATCACGTCGCGCAGGTCGAACGCGGCGACCGACTTGTCGGCGTGCACCGCGTACAGCGCGCCGCTGGGAAAACGGGCGTTGCCTTCGCTGCGCAGCGCGATGCCGTCGGTGGTCGCGACCGTGCGGCCGGTGATGCTGCCCACCCGCGCCAATGTCTTCCGGTCGAAGACGTGGAAGACCGTCAGCGGCGCCAACTGGTCGACCGACACCCAGTAGCCCTTGCCGCGACGGCAGGTCCACAGGGCGACGCCTTCGGCCTCGAACGAGAAGGTGTCCTCGGGCAACTGCCGGCCGGTCGCCTTGCCCGCGAGCGTGTATTCGCGCAGCGTCGATTTCGGGTGGTATTCGTCGGCGATCAGCAGGCGATCGTGCGCCGGGTCGCCGGCGATGGACTCGACGATCCGCAGGGCGTCGCGTTCGCCGGTGTCGCCGAAGTGGCCGCGCGCTTCGGCGCGCACACTGCCGTTCGCGTCGAACGTCAGCCGGTAGCGGCGCACGCGCTGGTCCAGTTCGGCCAGCGGCGGCAGCACATCGAAGCGCTCGCCGTACATGAAGCTGTCGGTGACGTAGAGATCGGCGCCGCCGCCGTCGGCATCGGGATTGAGCCACAGGCCATAGGGCGCGCGCAGTTCGTCGCTGCCGAAGCTGGCGACCGGCGCGAAGTCCGGCAGCGACAGTACCTGGATGCGGCGGTTGTCGCGTTCGACCACGAACAGGCGGTCGCCGAGTATCGCGATCCCGTTGGGGCGCCTGAACTGGCCGGGCAGGCTGCCCTTGCCGCCGATCGCGCGGAGGCGCTCGCCCGTGTCGGCGTCGAAGACGACGAGCTGATGGCTGGACTTGGCGGTGGCGATCAGCCAGGTCCGGCCGTCGGGATGGCGCCAGGTCGCGAGGGAGTCCAGTTCGTCGCCGGGCGATTCGGGCGAGACGTAGGCCTCGGTCACGACGATCGGTGCGGAATGGGGCGCGGTGGCGGTGCGCGGTGCTGTGGCGGAGCCGGCTGCGGCGAATCCTGTCGCGCAGAGGAGCAGGCCGGCCGCGATGAGGCTGCGGTGGGTCGTAGGCATGTCCGCGAGTATCGACGAACAGGGGCGCGGATGGACAGCGGCTTATGAAATATCGTTCTATGCGGATGAAGCGATTGACATGCTGCAGCGCAGCGCTATCCTGTGCGCATCCATCAAGACCGGCTGAGGGACAGGCCCTTTGAAGCCGGGGCAACCTGTTGGTACCGACCGCGACGCGGCCGGGACTATGAAGGTGCCAATTCCTGCGGGGACCCTGTGTCCGCCGTGAAGATGGTTGCGCGTGGCGATCCCCCACACCGGTCGGATCGCCGTCGACAACGACTCTCCGGTCTCCCCGCGGCCTCTGATGGCCCCCTCCACGGAGACCGCGCCATGTCCTTCGCCGCCACCCCCGCTCTCGCCGAGCCCGTCGCCGACGCCTGTCGGTACGTGCCCCATGTCGCCGACCTGCCGTCCGCCCCGCGCGCCATCCGTGGCCGCCTGCGCGCGACGCTGTCGATGCGCCATGCCGGCGAGCGCGACGTGGACATCGCCTGGGAAGTGGTCGGCCCGGTCGACGCGCCGCTGCTGATCGTGGCCGGCGGCATCTCCGCCCATCGCCACGCCATCGCCAGCCACGACTTCCCCGAGAACGGCTGGTGGCAGAACCAGAGCGGCATCGGCCTGGATGCGCGCCGCTTCCGCCTGCTGTCGATCGACTGGCTCGGCGCCGACGGCAGCCTCGACGTGGCCATCGACAGCGCCGACCAGGCCGACGCCATCGCCGCCGTGCTCGATGCGCTGGGCGTGGCGAAGGCCGCCGCCTTCATCGGCAGCTCCTACGGCGCGATGGTCGGCCTGCAGTTCGCCGCGCGCCATCCGCAGCGCGTGCGTCGCCTCGTCGCGATCAGCGGCGCGCACCGCGCGCATCCCTACGCCAGCGCGTGGCGCGCGCTGCAGCGCCAGGCGGTGGCGCTGGGCCAGCTGCAGTGCGACGAAGGCCAGGGCCTGGCGCTGGCCCGCCAGCTGGCGATGCTCAGCTACCGCACGCCGAACGAATTCGCCGAGCGCTTCGACGAAGCGCCGCGGCTGGTGCACGGCCGCGCGCGCGTGGCCGCCCAGGACTACCTCGAACACTGCGCCGCGACCTGGGTCGCGCGCACCTCGCCCACGGCCTT
The DNA here is from genome assembly GCA_005502915.1 of Lysobacteraceae bacterium 2PB. Taxonomy (GTDB): domain Bacteria; phylum Pseudomonadota; class Gammaproteobacteria; order Xanthomonadales; family Xanthomonadaceae; genus Lysobacter_I. Next base: position 31,439 of record SCMT01000038.1, on the reverse strand, counting down.
CCTGCGCCTGTCCGAATCGATCGACCTGCATCGCGTGGATCCGCGCGAAGTGCGCGTGCCGACCACCGTGGTCGCGATCGTCGAGGACCGCCTGGTGCCCCTGGACGATCTGTTCGCGCTGGCCGAAGGCCTGCCGCGCGGCGAAATCCGTGTGTTGCGCTCGAAGTACGGGCACGACGCTTTCCTGACCGAGCCGCGCGAGATCGCGGACATCCTCGGCAAATCCCTCGAAGACGTGTGTGGAGACGTGGCATGAGCGCGACCCTGAATGGACCCTTCAACGGCGGCGAGCCGCAATCGGCGACCCGCGCGGTGCGCGCCGGCATCGACAGCGACACGGCCTACGGCGCGGTGACGCCGCCGATCGTGCTCTCGTCGAACTTCAGCTTCGCCGGCTTCGGCGAGAAGCGGAAATACGACTACACGCGCAGCGGCAATCCCACGCGCGACCTGCTCGGCGAAGCGCTGGCGGAACTGGAAGGCGGCGCCGGCGGCGTGGTCACCTCCACCGGCATGTCCGCGATCACCCTGCTGCTGCACGCGCTGCTCAAGCAGGGCGAGCGCCTGGTGGTGCCGCACGACGCGTACGGCGGCAGCTGGCGCCTGTTCAACGCGCTGGCGAACAAGGGCGCGTTCGAGCTGTCCACGGTCGACCTGACCGATCCGCGCGCGCTGGCCGAGGCGCTGGCGCTGAAGCCGGCGGTGGTGTGGATCGAAACCCCGTCGAACCCGCTGCTGCGCATCACCGACCTGCGCTTCGTGATCGAAGCCGCGCACGCCGCGGGCGCGCGCGTGGTGGTCGACAACACCTTCCTGTCGCCGGCGCTGCAGCGCCCGATCGAATTCGGCGCGGACTACGTCATCCATTCGACCACCAAGTACATCAACGGCCACAGCGACGTGGTCGGCGGCGCGGTCGTCGCGAAGGATGCCGAGCAGCACCAGCAGCTGGTGTGGTGGGCGAACGCGCTGGGCCTGACCGGCTCGCCGTTCGACAGCTTCCTCACCCTGCGCGGCCTGCGCACCCTGGATGCGCGCCTGCGCGTGCACCAGGAGAACACCCATGCGCTGATCGCGCTGCTGCAGGACCATCCTGTGGTGCGCAAGCTGCACTACCCGGGGCTGGCTTCGCATCCGGGCCATGCGCTGGCCGCGCGCCAGCAGAAGGGCTTCGGCGCGATGCTCTCGCTCGAACTCGACGGTGGCGAGGAGGCGGTGCGCGCCTTCGTCGACGGCCTGCAGTACTTCACGCTGGCCGAATCGCTGGGCGGCGTCGAGAGCCTGGTCGCGCACCCGGCGACCATGACCCATGCCGCGATGACGCCGGAAGCGCGTGCCGCCGCCGGCATCGGCGACGGCCTGGTGCGCCTGTCGGTGGGCATCGAGCATGCCGACGACCTGGTCGCCGACATCGCCGCCGGCCTCGCGCGCGCGCAGGCCGTGGCCGATGCGCGAAAACCCTGCACGAAACAGGTCGTGCTGTGAGCGGAGAGGTCGTCATCGCGCACATCGGCGTCGCCGCGCGCCCGCAGTCGCGCGCGGCCGACGTGCCGGCGCGGATCGCGCTGCTGGGCACCGGCACCGTCGGCAGTGCGGTGCTGGCGCGGCTCGCGGGGTGGCATGGCACGCGGCTGGGCGAGCGGTTGTCGCTGCAGTACGTGGCCAATTCGAGGTTCGGGTTCAGGCCGGCGTCCACGGCCGAGGCGGCAGCGCGTGCGGTGTCGGGAGTGGCATCGCACGCGCCGCCGTCGCTTGACGCGGTGGCGCCCGCGCTCGGCGCGCACGGCACGCGCATCGTCATCGATGCCACCGCCAGCGAAGCGGTGACCGAACGCCACGCGACCTGGCTGGCGGACGGCATCCATGTCGTCACCGCCTGCAAGCTGGGGCAGGGCACCTCGCTGGCGCGCTGGCACGAGATCCGCGAGGCCTGCGCGCTCGGCGGCACGCGGTACGGCGACAGCGCCACCGTCGGCGCCGGCCTGCCGCTGCTGCGTTCGATCCGCGCCCTGCAGGCGGGCGGCGACCGCATCCACGCCATCGCCGGCGTGCTGTCGGGTTCGCTCGCATGGCTGTTCAATCACTACGACGGCCTGCGGCCGTTCTCGGGCTTCGTGCGCCAGGCGCGCGATGCCGGCTATACCGAGCCCGATCCGCGCGACGACCTGTCTGGCGAGGATGTACGGCGCAAGATCCTGATTCTCGCGCGCGCCGCCGGCGTGGCCCTGGACAGCGCCGCGGTGGAGGTCGATTCGCTGGTGCCGCAGACGCTGGCCGCGCTGTCGGCGACGGACGTGGATGCCGCGCTGCCCGAACTCGACGCGCCGATGCGCGAGCGCTTCGCCGACGCCTACAAGCGCGGCGAGAAGCTGCGTTTCATCGCGCGACTGGAAGACGGGGGCGCGCGCGTCGGACTGCAGTCGCTGCCGGCGGACCATCCGCTGGCCGGCGGTGCGGGCACCGACAACCGCGTCGCGATCTGGAGCGACCGCTACGACCGGCAGCCGCTGGTGATCCAGGGCCCCGGTGCTGGCGCCGCCGTCACCGCCGCCGGCCTGCTCGACGACGCGCTGGAGATCGTGGCGCGGGGGTGATCGGCTGCATCGAAGCGCCCGGCCAGGACCTCATCTCGACCGCGTGGCGTAATCCCGGGCGAAGTACTGCTCCAGCGGTTCCGGCCTGTGCAGGCCGTAGCCCTGGGCCATGTCGACGCCGAGCGCGCGCAGCATGACGATCGTGTCCTGGTCCTCGACCTGTTCGGCGATGGTCTTCTTGCGCAGCACGTGGGCGATGTCGGTGATCGAGCGCACCACGGCGGTGGACAGCGGCGAATCCTGCAGGTTGCGCACGAAGCTGCCATCGATCTTGAAGTAGTCCACGTCCAGCGTGCGCAGGTAGTTGAACGAGCAGAAGCCGGTGCCGAAGTCGTCGAGCGCGAACGCGCAGCCCAGCGCGCGCAGCTGCGTGATGAGTGCCTGCGCGCGCGCCAGATCGCGCACCGCGCTGGTCTCGGTGATCTCGAAGCAGAGGTTGCGTGCGGGCACGCTGCTGCGCTGCACGCGATCGACCACGTAGCGCTGGAAGCCCTCGTCGACCATCGATGCGGCGGTGAGGTTGATCGCGCACAGGTGCACTTCTGCGGCGGCGGCCGGGCGCGCTTCCAGCCAGCCCAGCGCCAGTTCGATCACGTGCCGGTCCAGCTGCACGCCGAGCTGGAAGCGTTCGGCGGCGGGAATGAAATCGCCCGGTGCGAGGCGCTGCCCGGTCACCGGGTCGCGCATGCGAAGCAGCAGCTCGAAGTGGCGGCCCTGTCCGTCGTCGCCGTCGAGCGGCTGGATCGACTGGCAGTCCAGTTCGAACAGGCCGCGATCCAGCGCCTCGCGGATGCGCACCGCCCAGCGCATCGCCGCCGTGCGTTCCTGCAGTTCGCCCGGTTCCTGGTTGGCGATGCAGATGCGGTTGCCGCCGAGTTCCTTCGCGGTGAAGCAGGCGGTGTCGGCCTGCGACAGCAGGTGGGTATGGTCGCCGTGGCCGCCGACGAAGGTCACCAGGCCGATGCTGGCGGTCGCGTTCAGCGCCTGCCCCTGCCAGCCGACGCGATAGTCCTCGATCGCGCCCAGCACCCGTTCGGCGCTGCCGAGCACGTGGGCATGCGAGCCGCGCAGCAGCAGAGCGAACTCATCGCCGCCGATGCGGAACACCTCGTCGTTGCGGTCCACCGTGGCGCGCAGCAGCGAGCCCGCGCCCTGGATCAGCGCATCGCCGGCGGCGCTGCCCACGGTGTCGTTGATCAGGCTCAGGTGGTCCAGATCGAGATACAGCAGGCCCGCTTCGATGCCGGAGCGGGCGGCGATGCGCTGCAGCGCTTCCTCGAAGGCGCTGCGGTTGGGCAGGCCGGTGGCGGAGTCGGTCACCGCGCGCAGCAGCGCACGCCGCGTCGCCGCGCGCTGTTCGGCGATCGACGCGGCCAGCATCAGCGGCACGTTTGCGAACAGGCACATGAAGGCGAGCAGCAGGGCGACGTCGAAGGGATCCTGCGGCGAGCGGAACGCGCCGATGCCCAGCGCGGTGATCGAGGTGATGACCAGTACCGCGATGCCCGTGCCGACCAGGGTCCACAGCACCTCGAAGCGCACCGCGCTCCACAGCAGCAGCGCCAGCGGCAGCGAGACCAGGCCCAGCGAATAGAGGCCGCTGTAGGTGCCCGCGATGTAGAAGATGCCGGCGGACGCGATCGCGCAGGCCAGCCACAGTGCCTTTTCGCGGCGCGCGTCCTGGCCGTCGAGGCGGGGCGCGGTTTCGCTCGGGCCGGTGTGGGTGAGGTAGAGCATCGTCGGCGCGACGCAGATGATCCCGAGCAGGTCGCCCATGGTCCAGCGCGCGAAGGCGTGCCCGAAATCGCTCGCCTCGGTCATGCCCGTGGCGAGCAGGCCGAGGGTGCCGATCAGCCCCGAGGTGGCGGACATGGCCACCGCGCCGCAGGTCAGGCCGAAGCCGCTGCGCACGCTCAGCCGCGTCGGGTTGCCGCTCACCGCGTGGCTGACCAGGTAGCCCGCGAGTGCGGCGACGATGTTGCTGCCGACCGAATAGGGCAGGAAGGGAAGGGGCACCGGCGCGAACAGCGCGTGGTTGACCAGGATGGGGATCGCGACGAACAGCGACCAGCGCGGGCCGTAACGCAGCACCGCGGCGTAGGCCACGCCGGAGGCCGGCCAGAACAGGGTCACTTCATCGGGCGCAAGGATGAGCACCCCGGCGAACCAGGCGCCGAGCAGGTACAGCATCGACAGCCACAGGAGCCGCAGCACCCTGTCACCCCCCTCGTCGTGTCGCGTCCCGACGTGCTGCCATCCCGGCGCCGGGGTGGATCGCGGCAGGTGCGCGACCCGCAGGGGCGAAGGGTGGGCCTGTTCCAGCCCCGACTCTCGCAGAATCAGTCGTCGATGCGCAAGACGCCCTGTCGCGTCCGGTCCAGGTGCAGGCGCAGGACGTCGGGACGGGCGTAATGACCCACGGGATCGAAGTTCTGCCGCTCGCGATAGACCCGGGCGTGGTCGAGGTCGACGCAGAACACCCCTTCGCCTTCCTGCGGCGGCAGCAGCCACTGGCCGTCGGGGCCGGCGACCGCGCTGCCGCCGTCGGCACAGACCGCCGGCAGGCGTTCACGCAGCAGGGGCGCGTGCGGATGGCTGTCGGGGATGTCCTCGCGACGCATCGGCGCGCCCACGCTGACCACGTAGCTGCGGCCTTCCCGCGCGACGAAGCGGGTGATGTCCTCGGTGTTGCGGCGGCTGCCCGGCCACACCATGAGATGCAGGTCCTCGCCCTGCGCGGACAGCGCCGCGCGCGGCAGGGGCATCCAGTTTTCCCAGCAGTTGAGCGCGCCGACCGTGAACGGGCCGATCGGGAACGTGCGCAGGCCCGCGCCGTCGCCCGGCGACCAGACCAGGCGCTCCTCGTAGGTCGGCATCAGCTTGCGATGCACGTTGCGCAGCGCGCCCGCATCGTCGATCAGCATCAGGCTGCAGTAGAGGCTGTGGCCGCCGCGGTCGTCGGCGCGCTCGATGGTGCCCAGCGCCACCCACAGGCCGTGGCGTCGCGCGGCCTCGCGGATCGGGTCGAGGTCGCCGCGCGGCAGCGACACCGCCTGCGTGCAGTAATGCGCATACAGCGACTTCTGCAGCTCGTCCTCGAAGCGCGCGCCGTCGGTGTGCTCGACCCAGAACGGATAGCCAGGCAGCAGCGCCTCCCCGAACACCACCAGCGTCGCGCCCTGCAATGCAGCGTCGTCGATCGCCGCGACGATCTTCAGCGCGGTGGCCTCGCGGTCGAGCCACACCGGCGCGATCTGGGCGAGGGCGACGCGGAGGGTGGAGTCGTCGGTCATCGATGCATCCCGGCAGTGAGGATGGCCGAGTGTAGCGGTGTGACCGGTGCTTTGTAGGAGGGCCTTCAGGCCCGGGCTTTGCGCTTTGTAGGAGGGCCTTCAGGCCCGAGCTATTCCGCTCTTGGCGAAATGCAAAAAAGCTCGGGCCTGAAGGCCCTCCTACGAAAGCGTATCCCCGGGAGTCAGTCCGCGCAGCCTTCGATGACGAGGCGGCCGTCGACGATGTGCGCCCCGCAATTCGTGGGCTGGACATCGCGGCGGGTCGCGGCACAGACGCCTTGCAGCGTATCGCCGGCCCGCGCTAGCAACCGCCGCCGATTGCTGCAGACGCTGACGCCGCGCTCGTTCGAACAACCCGTCTCGTCGTAGGCATCCGCGCCCGGAACACAGAGACCTTGGCATTGCGCTTTATCGGTGCAGGCGCGGCCTGCATCGGTCGTCGGCCGCACGCACGATGCGGTCAGCATCGTGGACGACTGCCAGGTGCCGCCTTCGTCGAGGCAGCGTGCAATCGCGGCGTCCGTTTCCGTTTCCGATGGCGCCTGCGCGCTGGTGGGGATGCCGACGACGAGCGCGCCAGCGACGAACAGCACCCGCAGCGCGAGCGTCCGCATCAGCACTCGATCACGTTCACCGCAAGCCCGCCGCGCGAGGTTTCCTTGTACTTGTCCTGCATGTCGCGGCCGGTGTCGCGCATGGTCTTGATGACCTTGTCGAGGCTGACCTTGTGCTTGCCGTCGCCGCGCAGGGCCATGCGCGATGCGTTGATCGCCTTGACCGCGCCCATCGCGTTGCGCTCGATGCAGGGGATCTGCACCAGGCCGCCGATCGGGTCGCAGGTCAGGCCGAGGTTGTGCTCCATGCCGATCTCGGCGGCGTTCTCGACCTGGCCGGGCGTGCCGCCCAGCGCGGCGGTGAGGCCGGCGGCGGCCATCGAGCAGGCGACGCCGACTTCGCCCTGGCAGCCGACTTCGGCGCCGCTGATCGAGGCGTTTTCCTTGTAGAGGATGCCGATCGCGGCGGCGGTGAGCAGGAAGTCGAACGCGCCCTGTTCGTTCGCGCCGGGGCAGAAGCGGTCGTAGTAGTGCATGACCGAGGGAATGATCCCCGCGGCGCCGTTGGTCGGCGCGGTGACCACGCGACCGCCGGCGGCGTTCTCTTCGTTCACTGCGAGGGCATAGAGGTTCACCCAGTCCAGCACGGTCAGCGGATCGCGCATCGCGGCTTCGGGCTTGGCCGAGAGTTCCGCGTGCAGGCTCGGCGCGCGGCGCACCACGTGCAGGCCGCCGGGCAGGGTGCCGCTTTCGCGGATGCCGCGCTGCACGCAGCTCTGCATCGCGTCCCAGATCTCGCGCAGGCCCTGGCGGATCGCGGTGCCGTCGCGCCAAGCGTGTTCGTTGGCGAACATCAGGCCGGCGATGCTCAGGCCGTGGCTCTCGCACTGCTGCAGCAGCTCGGCGCCGCTGTGGAAGGGGTAGGGCAGGTCGGTGGTGTCGGCGACGATGCGGTCTTCGGCCGCTTCGTCCTGGTTCACCACGAAGCCGCCGCCGACCGAGTAGTACTCGCGCGTGGCGATCTCGGCGCCGGCGGCGTCGAAGGCGGTGAAGCGCATGCCGTTGGTGTGGTACGGCAGTTTCTGGCGCTTGTTCATGATGAGGTCGTGCTTCTCGTCGAAGCCGATCTCGTGCGTGCCCCCGAGGCGGATGCGCTTCGTGCCGCGGATCCGCGCCAGCGCGTCGGGGATGACGTCGGGGTCGATCAGGTTCGGCCAGTGGCCTTCCAGGCCCATCAGCACGGCCTTGTCGGTGCCGTGGCCGCGTCCGGTCAGGGCCAGCGAGCCGAACACCTCGGCGCGGACGCGGCCGGTGCGGGCGAGGTCGCCGTTTTCCTGAAGCCAGCGCTCCACGAAGCGCGCGGCGGCGCGCATGGGGCCCACCGTGTGCGAGGAACTGGGGCCGATACCGATCTTGAACAGGTCGAAGGTGCTGACAGCCACGGGATGCTCTTCCGTCGGGACGACCGCCGGGCCGACGGGGCGCGCCGGGCGATGCGTCGATCTGCATGGGGACGGCGCGCGCGCCGTCCTGCGTCCCGAACCCGCGACCGGACGTCGGCCGCGTGCCGGCGAAACGTAGACGATATTCTAGGTCGTCATGTCCGCCGATGTCTCATGCGTTTTTGGCATGGAATTCCGTGCGCGCCCGTATGTTTCGGGCGCATCGCCAGCGGCGGCGTCTCGCGGGTTCAGTCGTACCAGCGGTTGCGGATCGAGCCCATCTGCACGCCGACCTTCTGCGCGATCGGCACCTGCGTCTTCATGAAGGCGATGGCCTTCGTGCGATCGGTGACCTTGGCGGTGAGGCTGACGCGATAGGGATAGTCCGCGTTGCGGCGGGGATGGAACTTGAGCTTGACCCGGGTGACCTCGAACCCGGCGTCGCATGCGCCGCGCGTGTCCGCGCCGAACGCGGCCGCCCAGGCACCGAGGTCCTTCGTCCAGTAGGTCGTGACCAGGCGCCGCTTGCGTGGTGTGTTCTTCATCGATGTCCCCCGTGCTGTGGTCTGGATGGTGGTGCGGACGGTCATCGTGCATCCGCCGCCCGCCCGGTGCCGCCCGGGCGACCGATCCGATACCGGTATGATGCCGACGTCCCGCTCACGAACAGGCCTTACGACCGACATGGCGACCGATCCCGCCCTGGTGCTGTATCAGCGCGACGACTGCCACCTGTGCGATCTCGCCCTGGCGGTGCTGGCCGAGGCCCGCGCGCCCGCGTTCGAGAGCGTGTTCATCGATGACGATACGTCGCTCGAGGCCGGGTACGGCCACCGCGTGCCGGTGCTGCGCGATACGCGGCGCGGTGTCGAGCTGGACTGGCCGTTCGACGCGGACCGCCTGCGCGGCTGGCTGGCGCAGGGCCCGTAGAGCGGAGCGCAGCTCCGCTGGGCGGTCTCTTGTAGAGCGGAGCTTGCTCCGCCCGCTTCTTCCGGGAAAGCCGGAGCGGAGCAAGCTCCGCTCTACAAGAGCTTGTCGATCACTTCGCGACGAACACCACTTTGGTCGTCACCTTGATCTCGTTCGGGATGACGCTGGTGTCGGCCCAGTCGCCGCCGCCGACGCCGAAATCAAGGCGTTTCACCGTCGCCGTACCGGCCAGCACCGGCTTGGCGCCCGGCGTCCAGGTGAAGGTCAGCGTCACCGGCTTGCTCACGCCGCGCAGGCTCAGCGTGCCGTCGGCGGCGTACCTGTTGCCGCCCAGGCTGCGGAACTTCGTCGCGGTGTAGCGCGCCTGCGGAAACTTCCTGCTGTTGAAGAACGACGCGCCGCGCAGTTCGCCGTCGTAGTCGGCGTTGCGCGTGGTCGCAGTGGCCAGCGGGATGGCCACGTCCAGTTTCGCGGTGGCCAGTTGCGCCGGATCGAAACTGAAGGTCGTGGCGAAGCCCGGGAAGGTGCCGTTGAAGGTTTCGCCCTGGTACTTGCCGGAAAAGCCGAGGCTGGAGCCGGCGGTCTGGGCGTAGTTGGCGGCGAAGGCCGGCGCGGCGGCCAGGGCCAGGGTCATGGTCAGGGGGAGGATCGTGCGCAGCATGGCATCACTCGTTGGGGGTCTGCGTGGAAGAGGCAGCGGGCGCGGGATCGGTTGCCTGGGGCGTTGCGGCAACGGCGGGCACCTTCAGCCAGCCGCGCGGCAGCATGCGCGCCAGGGTGGCGTCCTGCTGGAACAGGTGGTGGTAGAACGCGGCGCCGGCGTGCGCGGCGACCATCAGCGCGAGCAGCCAGAACATCAGCTCGTGCGCTTCCTCGGCGGCTTCGTGCAGGTCGTGGCTTTCGCCGACGATGTCCGGCAGGTTGAACAGGCCGAACCACTGCAGCGGATAGCCGGCGGACGAATTCACCACCCAGCCGCTGATCGGGATCGCGAACAGCAGCACGTAGATGCCGATGTGGGTGAGGGAGGCGATGCGCTCCTGCCAGCGCGGCGAGCCCGGCACAGGATGCGGCGCGCCGGCGACCAGGCGCCACAGCACGCGCAGGACGACCAGGCCGAGGATGGTCAGGCCGATCGACTTGTGCAGGGCATAGGTCTTGATCTTCTCCGGGCCGTTGGGCAGGTCGCCCATGGTCAGGCCGATGTAGGCGATGACCACGATCAGGACGACGGTGGTCCAGTGCAGCAGCTGGCTGACGCCGCCCCAGCGGTCGGAAGGGTTCTTCAGGCTCATGGTCGGGTGTCCGTGGTGTGGGTCCGGGGGGGTGTCAGGAAGAGGCCGGCGGCGCGGGATCGGTTGCGCGTTCGCTTGCCCCTTCGGTCGCGCGCTCGTCCGCATCGTCGGCCTTGCCGCCCTGGCGCACGGCTTCGGCCTCGATGCGCAGCTCGACGCTGTCGCCGATCACGCTGGACCAGGCGTCGATCCCGAAGGCCTTGCGGCTGAGCGTGGTCGTCGCCGAGAACCCGACCGTGCGCCGGAACGGCGGCAGCGGATGGCGTTTGATCGCGTTGAGTTTCACGTCCAGGGTGACCGGCTGCGAGACGCCGCGCAGGGTCAGGGTGCCGTGCACCCGGGCGCGGTCGGCCGCCAGCGGCTCGATCCCCGTGGACACGAATTCGGCGGTCGGGTGGTCCTTCGCGTCCAGCAGGTTGCCGGCCAGGGTGGCCTCGTTCCACTTCGCGTTGCCCAGGTCCACGCGGGCGATCGGCACCGAAGCCTTGAGCGAGGCAGAGGTCCAGTCCTCCGGATCGAACACCAGCGTCCCGGTGCTCCCGGACACGGTGCCGATGGCGTTGGAGAACCCGGCATGGCTGATCGCGAACATCACCCGCGTGTGCACCGGATCGAGCCGCCAGGTGTCCGCGTCGGCGGCCAGCGCCGACAGGGGCAGCAGCAGCGAGAGGGCGGCGATGCGACGGAGGCGGTCCAGGGTGTGCGACATCGGCGATCCCGGCAGGAGGTCTGTCGGATTCTAGGCCGATGCCGCAGGATATGCCGCCCCTGGCGGCTGCAACGGTTCATTGCGCGGGGGGACGGGCGTCGGGTGAGGGCGCCTGCAGGGACTTTCATCGACACGGGAACGTCGCATGCACACGGCAAGCCGGCGGGGGAGTGCCGCTCGCACCATTTCGATCCGGATCGCGTGCGCGATCAGTCTGGCCGTCGCTGCGGCCTTGATGGCCGCGTCCTGCGCCTGGGGGCAGGACGGCGCGATCACCCAGCGTTTCGTGCGTTTCGGCCCGGCGGACGGCCTGCCGGCCGAGATCAATGCATTGGCGGTGGATCGGGCCGGGGTGCTGTGGGCCGCGACCGGCGATGGCCTGATGCGCTACGACGGGACGGAACTGAAGCTGCTGCGACGCACGCGCGGCCTGCAGGGCGGTTTGCCGGACAACGACCTGAAGTCGCTGGCGATCGATCGCGACGACCGCGTCTGGGTCGCCTCGCGTGGCGCCCTGAGCATGCTGGACGGGCGGCGTCGCGACATCGCGCAGTTCCGTTTCGCGGGCGCGTCCGCCGCCTGCGACGACGACATCCTCATGCTCGCGGCGGCGCCGGACGGCGCGCTGTGGCTCGCGGGCAATGGTCCGGTGCTCTGCCGGATCGGCCGCGAGGGCGCCATCCAGCGGGTCGACCTGTCGCGCGGCGAGACGATGCGCGGCGATCCCGCGGTGATCCTGGTCCGTGGCGCGGACGATCTGCTGATCGGGACCTCGTCCGGCCTGTACCGGCTGCGCGGCGGGCGGTTGCGCGAGCTGGATCCGGCGCGACTGGGGCGGGCCAATGTCTTCCACATCAAGCCCGACGACGATGGCACCGCCTGGGTCGGCACGGATCTCGGCGCTTTCCGGGTCTCGCCACGGGACGAGGTCGACGCCGCGCCGTGGCGCCTGCCCTCGCGTGCGACCAATGCCGTGATCTCGCCGCGCGGCGACGGCGGTTACTGGATCGGCACCGCGCTCGGCCTGTTCGCGGCGCAGTCGGCCGCGCATCCGGCCGTGCCCATGCGGCCGCCGCTGCACGAGGACGGCCTGTCCAGCGGGGTGTTCGATCATGTGCGCGACCACGAGGGTGGCTGGTGGTTCGCGTCCTACATGCAGGGGCTGTCCTACCTGCCGCCGGGCCACGGGCGTTTCGGGACGATCGAGGCGATCGGCGGCGAGTCCATGTCGCGGATCGATCCGGCCGGGATCGTCGCGGGCGCCGGCGACGCGGTCTGGCTGGTCGGCGCACGCGCCCTGCACGTCCTGCCTGCAGGCGGCGTGCCGTACCGACTGGTGGATGCGGATGCGCTGGGCCTGCAATGGTTGAATGCGGCGACGACCTGTCCCGACGGCCGGCTGTGGGTGTCCGGTTTCGACAAGGCCGGCTTCGATCGCGTCGTGCAGGTCGACCCGCGCACCGGCGCGGTCCTGCGCGCGCATCGGGCGCGGGTCGAATCGGCTGCCTCCCCGCACGCACTGCTCTGCACCGACGATGGTGCGCTGTGGGTGTCCCTGTTCGGCGGTGGCCTGCGCGTGCTCGATCGCGATGCGCGGGTCGTGCGCGAGCTGTCTCCGGCCGATACCTTCGGCAGCGATGTCCAGGGTCACGCGGCGCTCCAGGCAGGGCCGGACGGCCAGCCCTGGTTCCACGACCATCGCGCACTGCATCGCTGGCGTGCGGGCCGATTCGAGCCTGTCGCGCCGATGGCCGACAGCGACGGTGAAGCCATCCAGGCCGTCGCCTTCGTCGCACCGGAGACATGGTGGATCGCACGCTATGGCGTGCTGGAGCGCCATGCCTGGCGCAATGGCCGGCTGCTGCGGCAGGCGGTGTACGGGCAGGACGACGGCCTGCCGGGCGTCGATGTCGGCAGCCTGCTGGTGGCCGGCGACCAGGCATGGATGGCCAGTTCGCGCGGCCTGCTGCAGTACGACACGCGGCAGCGACGCGCGCGTCTGCACGTCATGCGCGATGGCCTGCCCGGACTGGATTTCTCGCAGGCGTCGATGCTGCGCGGCGCGGATGGCCGCGCGCTGGCGATGGCGAAGGAAGGCCTGGTCTGGTTCGATCCCGCGCAGCCGTTGCGCGCGCCGAAGATCCCGGCACTGGCGATCGATGCCGTCGCGCTGCGTCGCGACGAGGATGTGGTCGCGTTCGACGTGCCACGCGCGCCTGCGTCCGATGGCGTGCAGCGCGTGACCATGGCGCCGGGCGATCGCGACCTGCGCATCGTCGCGCGGGTGATGTCGTTCGCCGATCCGGCCCTGCATCGCTACCGGTTCCGACTGCAGGGTTTCGATCCCGACTGGGTGCTGCAGGACGCGCGCGGCGAACGGGTGTTCTCCAGCCTGCCGCCGGGCACGTATCGGCTCGACGTGCAGGGCGCGAACGCCGATGGTGCGTGGTCGCCGTCGCGTCATATCGACGTGGAGGTGCTGGCGCCATGGTGGCGGCGCGGCTGGGCCTTCGCGCTCTATGCATTCGCCGTGGCCGGGCTGGTGGCCTGGGGCGTGCGCCTCGATCGCCGCCGCGCACGACGCCGGCACGCCTACCTGATGGCGAAGCAGAAGCAGGCGCTCGCCGAGGATGCGTCGCTGGCCAAGAGCCGCTTCCTCGCCAACCTCGGCCACGAAGTGCGCACGCCGATGACCGGCGTGCTCGGCATGAGCGAACTGCTGCTCGGCACGTCGCTCGACGCGCGCCAGCGCAGCCACGTGCATGCGATCCACCGCGCCGGCGAACACCTGCTGCGCCTGGTCAACGACGCGCTGGACCTCGCCCGCGCCGAAGCCGGCCGGCTGGAACTGGCGCCGGTGGATTTCGACCTGCATGCGCTGGTCGACGAGGCCGCCGCGCTGATGCGCCCGCTGGCCGAACGCAAGCGCCTGCGCTTCGCGGTCGAACGCGATGCCGACGTGGCGCGCGGCTGGCACGGCGACGCCACGCGCATCCGCCAGATCGTGCTCAACCTGCTCGGCAACGCCATCAAGTTCACCGAGCGCGGCGAAGTGCTGCTGCGCCTGGCCTCGCTGTCGTCGTGCGGCGTGCGCATCGAGGTCATCGACACCGGCCCCGGCCTCGATGCCGAACAGCAGCGACGCCTGTTCCGGCGTTTCGAGCAGGCCGAAGGTGCGCGCACCGCCAGCCGCTACGGCGGCAGCGGCCTGGGGCTGGCGATCTGCCAGGAACTCGCCGTCGCGATGGGCGGCGGCATCGAGCTGCGCAGCGCACCAGGCGAAGGCGCGTGCTTCATCGTCCGCCTGCCGCTGGCGTCGGCCGCGTTGCCCGCGCTGCCCGAGGTGGCATGCGACGCGCCGTCATCCGCGCACTGCGCGGTGCTGCTGGTCGAGGACGATGCCATCGTCGCCGATGCGCTGGGCGGGCTGCTGCAGGCGCAGGGGCATCGCGTGACGCATGCAGGCCACGCGCTCGCCGCGCTCACGGCCATCTCCACGAGCGACTTCGACATCGCGCTGATCGATCTCGACCTGCCCGGCATGGACGGTCTCCTCCTCGCGCGGCACCTGCGCGCGCAGGGCTTCGACAAGCCGATGATCGCGATCACCGCGCGCGCCGACGGCAACGCCGAGCCGCAGGCGATGGCCGCCGGTTTCGATGCGTTCCTGCGCAAGCCGCTGACCGGCGGGATGCTGTCCGAAGCGCTGGCCGCGCATCTTCCACAAACGGCATAGGGTGCGGCTGGCCGCACCGGCTTCGGGAGCATCACGACGAAAAACGGTGCGGTGAACCGCACCCTATTGCGCTGCTGGATCCAGTCCGATGTTCGCTACCGCATCGGCGTCGGGCACGTAGACGCGCTCGCGCGGCAGCACCAGACGGGTCAGGTCGCCATCCACATGCGCATGCTGTTCGCGCACGAAGGGCGTGATGTCCTCGATGCCGAGCAGGTCTTCTTCGCCGTAGCGGCGCAGCATGCGTCCGCGCAGGCCGAGCTGGATCGCGCGGCGTTCCAGCGGGTGGCCTTTCGGGCCATGGTCGGGGTCCCACTGCAGGCGCACGTCGGACTGCGCGACGGCACGCCGCCAGTCTTCGTTGCTCGCGAAGCGTGCCGGATCGAACGACGAGGGCACGGCGGCGCGCAGGACCTCGTCGAAGAAATCGCGGCGCAGGCGCACGGCGAGAATGCGTTCCTGGCCTTCCTTGTTCGCCCAGCCGGCGCGATACATCATCCAGAGGAAATTGGGCTTGATCCAGCTCATGCGGTTGTAGCTGAACTCGCCGCCGAAGCGCTGGTGCTTCACCGCGTACTCGGCGATCGCCGGGCGGTAGGCCTGGTAGACGACGATGCTGGCGTCGTCGTACTGGGCGAGGATGTGACGGCCGGTCCTGGGCCAGTGGGGTTGTTGTTCGGTATGGGATTCGAGGATCAATGGGTCTCCTGTTGGGTTCTGTGGGCACCGATGGCCCGGGCGTGTTTGATGCGATGCCCGACGTCGTCGAGCACGCGATAGTCGACTTCGGGCCAGTGAGGCTCACGATAGTCGCCGGATTGGAAGTTGCGGATGAATCGCCAGAACGGCAGCAGTACCGTCCGGGCGTCGTCTTCGAGCGTCAGGATCTCGCGCGATCGTGCGGCTTGGCTTTCCGGTGCGAAATCGATGCGTAGCTGCATCCGGTCGTGGATCGGCTCGAAGTGGAGGAAATAGCCGTCGGGCTCAAGGTTCCACCAGACGCGTGCGGCCTGTCCACGCACGCAGGCATCCAGCGCGTCGATCAATTCCTGGATCGGGTTGTTCGGAACGTCGGATGCATCGATCTCGATGCGCGTGTCGTCGATGTCGATCGACAACCGAAGCCACCCGTGTTCGGGTGGCGCATGTTCGATACGGATGCAAGATCTGGAAGGCAGGCGCGTTACCTCGCACTCACCGAATGCACCGCTTCCACCAGCACCGCCACGTGATCCGGGTTCATGTCCGGCGACATGCCGTGGCCGAGGTTGAAGACGTGGCCGTCGCGGGAACCGTTGTTGCCGGCGGCGTAGCTGTCGAGGGCGCGACGCACTTCGTGGCGTATGGCGTCGGGGCTGCCGTAGAGCGTGCACGGGTCGAGGTTGCCCTGCAGCGCGACCTTGCCGCCGGTGCGGCGCGCGGCATCGCCGAGTTCGATCAGCCAGTCGACGCCGACGCCTTCGGCGCCGGAGGCGGCGAGCTCTTCGAGGTACGCGGCGTTGCCCTTGCCAAACAGGATCAGCGGGGTGCGGTCTGCGCCTTCGCCGCGCTGCAGTTCCTTCGCGATGCGCACAAGGTAGGGCAGCGAGAATTCGCGGTACATCGCCGGGCTGAGCACGCCGCCCCAGGTGTCGAAGACCTGCAGCGCCTGCGCGCCGGCGGCGCGCTGGGCGGCGAGGTAGGCGATCACCGCGTCGGTGTTCACCGAGAGGATGCGGTGCAGCAGCTCGGGGGCGTTCAAGGCCATCGCCTTGATCTTGGAGAAATTGTCGCTGCCGCCGCCTTCGACCATGTAGCAGGCCAGCGTCCACGGGCTGCCGGAGAAGCCGATGAGCGGCACGCTGCCGTCGAGTTCGCGACGGATCACGCGCACTGCGTCCATCACGTAGCGCAGCTCGGTTTCCATGTCCGGCACGGCGAGTTTCGCCACGTCTTCGGCGGTGCGCACCGGGCGCTCGAACTTCGGGCCTTCGCCTTCGGCGAAGTACAGGCCCAGGCCCATCGCGTCGGGCACGGTGAGGATGTCGCTGAACAGGATCGCGGCGTCCAGCGGGAAGCGGCGCAGCGGCTGCAGAGTGACTTCGCAGGCCAGGTCCGGGTTCTTCGCCATCGCCAGGAAGCTGCCCGCCTGCTTGCGGGTGGCGCGGTACTCCGGCAGGTAGCGGCCGGCCTGGCGCATCAGCCACACCGGCGTGCGGTCGGTGGATTCGCGGCGGAGGGCGCGCAGGAAACGGTCGTTGCGGAGCGGGGAGGCCTGGGTCACGGAAGATCTCTGGAAAAGTGGGGATGCGTGCGCGGCGCGGTCAGTTCGGCGAGTCGACGCCTTGCGCGAAGACCAGCTGGAAGCCCTTCTTCAGCGTCTGGTCGCGGGCGCGCTCGAACGCGGCGAGCGCGCTGGCGTGGTCGATGAACTGTTCGCGCTTGAGGGTGCTGCGCTTGCCGGTCTGGCCGGTTTCGCGGACCAGGCACCAGCCGCCGAACAGGTCCGCCTCCAGCTGCAGCTGGACGAAGCGCGGGGCTTCTGGGCCGTCGGGACGTTGCTGCAGGAGGAGGCGCATGGGGTGGGATTGTAGCCGCTCGCCCCGTGCCGGGGCGCCGGTTCGCCGGCGCGGGCCAGGGGCGGGTCGGGTGGGCTCAGCGGCGGAAGCGCCAGAAGGATTGCCCCTGCTCCGTGCAGGGTTCGATCCGCTGGCGCTGTCCGGGGGGCAGGTCGGTGCGCATCAGCCCGCCGATGTCGTAGAGCAGGGCCTCGGCCTTCGCGAAGACGCTGTGGCCCAGCAGTTCGACGTTGAAGTCGGGCACGGCGATGGTGTCGATGCCGTCGGCGACCGTGTAGGGCGTGAAGTAGCCGGCGCGCGGATGGCCGTGCAGGCCGCGCGACGAGGATGCCCACAGCGCGAGGTCGCGACCGGATGCGTACAGGGTGGTGCGTTCGGAGAACTGGCCGTAGAGGCCGGCGAGGTCGAGGAACAGGTCGCGGTCGATGTCCGGCGCGGCCAGGAAGATCTGGCCCAGGCGGACCTGTCCTCGGCGTTCGGCATCCGCAGCGATGCGCTGCAGCGCGCGCAGCAGCCCGCGGTTGCCCATGCTGTGGGCGATCAGATGGACGGCGTCGGCGCCGCTGTGCCGACAGAAATCGCAGAGGAAATCGGCGATCGCGCGCTCGCTGGCCTCGATCGCGGCGCCGTCCTCGATGTAGCCGCCCAGGTCGCCCTGCGACGGCCAGCTGAAGAACGCGGTGGGGCCCTGCACGTCGAGGTCGAAGCCGAGCTGCGCGGCGCGGATCGCCGCTTCCTCGAACGAGACGCGATAGCCGTGCAGGAAGACCAGCGCATGCGATGTCCCGAACAGCTTGCGCGCTTCGGCCGAGGCGGCCGCGATCTGGTCGTGGTAGGCGCCGGTGTCGAGCGGAGCGAGGGCCTGCAGGCGCAGGCGGTCGCTGCCCAGTTGCAGGCGCAGCAGTCGACGCAGCCAGCCGTTGCCGGTTTCGCCGGTGCGGTGGTTCTTCGGCACGAACACGTCGGCGCGACCGTGGGTGGTGCGATCGTTGCGTTCGGCGCCGAAGCCGTTGCGGCCATCGGGGCGCCGGTTGGTGCCGTACCACACCGGGTAGAGCCGGTCGGCGCCTTCCGGCCCGATGGCGAGGACGGGGCCCTTCAGCCAGTCCGCGTCGACGGCATCGCGGATCTTCGCCAGGCGACGGGTGCGGTCGCCTTCGGCGTCGTCGGCTTCGATCTCGATCCGCCCGATCGCGTCGGCATCGATGTCGATGATGCCGATCTCCCGGGGCGGCAGGCCGAGGGGGTCGCTCTGCAGGATCGCGTGGGTCGGATCTTCCGGTGGCAGCGCCTCCAGCGATGCCATCAGCGCGCGCAGCTCCCGCTCGGTGTCGCTCAGTTCGGCGAAGCGCCTGGCCAAGCGCTGCTCGATGCGCTGCGCGATCTCGTGCGCGCGCTCATGGTCACGGGCGGCGATGGCGGCGCGGAGCGCTTCGAATTCCCCTGCCAGCGCAGGATCCTGCGCCTGGACTTCCATGGTGCCGGTCACCGTCTGCATGGCTGCCTCCCGTGGCGATTGGACGCCGCGATGATCGCATGCGCGGGCGCGGCCTCAACCTTCGCGCAGGGTCTCCAGGACGGCGTCCTCGGGCACATCGGACACCACCCGGGCCGCGCCGGGGGCTTCCCAGAGCACGAAGCGGAGCCCATGGGCATTCGCCTTCTTGTCCAGGCGCATGCGCGCCAGCAACAGGTCCGGGTCCAGCCCGGCGGGGATGCGGGTGGGCAGGCCGAAGCCGTCGAGCAGGGCCTGGATCCGCGCGGTGTCGGCGGCGGCGGCCATGCCCAGGTGGGCCGACAGGCGCGATGCCAGCACCATGCCCACGGCCACGGCCTCGCCGTGGTTCAGCGCCGCGTTGCCGACCCCGCTGTAGCCCTGTTCGGCCTCGATGGCGTGGCCGAAGGTGTGGCCGAGGTTGAGCAGGGCGCGGTCGCCGTGCTCGAAGGGATCGCGCTCGACGATGTCCGCCTTGTGCTGGCAGCTGCGGGCGATGGCCTCGGTCAGGGCGCCGGGGTCGCGGGCGAGCAGGGCGGCGGCATGGGCTTCCAGCCAGTCGAGGAACGGGGCGTCGCAGATCCCGCCGTACTTGATGACTTCGGCCAGCCCGGCGCGCAGCTCGCGGTCGGGCAGCGTCGCCAGGGTGGTGGTATCGGCGAACACGGCGCGCGGCGGGTGGAAGGCGCCGACCAGGTTCTTGCCTTCCGGCAGGTCCACCGCGGTCTTGCCGCCGACCGAGGAGTCGACCATCGCCAGGAGGGTGGTCGGCAGCTGGATGCAGTCGATGCCGCGCATCCAGCACGCCGCCGCGAAGCCGGCGAGGTCGCCGACCACGCCGCCGCCGAGCGCCAGCACGCAGGCGTCGCGGGTCGCGCCCAGCTGGGCCAGCGCGCCGAGCACGTCGCCGAAATGCGCCAGGGTCTTGGCCTGTTCCCCGGCCGGGATGACCGCGCGCTCGATGCGCAGATCCGGACGCGCGTTGTGCAGCGCGACTTCGACGCGGCGCGCGTACAGCGGCGCGACATGGGCGTCGCTGACGAGCAGCGCATGGCGTCCGCGCACGCGTGCGGCCAGGGCGATGCCGTCGTCGAGCAGGCCGTCGCCGATGCTGATGTGGTAGGGGTGTTGGCCGCCGACATGGACGACGCGCGCTGCGGTGGGGGTCATTGCGATTCCGGTGTGGCGGGCGCGACGGCGGGACGCCACGCGGCATGGAGGCGTTGGGTGAGGCGCGCGGCGGCGGTGTCCTTGTCCAGCCCGGCGGGCTCGAACACCAGGTCGGCGGTCTCGGCGTACAGCGGCGCGCGCAGTGCGGCGAGGCGCTGCAGCACCGCTTCGCGGTCGTCGCCGGCGATCAGCGGCCGGCTGCTGTCGTCGGCCAGCCGGCGCAGCTGCTCGGCGACATCGATCTTCAGGTACACCACGAAGCCATGGCGGCGCATCGCCGCGCGGTTGTCGTCGGCGAGCACCGCGCCGCCGCCGCTCGCGAGCACGCAGGCCGGCCCGGCCAGCACGTCGACCAGCGCGGCGCGCTCGCGGGCGCGGAATCCGGCTTCGCCCTCCTCGGCGAAGAGCGCCGGGATGTCGCGGCCGGCGCGGGCCTCGATCTCGCGGTCGAGGTCGATGAAGGGCAGCGCATAGGCCTGCGCGAGCCGGCGGCCGAGCGAGCTCTTGCCGGCGCCCATCGGACCGACCAGGACGAGGTGGTGTGCGGGTTGCATCGGCGGATTTTATCAGGCGGACGTTGCAGGGCCTGCGCGGAGGATGCGCCGCACCCTGCGGTCTCGGTCCAGCCGCAGGGTCAGCGCGGCGATGCCGGGCAGGCTGCGGATCGCCTGACGGCTCACCCGTTCGAACAGGCGCACGAAGCGTTCGACCTCGCTACGGCTCATGCCGGGGCGGCCGGGGCGGGCCGCGCGGGCGGTGCGCTCCTGCTGCCAGCGCCAGTCGGGCACGCAGTCGAACCCCGGCGGATGCAGCCAGGCGAGCCGGTCCAGCCGCGCCCAGAGTGCCGGGTAGTCATGGGCCAATGCCCGATTGCAATGACGGCGCCAGGTGCCGTCCGGGTCCTCGTCGCGTTCGAGCGCGTTCACCGGACGGCGCAGGGCGGCCTCCGACTGCGCCGGGACGTTCAGGCACCAGCCCTCGAACACCAGCAGGTCCAGCGGCCCGACCGTCCGCCAGTGCGAGGGCGGCAGGCGCCGGTCGGCGAGCTTGTCGAAGCGCGGCAGCCGGGTCGCGCGGCCCGCGCGCACCGTATCCAGCACCTCGCAGGCCAGGGCGATGTCGTGCATGCCCGGCGGGCCGCGCGTGGCGAGCAGCGGGTGGACGTCGCGGGCGAGACGCAGGCGTTCGCGGCGGCCGAGGTAGACATCGTCGATCGACAGCGCTGCCGCGCGCAGGCCGCGCGTGGTCGCGAGAGCCACCACCTGCGCCGCCAGCGTCGACTTCCCGGAGCCCTGCAGCCCGGCGATGGCGCAGATCCGCGCGCCATGCGCCAGCGCATCGTCGAGCACGGCCTCCACCACGGCATCGTCGAACCCCGCTGCGGCGACGCGACCTGCGGTCGATTTGATCCGTGTCGGGTGCGGCGGCCTCGGCATCGGGCGACAATAGCGCATCGCCGATCGCGGCTATCGATGGATCCCCCCGCCATGACGCTCTATGCAGAAGCGCTTGCCACGTTCTCCGATCTCTTCGCCCAGGCCAAGGCCACGGGCATCCCCGAACCCACCGCGATGACCGTGGCCACCGCCACGCCGGGTGGCCTGCCGTCCGCGCGCATGGCGCTGCTCAAGGCCCATGACGAGCGCGGCTTCGTGTTCTACACCCACCTCGACGGCCGCAAGGGCCGCGAGCTGCAGGCCAACCCGCAGTGCGCGCTGCTGTTCTTCTGGAAGGCGCTCGGCGAGGACGGCGTCCAGGTGCGCGTCGAAGGCGAGGTCGAGATCGTCGATGACGCCGAAGCAGACGCCTATTTCGCGATGCGCCCGCGCGACAGCCAGCTCGGCGCCTGGGCCTCGCACCAGTCGGAGACGCTGGAGAACCGCGAGACCTTCGAGCAGCGCTTCGCCGACGCGAAGGCGCGCTTCGAGGGCGGCGACGTGCCGCGCCCGCCGCGCTGGGGCGGCTTCCGCGTCAAGCCGCGCGCCATCGAATTCTGGTACGGCGCACAGTTCCGCCTGCACGAGCGCTATCTGTACGAACGCGGTGCGGACGGTGCGTGGACGAAGCGGATGCTGTATCCGTAAGCGTCTCAGGGAATCGATCAGCGCCTTTCGAAACCCGGCGCCCTGCAGTCCGAAGGCTGCGACATGCCGGTGTCGTGGACGGTCTCGACGCGCATCTCGTACAGCGACATGCCCCAGTGGCCATAGCTGCCGGGGCCGGACATGACACCGCTCCACTCGGCGTAAAGAACGCCATCGCCGAAGACGCGCTCGCGCCATTCAGCGAACCCCATGTCGTCTTCTGCCTCGGGCGTGAATTCGGTCCATGCCGAATGGGGGCCGAATTCGAAGTCGGTGGATTCGGGCGGCAAGCCATCGCAGGGATGGAACTGGCTGGACTCCAGCCCGCGAACGTACATGCCGCGCATCCGCACCTTGCGGCTGACGATCTTCGGCGTTTCGCAGCGGGCGAGATCGACGTGGACGAGCAGGTCGGCTCTGCCTGCTTTCAATCGATAGGGCTGCAGCGGTGCCGGTGCCCGGCGCGGAAGCATCGGGCCTTGCTCGATGCCAGGGCAGTGGATTGCGACTTCGCCCACCGAGGGCAGACCGCGACTGTCGATCAGTGCGATCCCGGATGCATCGCTGCGCTTGTGGGTTCGATCGCGTGAATCGACGACATCCATGACGACGCCTTCGATCGGTTGGTGCGTTTTCGCGTCCCGCACGGTCAGCCGGAGGGTGTGCTGCGGCGGTGGTGCGATCGGTCGTTCGGTGTCGGGGCAGGTCGACGGTGTTTGCGTGCTGGCCGTGCCGGATGCGGTCTGTGGTTCGTTGGCGAGCGCCACTGCCGCTTCGGCTTGAGCCATCAACTGGCGCGTCGCTGCGTCTTCCGCATCCCGGGATTGCGGAGGGCTGGGCTCGCCGCAGGCGGCGACCAGAGCCATCAGCAGGATCGCGATCGGGCGTTTCGACACGGGGCACCGGGTAGACTGGTCGTCTCGCCACTCTGCCACAAACGACGCATGGGCCCGCAACGCATCGTCTGCCTCACCGAAGAGCCCACCGAAGTGCTGTACGCGCTCGGCGAGCAGCACCGCATCGTCGGGATCAGCGGGTTCACCGTGCGGCCGGCGATCGCGCGGAAGGAAAAGCCGAAGGTCAGCGCGTTCACCTCGGCGAAGATCGACGAGATCCTGCGCCTGGAACCGGATTTCGTGGTCGGGTTCTCCGACATCCAGGCGGAGATCGCGTCGGCGCTGATCAAGCGCGGCGTCGAGGTGTGGATCAGCAACCATCGCAGCGTCGAGGGCATCCTCGCCTACGTGCGCCGCCTCGGGGCGCTGGTCGGCGCGGCGGACAAGGCGAATGCCTACGCGGACGAACTCGCGCGCGGGCTGGATGCGATCGAAGCGGAGGCGGCGACGCTGCCGCGCCGGCCCAAGGTGTATTTCGAGGAATGGGACGATCCGCTGATCAGCGGCATCCGCTGGGTCGCGGAGCTGGTGCGGATCGCCGGTGGCGACGATGTCTTTCCCGAGCGCGCCGCCGAGTCGCTGGCCAAGGCGCGGATCCTCGAAGATCCCGATGAAGTGGTGCGCCGTGCGCCGGACATCATCCTCGGCTCCTGGTGCGGCAAGAAGTTCCGGCCGGAGAAGGTCGCGGCGCGACCGGGCTGGGACGCGATCCCGGCGGTGCGCGACGGCGCGCTGCACGAGATCAAGTCGCCGATCATCCTGCAGCCCGGCCCGGCGGCGCTGACCGAGGGCGTGCGCGAGATCGCGCGGGTCATCTGGGCGTGGTCGCGCGGCTGAGTGCGGCCACCGGCATCGCGCTTCAGTTGACCACGAGTGCGCGCGCACCGGTCCGGCCGACGATCGCCATGGCGATCAGGGCCATCAGCAGGGCGATGGCGAAGTTGGCGAGATAGGCGGCCTGCGCCGAGGTCGCCAGCAGTGCGGCGAACAGCGAGCCGCCGACCGCCATCGATCCGGCCACGACCGTCGCTTCGCACAGCTGCAGCGCGGACCCGTTCGCGCCTTCCTCGCCGGGCGCGGACATCGACAGCGCCAGCATCGACAGGCTGGCCGAGATCAGGCCCATGCCGAGGCCGGCGAGGGCCCAGCCGAGGATCGCCAGCGGCACCGGGACGCTCGGCCATGTCGCTGCGCAGGTCAGGAGGAGGCCCGAGAACACCGCGCTGGTGCCGACGCGAAGGAAGCGATGGCGGCTCCATCCGTTGCGCGCATGGCCCTGGTACTGCGAACCGAGCGACCAGCCGAGTGCGCCGACGCTGAGCGCGACGCCGGCCCAGACCGAAGAGAGGCCGCGCTCTCGCGACAGCAGCAGCGGGAGGAAGGCTTCGGTGCCGAAGAACGCGGCGCAGACCAGGCCGCGCAGGGCCACGACACTGGGCAGTCCGTGCGCGGCGCGCAAGGTGCCGCGCGGCAGGAGTCGCCAGGTGCAGGCGAACGCGAGCGCGGCGCCGGGCACCAGCATCGCCAGCGCCGCGCCGCCACGCGTCTGGCCGCCGAGGTAGAGCAGGCACAGGCCGAGCGCCGCGCCGCAGGCCCACGGCGCGCGCCCGCGACGCGGAACCTGCGCTGCGGCATCGGCATGGCCGCGCAGGGCGGGCCGCAGCATCCATGCGGCGGGCAAGGCCGCCAGCGGCACGGCGAGAAAGACCCAGCGCCAGCCGATGGTGTCGGCCATCCAGCCGCTCAGCGCTGGTCCGAGCAGCGAGGGCATGACCCATGCGGCGGAAAATGCGGCGAACAGGCGTGGACGCAGTGGCTGCGGATAGCAGCGCCCGGCCAGCACGAACAGCGACACCGAGATCGCGCCCGCGCCCAGGCCCTGCAGCAGGCGGCCGGCGAGGAGCATGCGCATGTCGTTCGCGAGGCCGGCGAGCAGGAGGCCGATGACGAAGCAGGCCAGTCCGGGCCACAGCGATGTGGCGGGCCCGTGGCGATCGCTCCACTGGCCGCCCACCACCATGCCGACCACGCTGGTGGCCAGGGTGATGCCGAAGGCGAGCGCGTACAGCGGCAGGCCGTCCAGGGCGCGCGCGACGGTGGGCATCGCGGCGGCTACCGCCATGGACTCGAAGGCGACCAGTGCGACCAGGGACACCAGGCCGACCGTGGTAGCGCGATATTGCGGCGCGAGGATCGATGCCGGTGCGGCCTCGTGCGCCGTGATGGACTCGTCGAAGGTCGTTGCGTCGTGATCGGGCATCGGTCTGCTTCGTGGGGAAAGGCGGGCCGGCTTGTTTGGATGCCGACGGCCGGGCAGGATGCAACCTCAACCATGGTTGAGGTCAAGGCATGCGTACATTGGGCATCGGCGATGTCGCCAGGCGCAGCGGGTTGGCGGTGTCCGCGCTGCACTTCTACGAACGGCGCGGGCTGATCCGGAGTATCCGCACCGCTGGCAACCAGCGGCGCTACGCGCAGGACGTGCTGCGTCGGCTTGCGGTGATCCGCGTCGCCCAGCGCGTGGGGGTGTCTCTGGACGCGATCGGTCGCGCCTTCGCGGCGCTGCCCGACGAACGCACGCCGACGCGTGCGGAATGGGCGCGGATGTCGGCGGCATGGCGCAGCGAGCTGGATGCGCGGATCCGCGACCTGCAGCACCTGCGCGACCAGCTGACCGATTGCATCGGCTGTGGCTGTCTCTCGTTGCGTCGCTGCCGCCTGAACAACCCGGACGATGCGCTGGGTGAGCAGGGCGATGGTCCGCGACGGTGGGACGCGGCGCCGTGATCGCGGGGCTCGATGTCGTGGCCGTGAGGTCGAACTCGCGATGCAAGAGGCGCGCAGCGATGCGGGGCAAAAAGAAGCCCCGGCAAGGCCGGGGCTTCGATGAGACCCTCAGCCGCCTGAGGCGGCTGAGGGTCTGTCACGGGCGGAGATCCGCCACGGCGATCACGGCTGCGGGAACAGGTACTGCGCGTTGTAGGTGCCGCTGCCCGAGTACGAACGCACTTCCAGGTAGTAGTAACCGGCGGTGCCGTTGTAGTTGATCGATTCGGTCGAGGTGGCGCCTTCGCTCTTCGCCACCTGGGTCCAGGCGGAACCGTTCCACCGGTACAGGTACAGGTCGAAGTCGGCATTGCTCGGGCCGGTCAGGCGGGCCTGGTACGTGCCGTTGCCACCCTGCGTGTAGCCCGGCGTGGTGGGCACGTAGGCGGAACCGCCGCTGGCCAGGCTGCCGCTCTGCGACAGCCAGTTGCCCGTGGACGCCGTGCCGGTGAAGTTCTGCCCGGTGACGTTGGCGCCGTTCACCGTCACGCTGCGGCTGGCCGGCGAGAAGGTGTAGCCGCTCAGCGACGGGGTCAGCGTGTAGGTGCCGTTGGCCAGGTTGGCGAAGGTGAACTGACCGCTGCTGTTGGTGCTGACCGACGTGCTGCCGTTGCTCACGGTCACGCCGCTGATGGCGGCGCCTGCGCTGGTGGTCACGGTGCCCGACACCGAATACGTCGTGCTGCTCGACACCGTCACCGACTTGCTGGCCGTGTTGGTGGCACCGCCGTTGTCCGTCACCGTCAGCGAGACCGTGTAGGTGCCCGCCGCCGCGTAGGTCTTGCTGGGATTGGCGAGGGTCGAGGTCGTGCTGTCGCCGAAGTTCCAGCTGCGCGAGGCGATGCTGCCGTCGCTGTCGGTCGAGGTGTCGGTGAAGGTGGCCGTCAGGCCGCTGGTGCTGCTGGTGAAGTTCGCGGTGGGCGGCTGGTTGCCGGTGCCGCTGCTCAGCGTGGTCTGCCACGCGCCGCGGCCGTAGGTGCCGGCGGTGAGGATGTGCGGCGAGTTGTCCACTTCCAGGTCGCTGATCACCAGGCCGGCTGGCATGCCGTCGGAGAACGGGGCGAAGTTGGCGCCGCCGTCCACGCTTTCGTACACGCCGATGTCGGTGCCGACGAAGATGCGCTGGGTGTTCAGCGGATCGATCGCGACCGTGTTGGCCGGGATGTTCGGCAGGCCGGTACCGAGCGCGGTCCAGGTGCTGCCGCCGGTGGTCGTGCGGTACAGCTTGGAACCGCTGAAGGTGGCTAGGGTGACGAAGGCGCGGCTGCCGTTGGCCGGATCGATGGCCACGTCGGACACGCGCGCCGCCGGCAGGTTGCCGGACACATCGGCGACGTTCGTGCTGGCGGCGTTCGCGCTGTAGTACACCTTGCCGGCGTCGGTGCCCGCGTAGACGTGCACGTTGCTGCCGATCTTCTTCGCGGTGATGACGCTGACCGTGCCGCCGACGCGCGGGCTGATCGTCGTCCAGCTCATCGTGCTGGCGCTGGTGAGCGCGCGCGAGACGTAGTAGCCGCCGACGAAGTGGTAGCCGCCCGCGACGTCGGTCGGGGTGACCCACGGGAAGCCGCCGCCGGTGAGGCCGCTGCTGCCGGCCGCGGCGAAGGTGCCCGGTGCGCCGGACTGCGTGGAGCGGTAGATCGACGGCGTGCTGCCGCTCGGATAGCCGTTCTGGAACACGATCGCGGCGTTGGTGTCGTCGATGGCGTTCATGAAGCCGTCGCCGTTGACGAAGGTGAGGTCCCACACGTTCGACGTGGTGCGCCTGGACGAGGAGTTGTCCTGGGCGCCGCCGAACACGATGTTCGGATCCGTCGGGTGCACCACGATGTCGTAGTACTGGGTGATGTTGAGATTGGCGTTCATGTTCGTCCAGGTGCTGGCACCGTTGTCGGTGCGCCAGATGCCGCCGTCGCTGCCGATCCAGATGCGGTTCGGATCGTTGAGCGAATAGCGGACCACGTGGGTGTCCTGGTGCACCTGCTGCGAGCTGCCCCAGGTGTTGGTCAACGTGGTGAACGAACTGCCGCCGTTGGTCGAACGGCGCGGGCGGATCGCGCCGACGAGGACCGTCTGCGGGTTGGTCGGATGCACCGCGAGCGCGAGGTTGTAGGTGCACTGGCCGTCGCAGGCCGAGGCGTTGACCGAGGTCCAGGTGCTGCCGGCGTTGTCGGAACGGTAGAGGTTGGTGTTGGTCAGTGCGTAGATCACCGCGGTGTTGCTCGGCGCCACGGCCAGGCGCATGCGGCTGGCGGTATTGGCCGCGCCGAGCAGGGTCCAGGTGGCGCCGCCGTCGGTGGAGCGGTACACGCCGCTGCCCGGGGCGCTGGCGAGGATGGTGCTGGTGCCCGGCAGGGCGACCAGGTCTTCGACCTTGCGGTCCATCACCTGGGTCCAGGTCGCGCCCTTGTCGGTGGAGCGGTAGATGCCGCCGTTGGCGTCGCCGCCCTGGTTGCAGCGGTCGCCGAAGCCGGCGGCCAGCACCACGTTGGCGTTGTTGGCCTGGGTGACCAGCGAGGTGATGGTCGACAGGTTCATGCCGTTGTTGCGCGCCGACCAGTTGATGCCGCCGTCGGTGCTGAGGAACACGCCGTCGCTGAGGTAGCCCGAGCAGTCGCCGTCGAAGCGGTCGCCGGTGCCGGCCCACACGTTCTGCGGGTTGCCGGCTTCGACGTGGATCGCGCTGATCGACTGCGAGCCGACGTTGACGAAGGTCGGCGTCCAGCTGGCGCCGCCGTCGGTGGTCTTCCACACGCCGCCGTTGGCGGCGCCGATGAAGACGATGCTGTCGTTGGTCGGATGCGGGGTCACGGCGTTGATGCGGCCGGCGACGCGGCCCATCACCCAGTTGCCCATCTTCATCGACGACGGGCCGAGTTCGCGCCACGGCGCGGTCTGCGCGCGGCCGCCGACGCTGCGACCGGTGCGCTTCTGGCGGATCAGCTGGTTGCGCAGCACGGTCAGGGCGGCGCGGCGCTGCTTCGCCGCATTCCTGTTCTGCTTCAGGCCGCGCGATTCGATCCACCAGCGCCTGCGCTGTTCGATCTGCCACGCCTCACCCTTGGTCTTGTCGCCGCGCGCATCAGGCGCGCGCAGCGGGTCGTTGCGCTTCTGTTGAGCATCTGCCGTGCCGGGCGCAAGCAGCGCACCGGCGACGACCAGAGAGGCCAGCCCCAGGAATTTCGCTTCCATCTTGAAGACTCCACGTGTGATTTGAATAGTTGTGTGCGATGCAATGACGGCCACCGTTCCGCGCGGTCGAGTGGCAGCATCTGGACGCCTTGCGGTCTTGCTCATGCTGCATTGGCATGACGCATTGCATGCCGCGCCTGCCGTCCGACGCGCATGCCGACGCGGCGGACTACACGGGGGGACGGCGGAGGCGTTCGCGTCTGCGCGCGAATCGCGTCGATGGCCGGTGGCGGGGCGTGCCGAGAATAGTCAATGCTGCAACGCAAAATCGGTGCGTTTTTTCGCAGTTCAGGATGGTGTGCTGCGATATCGCAGGCACGTGGAATCAATACGCAGGCGTGTGGGATGTGAACTGAGACGGTTTTGACGAAAACGGCGTCGTCTCATGAAAAATCATCATGACCCTGCGTCGCGACATGTGTCGATGCGTGCGCCATGCCGCTGCGGCGCCATGCGCAGTCGCATCGGTCCGCAGCGATCGCATCGGGAGGTCATGCGTGCGATCGCCGGCATCGCATCCGGCGAAGACGCGTCGTGTCGATCGGGCTCAGTCGGCCACGAATTCTCGCGTGAACTGCATCGTCGAGCGCGCGCCGTCCTCGCGTTCGATGCGCAGGTCGAAGCGCAGCGTGTCCGGCGCGTGGATCCCGGTGGTGCCGATGTAGTCGATCAGCGTCTGCGGCGGCGTCGCGCCCGGCACGTCGGTGCGCAGTTCGCGCAGGGCGACCGTGCTCCGGCGCCCCTGCAGGTCGGTGACGCTCGCCTCGATCTTCGCGGGAACGGCCACGTCCTGGCCGTCGGGGCCGCGGCGCACCGACACCAGCAGCAGCGCGGTGCCTTCGTCGCGCGAGATGCCGTAAGCGCGCGCCATCGCTTCGTTGAGCAGGTCGGTGCGGACCACGTTCGCGCGCACGGTCACGTCGCCGCTGCGGCTCACCGCTTCCTGCGGCGTTTCGATGATCCGCGCCGGCTTCGGTGCGTCGCCGCCGCAACCGGCGAGCGTGAGCGTGCTGGCGAGGGCAAGGGCGGCGAGGCGAGGCATCGTGCGCATGACGGCTCCGGGGGGATGTGGGGGATGCGGGCTCAGTCGTTCGCGGCGGACAACTGCCGGCCGCGCTCGGTGGCGTTGGCGATCGCCTGCGCGACTAGCGCGCGGAAGCCGCCGGCCTCGAAGGTCTCGACCGCAGCCTGGGTGGTGCCGCCGGGCGAGGTCACGCGGCGGCGCAGTTCGGCCGGCGGTTCGCCGGATTCGGTGAGCATGCGCGCGGCGCCGAGGATGGTCTGCAGCACCAGTGCGCGCGCGGCCTCGGCGGGCAGTCCCTCGGCGATGGCGGCCTCTTCCATCGCCTCGGCGAGCAGGAAGATGTAGGCCGGGCCGCTGCCGGAGGTGGCGGTGACCGCGTCCATCTTCGCTTCGTCCTCGATCCAGACCGTCTTGCCGGCGGACGACAGGAGCGTGGCGGCGCGTTCGCGTCCGGCGGCCTCCACTTCGTCGCTGGCGAACAGGCCGGTCACGCCCGCGCCGAGCAGCGCCGGTGTGTTGGGCATGGTGCGGACCACCGCGATACCGCCGCCCAGCCAGCGCTGCAACTGGCCAGCGGTGATGCCGGCGGCAATCGACACCACCAGTGGCCGGTTCGCCTGGGCGAGCGGCGCCAGCGCCTCGCAGACCGCGCGCATGACCTGCGGCTTCACCGCCAGCACCCACAGCCCGGCGGCTGCGGCGGCGGTCGCGTTGTCGGCGCCGACCTGCACGCCGAAATCGGCCGCGAGGGCGTCGCGGAGCACGTCCACCGGCTCGGCGACGTGGATGTCGCCCGCTGCGGTGCCGCGCGAGATCAGGCCGCCGATCAGGCTGCGGGCCATGTTGCCGCCGCCGATGAAGGCGACGCTGGACTGGGAACTCATGGGCTCTCCGGGGAGGTCGGGGATGGGGTGGATGCGGGTTTCGCGGCGCGCGGCCCGAACAGGGCGCTGCCGACGCGGACCAGGGTCGCGCCTTCGGCGATGGCCAGCGCGTAGTCCTCGCTCATGCCCATCGACAGCGTGTCGATGCCCGGATGACGGGCGGCCAGGGCGTCGAACAGGGCGCGCATGCGGCGGAAGGCGCTGCGCCGGCGGTCCATGTCGGGATGCGGCGCGGGGATCGCCATGAGTCCGCGCAGGGCCAGCTGCGGGTACGCGGCGATGGCCTCGGCCAGCGCGTCGATGTCGTCGGGCCGGCAGCCGTGCTTGCTGGCTTCGTCGTCGATGTTCACCTGGATCAGCACGTTCAGCGGGCGCTGGCCGGGCGCGCGGTGCTTCGCCAGCGCTTCGACGAGCTTCGGCCGGTCCACGGTCTGGACCCAGTCGAAGGCCGCCGCGGCCTCCTTCGCCTTGTTCGACTGCAGGTGGCCGATCAGGTGCCATTCGATGCCCAGGCCGCCCAGCGCCGGCTGCTTGGCCAGCGCCTCCTGCACGTAGTTCTCGCCGAAGGCGACCGGGCCGGCGGCCGGGCGCGCGCGCAGCGCGGCGGCGACCGTGGCGATGGCCTCCGCCGGCTGGGTCTTGCTCACCGCCAGCAGGCGCGCGGGCATCCGGCCGCTTTCCGCGGCGGCGGCCGTCATGCCGGACAGGAGGGCGTCGAGCGCGGGGTGGGGGTGCGTATCGGCGTCGGGCATGGGGG
>SCMT01000037.1 GCA_005502915.1 Lysobacteraceae bacterium 2PB | reverse complement strand
GGCGGGATCAAGCCTGCGTGGTCGGCGGGGCGAACAGCAGGTCCCTCGCATTCGCTCGGGATGAAAGGCTTGCCTGATTCCAGTTCCTCACGCGTCCTTGTTGCGGTGGCGCATGGCGCGCTGCTTCTCGCGGGCCCAGTCGCGGTCGCGGGCGGCGTCGCGCTTGTCGTGGGCCTGCTTGCCCTTGGCCAGCGCGATCTCCAGCTTCACCTTGTTGCCCTTCCAGTACAGCGCGGTGGGGATGATGGTGTAGCCGTCGCGCTGGATCTTGCCGACGAGCTGGTCGATCTCGCGACGGTGCAGCAGCAGCTTGCGCGTGCGGCGGTCGTTGGCGATGACGTGGGTGGAGGCCTGGATCAGCGGGGTGATCTGCGAGCCGTACAGGAACAGCTCGCCGTCGTTGACCATGGCGTAGCTGTCGCCGATGTTCGCACGGCCGGCGCGGATCGACTTCAGCTCCCAGCCCTGCAGCGACAGCCCGGCCTCGTAGCGGTGTTCGAGGTGGTACTCGTGCTTCGCCCGCTTGTTCAGGGAGATGGTCTTGATCGGCGGGGCGGCCTTGGCGGGCTTGTCGCCGCCCTTTGCCTTATCCTTTTGCGCTTTCTGCTTGCTCATCCAGCCATTGTCCCCGATGCGGGGCGATCAGGCGAGCATTCCGGACCTATCTCCCCGCCACCCGACGAGTTTCCGCCCGAGTCCCGCACGATGCCGGTCATCCAACGCTCCGCCCTGGTCGAACATTCCGCCGCGAGGATGTTCTCGCTGGTCAACGATGTCGCTGCCTATCCGCGCCGGTTCGACTGGTGCGAGGCCGCGCAGGTCCTGGAGCAGGACGAGGGCCGGCTGGTGGCGCGGCTGGACCTGGGCATGGCGGGGCTGCGGACCTGGTTCACGACCGAAAACACCCTGTCGCCGCCGCACCACATCGACATGGTGCTGCGCGACGGGCCGTTCCGGAAGCTGACCGGGCGCTGGCAGTTCCATGCGCTGGACGAATCCGCCTGCAAGGTCACGCTGACCCTGGATTTCGAGCCGAATTCGAAGCTGTTGGGGCCGGCCTTCGTGCTGGGCTTCCAGAGCCTGGCGGACCGCATGGTCGACGACTTCGTGCGCGTGGCCGACCGGGCCGAGGATTGAGCGCGTGCGCATCGAAGTCATCCGGGCCTGGCCACGCCGTCACGAGTCGGTGACGGTCGACCTGGCCGAAGGCGCGACGGTGGCCGATGCGGTCGCGGCGTCCGGCATGGACGACGGCAGCCACGTGGCCGTGGCGGTATTCGGGGAGAAGGTCGAGGTCGCGCAGGTGCTGCGCGAGGGCGACCGCGTGGAGTTGCTGCGGCCGCTGACGATGGATCCGAAGGAG
Organism: Lysobacteraceae bacterium 2PB; assembly: GCA_005502915.1. GTDB lineage: Bacteria > Pseudomonadota > Gammaproteobacteria > Xanthomonadales > Xanthomonadaceae > Lysobacter_I. The sequence continues at coordinate 36,184 of SCMT01000037.1, read as the reverse complement.
GCCCGGCGGCGCCGGGCCGTGAAGTAGACGCGGTCGCCGGTCAGCGGCGGCGCTTCTTCTTGTCGTCCTTGGCCAGGTTCGGGCCGAACTCGCTGCGCGCCTTGCGCGCCAGTTCGTCGTCCTGCTCGGGGAAGTACTCGCCTTCCCACTTCGTCACAAGCCCGTTTTCGAAGAAGACGGTGAAATTCTTGATGACGACGTTGCCGCGGCGGTCGGTGCGCTGGGTCGAGGTGTAGTCCCAGCGGTCCGGGTTGGCCGAATCGGCGATCGACGGCGAGCCCATGAGGCCCTGCACATCCTGCTTGGTCATGCCGACCTGCAGCTGGTCCGCGGCGGTTTTCTCGATCAGGTTGCCCTGGTAGATCGGCTGCTTGTAGACGATGCCGCAGCCGGTGGTGGCGAGGGCGACGGCGAGGACGAGCAGCGGAGCGCGGAACGAGCGGGTGGTGTTGAGCATGAGGCAGCCGGCAGGAGGGAAGGGCACGCGTCGGGCGATGATACACTGACCGCCCTCACCGCCGGCACTCGGGCCTGGATGCCCCATTCATCGCGGGGTCGGACGCCCCAGGGCCCGGAACAGCCTCGCGACCCCCGCGGTCGTCCCACGTGCGTCCCTCACGCCGTGAACCCCCGGATCGCACCAGGAGCGCCCCATGGAAACCAGAGACCTGCGCAAACTCGGCCTGAAGGTGACCCACCCGCGCATGCGCGTGCTGGAACTGCTGGAACAGGCCCGTCCCCGGCACATGACCGCCGAGGACATCTACCGGAAGCTGGTGGACGACGGCGACGAGATCGGCCTGGCCACCGTCTACCGCGTCCTGACCCAGTTCGAGGCCGCCGGCCTGGTGCTCAAGCACAACTTCGAGGGCGGCCACGCCGTCTACGAACTGGATCGCGGCGACCACCACGACCACATGGTCGACATCGACACCGGCAAGATCATCGAATTCGAGAACGCCGAGATCGAGGCCCTGCAGCACAAGATCGCCGCCGAATACGGCTACGAGATCGAGGCCCACGCGCTGGTGCTGTACGTGCGGAAGAAGAAATAGGCATCCGATGGATGCCGAGGCCGATTACCAAGCCCGGAGGCAGGATTTCCTCGATCGGTTTGACCGTTGCGTGCGCGAGAGGGGCTCGATAGAGAGGTTTCCTTCTCCTTCTGGCCGCTACGTGCTTGAAACTGCTCGGTACCAGCAACCCGACACGCAATGGTCCTACAGCCGCGGCATTCTGGGCGAGATCGCGACAGGACGTGTCATCGCGGATGTCAAGCGCAACTATGGCCACTTCTGGCACGCCTGGGTCCGCAAGGCCGATGGCAGCGAATACCTGCTGTGCGGTGAAGATTATCAGGGCTACAGCGTCATCGACCTCGCGACGGAGCAGATGACCGTCGAGTTCGGCAAGCATGGATTCGAAGGGTGGGGGTTCTGCTGGGCGTCAGTCCAGCCTTCGCCCGATGGCAAGGTCCTCGTGGTCGAAGGCTGCTACTGGGCATGTCCCTACGAACTCGTCTTCTTCGATTTCAGCGACCCCTCGGTCCTGCCCTTGCCTGAACTCTTTCGCGTGTCCGAGGACAACGCACCCGGTGAATGGGTCGGGGACGAAGAGTACCGCTACAAGGTGGCCCTTCCGTCGGATGACGAAGATGCGGACCCGCCCATGATCGATGTGGTATGGCGCCGCCCCGGAAAGCCCTGAGCGTTCACGCCGTCAACTGGCGTTTTCCAGCAGCCGCTTCGCGGCCGCGCGGGCTTCCTTGCTGACTTCCACGCCGCCGAGCATCCGCGCCAGTTCTTCCTGGCGTTCCTTGGCGTCGAGCCGGCGTACCGCGCTCTGGGTCATGCCATCGGCCTCGGCCTTGCTGACCCGGTAGTGGGCGTGGCCCTGGGCCGCGACCTGCGGCTGGTGGGTCACGCACAGCACCTGACGCTTCGCGCCGAGCGCGCGCAGCTTCTGGCCGACGATCTCGGCCACGGCGCCGCCGATGCCGGAGTCCACTTCGTCGAAGACCATGGTCGGCACGGCGTCCAGGCCGAGGGCGGCGACTTCGATCGCCAGCGAGATGCGCGACAGTTCACCGCCGGAGGCGACCTTGCGCAGCGGGCGCGGCGGCTGGCCGGCGTTGGCCGAGACCAGGAATTCCGCTCGTTCGGCGCCCTGCGGGTCGGGGCGACCGTCTTCGATCGGTTCGAGTGCGATCTCGAAGCGCCCGCCGCCCATGCCCAGGTCGGCGATCAGATCGGTGGTGGCCTGCGCGAGGCGGTTCGCGGCCTCGCGCCGGGCCGCGCCGAGCGTGTCGGCGGCCTCACGCCAGCGGGCGGCGGCGGCTTCGATCTCGTCGTCCAGGCCGGCCAGGCGTTCGCCGGCATGGCGGAGGGTGTCCAGCTCGGTGGCGATGCGGTCGCGGACCTCGTGCAGCGACTCGGGCGGGACGCGGTGCTTGCGGCCGAGTTCGTGCAGGCGCCCGATCCGGTCCTCCAGCGCCTCGAAGCGCTCCGGATCCAGGTCCAGGTCGTCGCGGATGCGCTGCAGCAGGCGGGTGGCTTCGTCGATCTGGATCGCGGCGGCGTCGAGCATGCCGTCAACCTCGCCCAGGCGCGGTTCGTCGTTGCGGGCGCGGGCGATCTCGCCGCGCAGGTGCTGCACGGTCTGCAGCAGCGAGGGCGCGTCGTCACCTTCGAGGCGGGCGAGGGCGCGTTCGCAGGTGTCGATCAGGCCGGCGGCATTGGCGAAGCGGCGGTGGTCGGCGGCCAGATCGGCGATCGAGGCCGGCTCCAGCGTCTCCTTGTCCAGTTCGCGCCACTGGTGGTCGAGCAGTTCGATCCGGTCGCCCACGTCGCCGGCGCGGACCAGGGTGTCGCGTTCGCGGCGCAGGGCCGTCCAGGCCTCGGCGGTCTCGCGCACGGCCTTAAGGGCCGGGCCGTGGCGACCGTAGGCATCGAGCAGTTCGAGCTGGCTGGCCTTCGACAGCAGGGCCTGGTGTTCGTGCTGGCCGTGGATCTCGACCAGCAGGCCGGCCAGCTCGGCGAGCTGGGCGACGGTGACCGGGCGGCCGTTGATCCAGGCGCGGGAGCCGCCGTCGGAGCGCAGGGTGCGGCGCAGCTGGCAGGCGCCGTCGTCGTCACGGCCCTCATCGAGCATTTCCTGGTCCCTGAGCCAGGCCACGGCTTCCGGGCGATCGCGCAGGTCGAACTCGGCGTTGAGTTCGGCGCGTTCGGTGCCGTGGCGGACCATGCCGCTGTCGGCGCGCATGCCGGAGAGGAAGCCCAGGGCGTCCACCAGCAGGGATTTGCCGGCGCCGGTTTCGCCGGAAATGACGGTCATCCCGGGGCCGAATTCGAGTTCAGTGGAGGCGACGACGGCGAAGTCGCGAAGCGTGAGGCGTGTCAGCATGGGGCGGATTGTGCATCAAAAATGCGACAGGCCGACCGCAGCGACGGCCGGGGCGCTGGCGTCCTGCTTCGACGTGGGGATGTCGTCGGACCGGGACCCCGCGCGCCCCGGCCGTGCCGGGCTCGTGCGACGCATTGAACGCCGCGCCCGTCTCACGGTTGGAGACAGGCAGGCGGTCCGCACCACCGGAATGCTTGCGCGGGCCGGCGCCAGCGCCTATATGGAGGGCCATGAATCGCCCGGTCGACCCAGGTTCCGATCCCCTCGTGCTCGATCCCCGCGCGCGCCTGCTGCTGCGCACGCTGATCTCGCGCTACATCCGCGACGGCGAGCCCGTGGGCTCGCAGACGCTGGCCCGCCATGCCGGCCTGGATGTCAGCCCGGCCACGATCCGCAACATCCTCGCCGAGCTGGAGGACGTGGGCCTGCTCGCGGCGCCGCACACCTCCGCTGGCCGCGTGCCCACCGCGCAGGGCTACCGGGTGTTCGTCGACAGCCTGCTGCAGATCCAGCCGCTGGCCGACGGTGAACTGGGCCGGCTGCGCGCCGAACTGTCGCCCGGCGCCGGCACGCAGAGTTTGCTCGGCAGCGCCTCGGAGCTGGTGTCGGCGATGACCCATTTCGTCGGCGTGGTCAGCGTGCCCAAGCGCGAGCAGTTCGCGTTCCGGCACGTCGATTTCGTGCCGCTGGACGGCCAGCGGGTGCTGGCGATCCTGGTCTTCGCCGACAATGACGTGCAGAACCGCATCCTGCAGACCCGCCGCAGCTACGAGCCGGGCGAGCTGGAGCGGATCGCCAACTACCTGAACACCCATTTCGCCGGCCGGCCGCTGGCCGAGGCCCGGGCCCTGCTGCTGAACGAGCTGCGCAGCGCCCGGCAGGAGATGGAATCGCTGATGACCCGCGCACTCGAGCTCGCCGACCAGGCCCTGGCCAGCGACGCCGAGGACATGCTCGTGGCCGGGCAGACCCGGCTGATCGGCGTGCAGGACCTGTCCAACCTCGACCGGCTCCGCGAGCTGTTCGAGGCCTTCGCCAGCAAGCGCGAGATCCTGCAGGTGCTCGAACGCACCCTGCGCGCGCCGGGCGTGCGGATCTTCATCGGCGAGGAGACCGGGATGGCGCCGCTGGACGGGGTGTCCCTCGTGACCGCGCCCTACGGCGCCGGCGGCCGGACGCTGGGCGTGCTCGGCGTGATCGGCCCGACGCGGATGGCCTACGACCGGGTGATCCCGGTGGTCGAGGCGGCGGCCAGCGTGCTCAGCCAGGCGCTGGGACCGGACGACGCCACGCGACCCGGCGCCCCTTGATTCCTGCGAACGTGTCCCCATCCCTCGGCGGTCGGCGGGGTTTCCCTTCCCATCTCCCGCCATCGGAACGGACATGACCCAAGACCAGACTTCACAGGATGCCCAGGCCCAGGGCGAGACCAGCGCTGCCGCCGAGGCCGTCGCGGACACCCCCGAGGCGACGATCGAACGCCTCAAGGGCGAACTGGAACAGCTGCGCGCCGAATCCCTGCGCGAGCGCGCCGACCTCGACAACCAGCGCAAGCGCCTGGCACGCGAGGTCGAGATGGCCCGCAAGTTCGCCAACGAACGCCTGCTCGGCGACCTCCTGCCGCTGTTCGACAGCATGGAGGCCGGCCTGGCCGCCGCGCCTGAAGGCGACCCGCTGCGCGCCGGCATGGAGCTGACCCTGCGCCAGCTGCAGCGCATCGCCGAAGCCAATGGCCTGGTGGCCGTGGCCCCGGCTGCGGGCGAGGCCTTCAACCCCGAGCAGCACCAGGCCATGAGCATGATCGACGCCGAGGGCATCGCCCCGGGCGCGGTCGCGCAGACCTACCAGAAGGGTTACCTGCTCAACGATCGCCTGCTGCGCCCGGCCCTGGTCGTGGTCGCGAAGCAGGACTGAAGCAGGCCCGGTCGGCCGTGGTCGCGGGGGACGTCGGGCACGGCGTCGCGACCGGCGGTCCGACCAACGCGGCAGGCGGCGCTTGAAACCCCGCCACCGCGCCATACATACGAATCATCGGCGGCCCGACCGCCCCAAAACTACAGACTCGGAGAATCCCGTCATGGGCAAGATCATCGGTATCGATCTCGGCACGACCAACTCGTGCGTCGCGATCATGGAAGGCGGCAAGGCCAGGGTCATCGAAAACAGCGAGGGTGACCGCACCACGCCGTCGATCGTGGCCTACACCAAGGACGGCGAAGTCCTGGTCGGCGCCAGCGCCAAGCGCCAGGCCGTCACCAACCCCAAGAACACCTTCTACGCGGTAAAGCGCCTGATCGGCCGCAAGTTCACCGACGCCGAGGTCAAGAAGGACCTCGATCTGGTGCCGTACGCCATCCAGGCGCACGACAACGGCGACGCCTGGGTCGCGACCAGCGACGGCCGCAAGATGGCGCCGCAGCAGATCTCGGCTGAAGTGCTGGGCAAGATGAAGAAGACTGCCGAAGCCTACCTCGGCGAGGCCGTGACCGAAGCGGTGATCACCGTGCCGGCCTACTTCAACGACAGCCAGCGCCAGGCGACCAAGGACGCCGGCCGCATCGCCGGTCTGGAAGTGAAGCGCATCATCAACGAGCCGACCGCGGCCGCCTTGGCCTATGGCCTGGACAAGGCCGACGGCGCCGATCGCAAGATCGCCGTGTACGACCTCGGCGGCGGCACCTTCGACGTGTCGATCATCGAGATCGCCAACGTCGACGGCGAGAAGCAGTTCGAAGTGCTGGCCACCAACGGCGACACCTTCCTCGGCGGCGAGGACTTCGACAAGCGCGTCATCGACTACCTCGTCGAGGAATTCCAGAAGGACCAGGGCATCGACCTGCGCAAGGATCCGCTGGCCCTGCAGCGCCTGAAGGATGCCGCCGAGCGCGCGAAGATCGAGCTGTCCTCGTCGCAGCAGACCGAAGTGAACCTGCCGTACGTGACGGCCGACGCCTCGGGTCCGAAGCACCTGAACATCAAGCTCACCCGCGCCAAGCTCGAAGCCCTGGTCGAGGACCTGATCAAGAAGTCGATCGAGCCTTGCCGCATCGCGCTGAACGACGCCGGCCTGCGCGCCAGCGACATCAGTGAGGTGATCCTGGTCGGCGGCCAGACCCGCATGCCGAAGGTGCAGGCGGCGGTGGCCGAGTTCTTCGGCAAGGAGCCGCGCAAGGACGTGAACCCGGACGAGGCCGTCGCCATCGGCGCCGCGATCCAGGGCGGCGTGCTGGCCGGCGACGTGAAGGACGTGCTGCTGCTCGACGTGACCCCGCTGTCGCTGGGCATCGAAGTGCTGGGCGGCGAGTTCAACAAGATCATCGAGAAGAACACGACCATCCCGACCAAGGCCACGCAGACCTACTCGACGGCCGCCGACAACCAGAGCGCGGTGACCGTGCACGTGCTGCAGGGCGAGCGCGCCCAGGCGATGTACAACAAGTCGCTGGCCCGCTTCGACCTGTCCGGCATCGAGCCCGCGCCGCGCGGCATGCCGCAGATCGAAGTGACCTTCGACATCGACGCCAACGGCATCCTGCACGTCAGCGCCAAGGACAAGAAGACCGGCAAGGAGCAGAAGGTCGAGATCAAGGCCGGTTCGGGCCTGTCGGACGACGAGATCCAGCGCATGGTCCAGGACGCCGAGGCGCACCGCGAGGAGGACAAGAAGTTCCACGAGCTGGTGCAGGCGCGCAACCACGCCGATGCCCTGATCCACGCCGCGCGCAGCGCGATCAAGGACCACGGCGACAAGGTCCCGGGCGAGATGATCGGCCGCGTCGAAGGCGCCATCGCCGAGGTCGAGACCGCGATGAAGGGCGACGACAAGGCGCAGATCGAGGCCAAGTCGAAGGCGCTGGAAGAGGCCGTGCAGCCGATGATGGCCGCCGCCAATGCCGGCCCGCAGGGCCCCGGCGACGCCGGTCCCGGCCCGTCGGCCTCGGCGAAGAACGACGATGTCGTCGACGCCGAGTTCACGGAAGTGAAGGACGACAACAAGTAATCCCCTTCGGCGGGGCAACGGGAACGGGAGACGTGGCCAGCCGCGCGCTCCCGTTTCCGCATTGAAGACAGCGCATTTCCAACGACACGTCTCCGGCATTCCATGAGCAAACGCGATTACTACGAAGTCCTGGGCGTGGCCCGCAATGCCGGCGAGGACGAGCTGAAGAAGGCCTATCGCCGCCTGGCGATGAAGTACCACCCGGATCGCAATCCGGACGACGCCACCGCCGAGGCTTCGTTCAAGGAAGCGAAGGAAGCCTACGAAGTGCTGTCCGACGCCAACAAGCGCCGGGCCTACGATGCCCACGGCCATGCCGCGTTCGAGCACGGCATGGGCGGCGGTGGCGGCGGTGCCCACGGCGCCGACATCAACGACATCTTCGGCGACATTTTCGGCAACATCTTCGGCGGTGGCGGCGGATCGCGCGCCCCGCGTCGCGGCGCCGACATCGGCTACGTGATGGAGCTGGATCTCGAAGAGGCCGTCGCCGGCGTCGAGAAGCGCATCGAGATTCCCACGCTGGTCGACTGCAAGCCCTGCAAGGGCAGCGGCTCGGAAGACGGCAAGGTCGAGACCTGCGCCACCTGCCAGGGACGCGGCCAGGTCCGCTTCCAGCGTGGCATCTTCGCGATGCAGCAGCCGTGTCCGCATTGCGGCGGCAGCGGCAAGCGCATCGTCTCGCCCTGCAAGAGCTGCCGGGGCGCCGGTCGCGTGGAGGAGGAGAAGATCCTTTCGGTGAAGATTCCGGCGGGCGTCGACAACGGCGACCGCATCCGCCTGTCGGGCGAGGGCGAGGCCGGCCCGGCCGGCGCGCCTCCGGGCGACCTGTACGTCGACGTGCGCGTGCGCGAGCACGACATCTTCCAGCGCGATGGCGACGACCTGCACTGCGAAGTGCCGATCCGCATTTCCCAGGCCGCGCTCGGCGACACCGTGCGCGTGCCCACGCTCGGCGGCGAAGCCGAGATCCGCATCCCGCCCGAAACCCAGACCGGCAAGGTCTTCCGACTGCGCGAGAAGGGCGTGCGCTCGGTGCGCAGCCGCAGCACCGGCGACCTCTACTGCCGCGTCGTCGTCGAAACCCCGGTCAACCTCACGTCGCAGCAGCGCGAGCTGCTCGAACAGTTCGAGGCGACCTTCGTCGGCGAGGAAGCACGGCGACATTCGCCGCGCTCCAGCACGTTCATGGATGGCGTGAAGAGTTTCTGGGAACGCATGACGTCCTGATCTGCGATTCGCCGTTGCCGCGCTGCCCGACGCCCGCCTTCCCGGCGGGCGTCTTGCATCCTGCCGGCCGTGAACGCATGCTCGCCCGGCCTTCCCGGGAGCAGGAACGATGTCCTCCACGCCAGTGATCGGCCTCGTCGGCAGCCAGGGCGCCTATGGCCGATGGCTCCGTGAATTCTTCGAGCAGCGCATGCTGCTGCCGGTCATCGGCTTCGACCCGGCCGATCCGGCCAGCGAGTCGCTCGATCACCTCCTCGACGCCGCCGACGTGCTGCTGTTCACTGCGCCGATCCGTCATACCGTCTCCATCATCGACGACTGCGTCGCGCGCTCGGCCGGGCGCGAGCGTGGTCGCCTCTGGCTGGACATCACCTCGATCAAGCAGGCGCCGGTGGCGGCGATGTGCCGCTCGCAGGCGGAGGTGGTCGGCCTGCATCCGATGACCGCGCCGCCGAAGTCGCCGACCCTGAAGGGGCGGGTGCTGGCGGTGTGCGAAGCGCGGCTCGATCGCTGGCGCGGCTGGCTCGACGAGCTGCTGGCCGCCCTCGAAGCGGAAGTCGTGCGCATCGATGCCGAGCATCACGACCGGGCGATGACCCTCGTCCAGGCCATGGTGCATGCGACCCATCTCGCCCAGGCCGCGGTCATTCGCAGCCATGCGGCCACGCTCGGGCCGCCGTCGTCGCTGCTGCCGATGCGTACGGCCGCGTTCGAGATGGATCATGCGATCGTCACCCGGATCCTCTCGCTCAATCCGCAGATCTACGAAGACATCCAGTTCGACAACCCGCACGTGCCAGAGATGCTCGATCGACTGGCGGACGAGCTGGCCACGCTGCGCGACCTGGTGCGCGGCGGCGGCGAGTCGGCGCGAACGGCCTTCCGTACCCGCTTCCTGCACGACAGCCGCGATGCCTACGGCGCGGACGTGCTGGGCGAGGGCAATCATGCGTTCGAACGCATCGCCTACCTGCTGGCCGACCTGCTGGAATCGCCGTCGCTCGCGGTGCACCTGCCCGACGACCGTTCGGGATCCCTGCGCGCGCTGCTCGAAGTGTTCGAGCGCCACGGCGTCAGCCTGTCGTCGATCCATTCCTCGCGCACCCCGGCCGGGGAGGTGCATTTCCGTTTCGGCTTCGCCGCAGACCAGGATCGCGCCGCGCTGGAGGCCGTGGTGCGGGACATCGAGGCCTCCGCGATCGGACGGATGATCGGCTGAATGGTCGAGCGCAGCGATCAGGCGGCCAGGTCCGGCACCCGGCCGCTCCCGCGCGACGCAGGCGCGAGCCAGCCGTGCTGCGGCGACGAGTAGCGTGCGATCACCGCTTCGGCGAGTTCGCGGTCGTCCAGCTGCGAAGGATGGAAGGAAGGTCGCAGGTAGGCGAACAGATGACCCAGCGTGCGCCGGGCCAGGCCATGCTCCGGTCCGAGGTGGCGCCACAGGCCGCGCCATGTCGACAGGCGCCAGAGCGCGCCATCCTGCGCGAGGAAGAACAGCATGCCCAGCGTCATCAGCGTGTAGAACAGGATGGTGGTCGGCACCCAGCCGGCCAGTCGCATGCCGTAGCCCGGCGAGACCGCGCGCAGCACGTCGAACGACACCGACTTGTGTTCGATTTCCTCGGCGAAATGCCATTCCTGCATCGCCCGGACTTCCGGGTGCGCATCCGCCAGGATGCCCTGGCGAAGGAATTCGTGGGCCATGAAGGCATTGATGTGCTCGATGCAGCTGACCATCGACATGCGCAGCGACAGTGGTGCGATGCGTTCGGTGAGGCGGAACGTCAGCACGTCGATGATGCGTTCGAGCCTGCGGTAGCGGTAGCCATGCGCGTCCAGCACCGCCCAGAAGCGCTTGTGGGCGACGCCGTGCTCGGCTTCCTGATGGATGAAGGCGCGTCCGGCCGCCACGAGGTCCGGGTCGTCGATGCGTCCCAGGCAGCGCGCCAGGGTGCGCATGTAGAAGGCTTCGTTCGACGGCACGATGACCGTGTACATGTCGAGCAGGGCCGAGAGTGCGGGATTGGCGGGCAGCCAGTTCCGCGGGATGTCCGGCTGCAGCGGCGCGCGGAAGGATCGGGTGGGCATGGGGACGGACATGGGAGTGCTCCTGTGCTTCTGCGTGGAAGACGCTCCCCCCTGGAATGTCTTCACGCGTCGCGGCGCACGCATCCATACTCGACCGGATTTGTTGTCACCCGGTGGCCGTCCCGGTAGCTTACGCGGATGAATGCTCCCATCCGTGTCCTGATCCACGGTGCGAGCGGTCGGATGGGGCAGACGCTGCTGCGGTTGATGGCTGAACAGCCGTCGCTGACGCTGGCTGCCGCCGTCGCGCCGCCCGTCGCCGAAACCGGCCTGCTCGGCCAGCCTTTCCATCCCGTCGCCGAACTCGATGCCGTGCCCGATTTCGACGTGGCGATCGATTTCAGCCTGCCCGTGGCCTTCGACGGCATCCTCGCCCTGTGCGCGAAACGTCGTGCGGCGTTCGTCTCCGGCACCACCGGCCTGGCCAGCCAGCAGCGCGCGGTGCTGCAGGCGGCGTCGGCGCAGATTCCCGTGCTCTGGGCCTCCAACTTCAGCCTCGGCGTCGCGGTGCTGGAAGACCTGGTCGAACGTGCCGCCCAGGCGCTGGCCGGCTGGGATTGCGACATCGTCGAATCGCACCACACCCGCAAGCTGGATGCGCCCTCGGGCACGGCCCTGACCCTGGGCGCCGCCGCCGGGCGCGGTGGTGCCGATCCGCGCTATGCCAGCCTGCGCGCCGGCGACATCGTCGGCGAGCATCTGGTCCAGTTCGCGGGGCAGGGCGAGCGGATCGAGCTGGTCCATCGCGCCACCAGCCGCGACATCTTCGCCCGGGGCGCGCTGCATGCCGCAGCACGACTGGCCGGACGCGATCCCGGCGCCTATCGGCTGCGCGACCTGCTGGACTGAGGCGAACCTCGCCGGGTTTTGATGCAGTGCCGCAATTCGTGCTGGCGCTGGCCGGCCCGCGCCGGTACAATTCTCGCTCGCCTGACTCCAGAAGCCACGGGCCGGTTACAGACCGCGCCCGGGGCTTTTTGCAACCTGCCGTCAGCCCCAACAAAGGCGAACCCCGTGACCGAAACCGCAATCCTTGTCCTCGAAGACGGCACCGTATTCGAGGGCGAATCCGTAGGCGCGCCCGGCCTGTCCGTCGGCGAAGTCGTGTTCAATACCGCGATCACCGGCTATCAGGAAGTCCTCAGCGACCCGTCCTATGCCCGCCAACTGGTCACGCTGACCTATCCGCACATCGGCAACACCGGCTGCACAGACCTCGACGACGAAGCCGGCCAGGTCTGGGCCTCCGGCCTGATCGTGCGCAACGTGCCGCGACGTCCCAGCAACTGGCGCAGCCAGATCGCGCTGCCGGAATGGCTGAAGGCGCGCGGCATCGTCGCGATTTCCGAGATCGACACGCGCAAGCTCACCCGCCTGCTGCGCGATCGCGGCGCGCAGAACGGTGCGCTCATGGCGGGCGAGATCGACGTCGAGAAGGCGCTCGAAGCCGCACGCAAGTTCCCGGGCCTCAAGGGCATGGACCTCGCGAAGGTGGTGAGCACCGGCAACGCCTATCCCTGGACCGAAGGCCAGCTCGACCTCGACCGCAACGCCTTCGTCACCGCCGAGCCCAGGTTCAAGGTCGTCGCCTACGATTTCGGCGTGAAGCGCAACATCCTGCGCATGCTCGCCGAGCGCGGCTGCGACGTGACCGTGGTGCCGGCGCAGACGCCTGCCGCCGACGTACTGGCGATGAATCCCGACGGCGTGTTCCTGTCGAACGGTCCCGGCGACCCGGCGCCCTGCGACTACGCCATCGCCGCGATCCGCGAGTTCATCGCCCGGAAGATCCCGACCTTCGGCATCTGCCTCGGCCACCAGCTGCTCGGCCTGGCCAGCGGCGCGCAGACGCTCAAGATGAAGTTCGGCCACCACGGCGCCAACCACCCGGTCATCGACATCGACAGCGGCCGTGTGATGATCACCTCGCAGAACCACGGTTTCGCCATCGACGAAGCCAGCCTGCCGGCCAATGTCCGCGTGACCCACCGCTCGCTGTTCGACGGCAGCAACCAGGGCATCGCCCTGACCGATGCGCCGGCCTTCAGCTTCCAGGGGCATCCGGAAGCCAGCCCGGGCCCGCACGATGTGTCTCCGCTGTTCGACCGGTTCGTGGCGACGATGCAGGCGCGCGCCTGAATTCCGCACGCTGAATCTGCCGTCACCCGGCGCATGCCGTCGCCAGGCATGCGCCACCCACCCACCTCCAGGGGGTTCCGATGAAACGCGTCATCCAGTCCATCTCCGCGCTGCTGCTCACCGGCGCCCTGCTGTCCGCATCCGCGCATGCGGCCGGCCCCGCGAATGCCTCGCAGGAAGCGAAGACCGAGCGCCTGACCGACCTCATGGTCGAACTCGTGCCGATGGGCCGCATCTTCGAGATGCTGGCCAAGGAGGATCCGAAGTGGCCGATGCAGGACAAGCCCGACGCCGTGACCCCGGCGCAGCTGTCGTGCCTCAGGGCCGAACTGAGCAATACCGGCTATCGCCGCGCGAAGCGCAAGGACGTGGCCGAGTACGTGGCCACCAACCCGTCCCGCATCGATGACGAGGTGAAGCTGCTCGAAGCCGGCGCGGCCGCAGTGATGGGCCGCCTGATGATGGCCGGTGCCGAGGGCGAGCGCACCGGCGTGAAGGTCAGCGAGCAGGAAGTGCTGGGCAGCGCCACGCCGGAGCAACTGGCTTCGTTCATGGCGTTCATGACCGCACCCGATCAGGCCGGCCTGCGCAAGCTCTCGGGCATCGGCAACGCGTTCTCGACCGACAAGTCGTCGGAGGAGAACGAGCAGAGCGGCGAAGCGGCCGGCGAGAACCTCGCGACGCAGGTCATGCTGCGCGCGATGAGCACCTGCGACGTGTCGATGGCGACCCTGTTCAACTGATGGCGCCTTCGGCGGTCCCGTCGCGCGCGCCGCGCAGCCGCTGGCTGCGCCGGTTGCTGGTCGTCGCGGTGCTGCTGGCGGTGTACCCGGCCTTCGTGTTTGGCACCGTCTACCTGGCGACGTCGCGTTCCGACCTGCCGGGCGGACGACACGGCCCGAAGGATGCCTACCGGCACACGCTCGCCAGCGCCACGGTTGCCTTCACGGGATCGCCGCGCTGGGTCGACTGGGTCACCGCCGTCATGGAAGGCGATGGTCACGGCCACGCCGGCCGCAGCGACGCGGCCCGCGCGATGGACGCGCACAACAACCGCATCGGCGCGCGGATCGGCGCGGGTGCGGCGAGCTGGAACGAGATGAATGCCGCTGTGCTGCGGGCCGTCCAGGCCGGCGGCGCGGCGGTCGAAGACGAGGACAGGATCACCTGGCTGCCCCGCGAACGCTGGCAGGACCGGTGGTACTGAGACCGCACACCGAGACACGAAAGACTTTACCGAGGACTCCATGCCCAAGCGCACTGACATCCAGACCGTCCTGATCATCGGCGCAGGTCCGATCGTGATCGGCCAGGCCTGCGAATTCGATTACTCCGGCGCCCAGGCGTGCAAGGCGCTGCGCGACGAGGGTTACCGCGTGGTGCTGGTGAACAGCAATCCCGCGACGATCATGACCGACCCGAACATGGCCGATGCGGTCTACATCGAGCCGATCAACTGGCGCACGGTCGAGAAGATCATCGAGAAGGAGCGCCCCGACGCGCTGCTGCCGACCATGGGTGGCCAGACCGCGCTGAACTGCGCGCTGGACCTCGCCGACAACGGCGTGCTGGAGAAGTACAACGTCGAGCTGATCGGCGCCAAGCGCGACGCGATCCGCATGGCCGAAGATCGCGAGCTGTTCCGCGTCGCCATGCAGGAGATCGGCCTGGAATGCCCGAAGGCCGAGGTCGCGAAGACCTTCGAGCAGGCGCTGGAGATCCAGGCCAAGGTCGGTTACCCGACGATCATCCGCCCCAGCTTCACGCTCGGCGGCACCGGCGGCGGCATCGCCTACAACAAGGAAGAGTTCGAGGAGATCGCCAAGCGCGGCCTCGACCTTTCGCCGGTCCATGAAGTGCTGATCGAGGAATCGGTGCTGGGCTGGAAGGAATTCGAGATGGAAGTCGTCCGCGACACCGCGGACAACTGCATCATCGTCTGCTCGATCGAGAACTTCGACCCGATGGGCGTGCATACCGGCGACAGCATCACCGTCGCGCCGGCGCAGACGCTCACCGACAAGGAATACCAGCGCCTGCGCGATGCCTCGATCGCGGTGCTGCGCAAGATCGGCGTGGACACCGGCGGTTCGAACGTGCAGTTCGGCATCAATGCCCAGGACGGCCGCGTCGTCGTCATCGAGATGAATCCGCGTGTGTCGCGTTCGTCGGCGCTGGCCTCGAAGGCGACCGGCTTCCCGATCGCCAAGGTCGCGGCCAAGCTCGCCGTCGGCTACACGCTCGACGAACTGAAGAACGAGATCACCGGCGGCCTGACCCCGGCCTCGTTCGAGCCGAGCATCGACTACGTCGTCACCAAGATCCCGCGCTTCGCCTTCGAGAAGTTCCCGGCCGCCGACGCGCGCCTGACCACGCAGATGAAGTCGGTGGGCGAGGTGATGGCGATCGGCCGGACCTTCCAGGAATCCCTGCAGAAGGCGCTTCGCGGCCTCGAAACCGGCAAGGTCGGCCTCGATCCGACCGGCCTCGATCTGTCCACGCACGAAGGCATGGCCGCGCTGCGTCGCGAAGTGAAGGAGGCCGGCCCCGAGCGCATGTTCTATCTCGCCGACGCCTTCCGCGCCGGCATGTCGGTCGAGGAGGTGCACGCGCTGTCCTTCGTCGATCCGTGGTTCCTTGACCAGCTCGAAGAACTGATCGCCTGCGAGCGCGAAGTCGCCGCGTCCGGACTCGAAGGCCTCGACGCGAAGCGCCTGCGTGCGCTCAAGCGCAAGGGTTTCTCCGATGCGCGCCTGGCCCAGCTGGCCGGCACCAACGAGACCGCCGTGCGCGCGCTGCGCAAGGCCTTCGGCGTGCGTCCCGTGTACAAGCGCGTGGATTCCTGCGCCGCCGAGTTCGCCACCACCACCGCGTACCTGTATTCGACCTACGAGGACGAGTGCGAGGCGCAGCCGACCGGTCGCGACAAGATCATGGTCCTCGGCGGCGGCCCGAACCGCATCGGCCAGGGCATCGAGTTCGACTACTGCTGCGTGCATGCCGCGCTGGCGCTGCGCGAGGACGGGTACGAGACCATCATGGTCAACTGCAACCCGGAAACCGTCTCGACCGACTACGACACCTCCGACCGCCTGTACTTCGAACCGCTGACGCTGGAAGACGTGCTGGCCATCGTCGACCTGGAACAGCCAAAGGGCGTGATCGTGCAGTACGGCGGCCAGACCCCGCTGAAGCTGGCGCAGGCGCTGGAAGCGAATGGCGTGCCGGTGATCGGCACCTCGCCGGACTCCATCGACCTCGCCGAGGACCGCGAACGCTTCCAGAAGCTGGTCGAGGCCCTCGGCCTGAAGCAGCCGCCGAACCGCACCGCGCGCAACCAGGACGAAGCGATCGCCCTGGCCGGCGAGATCGGCTATCCGCTGGTCGTGCGCCCGAGCTACGTGCTCGGCGGTCGCGCGATGGAGATCGTGTATTCCGACGCCGACCTGTCGCGCTACATCCGCGACGCGGTCAAGGTCTCGAACGATTCGCCGGTGCTGCTCGACCGCTTCCTCGACCATGCGGTCGAAGTCGATGTCGACGTGATCGCCGACAAGGACGGCCACGTGCTGATCGGCGGCGTGATGGAGCATATCGAGGAAGCCGGCGTGCATTCGGGCGACTCCTCGTGTTCTCTGCCGCCGTACTCGCTGTCGCAGGCCACCCAGGCCCGGCTGCGCGACCAAGTCGTCGCGCTCGCCAAGGCGCTGAACGTCGTCGGCCTGATGAACACGCAGTTCGCCATCCAGACCGAGGAAGACGGCACCGACACCATCTTCCTGCTCGAAGTGAACCCGCGCGCTTCGCGCACCGTGCCCTTCGTGTCCAAGGCCACCGGCATGCCGCTGGCGAAGATCGCCGCGCGCTGCATGGCCGGCAAGACCCTGGCGGAGCAGGGCGCCACGAAGGAAATCGTGCCGGACTACTACTCGGTCAAGGAAGCGATCTTCCCGTTCGCCAAGTTCCAGGGCGTCGACCCGATCCTCGGCCCGGAAATGCGCTCGACCGGCGAGGTCATGGGCGTCGGCCGCAACTTCGGCGCCGCGTTCGCGCGCGCCCAGGAAGCCGCCGGCATCAAGGCGCCGCCGAAGGGCAAGGCCTTCATCTCGGTGCGCGACCCGGACAAGCAGCGCGTGCTGTCGGTGGCGCAGGACCTGGTGGCGCGCGGCTATGCGGTCGTGGCCACGCGCGGCACCGCCGCATGGCTGCGCGAGCAGGGCGTCGCCTGCGAGATCGTGAACAAGGTCGTCGAGGGGCGTCCGCACATCGTCGACCTGATCAAGAACGGCGAGATCACCTACATCGTCAACACCACGGAAGGCAAGCAG
The DNA here is from genome assembly GCA_005502915.1 of Lysobacteraceae bacterium 2PB. Lineage (GTDB taxonomy): Bacteria > Pseudomonadota > Gammaproteobacteria > Xanthomonadales > Xanthomonadaceae > Lysobacter_I. The sequence goes on along the minus strand of SCMT01000037.1, from coordinate 18,997 downwards.
GCCATCGCCGACTCGTTCTCGATCCGCCGCGAGGCCTTGCAGCAGCGGGTCACTTATTCGACGACGATTGCAGGCGCGAAGGCGCTGCTGCATTCTCTCGATTTCCGCGACAGCGGCCCGGTCTGGGCGCTGCAGGAACTGCACAAGGAACTCGAGCAAGCATGATCAGAGCACCCATCACCCTGAAAGGCTCGCAGCGCCTGCGCGGCGAGCTGGAAAACCTCAAGACCGTGCAGCGTCCGGCGGTCATCGCCGCGATCGCCGAGGCGCGCGGGCACGGCGACCTGAAGGAAAACGCCGAATACCACGCCGCGCGCGAGCAGCAGGGCTTCATCGAGGGCCGCATCAAGCAGCTCGAAGCCGAGCTGTCGCATGCGCAGATCATCGACGTGTCCACGCTGAACGCCGGCAGCCGCGTCGTCTTCGGCGCGACCGTGACCCTGGCCGATGTCGAGAACGACGAAGAGAAGCGCTACCAGATCGTCGGCGACCTCGAAGCCGACATCAAGCAGGGCCTGATCGCCATTTCCTCGCCGCTGGCGCGCGCGCTGATCGGCAAGCACGAGGGCGACACCGTCGAGATCGACGCCCCGGCCGGCAAGCGCGAGTACGAACTGATCCAGGTCGCCTACGAAGGCTGAGCGCATCGCCGCCATGTCGCGCGATCGCAGCCTCATCCTGCTCCTGCCTGCCTGGTCGGTCTTCGGGCGGCAGGCCCTGTCGCCCGAGCTGGCGGCGGCCTTCGGCCGTGCCGATGCCGTGCCCGCGGGCGAAGCCGGGATCGAGGCGCAGCTCTCGCGCATCTTCTCCATCGTGCCCGCACGCTGGTCCGCCGCCGCCCTGACCCGCCAGGCCGAAGTGGGCGATGCCGTCGGTGCGGCCTGGCTGCGCGCCGATCCCGCCCATGTGCGCCCCGACATCAACGGCGCGCGCCTGCTCGGCATCGGCGAGCGCCTCGGCCTCGACGATGCCGATGTCGAAGCCCTGCTGCCTGCGCTCAAGCCCGTGTTCGGCGACGCCGGCTTCGAACTCGATGCGCCGTCGCCCGCGCACTGGTACCTGCGCCTGCCCCGCGAAGCGAAGCTGCCGGCGTTCAGCGCGCCCGACGACGCCATCGGCGCGGACCTGTTCGAGCACCAGCCCGAGGGCCCGGAAGGCCGTCGCTGGCGCGCGCTGATCAACGAGGCGCAGATCGTCCTCCACAACCATCCCTGGAACGCGCGCCGCGCCGAACGCGGCCTGGTGCCGGTGAATTCCTTGTGGCTGTGGGGTGGCGGCGTCCTGCCGACCACGGTGCGCGGCGACGTGGCCCGCTGCGCCAGCGACGACGACCTCGCATGCTCGCTTACCCGGCTGGCCGGCGGTGATGCCGGCAGGCTGCCGGCGTCCTTCGCCGATGTTGTCCCCGGCGACGGCAACATGCTCTTCGACCTGAGACGCACGCGCGATCTCGCCGCCCTGCAGCGCGACTGGCTGCTGCCGGTGCTGCGCGCGGTGGGCGAGGGCAGATGCACAAGTGCGACCATCGATACCGCCGATGGCGGACGCATCATGCTGCGCAACGGGCAGCGCTGGCGGTTCTGGCGCAAGCCGTGGTCGATGCCGGTCGCGACGGACGCCGGCTGATGCGGACCATCCGCAGGCGCGACGCGCACCCCGAATCCGAAGCCGGCGCATCCGCGCAGGACTGGCCCGCCGAAGTCCCGCCGCTGCTGCGTCGCGTCTACGCCTCGCGTGGCGCGCGCACGCATGCGCAGGCGCAGCCGCGCCTGAACCAGCTGCTGCCGCCGGACGACCTGCACGGCATCGATGAGGCCGCGCGCCTGCTCGCCGAGGCCATCGCCGCGCAGCAGCACATCCTGGTCGTCGGCGATTTCGATTGCGACGGCGCCACCGCATGCGCCGTGGCGGTGCGTGGCCTGGGCCTGCTCGGCGCGACGCGGGTGTCGTACGCGGTGCCGAACCGCATGGTCCACGGCTACGGCCTGTCGCCCGCGCTGGTCGAGGAACTGTCGGCGATGTCGCCCGACCTGCTGGTCACCGTCGACCACGGCATCGCCTGCCACGCCGGCATCGCTGCGGCGAAGGCGCGCGGCTGGCGCGTGCTGGTGACCGACCATCACCTGCCGGGCGACTCCCTGCCGCCCGCCGACGTCATCGTCGATCCGAACCTGCGCGGCGATGCCTTCGCCAGCAAGTCGCTGGCTGGCGTCGGCGTACTGTTCTACGTATTGCTCGCCCTGCGTCGCCGCCTGCGCGAAGAAGGCGGTTTTGCCGGCGAACCGCCGGATCTCACCGTGCTGCTCGACCTCGTCGCAGTCGGCACGGTCGCCGATCTCGTCCCGCTCGACGTCAACAACCGCGCGCTGGTCGCGGCCGGCCTGCGCCGCCTCCGTGCCGGTCGCGGCTGCGCGGGCTTGCGCGCGCTTATCGACGTCTCGAAGCGCAGCGAAGCCGCGCTGACCTCGACCGACATCGGCTATGCGCTCGCGCCGCGCATCAACGCCGCCGGGCGCCTGGAAGACATGACGCTGGGCATCGAATGCCTGCTCACCGAGGACCCGCGCCGTGCGCGCGAACTCGCGGAGATCCTCGACGGCATCAACGCCGAGCGTCGCGGCGTGCAGGCGCAGATGGTCGGCGATGCCGAGGACGCGCTGGCTGCGCTGTCGCTCGATGGCGAGGCCGCGCGCGTCGCCGTCTGCCTGTACCACGAAGACTGGCATCCCGGCGTTGTCGGCCTGGTCGCATCGAAGATCAAGGAGCGCGTGCATCGCCCGACGATCGCGTTCGCGCCGAGCGAACCCGGTGGCGACGAGCTGCGCGGTTCGGCGCGCTCGATCAGCGGTTTCCACATCCGCGACGCGCTGGCGATGGTCGATGCGCGGCATCCCGGGCTGATCGGGCGTTTCGGTGGCCACGCCATGGCGGCGGGGCTCAGCCTGCGCCTCGTCGACCTGCCGTCCTTCCAGCGCGCGTTCGAAGCCTGCGCGGCCGAGCTGATGTCGCCCGAACTGCTGCAGGACGTGGTGCTGAGTGACGGCGCGATTCCGCCGGACGCCTGCGCGCTCGCCACCGCGCTCGCGCTGCGCGACGGCGGGCCGTGGGGACAGGCATTCCCGGAGCCGCTGTTCGACGATGTGTTCGACGTGGTGCAGTGGCGGCCGGTCGGCGAGACGCATCTCAAGCTCGAACTGGCCTGGCCCGGCGGCACGCGCCGGATCAATGCGATCCACTTCTCCGGCTGGGACGGCACGCCGCCGCCGTCGCGCATCCGCGCCGCGTATCGCCTGCAGCCCGACGACTGGCGCGGCGGGGATGCCGTGCAGCTGATCGTGGTCCATCGCGAGCCGGTTGGCGTCGGCTGAGCGCGTTTGTGGCATCGTGGAGCGAGGGCCAACCCCATCGCAGGGATCGGACCGTTCCATCGACACCTTCCCACGGGACACCGCCATGCGCCGAGGCTTCTCCGCGACCGCCACCGCCACCCTCGTGCTCGGCCTGCTGCTCGGCCAGAGCCTCCCCGGCGAGGCGCGCACGCCACGGCCGCCGAGGCCGCCGGCCGTTCCGGTCGTCGTTCCCGACGCGCTGACCGCGCCGCCGCTGATCCGCGCAGCCGAGGCGAAGATCCCCATCGCGCTGCGCGAAGCGAAGCTCGATGTCGAGACCCACGGCAGCCTCGCGCGGACCACGCTGCTGCTGACCCTGTACAACCCCAACGACCGCCTGCTCGAAGGCAACCTCGAATTTCCATTGCAGCCCGGCCAGCAGGTCAGCGCCTTCGCGCTGGACATCGATGGCGTGCTGCGCGACGCGGTCCCGGTGCCGAAGCAGAAGGCCCAGCAGGTGTTCGAGAGCATCGAGCGCCGCAATGTCGATCCGGGCCTGCTCGAACAGACCGCCGGCAACCACTTCCGTCTCCGCGTCTATCCGATCCCGCCGCGCGGCACGCGTCAGGTTCGACTCGTCATCGACGAAGCCATGCGCCGCTATGGCGATGCCTGGCGGCTCGACGTGCCGGTGCATCTGCTCGATGACGCCGATGGCGCTGCGCTGTCGATCCGGTCCAGCGGTCTTCCCGCCGCGCCGACGCAGGGTGGTCGCTTCGAGTCGCTGCGCTTCGAGCGCCGCGGCGGCAGCTACGTCGCACGCCACGATGTCCTGCGCGAACGCATGGCCGGCGCGCGCACGCGGCCGGCATCGACGCTGGCCCTCCGCCTGCCGGCGAGCGCCGCTGCGCAGGCCGTCGTGCAGTCGTTCGATGGCGAGCGTTTCGCCCTGGTCGACATCCCGGTGCCGCACGGGGCGGCGCTGCTCGGGAAACGCCGCGTGCCATCGTCGGTCGGCCTGCTCTGGGACGCCTCCGCCTCCGCGCGCCATCGCGATCGTCAGGGCGAATTCGCGCTGCTCGACCGGTATTTCGCGGCGATGGGCAATGGCGAAGTCCGCCTGCGCGTGCTGCGCGACGCGGGCGAGGATGGCGGTCGGTTCCCGATCCGCGCCGGCGACTGGAGCGCGCTGCGCAAGGCGCTGGAGGGGCTGGTGCATGACGGTGCCAGCGATCTCGCGGACTGGACGCCGGAGGAGGGCGTCGGCGAATACCTGCTGGTCAGCGACGGCCTCCACAACTACGGCGATCGCGCGTTTCCGGCATTGAAGGACGATCAATCGCTTTTTGCGCTCGCGTCCTCCGGCGCCGAAGTCGATGCCTCGCGGCTGTCGGCGCTGGCGCAGGCGCGCGGCGGGCGACTGGTGCGCTGGCAGGGACGCGATGGACTGGATGCGGCGGTGGACGCGCTGCTCGGCCCCGAGCGACGCGTGATCGCGCTGGAAGGCGAGGGCATCGACGATCTGCTGCCGCAGTCGTGGGACGTCGATGACGGCTTGTTGCGCGTGGCCGGCCGCATGACCGAGGCCACCGCTCGCGTGCGCGTGCGCCTGCGGGAGGACGGCCGCATCCGCACGCTCGACGCTTCGATCGCGGCCGATGCGCCGAGCAGCACGCAGGTGGCGGCGCTGTGGGCCAGCTGGCAGGTGGCATCGAAGGCCGCCGAGCCGGAGCGCTATCGCGGTGCGATCACGCGACTCGGCCAACGGTTCGGCATCGTCACCCCGGGCACGTCGTTGCTGGTGCTGGAATCGCCGGAAGACTACGTGCGCTACGACATCCCCGCGCCGCCGGCCCTGCGTGAACAGGTCGCCGCGCTGCAGCGCAACCGCGACCGCACCCGCGAGCAGAGCCGCAGCGAGCGGCTGGAGATCGTCGCCAGGCGCTTCGCCGAACGCGTCGAATGGTGGAACAAGACCTTTCCGAAGACCTCGCCGCCGAAGCCCAAAGGCGACCGTCGTGGCGAAGCGCTGGGTTACGTCGCCGCCGACGCTGCCGCGCCGGCGATGTCCGCCCCGCCGCCGCCATCCGCCCCGCCATCTCCGGTGGCCGCGGAAGAATCGGCCCGCGCGCGCGAAATCGCGATGGCCGAACGCGCCTCGCAGCAACGTGCCGCAGCCCCGGCTGGCGCACGCCGACAGGCTGAGCAGGAAGCGGCGATGGCACCCCGGGACGATGCTGGTATAGGCGTCGCCATCCGCCTGCAGGCCTGGGCCCCGGATTCGCCGTATGCGCGCCGCCTGCGCGATGCGAAGGCCGAGGACCTGTACGCGCTGTATCTCGACGAAAAGGACAGCCACGCCGACAGCACCGCGTTCTATCTCGACGTCGCCGACCTGCTGCTGCAGAAGGGCCGTCGCGCCGAGGCGCTGCGCGTGCTGTCGAACCTGGCCGAGATGAAGCTGGAAAACCGCCACGTGCTGCGCGTGCTCGGCTACCGGCTGATGCAGGCCGGCGACTGGCCGCATGCCATCGCGGTGCTGCGCGAAGTGCTGCGCCTGGCCGACGAGGAGCCGCAGAGCCATCGCGACCTCGGCCTGGCGCTGGCCGGTGCAGGGCAGCGACAGGAGGCGATCCAGCGTCTGTACGACGTCGCGGCCCGGCCGTGGGACGAGCGCTTCTCGGAAGTCGAACTGGTCGCGCTCAACGAGATGAACGAGATCATCGCCACCAGTCCGACGCCGCTCGACACCGCCTTCATCGATCGCCGCCTGCTGAAGAACATGCCGCTCGACCTGCGCGTGGTGCTGGCCTGGGACAGCGACAACAGCGACATGGACCTGTGGGTGACCGATCCGAACGGCGAGCGCTGCTACTACGGCAACCGCAACACCTTCCAGGGCGGATTGCTCAGCGACGATTTCACCGGCGGCTACGGCCCCGAGGAATTCGTGCTGAAGGACGCGAAGCCGGGCAAGTACAAGGTCGAGGCCAATTTCTTCGGCGACCGCCAGCAGATCGTCACCGGCGCGACCACGCTGAACCTGCGCCTGAGCTCCGGCTGGGGCACCCCGCGCCGCAAGGACGAGACCGTCACGCTCCGCCTGAGCGGCAGGAGCGAGACGGTGTTCGTGGGCGAGTTCGAGGTGAAGTGATCAGCTGCCGACCGTCGCGCCCTTGACTGGCGCGACGGTCGGCGCCGGAGTCGACAGCTTCAACCCGAACAACGGCCGCAGCCAGCGCAGGCGTCGCACGATCTCGAAGCCCGCGAAGCTCAGCCCGAACGTCGCCAGCACCAGCAGCGGCCCTTCGACTGCGACCGGAAGCTCCAGCGGCTGGAGGTTGTGGGCGAGGACGACGGTGATCGTCTGGTGGAGGATGTAGACCGGGAACACCGCGTCGCGCAGGTAGCGCAGCGTCGCGGTGTCGCGGAACGCCATGCCGCGCGCGAAGCCGAGGATCGCGGCGATGGCCGACCACTGGAACATCGCCCAGACCGCGCGCTGCAGCATGCGCAGCGCCTCGGGCGGCGGCGTGCCTTCATCGTCGTAGCCGCTGCCGAAGAAGTACCAGACGATGAAGGCATAGCCGGCGGCCGCCAGTCCGAGCGCCAGCCAGCGTTGGCTGTGCAGGGCATTCCAGACGCCATCGCGGGTCGCGACCAGCATGCCGAGCAGGAACAGCGGCAGGTACTGGGCATGGTTGTACCAGTCGTCGACGAGGGCATGGGTCGATTCGAAGCGGCCGACCAGCGCGACCCGCGCCACCGCCAGCAGCAGTGCCGGCCAGAGCAGCAGGCCGATGCCCGACAGCTGCGTCGCCAGCCAGTCGCCGGCCCGATCCATGGCCCGCGGGGCGAAGCGCAGCAGCGCCCACGCGGCCACCGTGTAGACCCACAGATAGGCCACGAACCACAGGTGGTTCCAGGTCGGCACCTCCAGGCAATCCCCGTCCCAGCAGAACGTTCTGTCCACGGACAGGTAGCGCCCCCAGAACGCGAGGTAGCCGTCGTGGTACCCGCCGGGGAGTTTCTCGACGACCTCGTAGTAGGCCTGCGGCGTCACGACCACCAGCATCCCGAAGGTCAGCGGCAGCAGCAGCCGCCAGGAACGGCTGCCGAGGAACCCGGCCGGCCGCTTCGCGAACAGGAAGGCGGTGGCCGCGCCCGAGATCAGGAACAGCAGCGACAGTCGCCAGGGCGAGCTGAGCATCATCAGCGGCTCCAGCGCTTCGCCGGCATGCGGGCTTTTGACGTGCCAGTCCCAGCTCACGTAGTACATGCCGCAGTGATAGAGCACGAGCAGGGCGAAGGCGGCGATGCGGATCCAGTCCAGGTCGAGGCGGCGTTGCACGGGAGCGTCTCCATGTGGGAAGACGCCAGTGTTTCTGCAGACGCCGCCGTGTCCACGCCCAAGTGCCTGATCGCCATGGAAAAGTGACGAGCCGCGGGCGGACGGGGACGAACCGGGCGCGGGGTGCGGACGCCGGGCCTAGAATGCGCGCATGGCTGCCTCCGATCCCGTCCCCTCCCGCGACAGATTCCCCCCGACCGCGCCCGCGCCCGTCGGCCCGGCGTTCTTCCAGCGCTGGCGGCGGGTGATCGAAGTCGGATTCTGGATCGGCCTGACCCTGGTGAACGGCATCGCCAACAGCATCACCGTGCTGATGGACATCCGCCGGGTCGGGCTGGCATTCGCCGCCTGGCAGCCGGCGGTGTGGGAGTGGTCGAGCGGGCTGACCATCCTGGCCCTGATCCCTGCGGTGGTCTGGTTCACGCGACGCTACCCGCTGCACTGGGACACGCTGGGCCGGAGCCTGCCGATGCACCTGCTGGGCAGCGTCGTCTTCTCGCTGGCCCACGTGATCGGCATGGTCCTGCTGCGCGAGGCGGCCTACGCCGTGCAGGGGCTGGATTACGACTTCGGGGACTGGTCGCGCGAGCTGGTGTACGAATACCTCAAGGACGTCCGGGGCTACGTCATGATCGTCTCGATCATCGAGGGCTATCGTTTCGTGCTTCGCCGCCTGCAGGGCGAGGCCAGCCTGCTCGGGCGCCCGGACGAAGGCGAGCCGGTCGAGCCCGTCGACCGCCCGGGCCGCTTCCTCGTCCGCAAGCTCGGCCGAGAGTTTCTCATCGCCGCCGAGGACATCGAATGGCTGCAGGGCGCCGGCAACTACGTCAATCTCCGGGTGCGCGGCCACGATTACCCGCTGCGGAGCACGCTCGCCGGTGTCGAGGCACGTCTGGATCCGGAGCGCTTCGTCCGCATCCACCGCAGCCATATCGTCAACCTGGAGCGGGTCGCCTCGATCGAGCCCCTGGACAGCGGCGACGCCCGCCTGCACCTGCACGACGGCGTGGTCCTGCCCTGCAGCCGGACCTACCGCGAGCGCCTGCGGGCCAGGTTCGGGGCCGGCTGAACCGGACGCCGGTCGCGCATCGAGTCCCCGCGGCGCCGGGAGCAGGGCGCTTGCTGCTAGAATCCCCGATCTTTGCTGCAGCCGCACATCCGCCATGATCGAACTCAACCCGATCCGCCAGCGCATCGCCGACCTCACCGGTCGGCTCGACGCGCTGAGGGGGTATCTTTGACTACGACGCCAAGGTCGAGCGTCTCGAAGAAGTCAACCGCGAACTGGAAAGTCCCGACGTCTGGAACGACTCGGAACGCGCGCAGGCCCTCGGCCGCGAACGCTCCATGCTCGACAAGACCGTCAACGGCATCCGCGAACTGAAGGAAGGCCTGGCCGGGGCCAGCGAACTGCTCGACCTGGTCGAGATGGAAGCCGACGACGACACCGCGCTGGCCATCCAGGCCGACGTGGAGCGCTACGCGCGCGGCGTCGACCAGCTCGAATTCCAGCGCATGTTTTCCGGCAAGATGGACGGCTGCAACGCCTTCGTCGATATCCAGGCCGGCGCCGGCGGCACCGAGGCGCAGGACTGGGCGGAAATGCTGCTGCGCATGTACCTGCGCTGGTGCGAGTCGCGCGGCTGGAAGACCGAGCTGATGGAAGCCAGCGCCGGCGACGTCGCGGGCATCAAGTCCGCCACGATCAAGGTGGAGGGCGACTACGCCTACGGCTGGCTCAAGACCGAGATCGGCGTGCACCGCCTGGTGCGCAAGTCGCCGTTCGATTCGGACAACCGCCGCCACACCTCGTTCACCTCGGTGTTCGTCTCCCCGGAAGTCGACGACGACATCGACATCGAGATCAACCCGGCCGACCTGCGGACCGACGTCTACCGCTCCTCGGGCGCCGGCGGCCAGCACGTGAACAAGACCGAGTCGGCGGTGCGCATCACCCACGTGCCGACCAACACCGTGGTCGCCTGCCAGAACGGCCGCAGCCAGCACCAGAATCGCGACATGGCGATGAAGATGCTGAAGGCTAAGCTCTACGAGCTGGAGATCCAGAAGCGCAACGCCGAGCGCGATGCGCTGGAAGCCACCAAGTCCGACATCGGCTGGGGCAGCCAGATCCGCAACTACGTGCTCGACCAGTCGCGCATCAAGGACCTGCGTACCGGCATCGAGCGCAGCGACACCCAGAAGGTGCTCGACGGCGACCTCGACGAATTCGTCGAAGCCAGCCTCAAGTCCGGCCTCGAAGCCGGCGCCAAGCGGATCGACGCCGCATGATCCTTGCGCAGCCCTCGCGCATCCCCGGCGACCGCGTCCGCGCGGTCGTCGTCATGTCGAAAAAACGCATCATCCCCGACTGATACCGTCGCGGCAGGAGCGGCGGTGGCCGCGGACATCGTGGCCTTTGCGATCCTGCAGCATCGCACCTCCACGACCACTCCCGGATTCCCACCGCCATGACCGATGAACAGACCCCGCCGCACGACGAGAACGCCCTGATCGCCGAGCGTCGCGGCAAACTCGCGGCCCTGCGCGGGCAGGGCGTCGCCTTCCCGAACGACTTCGCGCGCACGCACTACGCCGGCGACCTGCAGGCGGCCTACGGCGACGCCGAACGCTGGACCGGCGAGGCGCTGGATGGCGAGGGACTGCGCGTGGCCGTGGCCGGTCGCATCATGGCCAAGCGCATCATGGGCAAGGCCGCATTCGTGCAGATCCAGGACATGACCGGCACCCTGCAGCTGTTCCTGCAGGCCAATGCGCTGGGCGAGACCTACGACGCGTTCAAGCACTGGGACATCGGCGACATCGTCGGCGCCCAGGGCCCGGTGATGCGCACCAAGACCGGCGAGCTCTCGGTGAAGGCCGAGACGTTGCGCCTGCTGACCAAGTCGCTGCGCCCGCTGCCGAGCACCTGGTTTGGCCTGAGCGACGTCGAGCAGCGCTATCGCCAGCGCTACGTCGACCTGATCGTCAACCGCGAGGCGCGCGAGGTCTTCGTCAAGCGCTCGAAGATCATCTCCGCGATCCGCATGTGGCTGGACGCGCGCCGTTTCCAGGAAGTGGAAACGCCGATGATGCACTACATCGCCGGTGGCGCCGCGGCGAAGCCCTTCGAGACGCACCACAACGCGCTCGATCTCGACCTGTACCTGCGCGTCGCGCCGGAGCTGTACCTCAAGCGCCTGGTCGTCGGCGGCTTCGAGCGCGTGTATGAGATCAACCGCAACTTCCGCAACGAAGGCGTCAGCACGCGCCACAACCCCGAGTTCACCATGCTCGAACTGTACGAGGCCTACGCCACGTACCACGAGGTGATGGACCTGACCGAAGGCATGATCCGCGATGTCGCGCGCGCCACCATCGGTGGCGATTCGGACGAATGGGCCGGCACGGTGGAATGGGACGGCAACGTCATCGATCTCGCCAAGCCCTTCCGGCGCTGGAAGCTGGAAGAGGCCGTGCGCGAATGCAACCCGGAGATCAGCGTCGCCGACTGCCGCGACCGCGAAGCGCTGGCCGCGCACTGCGCGCGCCTGAAGATCCACGTCAAGCCGGCCTACGGCTGGGGCAAGCTGCTGCTGGAGATCTTCGAGAAGACGGTCGAGGCCGACCTGATCCAGCCGACCTTCATCACCCACTATCCGGTCGAGGTCTCGCCGCTTGCGCGCGAATCGGACACCGAGCCGGGCATCACCGACCGTTTCGAGCTGTTCGTCGGCGGCAAGGAAATCGCCAACGGTTTCTCCGAGCTCAACGATCCCGAAGACCAGGCCGCGCGTTTCCGGGCCCAGGTCGAAGCGAAGGAGGGCGGCGACGACGAAGCCATGCACTACGACGCCGACTACATCCGCGCGCTGGAAGTCGGCCTGCCGCCGACCGGCGGCCTCGGGGTGGGCATCGATCGACTGGTGATGCTGCTGACCGGGTCGACCTCGATCCGCGACGTCCTTCTGTTCCCCTACATGCGCCCGGAAGCCTGAGTCCGCTGCACCTTTCGTCGCATCCTCCACGCGCCAGGGAAGGCGCGCGATGCCGACCGTTCGTCAGTCGACCCTGTCTGGTCTTGCAGGGTCGATGCGATAACTTCCGCGGCAACCCTGCTAACGCCCCTGCGCTGCCGGGCCCTGTTCATCTGCGCCGAATCAAGCGCTTATGCATGCCGCGCCCCGTGCAGACGGGCCATCGTGCGGCTGTCGCCCCATCGCCGCCGTCGACCATCCGCGCGCCTGCCATGGTTCACACCCGCAGCGCCCGCCGTCTAGAATGGATCGGCAATTCAGCAACATGCGGGGCATGGCATTGAAATTGCTTTAATTTCGGCGCAACGTATCGGCCAGCAACTTCACGAACCGCAAGGACGCACGGTATCCGCATGTGGGGCAATTCCGTGAAAATCGTCATCGTTGACGACCAGACATCCGCACGCACGATGCTGCGGCACATCCTCGAGGACATCAGCCCCGAGCTGGAAGTGTTCGATTTCGGCGATTCCGAGGAAGCCCTGCGCTGGTCGGAGAACAACCGACCTGACCTGCTGCTCCTCGACTACCGCATGCCGGTCATCGACGGCCTGGAATTCGCGCGCCGCTTCCGCCGTTCGCTCGGCAACCGCGACGTGCCGATCGTGCTGGTCACCGTGGTCGGCGACGAACCCATCCGCCAGGCGGCGCTGGATGCCGGCGTGATCGATTTCCTGGTCAAGCCGGTGCGTCCGCGCGAGCTGCGCGCACGCTGCCGCAACCTGCTGCAGCTGCGCCAGCAGTCCGAATCGATCAAGCAGCGAGCGCTCTCGCTGGAGCAGCGCCTGCTGTCGAGCATGCACGAGGTCGAGGAGCGCGAGCGCGAAACCCTGTCGCGCCTGGCTCGCGCCATCGAGTACCGCGACATCGGCACCAGCGCCTATCTCGAGCGCATGGCGCACATCGCCGGGCTGATCGCCGAGGGCCTCGGCATGCCCGAGGACGAGGTCCGCCTGATCGAACTGTCGGCGCCGCTGCACGACATGGGCAAGATCGCGATTCCCGACGAAGTACTGCTCAAGCCCGGCCCGCTCGACGAGCACCAGCTGAGCATCATGCGTCGCCATCCGCAGATCGGGCACGAGCTGCTCAGCGGCAGCCAGAACCGCTTCATCCAGGCCGGCGCGACCATCGCGCTGCGCCACCACGAGCGCTTCGACGGCAGCGGCTACCCCGACGGCCTCAGTGGCGCCCAGATCCCGATCGAGGCGCGCATCGTCGCCGTCGCCGACGTGTTCGACGCCCTGATCTCGCCGCGCCCCTACAAGGCGCCGTGGAGCTTCGACAGCGCGCTGGACTTCCTCGTCGAGCAGAGCGGCAAGCTGTTCGATCCGCAGTGCGTGCAGGCACTGCTGGACAACCGGGAGCGCCTGGAGGACATCTGCCAGCGCTACTCGACCGGGTCGCAACGGCCGGGGCTTGAGTGAACGCGCTGCGCGCCGCCTACCGCTGGACGCGCGCGAGGCTGACCAATCGGCCGGACACCGAGCATTCGCAGGTGCTGGTCCGCATCGTCATCACCAGCCTGTTCTCGACCTACCTCGGTTGGGGCGTCAGCGGCGATGGTGGAACGACCGCGCTGTTCGAGGTCTGGCTGATTCTCGTGGGCGAACTGGTCGTCTCGCTCGTGCTCTTCGCCGCGATCCTGCGCAACCCGGGCGTTTCGCATTGGCGGCGCTGGGTCGGCATGGTGTCCGACTATGCCGCCATCGGCGCGGTCATGGCGCTACAGGGCGAAGTCGCGTCGCCGCTGTACAGCATCTATCTGTGGGTGACGATCGGCAACGGCCTGCGTTTCGGCAGCCGTTACCTGCATTACGCCACGGTACTCAGCGTGCTCTCGTTCTTCGTGATGAGCCAGGTCACGCCGTACTGGCTGTCCAATCCCTATCTGTCCTGGGGACTGCTGGCCGGCGCGGCCGCCGTGCCGCTGTATTTCTCGTCGCTGCTGAAGGCATTGACGCGGGCGATCGAGGACGCGCGCCGCGCCAACGAAGCGAAGTCCCGCTTCCTCGCCAACATGAGTCATGAATTGCGTACGCCGCTCAACGGCATCCTCGCCATGGCCGAACTGCTGTCGGCGAGCAAACTGCAGAAGGAGCAGCGCGAGTCCGCGGACATGATCCACACATCGGCGCAGACGCTGCTGTTGCTGATCGACGAAGTGCTGGACATTTCCGCCATCGAAGCAGGCAAGGTGCGCCGCCACGACGAGGATTTCGACCTCAACCAGCTGCTGTCCCGCGTCTACCGCATGCTCATGCCACAGGCCCGGGCGAAGGGGCTGGAATTCACCATCGATACCGATATCCGCATACCGAATGCCCTGCATGGCGATGCCAGCCACCTGACCCAGATCCTGCTGAACCTTCTGCAGAACGCCGTGAAGTTCACCGAGCGGGGGAGCATCGCGCTGCATGCCGGCGAGCTGTCGCGCACGGACGAGCGGATCGTGCTGAAGCTGTCGGTGCGCGATACCGGCATCGGCATCCCCGAAGAAGCGAGACAGCGGATCTTCCGTCCCTTCGAGCAGGTCGACAGCGGTCGCGACCGTCGTTACGGTGGCAGCGGCCTCGGCACGACCATCGCCAAGAGCCTCACCGAGCTGATGGGTGGCCGCATCGGCGTCGAAGACAATCCCGGCGGCGGCACGCACTTCTGGGTGGAATTGCCGTTCCGGGTCGCGCATGCGACGAGCCAGCCCGAAACGATCGGGGCGCAGGCCGAACAAGCCGATGCCGTCCCCGGCGAACGCCGGCGCATCGATGCGACAGGCAAGGTCATCGATTTCGAGGATCCATTCCTGCGGCATCGCATCCGGGTTCGCTCGATGCGCATCCTCGTCGCCGACGACCAGCCGACCAATCGCGTCGTGCTGCAGCGACTCCTCGAAAAGGCCGGACACAGGATCCTGTTCGCGGAAGACGGCGAACAGGTACTCGATGTACTGGCCGGTGAAACGCCCGATCTGGTCTTGCTCGACCTGCACATGCCGGGACTGAGCGGCCTCGAGGTCATTCGCCAGGCGAGAGTGATGCAGGCCGGGCATGCACGGAAGACGCCGATCGTGGTGCTTTCGGCGGATGCGACCGTGGAATCGATGCGCGAAGCCGATCGTGCGGGCGCACGCACCTACCTGACCAAGCCGATCTCCGTGCCGAAACTGCTCGACACGATCGCATCGGTCGCTGCCGCCGAGGGCGAAATCGCACCCGTGCAGGCGGCCAGCGCTGGCGGCATGTCACCCGATCCCGTGATGGGCGATGCGGTCGACAAGGACAATCCGATCCTCGTGGAGCTTGCCGGCATGGGATTGGGCGACGATTTCATTCGCGATTTCGTCGAACAATGCCTGCGCGACATCGGGCGTTCGATGTCGGGCCTCCAGCAGGCGGCGGCCAGTGCGGACTACGAAGCCATGCGAGAGGCGGCCCATGCCATGCGCGGCGTCGCCGAAAACATCGGCGCCACCCGCCTGGTCGAGCGGTGCCGCGTCGTGATGCGACTCGACAATGTGCAGATCAGTCGCCAATCGCAGAACCTCACCAGCGACCTCGACGCGCTCGTCGAACAGACCGCATGCGAAGTGCGTGCGCAACTTCCCCGGTTGCTCGGGTCCCATCATTCGCGACAGGACCCGCTTCCGGGTCCGGATCCGTGATCATCGGCATCAGGCCGTGGCGGCATCGAGGGGCTGGTCGCGCTTGAATTGCGCGCGGACGAGGCGTTCCATCGTGCGCAGGGATTTCTCGCCGAGCTGCAGCGCGGTATCGACCCACACTTCGGTGATCGCCATCATTTCCTCCATGGTGACCGGCTGCGCCATCGCACGGACGCGATGCATGGCGGCGCGCGCGTGCGGGATGCGGCGGTTGTTGCGAATGATTTCGTCGACGGCGTTGCGTCCTTCGCCCTTGGGCACGAGCACGTCGACCAGGCCCATCTTGTGGAGCTCGTCGCTGCTGTAGATGTTGCCTTCGAGCATGAGGGTTTCGGCGCGATGTGCCGGGATGCGCTTGCACAGGAACGAGTAAGCGCCCATTCCCGGGAAGAGGTCGAACAGTACTTCGGGCAGGCCCATGCCGACACCTTGTTCGGCGACGATCGTGTGGCAACTCAGCGCAGCCTCGAATCCGCCGCCCAGTGCGTCGCCTTCGACGAGCGCGATGCTGTGCGCACCGACGCCGAGTCCATTGTGGAATGCATGGACGCCGCGAACGCACTGGCGCGCATAGTTGAGCAGCGTCGTGCGATCTCGGCTGCGGATCGCGTTGCAGAACAACTGCAGATCGCCACCGAGGTTGAACACGGTCGGATGGCAGGAAGCGAGCACGATATGCGCCAGCTTGTGGGTTCCCTTGCTCTGCTCGTTGCGGATGCGGTCGGCGAGATTGTGCTGCCAGCCCAGGATCTCGTCCACGAGTTCGTTGCGGAAGCACGCGCGATCAGGGCGCGATGCCAGATCGGCATGCATGTTGCACCAGTACACCTCGCGCTGGATGTCTTCCTCGACCTGCAACTTGGAGAAGCGCGGAACGATATGGAGTTTTTCGACGTTGCTCATGGTGAATCCCCTTTGATTGGACTGCATGCCGTCCGGGCGGCGCGGCATGCGAGTGGAAGTAGAGTGAAGCCCGGCCGAAGGTTGTATGCTCCGAAAAAACGGAAACTTCAAGATCGACCACCCCGCAATGTTCGACAGGTATGGGGCAATTCCGGGGAGTTTTGCTGCCAAAATGCGAATTCCGTCTCTTTATGGCCGCGATTCCGGCGGATTATCCGCTTGCAGGAATTCTTGGCCGGATACCATTTTCGAGGTCGTTGCATCCGCATTTTCCGCATTACCGCGCGATGATTGCGCGTGACGGAAGTGCGATTCTGCTAACTTTTTCTGACACGAATGCTAAAGGTCTGCGCCGCGTCGCCAATCGATCGACGTCGTGCGCGATCCCGTGTCTGCGTTGCGTTCCGCAGCGCCGCGGCGCCTGCCGCAACCTCGAGGAATGCCGTCGGTTCGTGTCGCGAAAACATGCGATGCATGTGTCGCATGCCATCAAACGCGATGTCCGGACGAATCAGGTCATGCCGGTCGCGCGATGGCGACAGCGAGGAAGATGAGGCGATGGGGGCGCGTGGGGACGGGCGGAAGAGGCGTCGCCCGGAGAGTCGTCACGTGCCGCGTCGCAGGGACGCGGCACGTGGAGCCTGCCATCAGGCAGACGGCTGGTCGCGCAGTTCGCGACGCAGGATCTTGCCGACGTTCGTCTTCGGCAGCTCGGTGCGGAATTCGACGAATTTCGGCTGCTTGTAGCCGGTCAGGTTCTCGCGTGCGTGCGCCTTGACCTGCTCGGCGGTGAGGTTGGGATCCTTCTTGACGATCACGACCTTCACCGCTTCTCCGGACTTGTCGTCGGGTACGCCGACGGCCGCGACTTCGAGCACGCCGGGCATCAGCGCGATGACGTCTTCGACTTCGTTCGGATATACGTTGAAACCGGAGACGAGGATCATGTCCTTCTTGCGGTCGACGATGTAGAAGAAACCGTTCTCGTCCATCTTCGCCATGTCGCCGGTGTGCAGCCAGCCTTCGCTGTCGAGCACCTTCGCGGTTTCCTCGGGACGCTGCCAGTAGCCCTTCATCACCTGCGGGCCCTTGATGCACAGTTCGCCGACTTCGCCGACGCCCAGGGTCTTGTTGTCCTCGTCCTTCACGCAGGCATCGGTGGACGAGATGGGCAGGCCGATCGCGCCGTTGTAATCAGCGAGATCCATCGGGTTGATGCACGCCGCGGGCGAGGTTTCGGTGAGGCCGTAGGCCTCGACCAGGGTCACGCCGGTGACCTGCTTCCATCGTTCGGCCACTGCGCGCTGCACGGCCATGCCGCCACCGAGAGTGAGGTGCAGCTTCGAGAAATCGACCTTGTCGAAGCCCGGGGTGTTGAGCAGGCCGTTGAACAGCGTGTTCACGCCGGTGATCGCAGTGAACGGGATCTTCGACAGTTCCTTCACGAAGCCGGGCATGTCGCGCGGATTGGTGATGAGATGGTTGTGGCCGCCGAACTTCATGAAGACCAGGCCATTCGCGGTCAACGCGAAGATGTGGTACAGCGGCAGCGCCGTGACGATGACTTCCTGGCCCATCTTGGCATTCTGGCCAACCCACACGGAAGCCTGCTGCATGTTGGCGACGAGGTTGCGATGGGTGAGCATCGCGCCCTTGGCGACGCCGGTGGTACCGCCGGTGTACTGCAGGAACGCGATGTCTTCCGGGCCGATCTCCACCTGAGGCAGCGGGTGCATCTGGCCCAGCGTGAGTGCGTTGCGGAAGCGGATCGCGCCGGGGATGTCGTAGTCGGGCACCATCTTCTTCACGTACTTGAGCACGAAGTTGACGATGTTGCCCTTCGGGAAACCCAGCATGTCGCCGAGGCCGGTGGTGATGACCTGCTTGACCTGGGTGTCGGCGACCACGTCCTGCACGGTCTTGCCGAAGTTGTCGAGGACGAGGATGGCGCTGGCGCCGGAATCGACCAGCTGGTGCCTGAGCTCGCGCGGGGTGTACATCGGGTTGGTGTTCACCACCGTGAGGCCGGCGCGCAGGATGCCGAAGGTGGCGATCGGGTACTGCAGGCAGTTCGGCATCATGATGGCGACGCGGTCGCCCTTCTTGAGCTTCAGCTCGCCCAGCAGGTAGGCGGCGAACTGCTTGCTGTAATGATCGACTTCGGCATAGGTCAGCGACTTGCCCATGTTCGAGAATGCCGGGCGGTCGCGGTATTTCTCCAGGGACGACTGCAGTACGGCCACGATCGAGGGGTATTCCTCGACGTCGATTTCATGCGGTACGCCTGCCGGATAGCTCGCGAACCACGGGCGTTCTTTACTCATGGGATCCCCTCTCTCTCTTTATTGCTGGGCTGCGGCCACTGCGGGCCGTTCATTGGCGGTTCCAACCGATTGGAGCATAGGCCCCCGGGAGCCGCAAGACGCCTCCGTATGTTTCGTGTGGCAGCTTGCGGTTGCCGGGCCGCCGTCCCTGCGAGGGCCCTTCGTGGAGGATTCGAGAGTCGCCAGCGGCCCTCGCGCCGTGCGCGAGGGCCGGGCTTCCGCCTCTCGCCGCAGCGGCGGAAGCGTCAGTGCGCGGCGAGCTGCCGCAGCACGTAGTGGAGGATGCCACCGTGGTGGGCGAGGCGGCGCGTTCGCGAACCACCGGTTCGCGCGCCGTCGAGCGCCCTCGCGCCGTGCGCGAGGGCCGGGCTTCCGCCTATCGCCGCAGCGGC
>SCMT01000036.1 GCA_005502915.1 Lysobacteraceae bacterium 2PB | reverse complement strand
CCCGGAAGCCCCCCATGACCCTGACCCCCGAGGCCGCCGCGCCGCCGTCCGACGATGCCACCCCCGCCGGGGCCAAGCCTGCCGGAGCAGCCGGGTCCGCGCCGCCCGCGCTGCGGGTGGAGGGGCTGGGCAAGCGGGTCCGGCTGCCCTCGGGCGAGCTGACCATCCTCGACGGGGTCGGCTTCGACATCGCCCGGGGCGAGAGCGTGGCCATCGTCGGTGCCTCGGGCTCGGGCAAGAGCACCCTGCTGGCGCTGATGGCCGGACTCGACACCCCCAGCGACGGCCGCGTGCTGCTCGACGGCGCGCCGCTGTCGACCCTGGACGAGGATGGCCGGGCGAAGGTGCGCGGCGAGAAGGTCGGCTTCGTGTTCCAGAGCTTCCAGCTGCTGCCGTCCCTGACCGCGCTTGAAAACGTGATGCTGCCGCTGGAGCTGCGCGGCGACGCCGATGTCGAGGGGCCAGCCCGCGAGATCCTGCGCCGCGTCGGCCTGGGCGAGCGCCTGAACCACTATCCGCGCCAGCTGTCCGGCGGCGAGCAGCAGCGCGTGGCCCTGGCCCGCGCCTTCGTCACCCGGCCGTCCCTGCTGTTCGCCGACGAACCCACCGGCAATCTCGATACCCGCACCGGCCAGGCGATCATCGAACTGCTGTTCGGCCTGAATGCCGATGCCGGCACCACCCTGGTGCTGGTGACCCACGACGACCATCTCGCCGAGCGCTGCCACCGCGTGCTGCGCCTGGACGGCGGACGGCTGGTGTCGGCATGAGGCTGTTCTCCCTCGCCTGGCGCCAGCTGCGGCGCGACCTGGCGGCCGGCGACATCCGCATCCTCGTCGCTGCGCTGGTGCTGGCGGTGGTGGCGGTCAGTGCGGTCGGCTTCGTCACCGATCGCGCCGAGCGCATGCTCGCCAGCGAAGCCAACCGCCTGCTCGGCGGCGACGCGGTTGTGCGCGGCGACGCGCCGATCGCCGGGCGCATCCGTGACGCCGCGAACCTCGGCGGCCTCAAGCGCACCGAAACCGTGGAAATGCCGACGATGGTGCGCGTCGGTGCCGGCGAGTCCGCGCGCCTGAAACTGGGCGAACTGCGTGCGCTCGGTGAAGGCTTCCCGCTGCGCGGCGGTTTCCGCATCCGCGATGCGCACGGCGAGCGCGACGTGGTCGGCGGTCCGGCCGCCGGCACCCTGTGGCTCAGCCGCGCCGGCGCGGACCAGCTCGACGCGAAGCCCGGCGACCGCATCGGCATCGGCGAACGCGAGTTCACGCTCGCGGCGGTGGTGCTGCAGGAGCCGGATGGCGCCATCGATTACTTCAACGTCGCGCCCAAGGTGTTCCTGCCGCTGGCCGACCTGCCGTCGACGGGCCTGATCCAGCCCGGCAGCCGGGCCGGGTACAAGCTCGTGATCGCCGGCGAAGCCGCTGCCGTGGACACTTTCGTGAAGACCGCGAAGGCCGCGCTCGGCCGCGGCCAGCGCCTGGAAACGATCGCCGATGCGCGACCGGAAATCCGTTCCGCGCTCGATCGCGCCAGCCGCTTCCTCGGCCTCGCCGCGCTGGTGTCGGTCGTGCTGGCGGCGGTCGCGGTCGCGATGGCCGCGCGCCGGCACAGCGAGCGCCATCTCTCGGGTGCGGCGGTGATGCGCTGTCTCGGCGCGAGCCAGCGCACGCTGGCCGCGATTCACATCGGCGAACTGCTGATCCTCGGCGTGATCGCCAGCGCGATCGGCGTCGCCATCGCCTACGCCCTGCAGTGGGGCATCGGCCTGTGGCTGGCCGACCTGCTCAAGGTGTCGATCCCGCCGGCCGGCCTCGCGCCCGCGCTGCAGGGCCTCGGCGTCGGCCTGGTCGTGCTGCTGTCCTTCGGCGCGCCGCCGGTGCTGGCCCTGCGCCGCGTGCCCGCGCTGCGCGTGCTGCGTCGCGACCTCGACGTCGCCGAGCCGAGTGCCTGGCTGGTCGCGCTGGCGGGCTTCTCCGGCCTCGGCGCGCTGCTGTGGTGGCAGGCCGGTTCCGCCACGCTCGGCGCCGTGATGCTGCTGGGCATCCTGCTCACGCTGCTGGCGCTGGCGTCGATCGCGTGGGTGCTGATCCTGGTCGTACGCCGCGTGCGCTCGCGCCTGCGCGGCAGCCTGCGCTACGGCCTGGCGAACGTGAGCCGCCGCGCCGGGACCAGCATCGCGCAGGTGTCCGCGCTCGGCCTCGGCCTGATGGCCCTGCTGCTGCTGACCTTCGTGCGCACCGACCTGATCGAACGCTGGCGGCTGTCGCTGTCCGACGACGCGCCGAACCGCTTCATCGTCAACGTGCAGCCGGACCAGATGGCCGGCGTGCGCGATTTCCTCTCCGGGCAGGGCATCGCCGAGCCGACGCTGTACCCGATGATCCGGGGCCGCCTCGTCGAGCACAACGGCAAGCCGGTCACCGGTGCGCAGTACGCGGAGGAGGGCGAACGCGCGCGTCGCCTCGCCGAACGCGAGTTCAACCTGTCCACCGCCGAGAGCCTCGGCGAGGACAACCAGGTCACCGCCGGCAAGCTGTGGCCGGCCAAGCGGCTGGCGAAGCCGGAGCTGTCGGTCGAGGAGGAATTCGCCGCGCGCCTGAAGTGGAAGATCGGCGACCGCGTCGCCTTCGATATCGCGGGGCAGCGTTTCGAGGCGACGATCACCAGCTTCCGCAAGGTCGAATGGGAAAGCTTCAAGCCGAACTTCTTCGTCGTCGCCTCGCCGGGCGCGCTCGAGGGTTATTCGGGCAGCTACATCACGGCGGTGAAGGTGCCGCCTACGCGCCCGCGCTTCACCGCCGAGCTGGTCGAACGTTATCCCAACCTCACGGTGATCGATGTCGATGCGATCCTGACCCAGGTGCGCAGCATCGGCGACCAGGTCGCGCGGGTGGTGCAGGTGGTGTTCTGGTTCTCGCTCGCCGCCGGCGTGCTGGTGTTGCTGGCGGCGGTGAGCGCGAGCCAGGACGAGCGCCTGCGCGAGGGCGGCGTGATGCGCGCGCTCGGCGGCAGCCGCCGTCAGCTGCGACTGGCGCAGGCCTCGGAATTCGCCGCGATCGGCCTGTTGTCCGGCGTGGTCGCGGCGGTGGCCGCGTCCGTGCTCGCCGGCGTGGTCGCGACCCAGGTCTTCGACCTGCCCTGGGAAGCGGACTGGGGCATGGCCGCCACCGGCGCGGCCATCGGCATCGTCGCGGCGCTGGTCGCCGGCCTGTTCGCCACGCGCCGCGTGCTGGATGCGCCGCCGTCGATCACCCTGCGCGAACTCGACGCCTGACCGAACGGTCATGCCGCGATGACCCCGCACTGAATCCGGACGCCGTTCGCGGCGTCCGTGCCTCGCTTCGTGTCGCGATTCACTGTCGAGGCGCGTTCCGGCCTGCTAACTTGCCGCGCGGGGGATCCGCCATGTCGTGAAGGGAGATCGGAGATGTCGCGGGCTCGTCCATCCTGCGCCGTGCTGCTGACGGCCTTGCTGTTGATCGCGGGCGCCGTGTCGCCCGTCCACGCACAGACCCAGAACGCCACCACGCCCGGCGCCACGACCGCGCCGTATCCGACCCTGCAGTCGCTCACGCTCGAATGGGCGATCAGTGGCGACAGCAACCGCAACGGCGTGGTCAACGTGCGCTACCGCGCGCAAGGCGAGACGCCATGGCGCGCGGCGATGCCGCTGCGGCGCATCCCGGCGGGGCTGAACCAGGGCTTCCAGTGGGCGAACCGGCACTCCGGCAGCCTGTTCGACCTGCGCCCGGGCACGGCCTACGAGATCGAGCTGTCGCTGTCCGACCCCGATGGCGGACAGGAAACCCGCGTCATCAGCGCGACCACGCGCAGCGTGCCCCGCCCGGCGAGCGATGCGGTGATCAAGCCGGTCACGCCGGGCGATCTGTCGGTGAACGTCGCCAATGCGCAGCCCGGCGACATCCTGCTGCTCGGCCCCGGCACCTATCCCGGCTTCGTGTTCGGTCGCGATGGCACCGCCGCGCGGCCGATCGTGATCCGCGGCCAGCCCGGCGCGGTGATCGAAGGCGAACTGGGCCTTTTCAGCCGGAGCCACGTCCATCTGGAATCACTGACGGTCAACGGCCGCATCCGTTTCAACGCGTCGAACCACATCAGCATCACCCGCTGCACGGTGAACGCCAGCGCGACGCAGTTCAACGGCGACGGCATCGTCAGCTACCTGCGTTCTGAAAACGCCTACATCGCCGACAACGTGGTCAACGGCACCACGCCGTGGCGGGAAGACGCCTTCGGCGCCAGCGGCGCCAATCGCGGCGAAGGTATCCTGGTCACGGGGCCGGGCCACGTGATCGCGCACAACCGCGTCAGCGGTTTCCGCGACAACATCTCCCTGCTCGAAGATGCCGAAGCGCGCGAGCAATACAGCATCGACATCATCGGCAACGAGCTGGGCGAGGCCGCCGACGATGCCATCGAGGCCGACTTCTGCTTCCACAACTGCCGGATCCTGCGCAACCGCGTCACCAACGCCTTCATCGCGTTCTCCTCGCAGCCCGGCCTCGGCGGCCCGACCTATTTCGTCCGCAACGTCGCGTACAACGTGCCGCACGTCGCGTTCAAGCTGTATCGCGGCAGCAGCGGCGACGTGCTGCTGCACAACACCATCGTCAAGGCCGGCGATGCCTTCGGCCTGTATCCGGGCGTCGGCGTGTCGCGCCTGTTCACGCGCAACAACCTGTTCCTCGGCGGCTTTCCCGGCACCTGGAACGGCTTCGGCAACGGCACCGGCGCGGTGCTGGCCATCGCCGACCTGGTGGTCGATGGATCGAGCCTGGATTTCGATGCCTTCGGTTCCGAGATCAGTCGTTTCGAAGGCCGCTTCGCCACGATCAGCTTCAGTTCGCTCGCGTCCCTGCGCGGCTCGACCACCGAAGCCCATGCCGTACAAGCCTCGCGCGCGGTGTTCGCCCGCGCCATCTCCGCGCCGTCCTCGCCGCTGACCCGCTACGCACCGCAGGATCTGCGCCCGGTGCGCAACAGCGTGCTCGATGCCGGCCAGGTGCTGCCGAACATCAACGACGGTTTCCTCGACGTGGCGCCCGACATCGGCGCCTACGAAGCCGGCAGCGATCTGCCGGAGTACGGTCCGCGCAGGCCACGCATCACCGGCCGGCCGCTGCCGCCGCTGCAGCGGCCGGCCGGTGGCGCGCAGGGTGCGAGGCCGTTGCCGCGCAGATGAGCCTGCGCAATGCGGGTGTCTGCGGCGTGGCTCACTCCGCCATGAACCGCTTCAGCTCGTCGAGCTGCGCCTGGGCGCGGCGCAGGCTGCCGCCGGCGGCGCCGTCGTCCATGCGTTTGGCTAGCGCTTCGCGGCCGGGGCGGTGAAGCCAGTGGTGGAAGACCAGCGTGCCGACCAGGCCGGTCGTGCCGCCGGCGAGGCAGAGCCACAGCCACGTCGGGACGTCGCTGGCGCCACCGCCGTTCTGCATGGCCTGCAGCGTGGCGATGACGAACAGCGGCACCACCCAGAGCACCCACCACGGCAATCCGACCACCATGCCGCCGATGAGGTAGGCCTTGCGCATGCGCAGCAGGCGATGCTGCACCTCGACCACCGGCAGGCTGGCGTCGACCTTGGCGATATGGCCGAGCATCACGCCGGACGCGATGATCGTGGCGATGCCGTAGACGTGCGCGATGATGCCGGCGACGAACAGCGGCATCGCGATGCCATGGCCGATGCGCCACATCCACACGCCGAGCAGCACGAAGCCGAGGCCGAACGCCATCTGCACCAGCTGGCCCCAGAACAGCGGGCGCAGCGTCCTGCCGATGCCGCGCAGTTTCGATTCGCGGTACTGCTGCAGCTGCAGCGCGTTCTGCTGCTGCAACTGGTGGCCCAGCGCTTGCCAGGCCTGCTTGAGATCGTCGAGTTCCATGGTCGTGTCCATCGTGTCGGGTGTCGCCTCGCGGGGGAGGTCAGGGAAGGTCGGTCGCTGCCGCTGCGTGGGCGGACAGCTGTTCGCGGATGCGTTGCCTGAGCCGGTTGAGCTTGGTGGAGACATTGCTTTCGCTGATGCCGAGCACGTCGGCGATCTCGCGCTGGCTGCGCTCGTCCAGCCACAGCATCAGCAGCGCGCGGTCCATCGGCGCCTGGCGATCAATCACCGCATGCAGCGCGGCGATGCGCTCATCCTGCTCGTGCGCCGCGCTGCCGTCGTCGACGGCAAACGCCGGGTGCGTGTCGTGTGGTGCGTCCAGCGGCACGTGCGGCGCGCGCTGTCCGGCGCTGCGCACGTGCGAGATCGCCACGTTCAGCGCGATCCGGTACATCCAGGTGGAGAACGTGCGTTCCGGGTCGTAGCCGGGCCAGGCGCGCCACAGCTGCGCGGCGATCTCCTGGACCAGGTCCTGCCGGTCGTCGGGATGCCGGCAGTAAGTGTTCGCGACCTTGAACACGATGCCGCGATGGGCATCGAGCAGGTCGGCGAAGCGCTGTCGGGCGGCATCCATGGCGTGGGCGGTGGCGATCACGGGGCGTCGGAGTGTCGTGGCGGGATGCTCACATGATTCGCAGCGGGGCGGGAAACCTCACAGCCGGCCCCGTACAATTCGCGAATGCCGATGTCCACCCGCCCCCGCCATGGCCGCTGACCACGGCGATCCCGCCCTCGACGTCCTCTGCCTGCCGTTCGACACCGGCGTGCTGGCGTGGCCGCAGGTCGGTGGCGTCCTGTTTCTTCGGGCGCGCGCTGGCGTGGCCCTGCGCGCTGCGGCCCGACCCGGCCTGGTCTGCGAGCAGTCGTTCCGGCCGGCGGCGGATGCGCTGGAACGCGACGGCTGGGCCGTGCGCGGCCCTCAGGACGACGACGGCACGCGCCACCCGCTGGTACTCGTCCTGCCGCCGCGCCAGCGCGACGAGGCCCGCGCCCTGTTCGCGCGTGCGGTCGCGCAGTGCGCGCCGGGCGGCACCGTCGTCGCCTGCATGGCCAACGATGAAGGCGCGAAGTCCGGCGAGGCCGACCTCAAGGCGCTGTGCGGTCTCTCCGGCACCCTGTCGAAGCAGCATTGCCGCGTGTTCTGGTCGACCCCCGATCCCGCGCGCATCGACGCCGACCTGCTGTCGCGCTGGGCCGCGCTGGATGCGCCGCGCACGCTGATGCCCGGGACCGAAGATGCCTTCGTTTCGCGGCCGGGCGTGTTCGCCTGGGATCGCATCGATGCCGCCTCCGCATTGCTGGTCTCGCACCTGCCCGAGGATCTGGCCGGTCGTGCCGCCGACCTCGGCGCTGGCTGGGGCTATCTGTCGCGCGCGTTGCTGCGGCGTTGCCCGGGCATCGCCGCGCTCGATCTCCATGAAGCCGAGGCGCGCGCGCTCGACCTGGCGCGCGCCAACCTCGCCGATGCGCGCGTACCGGTCGACTTCCACTGGCACGACGTGACCACCGGCCTGCCGCAGCGCTACGACGTGATCGTCAGCAATCCGCCGTTCCACGCGCAGGGCCGCGCCGATCGTCCCGACATCGGTCGCGCCTTCATTGCTGCTGCGGCCGATGCGCTTAATCCGCGCGGCCGGCTGTGGCTGGTCGCGAACCGCCATCTTCCCTACGAACAGGTCCTCGACGCGCGCTTCGCCAGCGTGCGCACCGTGGCCCAGGCCGATGGTTTCAAGATCATCGAAGCCATCAAACAATGAGCACCGCATGGCCGTGAAGATCCTCAAGCGCATCGCCAACCTCGGCTACGGCAGCCGCAAGCAGGTGATGGCGCTGTTCCGCGAAGGCCGCATCACCGACGCCGACGGCGAGGTGCTGTACGCCGACGACGAACTCGACGTGCACGCCGCGCACGACGCGATCCGCGTCGACGGCGAGCCGCTCGATCCCGCGCCGGGCCTGCTGCTGATGCTGCACAAGCCGGTCGGCGTGACCTGTTCGAGCAAGGATCAGGGCCGCCTGGTCTACGACCTGCTGCCGCCGCGCTTCAAGCTGCGCGATCCGGTGCTGTCCACGGTGGGCCGGCTCGATCGCGAGACCAGCGGCCTGCTGCTGCTCACCGACGACGGCGCGCTGTTGCACCGGATCATCTCGCCGAAGGCGAAGGTGCCGAAGGTCTACGAAGCGACCCTGGCGCGTCCCTTGAACGGCGACGAGGCCGCGATCTTCGCCAGCGGTACGCTGATGCTGGAATCCGAGCAGACGCCACTGTTGCCCGCCGAGCTCGACGTGCTCGATGCGCAGCGCGTGCGGCTCACGCTGCACGAAGGTCGCTACCACCAGGTGCGACGGATGTTCGCGGCGGTCGGCAACCACGTCGAGTCCCTGCATCGTCCGCAGGTCGGTGGCTTGGCTCTGGGTGATCTGCCGGACGGGCAGTGGCGCATCCTCGACGATGCGGACCGCGCCGCGCTGTTCGCCGGAGCGACGGCATGAGCCCGGTCGGTTTCGTCCCCGAAGCGGTGCTGTTCGACATGGATGGCCTCATGCTCGACAGCGAACGCGCGATCATCGACTGCTGGCGCGAGGCCGCCATCGACCTGCAGGTCGAGGTCGACGACGACCTGTGGTTCCGCATGATCGGCATGCACGAAAAGGACTACGTGCCGCTGATGCTGCGCACGATGGACGAGGCGCAGGTGCGCGCGCTCCGCGAGGCCTGCTACCTGCGCTATCACCAGCGGATCGAGGACGGCATCCCGCTGCACGCGCACGTGCGCGACGTGCTCGACGACCTGCAGGCGCGCGCGATGCCGCGTGCCGTGGTCACGTCCACGCAGCGCCTGCGTGCGGACCGCAAGCTCGCCACCAGCGGCATCGCGTCCTTCTTCGAGATCGTGGTCACCGGCAGCGACGTGGTCGAACCCAAGCCCGCGCCGGAAGGCTACCTCAAGGCTGCCGCCGCGCTCGGCGTCGATCCCGCGCGCTGCGTGGTGTTCGAGGACTCCGCGTTCGGCGTGCGCGCTGCGCTCGCCGCCGGCATGACCCCGATCCAGGTGCCGGACCTGATCGAACCCGATGAGGCCACGCGGGCGCTGGGCCATCGCATCGTGAAGGATCTGGCCCAGGGGTATGCGTTGATTCGATAGGGTGCGCTATCGCGTACCGCTGTTGTTGATCTTGTGAATTCGAACGGTGCGCTGTGGCCTGAGATATCCCAGATTCTTCCTCCGCGGATCATCGAGTTAG
The DNA here is from genome assembly GCA_005502915.1 of Lysobacteraceae bacterium 2PB. Taxonomy (GTDB): domain Bacteria; phylum Pseudomonadota; class Gammaproteobacteria; order Xanthomonadales; family Xanthomonadaceae; genus Lysobacter_I. Next base: position 29,173 of record SCMT01000036.1, on the reverse strand, counting down.
GCCAGCTAATCCCTCGCTGTCATCCCGAGCCGAAGGCGAGGGACCTGCTTGTTGCTTCTTCAAAGCAGTCGGAAGGATCTTCCGCGCGTCCTGTGTTTCGCTCGCTGTCGCGAGCGAGCCACCTTTCTTTGCTTGTGCAAAGAAAGAGTGGCCCAAAGAAAGCACACCCCGTCGGTTGCGCCCGGCGCTGTGCGCCGGATCCACGGGCTTCGCGGGGTTTTTCGACAAGACCTCCCTGTCTTGTCGAAAAACGCGCGGCGTCCTGCCGCGCGCCCTGCGGGCCTGATCCGCGAATCCCGTCGCAACCAGGGGTCCCGGTAGATCAAGATCAAAACCATCGATGACTGACAGATGGCCTGGTGAACGATGATGTCCCTAGTATCTTCGCAAGATAAAGGGGGAATACCTCAGGCTGCAGCGCACTCTATGGCGTATCCGCGCGATGCGGTGGCTGCTGGCGCAGGGCTCGTTCGAGCGCCTGGAACTCGCGTTCGTCGGTCCAGACATTCGCGCCGTTGATGGTGTAGCCATCGTGGGTCGCGACCAGGATGGGGCCGTTGCCCTGCGGAACGCCGCCGCAGGTGTCGACGACGAGCGCGCCGTCCGGCGGCGCCTTGCCGCGATGCACGCGCACATCGGCGACACGGACGACGATGTGATACGGCGGCTGCGAACGGGTATCGGATTCGTCGCGAATCGTCGCGACGATCCGTGCCGTGAAGATGTTCGTGTAGGCCGGAAAGGCCAGGCGTTCCGACCAGCTGCGGGTACGGTAATCCAGGTCGCTTTCGCCGGGACGCGGCGCGGGCGGTGCATTCGGGCTGCAGGCCGTGGCGTCGCTGCAGGCGAGCGCGAGCAGGCAGGCGATCACGGCTGCGGTCGGTCTCACGGTGCTTCGTCCTCCAGCAATCGCCGCAGGCCGTCCAGCCCCAATTTCTCCATCGTCTCCAGGTTGCGCTGCACGATCGCGTCCGGATCGGGATACGCGGCGACCGCGCGGTCGAGGCTGTCTTCGCGCAGCAGATGCAGGGTCGGGTACGGCGCGCGGTTGGTGCCGTTGCCGGGGTCGTCCGGGTCGGTGTCGGCGAACTGGTACTGCGGATGGAAACTGGCGACCTGCAGCACGCCGTCGAGCGCCAGAGCCTCGATCAACGCGTCGACGCGATCGAGGAAATCGTTGTAGTCGAGGAAATCGCCCAGCACGCGCGGATGCACCAGCAGGGTGGTATCGATCTCTTCGGCAGGCGTATCGCGCAGGCGCAGCAGTTCCTCGGCGAGCTCCTCCAGCAGGTCGTCCTCCAGCTCGGCATCGCTGAGCACGAAGCGCACCTGCTGCTTGATGTACACCGCCTTGGCGAAGGGGCAGAGGTTCAGGCCGATCACCGCGCGCTCCAGCCAGCGGCGGGTGGCGGCGAGTTCAGGGGCGTCGTCGTTGCGATCCTGGTCCTGCATCGGGATCAGTCGCGGAAATTGTCGAACTGCAGCGGCTGCTCGAAGGTCTGGGCGCGGAGCAGGGCCATCGTGGCCTGCAGGTCGTCGCGCTTCTTTCCGGTGACGCGCAGCTTGTCGCCGTTGATCTGCGAATCGACCTTGAGCTTGGCGTCCTTGATCGCGGCCTGGATCTTCTTGGCCAGCTCGCGTTCGATGCCCTGCTTGACCGTGACCTTCTGGCGCGCGCCGGCGAGGTTGGTCTCGACATCGCCGAAGTCGAGGCAGCGCGCGTCGATGCCACGGGCGATCAGTCGGGCGCGCAGGATCTCGGTCATCTGCTGCAGCTGGAACTCGCTGGGCGCCGACTGGTTGATCAGCTTGTCTTCCAGCACGAACTTGGCGTCGACGTTCTTGAAGTCGAAGCGGTTGGACAACTCGCGGTTGGCCTGGTCGACGGCGTTGGTCAGTTCGTGGACGTTGACTTCGGAGACGATGTCGAAAGAGGGCATGGTGGCTGCGGGGTGATCAGGGGTGCACAGGGTAACCGATCGCTCTTCTCCCTCCCCCTGAAGGGGAGGGCTTCAAGGCACGAAGCTCAGCGCTTCACCAGCTCCACGCGGCGGTTCTTCGCCCTGCCCTCGTCGGTGCCGTTGTCGGCGATCGGCTTGTCCTGGCCGAAGCCCTTCGAGCTCAGCCGTGCCGGGTCGATGCCCAGACCGACCAGCGCGCCGAGCACGCTGCGGGCGCGGGCGGTGGACAGCTGCAGGTTGTGCGCGGCGGCGCCGGTGTTGTCGGTATGCCCCTCGATCGACAGCTTCAGCGTGGCGTCGCCGTCGAGCAGCTTGCCGATCTCGTCGATCACCGGCTGGGCGTCGGGACGCAGGGTCGCCTTGTCGGTGTCGAAGTTGATGTACAGCGCGACGCGGCCGTCCCTGTCGATGGCCTGCTTCATCGCGGCGGCATCGAGGAAGCCCAGCGACTGCTTCATGCCTTCCTTTTCGAGCACCACGACATAGCCGTGCAGCGGAATGGAGCCGGTGCTGATGTCGATCCACCATTCCTTGCCGCCCTGGCGGATCAGGTAGATGTCGTGCGGATAGTCCGGAACCGCTGCGGCGGCATGGTTGACCTTCTCCAGCACGTCGCGACCGCCGGCGGCGGCGATCACCTCGCGCGTGTAGCCGGTGGTGTTGATCTTCTTCCCGCCCAGCGCCTGGATGGCATTCTCGTAGTTGCGTCGGAACTCGAGGTCGCTGTACGTGCGCGCGCCGCCGGTCAGGCTGAAGCGGTCGTGGAAGATCCGGCCTTCCACCGCGACGGCCTTGTCGCCGGCGATGAAGTAGTGGCGGTCGAAGTTCACGAGCTTGTCCTTCTCGTCGAAGGTGCTGGTCAATCCTTCGGGGATGGCGAAGAACGGGAACGGCGGCAGCGCGGCGGTGCTCTCGGGCACGCTGGCCGGGTCGAAGTCCGCAGCCGGCGCGGCGACCGGCGCTTCGGGCGCTGGCGCCGCCGGCGGGGGCGGGGCAGGGGCAGCCACGGGCGCGGGCGGCGCGGGCTCGGCCGGAGCCTCGCGGTTGCAGGCCGACAGCCACAGGGCGGACGACAGCAGGCAGAGCAGGGGCAATGCGCGGGCGATGTTCGGCGTCATGTGCGGTCTCGGGAAGCAGGATGGGGAAGCGCGATGGGAAGCGGTACGGACGACGCAGGGACAAACGTCGAAACCACCGTCTCCGGGTCACCCGCACGCAGTGTCCCGTGGCCCGGGGTGGTCGAATCCGGGCCGGCCGGTATCCTTGCGCGATGACTCCCCACACTCCTCCTGCGCGCCTGCGCTGGCGTGCCGCTGCCCTCATGCTGGTCGCAGTGGCCCTGTTCGCCCTCATGGACGCCGGGCTCAAGACCCTGTCGGCGCACTATCCGCCCTTCCAGGTCGCGGCCATCCGCGGTGCCTCGTCGCTGCCCTTCGTGCTGGTCTGGGCGCTGGCCACGGTCGGCGTGACGCCGCTGTTCCGGGTGCGCTGGCCGCTGCACCTGTTCCGCGGCGTGATGGGCGTGCTGATGATGGCGACCTTCGTCTCGGCGCTGCGCACGCTGCCGCTGTCGACGGCCTACACGATCTTCTTCGTCGCGCCGCTGCTGATCACCGCGCTGTCGGTGCCGGTGCTGGGCGAGCGGGTCGGCCCGCGCCGCTGGACGGCGATCGTCATCGGTTTCGCCGGGGTCATGGTGGTGCTGCGACCGACCGGCGAGGGCGTGCTGACCTTCGCCGGCCTGGCGGTGCTGCTCTCGGCGCTGGGCTATGCGGTCTCGGCGATCACCGTGCGCGTGCTGGCGCGGACCGACAGCACGCAGTCGATGGTGGTCTGGCTGATGACCAGCATCGCGCTCGGTGCCGGCGCGCTGGCCTGGCCCGACTGGGTGCCGGTGGCCGGCGTCCACGGCTGGCTGATCGCCGGGATCGGGCTGTCGGGCGCGCTGGCCCAGTACTGCGTCACCGAGGCCTTCCGCCAGGGCGAGGCGTCGTCGATCGCGCCGCTGGAATACACCGCCCTGCTGTGGGGCGTGCTGCTCGACTTCAGCCTGTGGCGCGTGCTGCCCGACGGCATGACCTGGGTCGGCGCCGCGATCATCGTCTTCAGCGGCCTGTACCTGCTGCACCGCGAGCGGGTCCACGTCGAGGCCGAGCATCCCTGACCGACCCATCTGCCCGGATCGCGGGCACAAGCCGGGCACAAATCCCGGTTTTCCAGCCACGGCATTGATTCTTTTGGGAAAACTCCGCAGCCCCGAGCGGCGCGGTTCCGGTGCGCACGCCGCCCGGGCCTCCGTCCGCGCCGGTTCAGAACGAGCTTTCCACATGCGCAAAACCCGCTGGCCGATCTTCACCGCCCTCGCCATCGCCCTCGCGTCCGCCAGCGCGCTGGCCTACCGCGTCCTCTTGCCCGATGCCGACCCCGGGGTCGAACTGCCGACCGCCGAACTGGCCTCGCCGGTGCCTGCGCAGGGCCCCGCCGCGGAACGGGTCATCGCCCCGAACCTCGAAAACCCTTATGGCGTGACCCACGACCAGGTCGGCGATGCCGATTCCTTCGGCAGCCCGGTCCGATGGCTGGGCGTGAACAACGCTTTCGTCGCCTTCGCCCGATCCTGCCCGAGGACCGGGGCCGTGGAGGGCGAGGTCTGCCATGTGCTGCCGTCGAGCGGCACGGTCACCGCGTTCGAGTTCCGCGACCTCGCTCCGATCGAACTGCCCGCCGGCGCCAGCCGTTCGCTGCTCTGTCACTGGCTGACACCGATCGTGCAGATCAGCTATCGCAACAACCTGTCCACGCGCACCTATGGTCAGCTGGCGTACACGCCTTCCTTCACATTCCGCAGCCCCGTCCTGGACGACCCCGGTCTCATCAATCCGAAGACCGGCAGGCCCTACGGCGGGCAACTGGTCATGCCTGCAACGACCCAATGGCTGGCGGCGCCGCTGGAGCCCGGCGTGGCCTATACCGTCCGCACCCGCGATGCCCAGGTCTGCATCGGCGCCCCGCTGAACCGCCGTACGCTCATCGAGTCCTACGGGATGGCGCCCGAACTGGCCGACAGGATCTTCCAGGAACCGATCAAGGTCAGCCTGGGTGTCAGCGGCACCATCCAGCTCGCCGAGTTCGCCTACATGACGCTGGGCTATCGCCTGGTCGGGGACTGAACAGCGCCACCATGCCTCAGGCCAGTGCGGGCATCGCTTCCGCACCGGCCACGGTCGCGCTGTCCTGTCGCGCGGCAAGCCCGCGTTCTGCTCCGTTTGCCACCCACGCAAACGGAGTTCCATCCATGCAGCGCAAGCATGTCCTCGCCCTTGGTCTCGCCGTCGCGGCCACCGTGTCCATCGCCGCTTTCGCCCAGAAGGGCACCCTGCTGCGCGACGAACTGGTGCGCGGCCGCTCGGCCGACATCGTCGCCACGCCGAAGCAGCGCCTGCTCTTGCAGCGTGCCGGCACGATCGCGAAACCCGCCGCGCGCCGCGTACCGGCGATGGCGCGGCTGGCCGACCCGCTCTATCCGGTCACCGAGGACGAGGTGTACGACGTCGACTCCTTCGGCCGCAACGTGCGCTGGCTGGGCCTGACCAGCGCCTTCATCAACGTGCAGAGCGGTTGCCCCAAGCCGACCTCGCCCGACGAGTTCTGCCAGGAACTCAACCCGACCCCGGGTGCGTCCACCAGTTTCACCTTCAGCGACGCCGCGCGCATCAAGCTGCCCAAGTACGCATCGAACTCGCTGCTGTGCTACTGGTTCTCGCCGGTGCTCAACGTCACCTACAGCAACGTCACCGCCAGTCGCGTGATCGGCCGCTTCCGCTACAACCCCACGCTCACCATCGAGAGCCCGGTGCTGGCCGATCCGGCGCTGATCGACCCCACCACCGGCGCGCCGTTCGGCGGCCAGCTGCTGACCAGCATGACCTCCAGCGAGAGCTTCCAGGAATCGCTGGAGCCGGGCGTCACGCTGAGCGAACGCAGCCGCGATTCCACCGTGTGCATGGCCGGTTTCCTCAGCCACAAGTCCCTGATCCAGAACTACGGGCTGACCCCGGCCCAGGCGGACGATTTCTTCGCCAGCCCGATGACCATCCGCCTCAACGTGAGCGGCAGCGTGCAGCACGTCAGCAACGCCTCGATGGTGTTCGGCCTGCGCGTGGTCGGCGACTGACGGCGCGCACCGTTCGTCCGGTCGCCCGCGCGGCACCGGACGAACGGTGGCCTGCCGACCCGCGCGCCCGCGTTCAGATCGGGTACCTGTCCACCTCCGGAGCACTGCACATGCAACGCAAGACCCTGTTGTCCGCCGGCATCGCCGTCGCCGCATTGGCCTCCATCGCCGTGTTCGCCCAGCAGGGTGGCCCGAGCCGCGACGACATCATCGAGGCGGTGTCGCCCGACCTGCCGACCGGCGCACGCCAGCAGCAGCGCATCCAGAGCCAGAAGGCCATCGCCGCCGCGCGCGCGTCCGCACCGAAGATCGCTGCGCGCGCGCCGGCCGCGCCCACCATCGACGACGTCTACGACGTCGATTCGTTCAAGCGCAGCGTCACCTACCTCGGCCTCGCCAGCGCCTTCGTCAACCTGAGCGATACGTGCCCGACCGATCCGGCCAATCCCGACGAGCTGTGCGCCACGCTCAACCCCGCCCCGGCCTTCACCAACTTCAATTTCCAGGATGCGGCGCGCATCAAGCTGCCGCCGAAGGCGACCAACTCCCTGCTGTGCTACTGGTTCTCGCCCGTGGTGACGGTCAACTACGTCAACGGCGGTGCGTCGCTGGCCTACGGCCGCCTGCGCTACAACCCGACCCTCACCGTCGAGAACCCGGTGCTGGCCGACCCGGCGCTGATCGATCCGACCACCGGCGCGCCGTTCGGCGGCAAGCTGCTGACCAGCATGACCTCCAGCGAGAATTTCGTCGTGCCGCTGCCGCCGACCACCAACTTCACCGAGCGCACCCGCGATTCCAACGTCTGCATGGCCGGTTTCATCTCGAAGAAGGCGCTGGTCGACAACTACGGCCTCACCGACGCGCAGGCGACCGAATTCTTCAAGAAGGAAACCATCGTCCGCCTCAACATCTCCGGCAGCGCCCAGAACGTGGGTTTCGCATCGATGGTGTTCGGCCTGCGCATCATGGGCGACGAACGCTGAGTCCGGCGACAGCTCGACGGCACGCCACGACGCCCGGCCTGGCCGGGCGTCGTCGTGTCCGGCGGACAACGCCCGGACACGACGGCGCGCTGCATCGCGCCATGACGGCGACGCGCGCGGCGTGTACCTTCGAGGCCTCGCTCGTCGTGAGGCAGACTACGACCATGATCAGGACGCGTGCCGCCGGAGGCCGATCGATCCGCTGCATCGAGGCCGGCTGACGATGGTCACCAGCGCCGCGCCCACGGTCGACGCCTACCTGCTCGAACTGCCGCCGGAGCGTCGCGCCTCCGCGACCGCCATCCGTGCCCTGATCCGCGAGCACCTGCCGCCCGGCTACGAGGAGGCGATGACCTGGGGCATGCCGTCCTACGAAGTGCCGCTGGCGCGCTATCCGAAGACCTACAACAGGAAGCCGCTGGCCTATGCGGCTTTCGCAGCGCAGAAGCAGTACTTCGCGGTCTACCTCAACATGGCCTACGCCGACTCCGAGCAGGAGCGTGCGATCCGCGAGGCCTACGCCGCTGCCGGGCGTCGCCTGGACATGGGCAAGTGCTGCCTGCGCTTCAAGCGCCTCGACGACCTGCTGGCCGCGCCCGTGGCCGCCGCCATCGCAAGCACGTCCGTCGATCGTTTCATCGAACAGTACGAAGCCGCGCGCGCCACCGCCGTGCGCTGAGGCGGTTCGTGCCAGGTTTTCGATTTCAATACGCTGGCGTCTGGTTGGCGGACGGGCGGTCCCCGTCCACAATAGCCACCGTATACGCCGTGCGCGCGCGCGCCTGCATCCGCGCCCGGCACCCCCACCGTGATCCCCCATTGCACAAGGCCCCGACATGACAGCACTGAAGGAAGCGCACGTCCCCGACATCGGCGATTTCTCCGACATCCCGGTGATCGAGATCCTGGTCGCCGTGGGCGACACGGTCGCCAAGGACCAGGGCCTGGTGACGCTGGAGTCGGACAAGGCGACGATGGAAGTGCCTGCGCCCTTCGCCGGTGTCGTGCGCGAGATCAAGGTCAAGCTGGGCGACACCCTGTCCGAAGGCAGCCTCGTTGCGCTGATCGAACCGGCCGAAGGCGCGGCCGCACCGGCACCTGCACCTGCGGCCGCACCGGCACCGGCGGCGGAAGCACCGAAGCCCGCTGCGCCCGCGCCTGCTCCTGCGGCGGCGCCCGCGCCCGTCGCACCACCCGCGCCCGCCGCGAACCCGATGGGCGCCGGCCTGCCGCCGGTGCGCTTCGAAGCCGCTGCCGTGCTGCCCGACAAGGTGCCCTACGCCAGTCCCGCGGTGCGCCTGTTCGCCCGTGAGCTCGGTGTCGACCTGGCCCGCATCAGCGGCAGCGCGCGCGGCGGCCGGATCAGCAAGGAAGACGTGCAGAACTTCGTGAAGTCGGTGATGCAGGGCGGCGGCGCATCCGCCGCGCCGGTTGCCAGCGGTGGTGGCGGTGGCCTCAACCTGCTGCCGTGGCCGAAGGTCGACTTCAGCAAGTTCGGCGAAGTCGAGGTGCGCGAACTCTCGCGCATCAAGAAGATCTCCGGCGCCAACCTGGCCCGCAACTGGGCGATGATCCCGCACGTCACCCAGCACGACGATGCCGACATCACCGATCTCGAAGCGCTGCGCGTCGCGCTCAACAAGGAAAACGAGAAGGCGGGCATCAAGCTGACCATGCTCGCCTTCCTGATGAAGGCCGCGGTGTCCGCGCTGAAGAAGTACCCGGATTTCAATTCGTCGCTCGACGCCGACGGCAACCACGTCCTCAAGAAGTATTTCCACATCGGCTTCGCCGCCGACACCCCGGGTGGCCTCGTCGTCCCGGTGGTGCGCGACGTCGACAAAAAGGGCGTGATCGAGATCGCGCAGGAAACCGGCGAACTGGCGAAGAAGGCCCGCGACGGCAAGCTCGGCCCGGCCGACATGAGCGGCGGCTGCTTCTCGATCAGCTCGCTCGGCGGCATCGGCGGCACCAGCTTCACGCCGATCGTCAACGCGCCGGAAGTCGCGATCCTCGGCGTGTCCAAGTCGGCGATGAAGCCGGTCTGGGACGGCAAGCAGTTCGCGCCGCGCCTGATCCTGCCGCTGTCGCTGAGCTACGACCACCGCGTGATCGACGGCGCCGCCGCCGCGCGCTTCACCGCATACCTGGCGCAGGTCCTCGCCGACATGCGCCGCGTGCTGCTCTGAGGTGCCGACGATGACGAACACGATCGAAGTGAAGGTCCCCGACATCGGCGATTTCGATGGCATCCCGGTGATCGAGATCCTGGTCCAGCCCGGCGACACCGTGGCCAAGGACCAGGGCCTGGTCACGCTGGAGTCGGACAAGGCGACGATGGAAGTGCCCTCGTCGGCAGCCGGCGTGGTGAAGGAAATCAAGGTCAAACTCGGCGACATGGTGTCGGAAGGCAGCGTGATCGCGATCCTCGAAAGCGCCGAGCCTGTGGCTGTTGTTCCCTCTCCCCCGCAGCGCGGGGGAGAGGGGCAGGGTGAGGGGGGCTCTTCAAAGTCGTCCGCACCTGCAACCCCCTCACCCCAGCCCTCTCCCCCGGCGAGCGGGGGAGAGGGGGCGAAGACCGCACCCACCGCCGCCGCATCCAGCGGCCGCAAGGCCGACGTCGAATGTCGCATGCTCGTGCTCGGCGCCGGTCCCGGCGGCTACACCGCCGCGTTCCGCAGCGCCGACCTCGGCCTCGACACCGTGCTGGTCGAGCGCTATCCCTCGCTCGGCGGCGTCTGCCTCAACGTCGGCTGCATCCCGTCGAAGGCGCTGCTGCACGCGGCGAACGTGATCGACGAAGCCGCGCACGCGAAGGATTACGGAATCGACTTCGGCGCGCCGAAGATCGCCCTCGACGCCCTGCGCGGCTACAAGGAGAAGGTCGTCGGCCAGCTCACCAAGGGCCTCGCCGGCATGGCGAAGCAGCGCAAGGTGCGCACACTGCAGGGCGTCGGCAAGTTCGTGTCGCCGAACGAGATCGAAGTCACGGGCGATGGCGGCACGCAGCTCGTGCGTTTCGAGCAGTGCATCATCGCCGCCGGCTCGCAGCCGGTGAAGCTGCCGGCGTTCCCGTGGGACGACCCGCGCGTCATGGATTCGACCGACGCGCTGGAACTCAAGGACATCCCGACGTCGCTGCTCGTCGTCGGCGGCGGCATCATCGGCCTGGAAATGGCGACGGTCTATCGCGCGCTCGGCGCCGAAGTCACCGTCGTCGAGTTCATGGACCAGATCATGCCCGGCGCGGACACCGACCTGATCAAGCCGCTGGCCGATCGCCTGAAGAAGCAGGGCATCGCGATCCACCTCAAGACCAAGGTCGTCGAAGCCAAGGCGGCGAAGGCCGGCATCGTCTGCAGCTTCGAAGGCGCGAGCATTCCCGCGAAGGACACCTACGACCGCGTGCTGGTCGCCGTCGGCCGTGCGCCGAACGGCAGGAAGATCGATGCGGAGAAGGCCGGCGTCGCGGTGACCGATCGCGGCTTCATCGAGGTCGATCGGCAGATGCGCACCAACGTGCCGCACATCTTCGCGATCGGCGACATCATCGGCCAGCCGATGCTCGCCCACAAAGCCACGCACGAAGGCAAGCTCGCCGCCGAAGTCGCGGCCGGCGAGAAGAAGGAGTGGGTCGCGCGCGTGATCCCGTCGGTGGCCTACACCGATCCGGAAATCGCCTGGGTCGGCGTCACCGAGACCGAAGCGAAGGCCAAGGGCCTCAAGGTCGGCGTCGGCAAGTTCCCGTGGGCCGCGTCGGGCCGCGCCATCGGCATCGGACGCACCGAGGGCTTCACCAAGCTGGTCTTCGACGAAGCCACGCACCGCATCGTCGGCGCCGGCATCGTCGGCGTGCACGCCGGCGACCTGATCGCCGAAGCCGCGCTCGCCATCGAGATGGGCTGCGAGGTCGCCGACATCGGCCACACCATCCACCCGCATCCCACGCTCAGCGAATCGGTGGGCATGGCCGCGGAGGTGTTCGACGGCACCATCACCGATCTGTACATCCCGAAGAAAAAATAGGCCGTGCGCACGCTCGGCCTCATCGGCGGCATGAGCTGGGAATCGACGATTCCCTATTACCGCATCGTCAACGAGCGGGTGCGGCAGCGGCTCGGTGGCCTGCATTCGGCGAAGCTGGTGCTGCACAGCGTCGACTTCGCCGGGATCGAGGCCCTGCAGCGCGCGGACGACTGGGATGCGGCGGCCGCGATCCTCGTCGAGGCCGCGCGTGGCCTGCGTGTGGCGGGTGCCGATGCGATCGTCGTCTGCACCAACACCATGCACCTGGTCGCGCCCGCGATCGAAGCCGCCGTCGACCTCCCGCTGCTGCACATCGCCGACGCCACCGCCTCACGCATCCATGCGGCGGGCCTGTCGCGCGTCGCCCTGCTGGGTACGCGCTTCACGATGGAGCGCGATTTCTACAGGCAGCGCATCGAGGCCGCCGGCATCGACGTGATCGTGCCCGAGGCGTCGCAGCGCGAGATCGTCCACCGCGTGATCTACGACGAACTGTGCCTGGGGCGCATCCTCGACGCCTCGCGCGATGCCTACCGCGCGATCATCGACGACCTCGTCGCGCGCGGCGTGCAGGGCGTGATCCTCGGCTGCACCGAGATCGGGTTGCTGGTGGGCGAGGGCGATGCCACGGTGCCGTTGTTCGACACCACGCGCATCCATGCCGAGGCCGCAGCCGACTGGGCGCTGGACGTCTGATCGCCGCAAAAACGAAGCCCCGGACATGCCGGGGCTTCGCTGCCTGTTACGACCGAGGGAGATGTTTGCAGGCGAAGGATGTGACTGACGTCAGCGCGTCGAGTTCCAGTGGGCAGCCAGCCGGATTCAGGCGCCGATCAGCCTTCCGGCGCCGCGTCGGGCCTCGATCCGTTTCCACGCCTTTTCGTGCAGGTGGAACACGACGGTGTTGCAGGCCGGCTCGACCAGTGCCAGGGCGCCGCCGACCCACGGGCTGCCGGTCATGGCATAGCCGATGCCGAAGGCGGTGCCCATGTGCAGGCCGGCGAAACTGAGGGTCTTGGCCATGGCGGAATTCCGGAAGGGATGGGCCTGCAGGGTGCAACGAAGCCTCGAGCCCTTGCAAATCAATGGTTTGAAACGGGCTGATAGGCGTTGGCTATCGGCCGGGCGGCCCCGGTGCGCCCTCGGTGTCCCGGGATGGTCGCGGTTGCCCCTCAAAACCCCCCGCTGCTATACTTTTGCGGCTTCGCGGGGCGCTTTTCGATGTCGGTTCGACGCCGGATCGCCGTTCCGCCGCTTCTCGCCATTTACCGGGTGCCGCGCGTGCTGAATTCTGTCGCTGCGGGTCGCCGGCTGGCGCGACGCGCGATCGCCTACCAGGGGGTCGCGGTGTGCGCAGCCTCGCTGGTCTGCCTCGCGCTGGGTGTCGAGAGCGCGCTGGCCGTGCTCGCGGGGGGCGGGGCGGTCACGCTGGGCGCGGCGCTGTCGGCCGGTTGGTCGCTGCGACGCGACGTGGTCCCCTCCGGGGTCGCGCTGGCCCGCATGTTCGGCGGCGTGATCCTCAAGTGGTTGCTGGTCTTCACCGTGTTTTCCCTGGGTCTCCTCCTCTGGCGCCTTCCTGCGCTGCCTCTTCTGGCCGGAGTCCTGGTCGCGCTGGCCGCGCAGTTCGTTGCGATGGTCCGGCGCTGAAACCCCAATTCAACTTGAAAGGTCTGTACCTATGGCGGCGGGCGAGCACCAAGAACTCACTCCCACGAGTTACATCCAGCACCACCTGCAGAACCTCACGGCCTCGGTCGGCGAGGGGAGCTTCTGGACGCTGCATGTCGACACCCTGATCACGTCCTTCGCGCTCGGCCTGCTCATCGTGTTCGCCTTCTGGGCAGGCACCCGCAAGGCCACCGCCGGCGTGCCCGGCAAGTGGCAGGCGTTCGTCGAGATCATGCTCGAGTTCGTCGACAAGCAGGTCCGCGACACCTACCACGGTCCGAGCAAGCTGGTGACGCCGATCGCGATCACCCTGTTCTTCTGGATCCTGCTGATGAACCTGTTGAAGATGGTTCCGGCGGACTTCATCGCGAAACCCCTCGAAATGCTCGGCGTTCCGTACTGGAAGCCGGTGCCGACCGCCGACGTCAACGCCACCCTCGGCATGTCGATCAGCGTGTTCTTCCTGATGCTCATCTTCGCCTTCCGCTCGAAGGGCCTCGGCGGCTTCACGCACGAGTTCCTGACCGCGCCGTTCGGCAAGTGGATGATGCCCTTCAACCTCCTCCTCAACATCGTCGAATGGCTGAGCAAGCCGGTGTCGCTGGCCATGCGACTGTTCGGCAACATGTTCGGCGGCGAGATCGTCTTCCTGCTCATCTGGGTGCTCGGCGGCGCCGGCCTCCTCGGTGCCCTCGCGGGCGGCGCGTTCGGCCTCGGCTGGATGCTGTTCCACCTGCTCGTGATTCCGCTGCAGGCCTTCATCTTCATGATGCTGTCGATCGTCTACCTCAGCCTCTCGGAAGAAGCGCACTAAACGCTTCGCCGCGCGAACCCCACTTCATTTCGTCTCACCCTTCCACCCTTACGCACTCGTTTCGGAGATCACCATGGAAATCCTCGCCCACCTCGCTTCGGTTCAGGCTTCGACCGTTCTCGCCGTCGGCATCATGATCGGCCTCGCCGCGCTCGGCGCCGGTATCGGCCTCGCCATCATGGCCGGCAAGTTCCTGGAATCGGCCGCCCGCCAGCCGGAACTGATCCCGGTCCTGCAGGTCCGCATGTTCATCACCGCCGGCCTGATCGACGCCGCGTTCATCATCACGGTCGCCGTGGCCCTGCTGCTCGCCTTCGCCAACCCGCTCGCCTCGGCCCTGCTGGCCGAAGCCGCGCGTCTCGCCGGCTGATCCAGTCTCCAGCGGATCGACGACGCGCACGGCCCGTCCGCGCGCGTCGTGACTGAAAGGACGGGCGCCTTGCGGCGCCCTTTCCCGTCACTTCAGGCAGAGCCCTACGCATGAACATCAATCTCACTCTATTTGCCCAGGCGCTCGCGTTCGCTGGTCTGATCTGGATCATCGCGACCAAGATCTGGCCGCCGCTGCTGAAGGCCATCGAAGAGCGCCAGCAGAAGATCGCCGAAGGCCTCGCCGCCGCCGACAACAGCCAGGCGCTGCTGCAGCAGGCGGAAGAGAAGGTCAACGAAGAGCTGAAGCTCGCCCGCGGCAAGGCCAACGAGATCATCGAACAGGCCCACCAGCGCGCGAACCAGATCATCGACCAGGCCAAGAACGAAGCCGTCGCCGAAGCCCACCGGCAGAAGGCGCTGGCCGAGGCCGAAATCGCCGCCGCCGCCAACCGCGCCAAGGAAGACCTGCGCAAGCAGGTGTCCGCCCTGGCCGTGTCGGGTGCCGAGAAGCTGCTGAAGCGCGAAATCGACGCCAACGCCCACAAGGCGCTGATCGACGACCTCGCCGCCCAGCTCTGACGGGACGCAACCACCGATGAGCCAGGCCCTCACTCTCGCACGCCCCTACGCCCGCGCCGCCTATGCGCTCGCGCGCGACGCCGGTGCCGCCCAGCAATGGTCGGACGCGCTCGCGTTCGCATCGCAGGTCGCCGCCGATCCGCGCGTGCAGGCACTGCTCGGCCACCCGCACCTCGGTCGCGCCGATGCCGTCGCCCTGCTGTCGCCGGAGCAGTCTTCCGACACCTTCGGCGATTTCCTCGCGCTGCTTGCGGACAACCGCCGCCTGCCGCTGCTGCCGGAAATCGCCGGGCTGTTCGAGGAACTGCGCGCCGACGCCGAACGCATCGTCAAGGCGAAGGTCACCTCCGCCACCGCGCTGCAGGCCTCGGAACTCGACGGCATCAAGGCTGCGCTCAAGCGCCGCTTCGGCCGCGAGGTCGAGTTGCAGACGGCGGTCGACGAGAGCCTGATCGGCGGCGCGGTGATCGACGCCGGCGACGTGGTGATCGACGGTTCGCTGCGCAGCAAGCTCGCCCGGCTGCAGACCGCGCTGGCGCAATAACACACACTTGAAGAGGCGGGCTGCGGCCTGCTTTCAAACCAGGAAACAACCATGGCTACCTCCCAGCTCAACCCGTCCGAAATCAGCGAACTGATCAAGACCCGCATCGAGAAGGTCAAGCTCGCCGCCGAAGCGCGCAACGAAGGCACCGTGACCTCGGTGTCCGACGGCATCGTGCGCATCCACGGCCTGGCCGACGTGATGCAGGGCGAAATGATCGAGCTGCCGGGCAATACCACCGCGCTCGCCCTGAACCTGGAGCGCGACTCGGTCGGCGCCGTGGTCCTCGGCGACTACGAGCACCTGCGCGAAGGCGACACCGCCAAGACCACCGGCCAGATCCTCTCGGTGCCGACCGGTCCGGAAATGCTCGGCCGCGTCGTGAACGCGCTGGGCGAAGCCATCGACGGCAAGGGCCCGATCGAAGCCAAGGTCCATGCGCCGGTCGAAACCATCGCCCCGGGCGTGGTGTGGCGCAAGTCGGTCGACCAGCCGGTGCAGACCGGTTACAAGTCGGTCGATGCGATGATCCCGATCGGTCGCGGCCAGCGCGAGCTGATCATCGGCGACCGCCAGACCGGCAAGACCGCGCTGGCGATCGACGCGATCATCAACCAGAAGAATTCCGGCATCAAATGCATCTACGTCGCGATCGGCCAGAAGAACTCGACTATCGCGAACATCGTGCGCAAGCTGGAAGAGAACGGCGCGATGGCGTACACGACCGTCGTCGCCGCCTCGGCCTCCGAATCGGCCGCGATGCAGTACATCGCCGCCTACTCGGGCTGCACCATGGGCGAGTACTTCCGTGACCGCGGCGAAGACGCGCTGATCATCTACGACGACCTGTCGAAGCAGGCCGTGGCCTACCGCCAGATCTCGCTGCTGCTGCGCCGTCCGCCGGGCCGCGAAGCCTATCCAGGCGACGTGTTCTACCTGCACAGCCGCCTGCTCGAGCGTGCCGCGCGCGTCTCGGAAGAGTACGTCGAGAAGTTCACCAATGGCGCCGTGAAGGGCAAGACCGGTTCGCTGACCGCGCTGCCGATCATCGAGACCCAGGCGGGCGACGTCTCGGCGTTCGTGCCGACCAACGTGATCTCGATCACCGACGGCCAGATCTTCCTCGAAACCGACCTGTTCAACGCCGGCATCCGCCCGGCCGTGAACGCCGGCATCTCGGTGTCGCGCGTCGGCGGCGCCGCCCAGACCAAGATCATGAAGAAGCTGTCGGGCGGCATCCGCATCGCGCTCGCCCAGTACCGCGAGCTCGCCGCGTTCGCCCAGTTCGCCTCGGACCTCGACGAAGCCACCCGCAAGCAGCTGGAGCGCGGCCAGCGCGTCACCGAGCTGATGAAGCAGAAGCAGTACGCCCCGATGTCGGTGGCCCAGCAGTCGCTGTCGATCTACGCGGTCGACAAGGGCTACATGGACGCCGTGCCGGTCAACAAGATCCTCGCCTTCGAAGCCGGCCTCCAGGCCCACTTCGCCAACAACTACGGCGACCTGATCGGCAACATCGACAGCACCGGCGCCTGGAACGACGACATCGAAGCCAGCTTCAAGAAGGGCATCGAAGAGTTCGTCACGACGGGCAGTTGGTAATGCCGCAGGGCGGGCCCCCGGCCCGCCTTCGGATGCGTCGCAATCGGCAACGGCGGGCTTTCTGAGTCCGCCCTACGGGAAACGAAGATGGCAGGCGGCAGAGAAATCAAGACCAAGATCAAGTCGGTGCAGAACACCCGCAAGGTGACGCGCGCACTGGAAATGGTCTCGGCATCCAAGATCCGCAAGGCGCAGGACCGGATGAAGGCCTCGCGTCCGTATGCGCGCGCGATGAAGCAGGTCGTCGGCCACCTGGCCCAGGCCAACTCCGAGTTCCACCATCCGTACCTGGAGGAACGCAAGGAGATCAAGCGCATCGGCTACGTGATCGTCTCGTCCGATCGCGGCCTCGCCGGCGGCCTGAACAACAACCTGTTCCGCAAGCTGCTGGTCGAGATCCGCGACTGGCAGGCCAAGGGCGTCGAAGTCGACGTGGTCACCATCGGCCAGAAGGCCACGGTGTTCTTCCGTCGCATCAAGGTCGGCATGCTGGCCTCGGTCACGCACCTGGGCGACACGCCGCGCGTCGACCAGCTGATCGGCGTCATCAAGGTCATGCTGGATGCCTACACGGCCGGCAACGTGGACAAGGTCTTCCTCGTCTACAACGACTTCGTCAACACGATGACCCAGCGCGCGGCCTTCGACCAGCTGCTGCCGCTGCCGCCGTCGGAAACCGCCGTCGCCGAGCACGACTGGGACTACATCTACGAACCGAGCGCCCAGGGCGTCCTGGAACACGTGCTGACCCGCTACATCGAGTCGCTCGTCTACCAGGCGGTGATGGAGAACGTGGCGTCCGAGCACGCGGCGCGCATGGTGGCGATGAAGGCCGCCAGCGACAACGCGACCAAGCTGATCGGCACCCTGAACCTCGTCTACAACAAGGCGCGCCAGGCCGCGATCACCCAGGAAATCTCCGAAATCGTCGGCGGCGCGGCCGCGGTCTGACGACCCGGCACCGCGACGCGACGACACGGCCTCGACCTCATGCAACAAGACATTTTCGAATCGGGAACCTCCATGAATACCGCTGCCAACACGCAAGGCAAGATCGTCCAGATCATCGGCGCCGTCGTCGACGTCGAATTCCCGCGCGAGCACGTGCCGCGCGTGTACGACGCGCTCAAGGTGCAGAACACCGACATCACCCTCGAAGTCCAGCAGCAGCTGGGCGACGGCGTGGTGCGCACCATCGCCCTCGGTTCGACCGACGGCCTGAAGCGCAACCTGATCGCCGACAACACCGGCCGCGCCATCTCGGTGCCGGTGGGCAAGGGCACCCTGGGCCGCATCATGGACGTCCTCGGCAATCCGATCGACGAGCAGGGCCCGGTCCAGGCCGATGCGCACTGGGAAATCCACCGCGCCGCGCCGACCTATGAAGAACAGTCCTCGTCGACCGAGCTGCTGGAAACCGGCATCAAGGTGATCGACCTGATGTGCCCGTTCGCGAAGGGCGGCAAGGTCGGCCTGTTCGGCGGCGCCGGCGTGGGCAAGACCGTGAACATGATGGAACTCATCAACAACATCGCGACCGAGCACAGCGGTCTGTCGGTGTTCGCCGGCGTGGGCGAGCGTACCCGCGAAGGCAACGACTTCTACCACGAAATGCAGGAATCGAACGTCGTGGTCGTGGGCGACACCGACAAGTCCAAGGTGGCGATGGTGTACGGCCAGATGAACGAGCCGCCGGGCAACCGCCTGCGCGTCGCGCTGACCGGCCTGACCATGGCCGAGTACTTCCGCGACGAAGGTCGCGACGTGCTGCTGTTCGTCGACAACATCTACCGCTACACCCTGGCCGGTACCGAAGTGTCGGCGCTGCTCGGCCGCATGCCGTCGGCGGTGGGTTACCAGCCGACCCTCGCCGAGGAAATGGGCGTGCTGCAGGAGCGCATCACCTCGACCAAGACCGGTTCGATCACCTCGATCCAGGCCGTGTACGTGCCTGCGGACGACCTGACCGACCCGTCGCCGGCGACCACCTTCGCGCATCTCGACGCTACCGTCGTGCTGTCGCGCAACATCGCGTCGCTCGGCATCTACCCGGCCGTCGACCCGCTGGACTCGACCTCGCGCCAGCTCGATCCGAACGTGATCGGCAACGAACACTACGACACCGCGCGCCGCGTGCAGGCCACGCTCCAGAAGTACAAGGAGCTGAAGGACATCATCGCGATCCTGGGCATGGACGAGCTGTCGGAAGACGACAAGCTGGCCGTGGCCCGCGCCCGCAAGATCGAGCGCTTCTTCTCGCAGCCGTTCACGGTGGCCGAAGTGTTCACCGGTTCGCCGGGCAAGTACGTGTCGCTCAAGGACACCATCCGCGGTTTCAAGGGCATCGTCGACGGCGAATACGACCATCTGCCGGAGCAGGCGTTCTACATGGTCGGCTCGATCGAGGAAGCCGTCGAGAAGGCGAAGAAGCTGGCGGCGTAAGCCGAGCGTAGGGTGGGCCTCGGGCCCACCATTGCGAGATCCCGGATGCGCGTGCGCGTCCGGGGTTGCGAGTAGAGCGGCGGGCTGAAGCCCGCCCTACAGGAATCGATACCCATGGCCACCATTCGTTGCGACATCGTCAGCGCCGAAGCCGAGATCTTCCACGGCGAAGCCACGCTGGTCGTCGCCACCGGCGAAGAAGGCGAACTCGGCATCGCGCCGCGCCATGCGCCGCTTATCACCCGCCTGAAGCCCGGCAAGGTCATCGTGACCCAGCCGAACGGCGAAGTCCTGGACTTCGCGATCTCCGGCGGCATCCTCGAAGTGCAGCCCCAGGTCGTGACCGTGCTGGCCGATACGGCCGTGCGCGCGCAGGACATCGACGAGGCGGCGGTGAAGTCGGCGATCGAGGAAGCCCGGCGCGCCTTGGCGCACAAGGATCCGAAGATGAGCGCCGAGGAAGCCCAGGCCCAGCTGGCGATGAGCCTCGCCCAGCTGAGCGCGCTGGAGCGCCTGCGCAAGAACCTCAAGCACTGAGGTTCCAGTTCGCATCCGCGACACCCGAAGACGCCGGCGCAAGCCGGCGTTTTTGTTTGCGCCACCTGCGACGCATCGGCATGTGGCCGGCGCGTCCGCGAGCCACGGGTAACCGTCGTTCGCGCCGGATCGCGCGCAGCAGCCGGCACCGATCGACCCGCACGGAGCGTTCCGGATGTTGCAATGCGGCGGCTGCCATGGCGCGCCCGTACAGCTGCATCGAGCCCGCCTGCCTGGCACGACTGCTGCGGACAGCCGGCCGTACGGGCCCGTCTTGAGCGTTCGATCATGGGTGTGATCTACTTCGGACGATCGTTGCCTGGAGTCAGAGGCAGCGAGGGCCGAGCCGCGATCCGACGATCGACGGTGAATCGATGATCTGAAGGTTCGGGGGCCGAGCGTCCCCACCGCAGCAACCGTTCGGGCGGGAGGAGCCTGTTGCGGCCCTGTTCCGGCAACGCGAAATGCACGGGCCGACATCACTGCGAACGCGCGAGATCTATGAATCGAGCGCATGCCGAGCGCCTGTGAATGCATCCCGACCGCGCCCGGCAACGCAACGCGGTCTCCACGGCGCAGATGCTCCACACCGAAGCCCCATCGCACAAGGACATGCATATGACGACGACGTCTCTCAATGCCCCACCGCCGGCACCGGCTGAAATCGGCGCCCGTGTTCTCGCTCTTCTGACAGGACTGCACGGTCCGAACGATCTTGCCCCGGATGCGATCGAGCGCGCGACCGGTGTCGCAGTACGACACGACCCTGAAGACGCCGAGCGTTACGGCTTCGGCTTGCCGCTCGAAGCGGGTTGGATGTGCCATCTTGGTACCATCCCGAATCGCAAGGGTACGGCGCCCAAGCGACTGACCATTTCGTTCGACCCGGACGACGAGGCCGACGGCGGACTCCCGCCCTCCGTCCCGGCGTTGGAGGACTTCGCCCGTTCGCTGGTCCAGGCAGGCTATCGCCGCGAGCCGTTGCTCGGCCCGCGCAACGTGCTGAGTGGAGAAGTGTTCACCCGCGACGACGTGGAAGTGCGCGTGAATGTCGAATGCGAGGATCCATCGGCGGAAAGGCTGAGCCTGCGGCTCACCCGGATTTCGGTCGATGCCGACATCAAGACGAACACCTTCGCAGGAGCGGAAGATCATGTCTGAATTGTTCAGAGGACTGAAGAACATGGTCGATCCGGGCGGCAAGCCGCAGCGCGACCTCGACGATATGCTCGACGCCTACGCGAAAGGCGGGAAAGGACACAAGGCCGCCGCCGAAGGCATGCGCGATGTCATGAGGCTCTCCCCCGACCTCAAGGAGCGGGTGCTCGGAGCGGTGCGCGATGGATACCTCACCCGGTTCTCGCCGGAGAATCCAGGCGACAACGCGGCGGCGGGATACAACGCGCATTCGCGGACGATGCACGTCCGTCCGCAATTCAACCGCAGCGACGCCGCGTATGCGGAGTTGATGTTCGTGATGGGTCACGAGATCGATCATGCGCGTTCACTGAAAGGCAGGAATCAGGCTGAAAGGGTGCTTTTCCCCGAGGTTGAAAAGATCGCGAAGCAGGAGAGTCAGGGGCCCCGCGACTACACCAACGCCATCGAGTCATACGTACAGGCGCAGCGAACCGAGGAAGCCCAGGCGAACATCGGCGGATTCAATGCGATGGCGTCTTATGCGTTGATCCATGGCGGCGCCAAGAAGGGCAAGGAGCTGGAGACGATCTACGAGCTCGATCCGGTGCGCATGGGCGATTTCATCCGGAAGTCGGGCGACCCTGCGCAATACGCGCTGAGAGGCGGGCTGGAAGTGGACAAGAATTTCCACATGCCCAAGTCCGAAGACAACATCGAAGCGATGAAGATCTATTACGCGGACAAGATGATCAATGGCGACTACATGGCGTACCGGCAGGAGGCGATCAAGCTCGGTGTCACCCTCGTCAATGCCCATGAGAAAGCGTATGGAGAGGAGCGGCTCGAAGACCGCCAATACGTCATCGATCCAGAGAGGTTGCATGCCCACGCCTCGTTGAACATGCCGCAGGACGGTCGTTACGAATTCAAGGGCGCGGTGCAGATGGGGAGTCTCGGCGACCTGGGCATCGATTTGGGCAACATCGGCTCGCTGGTTCCGGAAAAGCAGCAGGCATCGTCTTCCGTTTCCGTGGTGCCCACGAAGGACGATCATCCCCTGTTCGCGCAGGCGCTGATCAAGGTCGCGGAATTCGATGAAAAGGAAAAGCTCGGTGGATCCCCGCAAGACATACGCAACGTCGCCGCAGCGCTTGCGTTCGCCGCGCAAGAGCGCGGATTGACGCAGATCGAGGGTGTGATGTTCAATCAGGACAAGTCGGGCATCATCGCCACCCAGGGTTCGGGCGAGACGGGACGCAACGCTGTGGTCGAGGGCAGTGGCATGTCCGTCGACGAGAGCATCAACCTCGCCAAGCTTGCGCCTGTGCCGGTGCAGGTCTCGCAACCGCAGTCTCAACAGGAATCGCTGGTGCAGAACAGCTCGGGCGGAAGCCAGAAGTTGTAGTGGTTCACGCGGTGCGCATCGGACGCGTGTCGACGACGCGCGTCCGATGCGTGGAAGACGCCTCCGGCGGATGATGCTCGCGCAACGGGCCGACGGCCGAGCTCGACGATCCGATCCCAGTCGAGGAAATGCGGGGGATGCCCCCTATGCCTTGTACACCCAATGCCGCGAGAGCAGGAAGCCGATCACGCCGAGGCTCAGCTCCACCATCGGCTTTGCGATCCACGCCCATTGCAGGCCGAAGACATCATCGATGTGACCGAGCGCGAGGGTACTGGCGGCGGTGGTGCACAGCCACATCGTGACGAAACGACGCAGCTGCGTGCGGCCGATGCGGGTGCCGTTGCCGGCGAAG
Source organism: Lysobacteraceae bacterium 2PB (assembly GCA_005502915.1). Classification (GTDB taxonomy): domain Bacteria; phylum Pseudomonadota; class Gammaproteobacteria; order Xanthomonadales; family Xanthomonadaceae; genus Lysobacter_I. Next base: position 6,568 of record SCMT01000036.1, on the reverse strand, counting down.
GTGATGCGGCCGTTGAGCCAGAAGCCGAGGCATGCGCCACTGATCCGGCCGCAGATGTTCGCGGCTTCCACCGGCAGGCCGATATGGCTGAGCAGCACCATCACGCCCCAGTCGACCAGCCACTGCACGCCGCCGATCATCAGGTAGTGGCCACCCTGGCGCGGCAGGCTCATGGCGCTTTCTCCGCAGCGCGCGGCAGTTGCCAGAGTTCGACCTCGTGCAGCGTATCGATGCGTCGCGCACCGGCGCGACGCAGTCCGGCGTCGAGCGCATGCGATGCGGTCGCGCGATTGACCAGCGTCCAGCCGATCCGCTCGCGCGCGAGCAGGGCCGCCCAGGCCGCGCCGCTGGCATCGCCCTCCGCCGTCTTCGCGTCCGCAGCGAGCGAGGGATCGTGCAGCGACGTGGTGCGGCCGCGCCCGGCGAGTTCCGCGACGACATTCCGCGCGGGATCGGTGGCGAGCACGGCGCGCGTGTCGTCGGCCGGGATGCGGCGGATCAGCACGCGCTCGGGGATGTATTCGGCGACGACCGCATCCTGCGCGGCGAGGCTGCGGATCGTGCGCTTCACCGCAGCGGAATGGTGCAGCCAGCTCGCATTCGCCTGGTAGGCGAGATTGAGCGCGCACAGCCCGGCGAACAGCCAGACGAACAGGCGGCGACCGAGCGTCGCTTCCGCGCCGAAGCACAGCAGCGCCAGCAGCAGGAGCATGCCCGGCCAGGCGTAACGCGCGTACTGCATCGGCAGCAGCGGCAAGAGCACGCAGGCGGTCACGGCAAGGAAGAGGGCGGGATGCGCACCGCCGGGTGTCGGACGCAGCAGGTGCAGCAGCCACAGGCCGGCTAGCGCGATCAGCCCGAAGCCGAGGCCGCCGGGCCAGCCTTCGACGTAACGCGCGGTATCGAAGGTGATGCGCCAGAGGATGTCGGGGCCGAAGCCGGCATGCCAGCGCGGATCGTGGAACTGTTCGCGCGGAAAGAACGGCGATTCGAAGACGTGGTTGAACATCGGCAGCACCGGGTTGCCGGTCGCGAACCACGCGTGGACGTGACTCGACGTCGCCAGCGCGATGCACAGCACGGCCGCCAGCGGCAGCCAGCGCCAGGGCAGCCAGGTGCGATGCCGCCACAGCGCGAAGAGCAGCAGCGGCAGTGCGGCGAGCGCATGCACCAGCTTCAGCGCGAACAGGCCGGCGAACAGGATCGCACCGGCGAACACGCCGCGTGGCAGGCGCGTATCGCTGTCGGGACCGAGGACCAGCGCGACCAGCGCGAGCAGCACGGCGGTCGAGGCCAGCTCGGTCTGCATCCCGGCCGTCATCCACACCAGCGGCGGGAAGGTCGCGAACAGGGCGACGGCGACCCAGCGCTCCAGCGGCGTGGCGCGGAGGGCGGTCGCCAGCGGCCCGCCGATCAAGGCCGCGATGAGCGCGAGCCACAGCGCATTCAGCGCGCCATGCACGTCCTGTCGCGCCAGCACAAAGACGATGCCGTGCAGTGCGTCGCCGGCCCAGGGCGCGTACGACCAGACCTGGTATTCGGCTTCGGGCGCGTAGCGGCCGTGCAGCATGAGCTGCATCGGCAGGTTGAGGTGATAGCCGAGGTCGTCCGACTGCAATGTCGGGATCCAGCAGGCGACCGAGGCGACGCCGATCAGCATCGTCGCCCAGGCAGCGGCGCGCGGCGCGGCGGCCACGGTGTCGCGCCAGCGGGCGGCGGCATCGCGTGCGGCAGCGGCCAGCGCTCGACGGCGCAGCGCGATCGGCGCGAGCAGCAGCACCATCCACACGACGGGATGGTGGATCGGCCAGGTCAGGAGCCAGCCGGTCAGCATGCCGATGAGGATCAGGCCCAGGGTGAGGGCGAGCGCCGGACGCCCGGGCGATGTCGTCGACAGCAGCGCATCGCCCACCGCCCAGGCGGCGGTGCCGAGCAGTGCCACGGCGAGCACCGGCAGCGGGCCGCAGTACGCCACCAGCGCTAGCAGCCACGCGGCGGCGAAGGCCGTGGCCGCAGGCCAGCGCAAGGCGCGGTGCAGCGGCCAGGCGAGCAGCCAGGCGATGGCCATCAGCACCAGCGACAGTAGCAGGCGTTCGGCAGGCAGGTCCCGCCACACCCCATGTCCGATCAGTCCGGCCACGGTCGCCAGCGCGCCGGCGAGGGCCAGCACAGGGCCTGGGCGACGGAAGGGCGAGGGCGGGCGGGTGTCGGCGGCGACGTCCATGCGGACCAGGGAAGCGGGGGCGCGGGCATCGTAGCAGCCGGGCGGGGCGCCGCCGGTAGAATGCCCCGATCACTGCTCAGGAGTTCCCATGGCCGCGTCCCTCCACGTCGTCGTCCTCGCCGCAGGCGAGGGCAAGCGCATGAAGTCCGCCTTGCCCAAGGTGCTGCAGAAGGTCGCCGGCGTGCCGATGCTCGGCCACGTCATCGCCACTGCGCGCGCGCTGGCGCCGGCCGGCATCCACGTGGTCTACGGCCACGGCGGCGACCAGGTGCGCGCCGCGTTCGCCGACCAGCCCGACCTGCACTGGGCCGAGCAGACCGAGCGCAAGGGCACCGGCCATGCGGTGCAGCAGGCGATGGATGGCGTGCCCGACGATGCGCGCGTGATCGTGCTCTACGGCGACGCACCGCTGAACCGCGCCGAGACCCTGCGCGGCATGCTCGCGATCGATGCGCCGCTGGTCGGGCTCACCACCGAGATGGAGAATCCGTTCGGATACGGCCGCGTGGTGCGCGACGCGCAGGGCCATGTCGCGGCCATCGTCGAGGAGAAGGATGCCGACGAGGAGCAGCGTCGCATCCACCTGGTCTACACCGGCGTGATCGTCGCGCAGGCCGCCGCGCTGAAGCGCTGGCTCTCGGGCCTGAAGAACGACAACGCGCAGGGCGAGTACTACCTCACCGACGTGTTCGCCGCCGCCGCGCACGAGTTCACCCCGGCACAGATCGTCATCGCCGAGGACCCGCAGGAAACCGAAGGCGCCAACGATCCGTGGCAGCTCGCCCAGCTCGAACGCGCCTTCCAGCTGCGCGCGGTGCGCAAGCTCTGCGTCGACGGCGCGCGCTTCGCCGACGTGCATCGCGTCGACGTGCGCGGCGAGGTGATCGTCGGCCGCGATGTCGAGATCGACGCCAATGTCGTGTTCGAAGGCCGCGTCTTGCTCGGCGACAATGTGCGCATCGGCCCGTTCTGCCGGCTGAAGGACGTGGAACTGGCCGCCGGCACCGAGGTGCGCGCGCACTGCGACCTGGAAGGCGCGAAGACCGAAGGCGCCGTGCACATCGGCCCGTTCGCGCGCCTGCGCCCCGGCACGGTGCTCGCCGACGGCGTGCACATCGGCAATTTCGTCGAAACCAAGAACGCCACGCTCGGCACCGGCAGCAAGGCCAACCACCTGACCTATCTCGGCGACGCCGTGATCGGCGCGGGCGTGAACGTCGGCGCCGGCACCATCACCTGCAACTACGACGGCGCGAACAAGTCCACCACCACGATTGCCGATGGCGCCTTCATCGGCTCCAACAGCGCACTGGTCGCCCCGGTCACCATCGGCGAAGGCGCCACCATCGCCGCCGGCTCCGTGATCAACAAGGACGCCGCCCCCGGCAAGCTCACCGTCGCCCGCGCGAAGCAGATCACGGTCGACGGCTGGAAGCGGCCGGTGAAGAAGCCGAAGGTTTGAGTGTTGATGACTATGCATCGAAGTCGCGTTGTTGCGATGCAGCGCGCAATCCCCAGTGCGCGTGACTGTCATTTCTGACAGGGTGATCTGCCTGCATTCGTGATGCATCGCTCGCCGGATGAACCTACACACATCTGAAAGGCCCCGGCGTGGAACTCCCGGCGAAGCACGCTGCTATTGATGCCAGTCTCAGCGAAGAGGAGGGCAACGGCGGGCATGTCGCTGCCAAGTCGTCACGTCGGAAGACGGCCATAAACCGAATCGTTATCACGGCGTGCTTGCCGTGATAAGACATATAGGGTTGCGGGTGCTGCATATCCTGACGGCGCACCTCGCTTGTGCCGCTGGGGCGCGTCTGGATGCTCTTGTTTTCAGTGCGTTTTCCTGGATTGACCGCCCGGGATGCGTGTGGCAGCCTCGGTGATATACCCCGGTTTGGGGTCTAATCGTAGTTAGACCCCGGAGGAGACATCAATGCGCTTCCTGACTCTCATACTCGCACTCTTCTCGGCATTTCCTGCAGCTGCGGCAGAAAGCGTTGTGTCGGTTTACGTCGAGGCACAAGCCAAGGATGCGGTTGGTACTCGCCTTGTTTACGCACTCCGCGAGCAGTTTCGTGCTTCGGGCGGCTTCGCGCTCCAAGACGCAAAGCAGCAGGCTCAGCTACGTATCAACGTAACTACCATCAATCCCGATCCTTCCTTAGGTGAACTCCGCACTGCGTACTCTGTGGTCTGGATAGCACGCCAGCCTGAAACTGGCGCCCCGATTTATCTAACGAGCAATGTCGGCACCTGCGGCACCAAATCGGTTGCGTCCTGCGCTGAATATTTGGCTGCGGAAACAGACAGAGCGGCAGCGCTCCTTCGCAGGCCCGGGCTCAAGTAGCCGGGGCCTAACAATTCGTCCAAGCCGACGCCGATTCGCGGCGCGGCTTAACTCAGGTGTTAGTCATGAATAATCTTGAGCGTATTTCACAAGAGCTATCCGGCCTTATGAGCGAGGGCGGCAAACTGCTGCAAGAAGGGCAGAAGTATGACATGTCACTTGGAGAGTTCGGTCCGCGATATGAAAGCTGGTACACGAAAGCTTTGTCGGTGGTGGCGCAGATAATCCCTGAAAGACTGCCAGAGTTTAAGGAGGCGTACCGTCATGAAAAGCGCAAAGAAGTTACTTACGATACCTATGCCGTATCAGACTTTCTGCTTGGCCTGAAGGTAACCCGAGGCGGGGCGCCTGTTTTCAATACAACATCGGCATTTGCCGTAAAGTTTCTAAGGCAGGTTGGTATTGTTGGCGCGGCAGTGGATGCAGCGCCATCGACGTTGCGTGATATTCGAGCAATGCTCCGAGCAGAACTTTTAGACTCGGATCTACATGCTGCGCGCGGCCTTTTCAAGGCAGGTCACCTTCGATCCGCTGGTATCGTGTGCGGCGTAGTCCTGGAAACTCATTTGCGGTCTGTTTGCGACCGTCATGCAGTGAAAGTCACAAAGAAGGATCCGGGTATTAGCGACCTCAATGAGCTACTAAAAGCGGCAAGCGTCTATGACGTTCCTACATGGCGTCTAATACAGCGCCTTGCTGACATTCGTAATCTTTGCGGCCACCGAAAAGAGCGCGACCCAAAGCCCGATGAAGTTGATGATCTAATCTCAGGGGCAGAAAAGATCACAAAGGAGGTTGCGTAGTATCGGTAAAGATATATTCCAGCGGACGTTTCTGTCTGAGCTGCGCTCCAGCAGAAACGCGGCTGAACCTAGGCGTTGTACGGGAAGCAGACTCATGTCGGACTCAAAGATCCAGCAAGCAATCGATAAATACTTGCAGGCTAGGCACAAGCTGCTGCTTATCGGACAGCAGCATCCGACGCGTATCGGAGGGAACGACAACATTATTGGCCGTATAGGCGAGTTCATTGCGCTTCGCTTTCTTGAAAGCCTTGGGCAACGTCCAATAAAGGTTGAAGGAATTTCCAACCCGGGCTATGACTTGATAGAGGGAACGGTCAAAACTCAAGTGAAAGTCATCACCCAGGAGAATCAGTGGGGCCGTAATGTCCGCTTGAAGGAACCGTGGAATCAACTAGTTCTGATAGAGCTTGGCGAGCATTACAAGCCAAAGTGCATCGGTCTACTTACAAAATCACAGCACTTAAAAGCGTGTCAAGAAAACAGCGGCTGGAGCAGGACTCCGTATGTCAAGCGAACTATGCTCGGGCCGAAAGGCCTAGTTGGCCGCTATGGCCGCGTGTATACGGGCAGCGACATCGCTGTATAGCAATTCGTTCAAACCGATGCCGCTTCGCGGCGCGGCTTAATCTAGGCGTCAGGCGTCATGCCCAAGCTCATTGCAATCTCTTACAGAGTTTTCGAAGGCGAGGAGTCTTCCGCAGACTCGGCGGCAAGAGGCGAGATCCATGACTTTGGCGGGGAGCTTGCGCTGACATTCGCTGATGGCCAGAGGCTCTTTGTTTCGTGGGTAAGTGAGCCGGTCCAGTACGCGATCGGCATCAAGGATGCGTCTCACTTCGTGCCAGAAACGCGGCTAATGGACTTCGATGTCTCTGATTCCGCCATCTGGGCCGGCCTGGTCGGGCAAGAGGTCTCACTCCAGCACGTCGGACCTGATCATCAGGCTCTAAAGGTGTCATCGGCAACCGACAGTCTTTTTCTATGCTCGTTTGAGAGAGGAGGCTGGTGGGCAGATGCGGTCACAGTTTGCAAACAGAAGCCAGCAAAGCATGGCGCCTGATGTTCAAGCTTCATATTGAAGCGTCCTCGTTTCTTCGAGTCATGCAGAAGTAGAGGTTGACGGGGATTGTGCCCGAGCGAAGGCGACCGGCGACAGGCCGGCCAGCGATCGATGCGGGCGATGGTGGT
>SCMT01000035.1 GCA_005502915.1 Lysobacteraceae bacterium 2PB | reverse complement strand
GCACAGGAGGATCCAGCCGAGGAGGACCGGCCAGCGCCAGCGGGCGGGTCGGGGCGTTGCGGTGGATGCGTTCATGGGGGCGTCCTGCGGATGGAAGGTGGGTGTGGTGGGTGCTGTGGCTCGGGGACAGCTTACGGGCGCTGGTTCGGGACGGATGCGGGGGGCATGCGGGGGTGTATGGATGTTGTGGGCGTGCGATGGGCGGTGTGAGGGCTCGCTTCGTAACCGTGCGGAAGAGCTCGGGCCTGAAGGCCCTCCTACAAAGCGGAGGGATGGGCTCGATTGACCGGCCCGGCCATCCGGGCCACCCTTCCGCCTTCGGCCGGGAGGGCCGGGCAACCGGGGAGTGAGGCATGGCTGTGGCGAAGTACGCGGGTTGGGCGCTGTTGTCGCTGTTCGCGGCGTTCTGTCTGGGCACGGTGGCGCTGTCGCGCGGGGAGACCATCAGCGCGTTCTGGGTGGTGGCGGCGGCGGTGTCGATCTTCACCATCGGCTACCGGTTCTATTCGAAGTACATCGCGGAGAAGGCGCTGGGCTTGGACCCGACGCGGGCGACGCCTGCGTGGCGGCGCAACGATGGCCTGGACTACGTGCCGACCGACAAGCGCGTGCTGTACGGACACCACTTCGCGGCGATCGCGGGTGCGGGGCCGCTGATCGGGCCGGTGCTGGCGGCGCAGATGGGCTACCTGCCGGGGATGCTGTGGATCCTGTTCGGCGTGCTGCTGGCCGGTGCGGTGCAGGACTTCATGGTGCTGTTCCTGTCGGTGCGCCGCGACGGGCGGTCGCTGGGCGACATGATCCGCAGCGAGCTGGGCAAGGCGGCGGGCAGCGTGGCGATGATCGGCATCCTCGCGATCATGGTGATCCTGCTGGCGGTGCTGGGCCTGGTGGTGGTGAAGGCGCTGGCGGTCAGCCCGTGGGGCACGTTCACGGTGGCGATGACCATCCCGATCGCGCTGCTGATGGGCGTGTACCTGCGCTGGCTGCGACCGGGCCGGATCATGGAAGTGTCGATCCTCGGCCTGGTCCTGCTGCTCGTCTCGATCTGGGTGGGCGAGTGGGTGGCGAATTCGCCGACCTGGGGTCCGGCCTTCACCTTCGACGGCAAGGCGCTGGCGTGGATGCTGATCGCCTACGGCTTCGTGGCGGCGGTGCTGCCGGTGTGGTTGCTGCTGGCGCCGCGCGATTACCTGAGCACGTTCCTGAAGATCGGCACGGTGCTGCTGCTGGCGGTGGCGATCGGCGTGGCGATGCCGGAGCTGAAGATGCCGGCGCTGACGAAGTTCGTCGACGGCACAGGCCCGGTGTTCTCGGGCTCGCTGTTCCCGTTCCTGTTCATCACGATCGCCTGCGGTGCGGTGTCCGGCTTCCATGCGCTGATCAGCAGCGGCACCACGCCGAAGATGCTCGACAACGAGCGCGACGCGCGGATGATCGGCTACGGCGGCATGCTGATGGAGGCCTTCGTCGCGGTGATGGCGCTGATCGCGGCCTGCGTGCTGGACCCGGGCCTGTATTTCGCGCTGAACTCGCCCCCTGCCCTGATCGGCACCACCGTGGAATCGGCGGCGCAGACGATCTCGGGCTGGGGCTTCGTGATCACGCCGGAGATGCTGAGCGCGACGGCGGTGGAGATCGGCGAATCGACCGTCCTCTCACGCACCGGCGGTGCGCCGACGCTGGCGGTGGGCATGGCGCAGATCCTGCACGGCATGGTCGGCGGCAGCGGGATGATGGCGTTCTGGTACCACTACGCCATCCTGTTCGAAGCGCTGTTCATCCTGACCACGCTGGACGCGGGCACGCGCGTGGCGCGCTTCATGATCCAGGAAGTGATCGGCACGGTGTACGAGCCCTTCCGCCGCACCGAGAGCTGGACGGCGAACATCGTCTGCACCGGACTGGCGGTCGCCGGCTGGGGCTGGTTCCTCTACCAGGGCGTGGTCGATCCGCTGGGCGGCATCAACACGCTGTGGCCGCTGTTCGGCATCGCCAACCAGATGCTGGCGAGCATGGCGCTGATCTTCGTGTGCGTGGCGATGGTGAAGATGAAGCGCACGCGCTACCTGTGGATCCCGGCGCTGCCGACGGTCTGGCTGCTGGTGTGCACGATGACCGCCGGCTGGCAGAAGCTGTTCCATCCCGACCCGAAGATCGGCTTCCTCGCGAATGCAAGCAAGTTCGGCGATGCGCTCGCGCGCGGCGAGGTGCTGGCGCCGGCGAAATCGCTGAAGGACATGGAGCGCGTGGTCTTCAACAACCAGCTGGACGCGGCGCTGTGCGTGCTGTTCATGGGCGTGGTGGTGCTGATGCTGGCGTTCGCGATCCGCGCAATGCTGGCCGCGCACCGCGCGCAGGGGCCGACGGCGCTGGAGAACGAGTATGTCGCGCTCGATGCCGTTCGCTGAGCGCGTCCGCGCGCTCTGGCGTTTCCTGGCCCAGACCGGCCGCCTGATCGTGGGCGTGCCGGACTACGACGTGTACCTGGCGCACATGCGCCGGGTCCATCCCGACCGCGAGCCGCTGGACCGCGAGGCCTTCTTCGCCGACCGCATGCAGGCGCGCTACGGGCGCGGGGCCTCGCGCTGCTGCTGAGGCGTGGGCTTGCCCATGCGCTTGCGCGGACCTTGGCGGTTTCCATCCCGGCCGACGTAAGCATGACCATCGGCAAGGTAGCCTTTGGGAGGCTGCGGTTAGCGTTGCCGCCCGACCGTCGCGCAGCCGGCCTCGCCGCTGCGCCCACCATCGTCCCTTCGCGAGACCCCGTGATGCGCAAGCTCCAGTCGCAGACCCACCGCAATGCCCGCCTGCCCGCCCTCCTCTTCGCGCTGGCCGTCGCCTGGCTGCCGCCGGCCGCGCTGGCCCAGCGCACGCCGGATTTCGCGGCCTATGCCGTGCCGAGCGATGGCGCGGTGGTGCTGACGATGCGCCAGGGCGGCACGCAGGATCGCGCCTTCCTCGACGTGGATCGCGCCAGTGGCGGTTCGTTGGCGCGGGCCGTGGCTTCGGCCGCGTTCGAAGGCAAGCGCGGCACCACGCTGAACCTGCACGGCATCGGGCCCTACAGCCAGGTGATGGTGATCGGGCGCGGCGACGAAGCAATCACGCCGCGCCTGCTCGAAGACATCGGCGCGCTCGCCGGCAACGCCGGGGCATCGAGCAAGGCGCCGCGCATCGAGCTGCTGTGGCCGGAGGCCGGCCTGGCGGCGGGCGGCGCGCATCTCGCCTTCGGCGCGGCGCTCGGCGAATACCGGTTCGGAATCTACAAGACGGAAAGCGGCGACGCACCGAAACCCGGACAGGGCACGCTGGTGCTGCGCGTGGGCGACCCGGAGGCCGCGCGCTCGACATGGACGTCGCAATGGCGCCCGGTCGCCGACAGCGTGCGTTTCGCCCGCGACCTGGTGACCGAGCCGGCGAACGTGATCTACCCGGAGAGCTTCGTCGAGCGCACGCGCGCCGCGTTCGCGGGCGTGCCGGGCGTGGAGATCGAAGTGCTGGACGTGCCGGCGATGGAGCGCCTGAAGATGCAGTCGCTGCTCGCCGTGGGCCAGGGCAGCGCCCGGCCGCCGCGCCTGCTGGTGGTGCGCTATCGCGGCGCCGCCGCCGGCGAGGCGCCGGTGGCCTTCGTCGGCAAGGGCATCACCTTCGACAGCGGCGGCATCTCGATCAAACCCGGCGAGAACATGTGGCGGATGAAGTACGACATGACCGGCGCGGCTACGGTCACCGGCACCGTGCTGGGCCTGGCGAAGCGTCGCGCGAAGGTCAACGCGATCGCGGTGGCGGCGCTGGCCGAGAACATGCCGTCCGGCACCGCGATCCGCCCTGGCGACGTGATCCGCACCATGAGCGGCAAGACCTACGAGATCATGAGCACCGATGCCGAGGGCCGCATGGTGCTGGTGGATGCGATGTGGTTCGTGCAGACCCGCGACAAGCCGCGCGTGCTGGTCGACGTGGCCACGCTGACCGGCTCGGTCTCGACCGCGCTGGGCGACGAATACGCGGGCCTGTTCAGCCGCGACGATGCGCTCGCCGACGCCCTGCTCGCCGCCGGCCGCAGCTCCGGCGAGGAGCTGTGGCGCCTGCCGCTGCATCCGAGCTACGCGAAGGACCTAGAATCCCCGATCGCCGACCTGCGCAACGGCGGCAGCAGCGGCCGGGCCGGCGCCGGCGTGGGCGCGCACTTCATCGGCGCCTGGGTGCAGCCGGGCGTGGCCTGGGCGCACCTGGACATCGCCTCGATGGCGTGGCGCGACGACGGCGCCCTGCCGACGATGCCCACCGGCGCATCCGCTTTCGGCATCCGCCTGCTGGACCGCTACGTCCGCGACCACATCGAAGCGGGGCGCTGAGGGCCCGGCGGCGCGCGCGACCGCAACCACCGCGACGTCCGGCACGGTCGGTTTTCCGCGAAATGCACTAGGATCAGAGGTCAGCCAGGGACCGCACTCCACCGCGCCCCCGGCGATCCAGACCTGATTCGTACGTGCAACATCTTCCGGGGACCCACATGCTTCGAACTCTTCTAGCGCTCGCCCTCGCCGGCGCTTCGCAGATCGCTTCCGCCGCCCAGCCCGCCGATATCCCTGTGCAGGATTTCGTGCGCCATCCCACCTACAGCAGCGTGCGGATCTCGCCCAACGGCGACTACCTCGCGATGACCGTCGACAAGGAAGGCCAGGACGTGCTGGTGGTGATGCGCACGAAGGACATGAGCATCGTCAAGGTCAACCAGCTGCCGGACGAAAAGAGCATCGGCGCCTTCTACTGGACCAGCCCGGAGCGCCTGCTGTTCAGCTCGATCCGCAAGGTCGGACGCTTCGCGCAGCCTTTCGGCACCGGCGAGTGGTACGGCGTGAATGCCGACGGCTCGCAGCCACGTCCCCTCGTGTTCTACGGCACGCGCGACGCGACCCAGCGCGGCAAGGCCGTCGGCAATGCCCGTTTCTCGCTGCTCGACACGCTCGATGACGACGACACCAACGTGCTGATGCAGGTGACCACGCCGCGCTCTGCGGAAGGCGCCGGCACCGAGGTCGTGCTGTTCGACACGATCAGCGGCCGCCGCAAGTCGCTGGGCCGCGCGCCGCGCGAGAACTGCGAGCTGGCGCTCGACCAGAGCAAGGCCGTGCGCTACGCCATCTGCTACGACGACGAAGATGCGCAGGGCAATTACGACCAGACCAACGAACTCCACCGACGCGGCGACGACGGCAAGTGGACGCTGATCAACAGCTCCAAGTCCTCGGGCAAGATGCTGTCGGTCATGGGCACCGCGGCCGACGGCCGCATCTATGCCACGCAGAGCGACGGCAAGGCGCCGGAAGCGTTCGGCATCATCGATGCCACGACGGGCGAGTTCAAATCGCTGTTCCAGGACCCGGTGTCGGATCCGTCGGGCTACATCATGTCGGCCGACCGGGAAACCATCCTGGCGGTCGTCACCGAAGCCGGCAAGCCGAAGGTCGCCGTGATCGAAGGCGATCATCCGGACACGGCGATCTATGCGTCGCTGGCGGAAGCCTTCCCGGACAAGTTCGTGAACTTCAGCAGCGCGACCCGCGACGGCAAGCAGATCGTGGTCTCGGTGAGCAACGATCGCAATCCGGGCGAGCTGTACCTGTACGACCGCACGACCGGCAAGGCGCGCTTCCTGATGCGCAACCGCCAGTGGATCGACCCGGAACGCATGGGCAGCGTGAAGCCGATCTCGCTGACGACCCGCGATGGCCTCAGGATCTACGGCTACCTGACCATTCCCAACGGCAGCGACGGCAAGAACCTGCCGATGATCGTCAACGTGCACGGCGGCCCGATCGGCCCGCGCGACAACTGGGGCTTCAACTGGGAAACCCAGCTGTTCGCCAGTCGCGGCTACGCGGTGCTGCAGGTCAACTACCGCGGCTCCGGCGGCTTCGGCAAGGCGTTCTCGGACAAGGGCTACGGCACCTGGGCCACGGACATCATGAACGACATCATCGATGCCACGAAGTGGACCATCCAGCAGGGTTACGCCGACAAGGACCGCATCTGCATCTACGGCGGCAGCTTTGGCGGCTACGCCTCGATGATGGCCCCCGCGCGCGAGCCCGGCATGTTCAAGTGCGCGTTCGGCTACGTGGGCGCCTACGACGCCGAGATCCAGATGACCAGGAGCGACACCAGCGAGTCCGAAGGCGGCCGGCGCTACATGCTGCGCGCGCTGGGCAAGACCAAGGAAGAGCGCGCCGCGATGTCGCCGGTGAACCACGCCGACAAGATCAAGATCCCGGTCTACCTCGCTGCCGGCGCACGCGACGCGCGCTGCCCGCCCGAGAACACCGAGGCGATGCAGAAGGCGCTGATCAACGCCGGCAACCCGCCGGAGGGCATGATCATCCAGAGCGGCGAAATGCACGGCTTCTACAAGGAAGAGAACAACCTGAAGCTGTACACCGAGATGCTGAACTTCTTCGCACGCCACATCCGCGGCCGCCCGGCCGGGACGGCAGCACCGGCGACCGCATCGAAGTAAGGCGCTTCGCCAGGGCAACACGAGAACGGGCCGCATGATGCGGCCCGTTTTTCGTTGCGCGTCTCGCTGGCGATCAAGCCATGCGCATCAGGCCATGCGCATCAGGCCATCCGCATCAGGATCTGCCCGACGATGTAGGCGCAGTAGGTGCCCAGGGCGTAGCCGAGCACGGCAAGCAGCACGCCGACCGGGGCGAGCGAGGGGTGGAAGGCGCTGGCGACCACGGGGGCCGATGCGGCGCCGCCGATGTTGGCCTGCGAGCCCACGGCCATGAAGAAGAGCGGCGCGCGGATCAGCTTGGCCATCAGCAGCATCAGGCCGCCGTGGACGCAGATCCAGATCACGCCCAGTCCGAACAACCACGGACGTTCGATCAATGCGCCGAGATCCATCTGCATGCCGATGGTGGCGACCAGCACGTAGAGCATGACGGAACCGATCTTCGACGCGCCGGCGCCTTCGAGCTTGCGCGCGCGGGTGAAGCTGAGCAGCAGGCCGAAGGTGGTGGCGAGGATCGTGATCCAGAAGAACTTCGCGGTCAGGCTGTATTCCTCCAGCTTCCATTCGGCGGGCAGCGACTTGATCCACGCGACGGTGGGATCGGTGATCGCATGCGACAGGCCCGTCGCGCCCAGGCCGACCGCGAGGATGATCATCAGGTCGGTCAGCGAGGGATTGCGCGCATGCTCGCTCTGGTAGCTCTCGATGCGCTTCTTCACCTCCTCGATCGCCGAGGTGTCGGCGCGCGTCCAGCGGTCGAAGGCCTCACTGCGCGCGGCGAGGAACAGCAGTACCGCCATCCACAGGCTGGCCACCAGCACGTCCACGGCGGCGAACTGTCCGAACAGGGTGGCGTCGACTTCGTAGACCTCCTTCATCGCCGCCTGGTTGGCGCCGCCGCCGATCCAGGAGCCGGCGACGGTGGTCATGCCCCGCCAGGTCTCGCCCGCCACGGTTTCGGGATGGATGGCCTGCATCGCCAGCAGCGACACGACCGCGCCGAGCATCACGCCCGCCGTGCCGGTGAGGAACATGATGACCGCCTTCGGCCCGAGGCGCAGGATCGCCTTGAAGTCGATGGCCACGCACAGCAGCACCAGTGCGCTGGGCAGCAGGTAGTCGCGGGCCATCGGATACAGGCCCGAGGCCTTGCCGTCGATCACGCCGAAGGAATTCAGCAGCGCCGGCAGGAAGTAGCAGAGCAGCAGCGCCGGCACGATGCCGTAGAACTTCTTCCAGAACCCCTCGCTCCGCGACGAGCTCCAGAAGACGAAGCCGAGGATCACGGCGAGCATGCCGAGGACCACGGCATCGTTGGCGATCATCGGGGGCGGGGTGGCGATGGCGGTATCGGGTGCGGCCATGGGCAGGAAGCTCGGAGGCGGAACGGCCCCGGATCATGCCCGAGGGCAGGCGCGGGTGCACGCCGCGATCGCAGGCCGCCATGGCAGGCACGTTGCGTCCATCGACATCCGCGGGACGCTGACCGACACCGGCCCGCCATTCGCACGAAATCCGCAACGAAGGTATCTCCGGGTGCACATGGCGGGTTTTCATGAGGCATATCACGTCCGTTTTGTTATATTGATCACGTTTTCATTCCCGCAGGACGCAGCAGACCGCCAGGACGGCGCACTCGAATCCACAGGGGCCCCTCCATGAAGTTCTCGCCGTCCGCGCGCCTGCGCACCCACGCCATGGCCGCCGCCGCGACGCTGGCCGTCGCGCTGACCACCACCCAGGCCGCCGCCAGCGGCTATCCCATCGGCACGCCCACGCCGGTCCCGGCGGGCTTCAGCTGCAGGGATTTCGATACCGCGCACATCCTGCGCGAAATGACCGTCACGCCGCTGCCCGACGGTCCGGCGATGCACACCGACGGCACGCTCGAACTGGCCACGATCTACTACAACACCACCAATGGCCCGATCCTCGACTGGTACCAGTACAGCACCGGCCAGTCGATCCACCATGTGATCATCCAGGGCCAGAACGGCGGGTTCGCGTACAGCTACGACCCGATCGTCGACACCGATCGCAACCTGCACGGCAACCTCGTCCAGCCGGATCCGCTGGTGAAGCCGGCCTACGAACCCCTGCGCAGCGCCACGTTCTGCTATTCGCTGCCGCAGCAGAATTTCAACGGATGCACCCTGGGCTACTGGAAGCAGAGCCAGCACTTCGCGTCCTGGCCGGCCGACATCGCCACCAGCCACGGCCTGCGGAACTACTTCGGCCCGAACGCGTACGCCGACACCCTGATCAATGCGCTGGAGTACAAGGGCGGCCCGGGCGTCGAGGGCGCGAAGCGACTGCTGCAGAAGCAGGCCGTGGCCGCGCTGCTCAACGCCGGTTCGTCGCGGGTCGACTACCGCCTGAGCCGCAGCGACGTGCAGCAGTTCGTGACCTTCGCGCTCAACAGCAACGACCGCGACGTGATGCTCGGCCTGGCCGCGACCCTGGATGCGTACAACAACCAGGGCTGCCCGCTGAACTGACGCGCACCTCCCCCGCGCGGCAAACGAAAAGCCCCGGGCATGCCCGGGGCTTTTCGCGTTGCGGACGCCGCGAACGCCGCGGCGGCGGCGATCACTGGCCGGTGTGCTTGTCCAGCCAGGCCTTCACGGTCTCGTGCCAGTGGATGCTGTTCTGCGGCTTGAGCACCCAGTGGTTCTCGTTCGGGAAGTACAGCAGCTGCGAGTCGATGCCCTTGCGCTGCAGCGCGGTGAACGTCGACAGACTCTGGTCGATCGGCACGCGGAAGTCGTTCTGGCCCGCGACCACCAGCATCGGCACCTTCCACTTGTGGATATGGCGCGCCGGGTTGAAGCGCTCGTAGTTCTCCGGCTTGTCGTGCACGGTGCCGCCGAATTCCCATTCGGTGAACCACAGTTCCTCGGTGACCAGGCCCATCGAGCGGGTGTCGAACACGCCGTTGTGGTTCACCAGGCACTTGAACGGCGAATCGCCCTTCGCATCGAACCAGTTGCCGGCGATCCAGTTGACCATGTAGCCGCCGTAGCTGGCGCCCAGCGCGCAGGTGCGATCGCCGTCGAGGAACGGATACTTCTTCAGCGCCGCCGCCCAGCCCTTCTGCAGGTCTTCCAGCGGACGATCGCCCCAGTGGCCGCTGATCGAATCGGTGAACTTCTGGCCGTAGCCGGTGGAGCCGTGGAAATCGATCATCACCGAGGCGTAGCCGGCACCGGCGTAGGTCTGCGGGTTCCAGCGGTAGCTCCAGCCGTCGCCGAAGCTGCCCTGCGGGCCGCCATGGATCAGGAAGGCGACCGGATAGGTCTTGCCTTCCTCGTAGTTCCAGGGCTTCACGACATAGGCGTAGACGGTTTCGCCGTTCCAGCCCGGGAACGAGAACTGCTCGTAGTCGCCGAAGCGCACGTCGGGCAGCAATTCGCCTGCGTTCGGAGTGATCTTGCGCAGCGGCGCCTTCGCATCGGCAGTGGTGGTGTAGATCACGTCGCCGGTCTTCATCGAGTTGACCGAGAGCGCGAGCGTGTTGCCGGCCAGCTGGAAGGCCGACACCGAGCCGTCCTTGTGGATCGAGGTCACTTCACCATTGGCGATCGACACCGAGAACAGGGGGTGGCGGCCGAGTTCCTGCGCGGTGGTGTAGATCGACTTGCCGTCGGCGGACAGGGTGATGCCGTCGGCCGAGGCATCCCACTTCGACGCGATCTCGCGGGTCTTGCCGCTGGCGAGGTCCATCGACATCAGCGCGAAGCGGTCGGCCTCGAAGCCCGGGCGCTTCATCGCGCGGTAATAGAGGGTCTTGCCGTCCTTCGAGAACACCGGGCCGGTGTCCCAGGCCGGGTTGGCGGCGGTGAGGTTCTTCGCCGTGCCGCTGCCGTCGGCAGAGACGAGGTAGAGATCGAAGTTGGTGCTGGTGGGCTCCATGCGACCGGACTTGCGCGCCGAGAGCACGAGCTGGCCACCGTCGGGCGACCAGGCCACTTCGCCCATGTCGCCGAAGGGCTTCGACGGCACGTCGCCGATCACGTCGGCGCCGACCAGGGTACCGGTCTTCACCGCGCCTTCGGCCGGCAGCGATGCGACGACGATGCGGTTGAGGCGGCCGTCGGCCCAGGTGTCCCAGTGGCGGAGGAAGATCGAGTCGTACAGCACGCCGGTGCTCTTGCGCGCGGCCTGCGCATCGACGCGCTGCTTCGAGCAGTCGAGGTCGCCCTTGCACTCGGGGAACAGTTCCACCGCCAGCGCCACGCGCTTGCCGTCCGGGGAGAGCAGGAAGGCGCCGACGTCGGTCGGGAGGTCGGTCACCTGCTTCGGCTCACCACCGGCGGCCGGCATCACGTACAGCTGCTGGCTGCCGGACTTCGCGCTGAGGAAGTACACGGACTTGCCGTCCGGCGAGAACGCCGGGGAATTGACGTTCCAGCCTTCGGGGGTCAGGCGCTTCGGCGGCGCCATGTCGCGCGTCACCAGATTGCGGATCCACAGCCCGGTGCTGCTCTTGTTGGCATCCAGATCGACCGTGCGTTTGGCGAACACCAGCACGCGGCCGTCGGGCGAGAGCGTGGGCGACGAGAAGCGGTCCATGCTGGCCAGGTCACGACCTTCGAGGCCGCGCGCAGCGTGGGCGGCGATGGGGAAACACAGGCAGGCGGCCAGGGCCAGGCACAGCGGGGAGCGGATCGGGGACATGGGCTTTCCGATGGGGCAGCGTGGGAAAAACGCGATGGTAGGCCGATCGGCCGCCCCCGGGATAGCCCGCCCACCATGCATACCTTGCCGTCCGGGTGTCCGGGACTGGCATACTCCGCCGGTCACATCACCCGGAACCCGCCGTGTCCAACACCGCTCCCGCCGCGTCCGCACAGGACGAACTCTTCGGCCATCCCAAAGGCCTGTACGTCTGCTTCATGACCGAGATGTGGGAGCGCTTCGCCTTCTACGGCATGAAGGCGCTGTTGTTGCTGTACCTGGTCAAGCACCACCTGTTCGCCCAGGCCGACGGCACGCTGCTGCTGGGCACCTACGCCGGCCTGGCCTATGCCCTGCCCCTGCTCGGCGGCCTGCTCGCCGATCGTTATCTCGGCATGCGCAAGGCCGTGCTGTTCGGCGGCATCCTGCTGGTGCTCGGCCAGCTCGGCATGGCGTACACCGGCAGCGCGGCCACCGGCACCACCCCTGACAACGCGGTGCGCGACGGATTCGCGATCCAGGTCATGTACTTCTCGCTGGCGCTGATCGGCGTCGGGGTCGGCTTCCTCAAGCCGAACATCTCGACGATCGTCGGCCGCCTCTATTCCGCCGACGATCCGCGTCGGGACTCGGGTTTCACCATCTTCTACATGGGCATCAACGTCGGCGCGTTCCTCTCCTCGCTGATCGTCGCCTGGATCGGCGAGAAGATCGGCTGGGGCTACGGCTTCGCGCTGGCCGGCGTGATGATGGCACTGGGCCTGATCCAGTTCGTCATCGGCCAGAAGCACCTGCACAACCACGCCGAGCCGGCCGACCCGGTGATGCTGAAGGCGGCGGCATTCGCAGGACTGTCGCGCGAATGGCTGATCTACCTGGGGGCGCTGGTGCTGACGGTGGTCGTGTGGCAGGTGCTGCAGACCCGCATCGATTTCGGGCCGCTGACCGCCTTGATGGGCGGACACCAGGTCACGCTGACCGAGGTGGTCGCGGTCGTCATGGGCGCCGCGCTGTACGTGTGGTTCGTGAAGCTGATGTTCTCGGGCCTGTCGCGCAGCGAGAAGGGCGGGATGATCATGCTGATGGTGCTGATCACCGTCAGCGCGCTGTTCTGGGGCCTCTACGAGCAGACCTACGGCCCGTGGGTGCTGATGGCCGAAATCGGCATGGATCGCACCACCTTCGGCATCGAGTGGACGGCCGGACAGACCACGGCGATCGGCGCGCTCTGCGTCATCCTGTTCAGCTTCCCCTTCGCCTGGCTCTGGCCGAAGCTGGACAAGGCCGGGCTCAATCCCAGCTATCCGGCGAAGTTCGCCTGGGGCCTGGTGTTCTGCGGGCTGTCCTTCGGCATCCTCGCGTATGCAGCGGCCAATCCCGGCGAGTCGGGCAAGACCAGCCTGTGGTGGATGATCCTCGCCTATGCCGTGCTGGTGATGGGCGAAATGGTGCTCTCGCCGGTCGGCCTGTCGGCGGTGACGCGACTGTCCATCCCGCGCGCCGTGGGCCTGATGATGGGCGCGTGGTTCCTGTTCTCGGCCTTCGGCGAGATCATCGCCGGCCGTCTCGGCACCTGGGCCGCGATCGAGCCGGATGCGGCCGGCAAATATGACGTGGCGGCGGCGCTGGCGCTGTACACCGATGTCTTCACCCGGATGATGTGGATCGGTCTGGCCGCCGGCGCGCTGCTGTTCCTGGCCACGCCGTTGCTCAAGCGCCTGACGCGCGAGTGATGCGTGGTGGGCGACGGGAGCAACGGGGATGATGGGCATCGCGCACGGATCGCCAGGCGCATCGTCTGGTGGCTCGGCGTGGTCCCGTCGCTGTGCAGCGCCGTGGTCGGCGCTGTACTGATCCTTTTGCCGGGCCTGTACGGCCTGCCGCAGCGGGACCGGCCGTACGGCTGGCTGACCGATCGGCTCGCGGTGGGCAGCGGCTCGCTGCTGCTGGGGGCGTCGGTGCTGTTCGCGCTCCTGGCGATCGCGCTGTTCGTCAATGCCCGCCGCATCGCGACGGGCGGACGGGCGAGCGCAGACTCGGGCGGATAGTGTCCGCAACACCCTGCGGCGCAGAATGCCGGCATGCCTGCGCACGATCATCACACGCCCCATCCTTCGCACGACCACGCCGGCCATGCCCATGGCCATGCGCACGACCATGCAGGTCATGGACATGGACATGGACATGAACATGGGCACGGGCATGACCACGGGCACGGACACAGCCACGGCTTCGCCACCGGTACCCGCGCGTTCGCGATCGCGACCCTGATCAACCTCGCCTACACCGTGCTGGAAGCGGGTTACGGCTTCTGGACCGATTCGCTGGCCCTGCTCTCCGACGCACTGCACAACTTCGGCGACGTGCTGGGCCTGTCGATGGCCTGGGCCGCAGCATCGATGGCCCGCCGCGCGCCGACCGAACGCCACACCTACGGCTGGAGACGCGCCACCCTGCTCTCGCCGCTCGGCAACGCCCTGCTGCTGGTCGGCTTCAGCGGCGCCCTGGGCTGGGAAGCGTTGCGCCGGTTCTCCTCGCCGCCGGAGATCCCGCCGATGCCGATCATCGTGGTCGCCTCGATCGGCATCGCGATCAACCTCGGCGCGGCCTGGCTGATGCGCGACGGCCACGGCGGCCACAGCCACAGCCACGACCTCAACCGGCGTGGCGCCTTCCTGCACCTGATCGGCGACGCCGCCGTATCGCTGGCAGCGGTGCTGGCGGGCCTGGGCATGCTCTGGTTCGACTGGCGCTGGCTGGACCCGGCCACCGCCCTGCTGGTGGCGGTGGTGGTGGCGGTCACCGCCACGCGGCTGCTCCGGGATGCCTTCGAAGCGGCGATGGACGCCGTACCGCGCCATGTCGACCAGGGCGCGGTCCATGCCTGGCTGGCGGAGCAGCCGGGCGTCCAGGCGGTCCACCACCTGCACATCTGGTCGCTGGGCGCGGGCGAGATCGCGCTGACCGCGCACCTCGTGCGCCCGGCGACGGACGATCACGACGCCTTCATCGACGCCGTGGTGCATGGCCTCGACACCCGGTTCGGCATCAATCACCCGACCCTGCAGATCGAACACGGCCGGGCCTGCGAGCACGACCGCCACGACCGCGCGCCGCACGGCCTGGTGCCGCGCGACTGACCGCCGGGCGGAGGCATGGTCACCGCCAGGGCCATGCGCGGACGGCCCGGCCCGCCGCTTCGCATATAATCGACGACCTTGGCCCTCCGGCCGCCCCGCGCGCGGGGCGCCGTCGCCCCACCATTCGAGACAGGACCCACCGGCATGCTCAACGACATCAAGAAAGACGCCCAGGCGCGCATGGCCAAAAGCATCGACGCGCTGCGCCACACCCTGACCAAGGTCCGTACCGGCCGCGCTTCGCCTTCGCTGGTCGAGCACCTCAAGGTCAACTACTACGGCTCGGACATGCCGCTGTCGCAGGTCGCCAGCATCGCCGTCGCCGATGCCCGCTCGCTCACGATCACCCCGTGGGAAAAGAACATGGTCGCCGCGGTCGAGAAGGCCATCTACGCCTCCGACCTGGGCCTGACCCCGAACACCGCCGGCACCGTCATCCGCATCAACCTGCCGCCCCTCACCGAGGAGCGCCGCAAGGAACTCTCCAAGCACGTGCACGGCGAAGGCGAGGACACCAAGGTCGCGATCCGCAACATCCGCCGCGACGCCAACCAGCAGATCAAGGAACTGCTGAAGGAAAAGAAGATCACCGAGGACGAGGAGCGCCGCAGCGAGGAGGAGATCCAGAAGCTGACGGACAAGGCGATCAAGGACGTCGATGAGGTGGTCAAGGCCAAGGAACAGGAACTGATGGCCGTCTGAGGCCCGTTCCGGCATGCCTTCGCCACAATCCGCCGCACCGCATCCCGGGGTCCCGCGCCACCTCGCCGTCATCATGGACGGCAATGGTCGCTGGGCCGAACGCCGGCGGCGGCCGCGCCTGATCGGTCATCGCGCCGGGGCGCGCGCGGTCAACGTCTGCATCGACGTGTGCCTGGCGCGCGGCGTCGAGGCGTTGACCCTCTTCGCCTTCTCCAGCGAGAACTGGGGACGGCCCGAGGAGGAAGTCGGCGGCCTGATGAAGCTGTTCCTCGCCGCGCTGGAGCGCGAGGTCGATGAGCTGCACCGTCGCGGCGTGCGCCTGCGCTTCATCGGCGAACGCGACCGCTTCCAGCCCGACATCGTTGCGCGCATGCGCGACGCCGAGGTGCGTACCGCCGGCAACACCGCGCTGCACCTGACCATCGCCGCCAGCTACGGCGGCCGTCAGGACATCGCCCACGCCGCGCGCGCGCTGGCGGTCGAGGTCGCCGAAGGCCGCCTGCACCCCGGGCAGATCGACGAAGCCGCGGTCGCCCGCCACATGGCGCTGGCCGACCTGCCGCCGCCCGACCTGTTCATCCGCACCGGCGGCGACCACCGCATCAGCAATTTCCTGCTCTGGCAGCTGGCCTACACCGAGCTGTGGTTCACCGAGACGCTGTGGCCGGACCTCGACACCGCCCTGCTCGACGCCGCCTTCGCCGATTTCGCCAACCGCGAGCGCCGTTTCGGCCTCACCGGTGCCCAGATCCGCTCGGCCCAGGCCGGCACCGACGCTCCTCCCTCCGCCGACAGGATCGACGCATGACCAAGACGCGCACGCTGGCCGCCCTGGTCATGGCCCCGCTGGCGATCACCGCCGTCCTGCTGCTGCCCACGCCGTGGATGGCGGCGGTCAGCGCAGCGGCCTTCCTGATCGCGCTGTGGGAATGGCTGAAACTGACCGACATCGAGGACCCCATCGCGCGCGGCGTGCTGATGGTGGTGAACCTGATGCTGATGGTCGCCCTGGTCTGGGCCTCGCGCTCGGAAAGCGGCGGATCGCTGGTGCTGTTCCAGATCATGACGATGATCGGCGTCGGCTGGTGGTGCCTGGCCACGCTGTGGCTGCGGTTCTACGACTTCGGCTCGGACCACGCCCGCTACGGTCGCGTCTTCAAGCTCGCCGCCGCCACGCTCAGCATCATCCCGGCCTGGTGCGCCCTCGCCCTGATCCATGCCAGCCAGCCGCACGGCAACCGCTGGCTGCTGCTGGCCCTGGCCATCGTCTGGGCCGCCGACAGCGGCGCCTACTTCGTCGGCAGGAAATTCGGCCGGACCAAGCTCAGCCCGCGCATCAGCCCGAACAAGACCGTCGAAGGCCTGATCGGCGGCGCAGTGGCCGGCATGATCGTCGCCGTCGCCGCGGCACCGCTGGCCGGCGCGAGCGTGGGCCAGCTGCCGGCGATCGCGGTGGTCGCGCTGTGGACCATCCTGTTCTCGGTCGTGGGCGACCTGTTCGAGAGCCTGCTCAAGCGCCACGTCGGCGTGAAGGATTCCAGCAACCTCATCCCCGGCCACGGCGGCGTGCTCGACCGCGTGGACAGCGTGCTCGCCGCGCTGCCGGTCTTCGCGCTGGGCAAATTGTTGTTCGACTTCTGAACCTGACGCCCGTGATGCGGTCGATCCCTGCCATGCGCATGCTGCCCCCTTCCCGTCGCCCGGCCTGCGGAGCGTTCCGATGAGGCGCGTCGCCGTCTTCGGCGCCACCGGCTCCATCGGCACTTCGGCGCTGGACGTGATCGCGCGCCATCCCGATCGCCTGCGCGCGGAGGTGCTGGTCGCCGGCCGCAACGTCGACGCCCTCGTCGACCTGTGCCGCATCCACCGTCCGGCCCACGCCGCTGTCGCCGAGGGCTCCGCCTATGCCGCCCTGCGCGACGGCCTGCGCGCAGCCGGGCTGGAGACCGAAGCGCACGCCGGTGACGCTGCGATCGACGCCCTGGCCGCCGATGCCGGCACCGATACCGTGGTCGCCGCGATCGTCGGCGCCGCCGGGCTATCGTCCACCCTTGCCGCCGCCCGCGCCGGCAAGCGCCTGCTGCTGGCGAACAAGGAGTCGCTGGTCCTCGCCGGCGACCTGCTGATGCACACCGTGCGCGAACACGGCGCCGACATCGTGCCGATCGACAGCGAGCACAACGCGATCTTCCAGTGCCTGCCGGACGCCCAGGCCCGCGCCGGCCTGAAGCGCATCCAGCTCACCGCCTCGGGCGGCCCGTTCCGGGGACGTTCACGGGCCGAACTGGCGGGCGTCACGCCCGCGCAGGCGGTGGCGCATCCGAAGTGGTCGATGGGGCCGAAGATCTCGGTCGACTCTGCCACGCTGATGAACAAGGGCCTCGAAGTGATCGAGGCGCACCATCTGTTCGACCTGCCGAGCGACCGCATCGGCGTGCTCGTGCATCCGCAGAGCCTGGTGCATTCGCTCGTGGAATTCGTCGACGGCTCGACGCTCGCACAGCTGGGCCTGCCCGACATGCGCACCGCGCTCGCGGTCGGCTTCGCCTGGCCCGAGCGCATCGCCTCCGGCGTCGCCGGCCTCGACCTGCTCGCGCACGGCCGCCTGGATTTCGAGGCGCCCGACCTCGACGCCTTCCCCTGCCTGCGCCTCGCCTACGACGCGCTCGATGCCGGCGGCTGCGCCACCGCCGTGCTCAACGCCGCGAACGAAGAAGCGGTTTCAGCCTTTCTTCAGGGCCGCATCGCTTTCCTGTCCATCCCCGCACTGGTCGAAGACGCCCTGCAACGCATGCCCCACGCTGCGGCCGATTCGCTCGATGCCCTGCTCGCCGCCGACGCGGCCACGCGCGCAGCCGTGCGCGAAGCGATCTCCCGCGAGGCCACGCCATGACCGAATTCCTCGCTTCCGCCTGGTGGCTGATCGTCGCCCTCGGCATCCTCGTCACTTTCCACGAACTCGGCCACTACCTCGCCGCCCGCTGGTGCGGGGTGAAGGTGCTGCGCTTCTCGGTGGGCTTCGGCAAGCCGATCTGGATGCGCACCGACCGTCACGGCACCGAATGGGCGGTCGCGCCGATCCCGCTCGGCGGCTACGTCCGCATGCTCGGCGAACACGAGCTGGCCGACCGCGTCGGCGAAGTCACCGAGGCCGAACGCAGCCAGGCCCACGGCAGCAAGACCGTCGGCCAGCGCATGCTGATCGCCGTCGCCGGCCCGCTCGCCAACTTCGTCCTGTGCATCGGCCTGCTCTGGCTGATGTTCGTCATCGGCCGCCCCGATTACGCACCGACCCTCGGCCAGGTCGGCGGCGTGGCCGCACAGGCCGGCCTGCGCCCCGGCGACACCCTGGTTTCGGTCGGCGACCGCCTGACCCCGACCTGGACCGAGGCCAGCATGGCCCTCGTCACGTCGGCCCTCGACCGCGCCCCGACGCCGGTGGTCGTACGCAGCGCAGACGGCGCCGAAAGCACGCGCCGGATGGATTTCTCGCGGCTGCCCGCCGGCGGCGACCTGCAGGCCACCCTAGGCCAGATCGGCATCGTGCCGCGCCACCAGGACATCCCGCCGCCGGTCGTCGGCGAAGTCCCGGCGGAAGGCGCCAGCCACGGCACGCTCCAGCCCGGCGACCGCATCCTCTCGATCGACGGCACGCCGATCGCGAACTGGGCCGACATCGCGCCGCTGGTCGCCAAAGCGGGGCCCGCGGGCAGCGCGCGGATCGAGATCGAGCGCGAGGGTCGGCGCCGCTTCGTCACCGTGGTGCCGCGCAAGGACCCGGCGCCCCCGGGCCAGTGGCGCCTGGGCGTGACCCCGGCGGAACCCCGCAAGGACGTGGTCCTGCGCTACGGCCCGCTGCAGGCCGTGCCCGCCGCGCTGCGCGAGACGAAATTCCAGACCGGCGAGCTGTTCGCCATGATCCAGCGCGCCTTCAGCGGCCGGATGGAGGCCAAGGACACCGTCTCCGGCCCGATCGGCATCGCCCGGGCCGCCAATGCCTACGCCCGGAACGGCCTGGCCTGGTACCTCAGCCTGCTTGCCCTGCTCAGCCTCAGCCTGGCCGTCCTCAACCTGCTCCCGGTCCCGGTCTTGGACGGGGGGCAGCTGCTGTATTACCTTATCGAGTTGGTCAAAGGCAGTCCGTTAAGCGAACGTGCGATGGCCGCCGGGCAGTATGTCGGGCTGGCGCTGATCCTGGGGCTCATGGGCCTCGCGTTCTACAACGACCTGCAGGGGCTGATCCGATGACCCGGATGTCGCCCATGCCCGGCCGCGACCTCCCGCTCGGCGACCGCCGCTCGGGGAACGCGTCCGACACCGGTGACTGACGCCCGCCAAGGCGATGCTCGACGCTCCACCGCTCCAACCGAACCACCCGCCCCAAGCCCCTCCTTCGGACGTACTAGATGACGCGCACGCCCACCCGCCGCCTGCTGGCCCTTGCCCTCGCCACGAGCCTGGCTTCGTTCCACACCCCGCCCTCGCTCGCACAGGCCGCGTCCTCGGCGTCGCCCTCGTCGTTCACCGTCTCGGACATCCGCGTCGACGGCCTGCAGCGCATCGGCGCCGGCACCGTCTTCACGTACCTGCCGATCGAACGCGGCGACCAGATCGATTCCGGCCGCATCAGCGAAGCGATGCGCGCCCTCTACAAGACCGGATTCTTCGAGGACATCCGCTTCGACCGCGAAGGCGACATCCTCGTCGTCACGGTCACCGAGCGCCCGGCGATCAACACGCTGACGATCACCGGCAACAAGGACCTCAAGACCGAGGACCTGACCCGCAACCTCAAGGAAATCGGCATCGCCGAAGGCGAGACCTTCGACCGCCTCGCCCTCGATCGCGTGACCCTCGAACTCAACCGCGCCTACAACAACCGCGGCAAGTACAACGTCGAGATCACCCCGAAGATCACGCGCCTGGATCGCAACCGCATCGACCTGACCATCACCATCGACGAAGGCAAGGCCGCGCGCATCCGCCACATCAACCTGCTCGGCAACGAAACCTTCGAAGAGAAGGAGCTGCGCAAGTCCTGGGAATCGGACGAGACGAACTGGCTGAGCTGGTACCGCCGCGACGACCAGTACTCGCGCGAGAAGCTCACCGGCGACCTCGAGCGCCTGCGCAACTTCTACCTCGACCGCGGCTACGTCGACTTCGCCGAGACCGGCACCCAGGTGTCGATCAGCCCCGACAAGCGCGACATGTACATCAGCCTCGGCATCACCGAAGGCGAGGTGTACACGATCTCGGACGTGAAGATCACCGGCGACACCGTGCTGTCGAAGGAACAGATCGACTTCTACCAGCTGGTGCGCCCGGGCCAGACCTTCTCGCGCTCGCTGCTGGAACTGACCTCCGACTCGATCACGGCCGCGCTCGGCAACGTCGGCTACGCGTTCGCCGAGGTCAAGCCGATCCCGGAAATCGACCGCGAGAAGCGCACCGTCGCCCTGACCCTGCAGGTCATCCCGGGTCCGCGCGTGACCGTGCGCCGCATCGTCTTCAAGGGCAACACCCGCACCTCCAACGAAGTGATGCGCCGCGAAATGCGCCAGTTCGAAGGCGCGTGGTACTCGCAGGCCGCGATCGACCGTTCCAAGGTCCGCCTGCAGCGCCTGGGCTTCTTCGAGAGCGGCTCGGTGCAGGTCGAGTCCGAGCCGGTCGCCGGCACCAACGACCAGGTCGACGTGGTCGTCAGCGTGAAGGAAACCACCTCGGGCAGCTTCACCTTCGGCCTGGGCTATTCGCAGCTGTCGGGCCTGAACACCACGATCCAGCTGTCTCAGAACAACTTCCTCGGCACCGGCAACCAGGTCAGCGTGGAAGTGCAGCGCAGCAGCTACCTGCAGCGCTACTCGTTCTCGTTCCTCAACCCGTACTTCACCGACTCGGGCATGTCGCTGGGCTACAACCTGTGGTGGCGCGAGTTCGACAACTCCGACTTCAACACCGCCCAGTACTCGACGACCAGCGCCGCGGCGCAGACCGTCCTGGGCGTGCCGATCACCGAGAACGACACCGTCTCGCTCGTGTTCGGCATCGATCGCAACGAGATCTTCACCTTCCCCACCGCATCGCCGGTCAGCGTCAACCGCTACATCGATGCGATCGGCCAGCGCACGTTCCATGCCTGGCGAGCGGAACTGGGCTGGGCGCGCGACACCCGCAACGACTTCTTCACCCCGACGCGCGGCACCTACCAGCGCGTCTCGGCCGAAATCACCCTGCCCGGTTCGACCGCCGAGTACTACAAGCTCAACTACGAGTTCTCGAAGTACTGGCCGCTCAACCGCGCCCTGGTGCTGAACACGCGCTTCCAGCTCGGCTATGGCGACAGCTACGGCTCGGACAAGGTGCAGCTGATCTGCGAAGCGCGCGGCAACCGTCCGCCGCGTCCGACCAAGCAGTATTCCGATGCGGACTGCGGTCCGAACGCGACCCTCAACGATGCGCTGGTCGCCACCGGCCTGCCGTTCTTCGAGAATTTCTACGCTGGCGGCGTGCGCTCGGTGCGCGGTTTCCGCGACAACACCCTCGGCCCGGTCGACTTCTCGCTCGGCAGCGCGGTTCGCCAGCCGATCGGCGGCGCGCTGAAGACCGTGGGCTCGCTGGAAATGTTCTTCCCCTCGCTGCTCGACAGCCCGGCCGCCCGCGTCTCGGCGTTCCTGGACTTCGGCAACGTCTTCAAGGACATCGACAGCTTCGATGCAGGCGAGCTGCGCGCGTCGGCGGGCGTGGCCCTGCTGTGGCGCGCACCGGTCGGCCCGATCTCGATCAGCTACGCCTTCCCGCTGCGCAGCGAGGAAACCGACGAACTGGAACGCCTGCAGTTCACCTTCGGCGGCGCGTTCTAATCGCGGCGCTCTGATCCTCGGACGGAGCGTCCCGTGTCCGCCACTCATTCCGCAGCCGACCTCGCCGCGCGGTTCGACCTCGAACTGCGCGGCGATCCCGCGTGGCGCATCGAAGGCGTCGCCACCCTCGCCCGCGCGGGCGCGCACCAGCTCGCCTTCCTCGCCAATCCCCGCTACCGCAGCCAGCTCGCCGCGACCGGCGCCGGGCTGGTGGTCATGCGCGCGGAGGACGCGGAAGGCTTCGCCGGCAACGCGCTGATCGCGAAGGATCCCTACGCGGCGTTCGCGAAGATGTCCGCGCTGTTCGACGTCCGCCCGGCCGCCGTGCCCGGCGTGCATGCGATGGCGGTGGTCGATCTCTCGGCCGAGGTCTCGCCCGAAGCCAGCATCGGCCCCTTCGTCAGCATCGGGGCGCGGACGCGCGTCGAAGCCGGCGCGATCGTCGGCCCGGGCTGCGTGATCGGCGAGGACTGCGTCGTCGGCGCAGCTTGCGAACTGGTCGCGAACGTCAGCCTGGTACGCCGCGTCCGCCTGGGCAAACGGGTGCTGATCCATCCGGGCGCCGTGCTCGGCGCGGACGGTTTCGGGCTGGCGATGGACCACGGACGCTGGCTGAAGGTGCCGCAACTTGGCGGCGTGGTCGTCGGCGATGACTGCGAGATCGGCGCCAATACCACGATCGACCGCGGCGCTCTGGACGACACCGTGCTGGAAGAGGACGTGCGCCTCGACAACCAGATCCAGATCGGCCACAACGTCCGAATCGGCGCGCACAGCGCGATGGCCGGCTGCTCGGCCGTCGCCGGCAGCGCCACGATCGGCCGCTACTGCCTGATCGGCGGCGGCGCGGGTATCCTTGGCCATCTGGACGTCTGCGACCGGGTGGTGGTCACCGCCATGAGCCTGGTCACCAGTTCGATCCGCGAACCAGGCGAATACTCGTCCGGAACGCCGCTCATGGACAACCGCAGCTGGCGCAAGAGCGCCGCCCGTTTCAAACAGCTCGACGCGCTGGCCCGCCAGGCCGCCGCGCGCAACAAGGAACCCCAATGACGTCGACCGAGCCCTGCCAGGCGATCTCGCTGCCCATCGGCGCGAACGAAATCAAGAAACTGCTGCCGCACCGCTACCCCTTCCTGCTCGTCGACCGCGTCGTCGCGTTCGAGCCGGGCCAGAGCATCCATGCCTACAAGAACGTCTCGGGCAACGAGGAGTTCTTCGAAGGCCACTTCCCGTCGCAGCCGGTCATGCCCGGCGTGCTGGTGATCGAAGCCCTGGCCCAGGCCGGCGGCGTCCTCTACCAGCTGACCAAGCGCCTCGGCGGCGACGCCCCCTGCGAAGACAAGCTGTTCTACCTGGTCAAGGTCGACAACGCGCGCTTCAGCCGGATGATCGTCCCCGGCGATCGCGTCGACCTGCACGTTTCGCTGAAGCGCCGCATCCGCAACATGGCCCTGTACGAAGGCATCGCCAGCGTCGACGGCAAGGAAGCGGCGCGCGCCGAGATCCTCTGCGCGGAAGGCCAGAACCAGGCATGACCACCGGCGCAGCCACGATCAGCCCGCTGGCCAGCGTCCATCCGGACGCCCGGATCGGCGCGAACGTCGAGATCGGGCCGTTCACGGTAATCGGCGCGGAGGTGGAGATCGGCGACGGCACGCGCATCGGACCGCATTGCAGCATCCACGGCCCGACCCGCATCGGTCGCGACAACCGCATCCACGGCCATGCCGCGATCGGCGGCGATCCGCAGGACAAGAAGTTCGCCGGCGAACGCACCGAACTGGTGATCGGCGACGGCAACATGATCCGCGAGTTCGTCACCATCAACCGCGGCACCGGCAGCGGCGGCGGGATCACCCGCATCGGCCACCGCAACTGGTTCCTGGCCTACGTCCACGTCGCGCACGACTGCATCGTCGGCGACGACTGCGTGTTCTCGAACAACGCCACGCTGGCCGGCCACGTCGAGGTCGGCCACCACGTCATCCTCAGCGGTTTCGCCGGCGTGCATCAGTTCTGCCGGATCGGCGCCCACGCCTTCATCGGCATGGGCGCGTTCGTCAACGGCGACGTGCCGCCCTACCTCATGGTGGCGCAGGAAGACTACGGCCGGCCACGCGGCATCAACAGCGAAGGCCTCAAGCGCCGCGGCTTCGACGCCGAGCGCGTCGCAGCGATCAAGCGCGCCTACCGGACGCTGTACATGTCCGGCGCGAACCTCGCCGACGCCAAGGCCCAACTCGCCGAACTGGCCAGCGGCAGCGACGACGTCCGCGCGTTCCTGGACTTCATCGAGCGCGGCGAGCGCCCGCTGCTGCGCTGAGACCCGGCACCGGCATGGCGAAGCCGCCATCCCCGGCGCACAATGACGGCGTTCCCCTGGTACACCGGCCGTGACCTCATCCGACTCCCGAACCCCGCCATCCGGCCAGTTGCGCATCGCGCTCGTCGCCGGTGAAGCCTCCGGCGACGTACTCGGCGCCGGCCTCATCGCCGAGCTGCGCGCGCGCTTCCCGCAGGCCGAATTCGCGGGCGTGGGTGGCCCGGCGATGCGCGCGGCGGGCCTCGATGCATGGCACGACAGCCAGGAACTCGCGGTGATGGGCCTGGCGGAAGTGCTGAAGCACCTGCCGCGCCTGCTGAAGCTGCGCGCGAACCTGCGCAAACGCCTGCTGGCGTGGCGGCCCGATGTGTTCATCGGCATCGACGCGCCGGACTTCAACCTCGGCGTCGAGCAATGGCTCAAGCAGCGTGGCGTGCGCACCGTGCATTACGTCAGCCCGTCGGTCTGGGCCTGGCGGGAAGGCCGCGCCGCGAAGATCGGGCGCAGCGCGGACCGCGTGCTCTGCCTGTTCCCGATGGAGCCGCCGATCTACGCGAAACACGGCGTCGATGCCCGCTTCGTCGGCCATCCCCTGGCCGACGCCATCCCGATGCAGCCCGATCGCCTCGCGGCGCGGCATGCCCTGGTGATCCCGGACGAGACGCCGGTCCTCGCGATGCTGCCCGGCAGCCGCCTGGGGGAGATCGAGAAGATGCTGCCGACGTTCCTGGAGGCGGGCGGACTCGTCTCGCAGTCCATTCCGGCGCTGCAGATCCTGCTGCCGGCCGCGAACGCCGAGTGCGACACCGCGATCCGCGCGCAGCTGGCCACGCAGCCGGACCTCGCCGCGCGCGTGCGCGTGCTCGACGGCGACGCGCAGCGCGCGATGATCGCCAGCGACACCGTGCTGCTGGCCTCGGGTACCGCCGCGCTGGAAGGCATGCTCTGCAAGCGGCCGATGGTCGTGGGCCACCGCATCTCCCCCACCACCTACCGCATCGTCACCTTCTTCAAGCTGCTCAAGACCCGCTACGTCAGCCTGCCGAACGTACTGGCCGACGCTCCGCTGGTGCCCGAGCTGCTGCAGGACGACTGCACGCCGGAGAAACTCGCCGCCGCCTGCCTGCGCTGGCTGGGCCAGCCCGCCGCCGTGGACGCGCTGCTCCCGCATTTCACGGACATCCACACGCAGCTGCGTCGCGATGCGTCCGCGCGCGCGGCGGAAGCCGTGGCCGAGCTGCTCGGCGTCGCGCGACGCGACCTGGGCTACGTCCGGGCGGTCTGAGGTGGCGCGACGTCGATCCGGCGCCCCCTCTGGCGCGGCAGGGCTGTTCGATGGCGGTGCGCACGCAGGTTCCGGTCATGCATCGGGACAACTCGTCGCTGGCGTCGACGAAGCCGGGCGCGGGCCGCTGGCCGGGCCAGTGACCGTCGCAGCGGTGATCCTGGACCCGACGCGCCCGATCGACGGGCTGAACGATTCCAAGAAACTCAGCGAAGCGCGGCGCGAGGCGCTGTATCCGCGGATCATCGAATGCGCACTGGCCTGGCGCATCGAATTCGTCGACGCCGCAGAGATCGATGACCTCAATATCCTGCAGGCCACGCTGACCGGGATGCGTCGCGCGCTGGAAGGACTGTCGCCAGCGGCGACCTTCGCGCGGATCGACGGCAACCGCCTGCCGAAGGCGCTGCCCTGTCCCGCCGAAGCCCTGGTCGGCGGCGATGCGATCGAACCGGCGATCATGGCCGCGTCGATCCTCGCGAAGGTCGCGCGCGACCGGCGCATGCTCCAACTGCACGCGCAGTATCCGCACTACGGCTTCGACCGCCACAAGGGCTATCCGAGCCGCGCCCATCTCGATGCGCTCAAAGCGCATGGCCCCTGCCCGGAACACCGGCGCAGCTACGCACCGGTACGCGCGCTGCTGGCCCTGCACGCCGGCTGCGACGCAGGATGACCGGCGAGCGCATCCGGATCACGCCGGTCCGGATGTCTTCTTGGAATTGCCGATGGTGAGGTGCAGCGGATACTTCGGTTCGCGCGGCAGGCCCAATCGCTCGCGATAGTCCAGCGCGGCGTCGCAGCGGACCGGATAGAAGACGTAGTCGCCGATCGCCTGCGGCGTCCAGACGATCTCGAACGCCATCGGCGCGCCTTCGCGGTCCTTCCAGGCCGACAGGTCCGTCGGCACCTCGCCGAGCACCACCTAGACGTGCGGGCCCCACAGCGGGTCGCTGAGCTGGGTCGTGCGCCGCGCATCGAGATGGTGCAGGTGGCGCAGGTAGCGGCCGAGCTCGGGGTCGCAGGCCAGGATCAACCACCAATCCGTCGTGCTGCCGTCGCGACGCACCCGCCCGCCACGCGGATCGAGCGGAGGCGAGAAGCGGCAGGTGCCGGTGAACAGGGACATCGCGGGCGCTGCGGGCAGGAAAGGCCGGGCATTCCGCGACACCCGGACGCGTCCGTCAAGCCTTGCCCGAACGCCCTCGCGGACCTAACCTGCTCGGCTGGAACCGCTGGTCCGCCGATGTCCTCCCGCTTCGCCCATCTCCACCTGCACAGCGAGTATTCGCTGGCCGATTCGACCATCCGCATCCCGGAACTGGTCCAGCGCTGCGTGGCCCTGGGCCAGCCGGCGGTGGCCATGACCGACCGCAACAACATGTTCGCGCTGGTCAAGTTCTACAAGGCCGCCGAGGGCGCGGGCATCAAGCCGATCGCCGGCGCCGACATCCATGTCGCCGAGGGCGACGAGACGCCCTGGCAGCTCACCCTGCTGTGCCGCGACAACAGCGGCTACCTCGCGCTGTCGCGCCTGCTCAGCCGGGCCTGGATGGAAGGCCAGCGCCATGACGGCGTGGTGGTGCGCCCGCAGTGGCTGGCCGAGGCCAACGAGGGCCTGTTCGCGATCGCCGGGCGGCACAGCCATGCCGGCCAGCTCGCCGCCGGCAACCGCCACGACCTCGCCCTGCAATGGCTGCGCGACTGGCAGCGGCATTTCGACGACCGCATCCACCTGGAACTGACCCGCTGCGGCTTCGAGGGCGAAGAAGGCTTCAACGCTTTCGCCCTGCACGCCGCCGCGGAGCGCGGCATCCCGGTGATCGCCAGCAACGACGTGCGCTTCCTCGATGCCGACGGCTTCGAGGCGCACGAAGCGCGCGTGTGCATCGCCACCGGCCGCGTGCTCGACGATCCCAAGCGCCCGCGCGAGTACACCGCGCAGCAGTACCTGCGCGACACCGACGAGATGATCGCGCTGTTCCCCGACGCGCCGGACGCGATCGACAACGCGATCGACCTCGCGAAACGCTGCAACCTGGGACTGTCGCTGGGCACGTACTACCTGCCCGCATTCCCGGTGCCGGACGACCACACGCTCGACAGCTGGATTCGCAAGGAAGCGCACGACGGCCTCGATGCGCGCCTCGCGAAGTACCCGATGGCGCCCGGCCACGACCGCGCCAGCTACGAGGCGCGGCTCGACATCGAGCTGGACGTGATCGTGAAGATGGGCTTCCCCGGCTACTTCCTGATCGTCGCGGACTTCATCAACTGGGGCAAGCAGAACGGCATTCCGGTCGGTCCCGGCCGTGGTTCGGGCGCGGGCTCGCTGGTGGCATGGGCGCTGGGCATCACCGACCTCGATCCCCTGCCCTACGACCTGCTGTTCGAGCGCTTCCTCAATCCCGAACGCGTGTCGATGCCCGACTTCGACATCGACTTCTGCATGGACCGCCGCGACGAGGTCATCGACTACGTCGCGCGCAAGTACGGCCGCGACCGCGTCAGCCAGATCATCACCTACGGCACGATGTCGGCGAAGGCGGTGGTGCGCGACGCCGGCCGCGTGCTCGGCCTGCCCTACGGCTTCGTCGACAGCATCTCCAAGCTCATCCCGCTGCAGCCGGCCGATCCGCTGTCGCTGGAAGACGTGCTCGGCCGCAGCCCGCGCGCGCAGAAGGACCCGGACCGCGCCATCGGCGAGATCATCGAGCGCTACAACAGCGAGGACGAGGTCCGCGACCTGATCGACCTCGCGCTGCAGCTCGAAGACTTGACGCGCAACGCCGGCAAGCACGCCGGCGGCGTGGTCATCGCGCCGAAACCGCTGGCCGACTTCTGCCCGCTGTTCGCCGAACACGACGGTGCCGGCAAGGGCAGGAACCCGGTCACCCAGTTCGACAAGGACGACGTCGAAGCGATCGGCCTGGTGAAGTTCGACTTCCTCGGCCTGCGCACGCTGACGATCATCGACTGGGCGGTGAAGGCGATCAACGTCCGCCGCGCCCGCGAAGGCCAGGCGCCGCTCGACATCGGCGCGCTGCCGCTCGACGACAAGCCCAGCTACGAGCTGTTCGCGCGCGGCGACACCGTCGCGGTGTTCCAGTTCGAATCGCGCGGCATGCGCGAACTGCTCAAGCGCGCCAAGCCCGACACCTTCGAAGACATCATCGCGCTCGCCGCGCTGTTCCGCCCCGGCCCGCTGGGCTCGGGGATGGATCGCGAATGGGTGGACCGCAAGCATGGCCGCACCGAGGTGACGTATCCGCACCCGGCGCTGGAGCCGGTGCTGAAGCCGACCTACGGCGTGATCGTGTACCAGGAACAGGTGATGCAGATCGCCCAGGTCCTGGCCGGCTACTCGCTGGGCGGCGCCGACCTGCTGCGCCGCGCGATGGGCAAGAAGAAGCCCGAGGAGATGGCGAAGGAACGCGCCAAGTTCGAGGCCGGCTCGGCCGAGCGCGGCGTCGATCCGAAGGTCGCGACGCAGATCTTCGACCTGATGGAGAAGTTCGCGGAATACGGCTTCAACAAGTCGCACTCCGCAGCGTACGCGCTGGTCGCGTACCAGACCGCGTGGCTGAAGGTGCACTACCCCGCCGAATTCATGGCGGCGGTGATGTCCTCGGACATGGACAACACCGACAAGGTGGTCGGCTTCCTCGACGAGGCGCGCGCGATCGGCCTGGACGTGAAGCCGCCGGACGTCAACGCCTCGGCGTACATGTTCGAGGCCACCGATCCGAAGACCATCCGCTACGGCCTGGGCGCGGTGAAGGGCGTCGGCCGCGGCGCGTGCGAGTCGATCGCCGAGGAGCGCCTGGCCAACGGTCCGTACGCGGACCTGCTGGATTTCTGCAAGCGCGTCGATTCCACCAAGCTCAACCGCCGCACGCTGGAAGCGCTGATCAGCGCCGGCGCGCTGGACGCGCTGGCGGTCAACCGCGCCTCGCTGCTGCTGCAGCTGCCGGAAGTACTGAAGGCGACCGACCAGATCACCCGCAACCGCAATGCCGGCATGGTCGACATGTTCGGCAACAACAGCGGTGCGCCGGACATCAGCATCGACCTGCCGACCTGCGACGAATGGCCGCTGTCGCAGCGCCTGAACGGCGAACGCGAAACCCTCGGCCACTACCTCAGCGGCCATCCGCTGGACCCGTATCGCGAAGAGCTGTCGAATCTCGTCGGCACGGACCTGGGCAAGCTCGACCAACTCTACGAAAGCGCCGCGCCGCCTTCGCGCGGGCGCGGCGGCGGGGACGACAACGGCGGCGGCCGGCAATGGCGCTCCGAGGCCACCGTGATCGTCGCGGGCCTGGTCATCGGCATGCGCAAGCGCGGCGACTCGCAGGCGTTCGTGCAGATCGAGGACGGGCGCGGCCGGCTCGAGTGCGCGTTCTTCGCCGAGCCCTATTTCGAGTACCAGCAACTGCTGACCCGCGACCGCATCCTGATCATCGAAGGCGGCCTGCGCGAGGACGAGTTCAGCGGCGGCTTCGCGCTGCGCGCGAAACGCTGCTGGGACTACCGGCAGATCTGCGCGCAGCACGCGCAGCGGCTGTCGCTGCGCCTGGATCTGCGCGAAACCGGCCTGATGCAGAAGGTCGAAGCCCTGCTCGGCCAGCATCGCCCCGGGCACACGCCGCTGCGCTACGACCTGATCCTGCCCCAGGGCTGCGCCGGCCAGCTCGACCTCAATGGCACGCAGTCGGTGCGCGTGGAAGCCGACCTGCCCAGCGCCCTGCGCAGCCTGCCCGGCGTGCGGACCGTGAAGGTCGCGATGTCCAGACCCTGGGCGGGCTGAACGCCGGGACGCGCGAATCCCATCAGATCTGTGGACACGATCGGGGCACCGCACATACCCCTCGGTACGGCGGTTTGTCGCCCACCTCGGCTAGACTTGAGGCCCGAACCGGTCACGGCACACCCCATCCGCGCATGAATCCGAACTACCTCGACTTCGAACAGCCGATCGCCGACCTCGAAACCAAGATCCGCGAACTCCGCCATGCCAGCAACGGGCCGGGCGTCAACATCGACGCCGAAGTGCGCGCCCTGGAGGACAAGCTCCGCCTGCGCACCGCGCAGATCTTCCGCGACCTCAGCGCCTGGCAGGTGTCGCAGCTCGCGCGCCATCCCGCGCGGCCCTACACGCTCGACTACCTACGGGTGATGTGCGACCAGTTCCAGGAACTGGCCGGCGACCGCGCCTTCGCCAACGACAACGCCATCGTCGGCGGCCTGGCCCGCATCAACGGCCGCAGCGTGATGGTGATCGGCCACGAGAAGGGCCGCGACACCAAGGCCAAGGTCCGCCGCAACTTCGGCATGCCCAAGCCCGAGGGCTATCGCAAGGCGCTGCGCCTGATGAAGATGGCCGAGCGCTTCCGCCTGCCGATCCTCACCTTCATCGACACCGCCGGCGCCTGGCCGGGCATCGACGCCGAGGAGCGCGGCCAGTCCGAGGCCATCGCCCGCAACCTGCTGGAGATGTCAGAACTGAAGGTGCCGATCCTGTGCACCGTGATCGGCGAAGGCGGCTCCGGCGGCGCGCTGGCCATCGGCGTCGGCGACCGCACGCTGATGCTCGAATACAGCACCTACTCGGTGATCTCGCCCGAAGGCTGCGCCTCGATCCTGTGGAAGACCGCCGACAGGAAGCAGGACGCGGCCGATGCCATGGCGATCACCGCCAAGCGCCTGAAGGACCTGGGCCTGATCGACAAGATCGTGCGCGAGCCGATCGGCGGCGCGCACCGCAATCCGGTGCAGATGGCCCGCCGCCTCAAGGCGGTGCTGCTCAACGAGCTGGACGCCCTCGAAGCCCTGCCGACCGAGGACCTGCTCGACCGCCGCTACAAGCGCCTGCGCGGCTACGGCGCGTACGAAGCGGCCTGAGTCTTTCCCCGCACACGGCGCCGGCGCTCCGGCGCCGTTGCGCCACAACATTCCTCGCAACGCGTTTGACTTCGCTCAAGCGCATCCGGCGCGGCCGGCGGACGATGGGATCAGCCCCGACAGGGCGTCTCCCCATCGTCGCCGGAGCCCCGCATGCCCGCACCCCGCAAGCGTTCCACCTCTCGTCCGCGTCGCGCGCAGCCCACCGATTCGGGCTCGCCCGCGATATCCGCCTCGGCGGGCGCACCTGATCCCGTCCAGTCGCTTCCCGCGACGACCGAGGCCTCGGTCGATCCGTCGCCCACTGCCGCGATCGCGACGGACGCGCTCGGACCAGGCCTGCTCGAACCTGGCCTGTCCGTCGACGCGGCGCTGCGCATGGACGCGGTGCCGCTCACCGACGAGGACAGCACCACCGCGCCGCTGCCGGCGGACTATCCCTACCGCACCCGCCTGCGCCGCCGCGAATACGAGGCGGAGAAGAAGCGCCTGCAGATTGAGCTACTGAAGGTGCAGAGCTGGGTGAAGGACACCGGCCAGCGCATCGTCATCCTGTTCGAAGGCCGCGACGCGGCCGGCAAGGGCGGTGCGATCAAGCGCTTCACCGAACACCTCAACCCGCGCGGCGCGCGCGTGGTCGCGCTGGAGAAACCCAGCGAGCAGGAACGCGGTCAGTGGTATTTCCAGCGCTACATCGAGCACCTGCCGACCACCGGCGAGATCGTGTTCTTCGACCGCAGCTGGTATAACCGCGCCGGCGTCGAACGCGTGATGGGCTTCTGCACGCCCGAGGACTACCTCGAATTCCTGCGCGAAGCCCCGGAATTCGAACGGATGCTCGTGCGCAGCGGCATCCGCCTCTACAAGTTCTGGTTCTCGGTCAGCCGCGAGGAGCAGCTGCGCCGGTTCAAGTCGCGGCGCAGCGACCCGCTGAAGCACTGGAAACTCTCACCGATCGACCTGCAGTCGCTGGACAAGTGGGACGACTACACCGAGGCCAAGTCGGCGATGTTCTTCCACACCGACACCGCCGACGCGCCGTGGACCGTGGTCAAGTCCGACGACAAGAAGCGTGCCCGCCTCAATGCGATGCGCCACGTCCTCGACACCCTGCCCTATCCCGGCAAGGATCATCGTGTCGCCCGCGCCGCCGACCCGCTGATCGTCGGCGGGCCGAAGCGTCTCGGCGGCAACGGCGAGGGTCACTGAGCGGAGGCGCCGGTGACGCAGCGGCGGCGTTGCATGCGGCTTACGGGTCGCGAATGCTGGCCGCCACCGCCATCCCGCGAGGCACGCCATGGCCGTCCGCTCGTCCGCACTGCGCTGGCTGCTGGCAGTTCCGATCGCATTGCTGCTGCTCTACACCGTACTGTGCCTGAGCCTCTACCTGACCGGCACGCGACACCTGCCCGACCGGCTCGAACCGACCGCATGGCGCGCGACGCCAGGGCTTCGCGCGCAACTGCTGCAAGTCGAAGCCGGCATGACGCATGGAGACACCCTCCCTCGGCTTGATCCGCTGACCTTCGTCCCACGCATGGTTCTGGACATCCGCAGGCAGCGCCCGGGCAGCGCAGATGCGGGAGGCGATCGCCTGCTGCGCAGCGCGGCACGCATGCTCTATTTCGATCGCGGGATGCACGCACGGGGACGCAGCCATCACCTGCCGGAAATCGCACTGCAGATCCGCCTCAGCCGCGAATGGACCACGGACCGGATCGCGGACACCCTGCTGGCGGAAAGCTTCTACGGGCGATGCAGTGTCGGCATCGAACAGGCCGCGCATGCCTGGTTCGGCCGCCCGCTTGCGGAACTGCGGCCGCAGGAAACGCTGGCGCTGGTCGCGCTGCTCAAGGGACCGCACTGGTACGACCCCGACCGCAACCCCGAGCGCTTCCGGCAACGCTACGCCGCCGTCGCGGCGCAGCTGGGCCACCATGGCGGCGCGTGGTCGGCCGATGCCGTGCTCGCACGCCGTGTGCCTGCGGCATGCACCGGCACGCACGCCCGATCCGCTGGTGGTCCAGGCGTTCGCGCAGCGATGGAGCATGTCCGTTGATGTCCGGACACTGCGTTTTTCCTGTCCGTTTCGCCACGTGCGGCACGCTTTCCCGGTCCACTGCGGGGAAAATGCGTGGACAGGGCATCGAAAACCCGAAAATCCCCGAAAAAACCGGTCGCGGGGGCTTGGCGACGCCTCGACCATGGCCTACAGTTCACGGGCCGGGGCGGTAATCCGGCCCAGACAAAGATCAATCATCCGACGAGGAAAACACACTCTCATGGCAACCAAGAAAAAAGCTGCGAAGAAGGTCGCCGGCAAAGCCAAGGCCCCCGCCAAGGCTGCCGCGCCGAAGCCGATCAAGGACGTGATGAGCAAGTCCGCTCTGGTCGCCCACATCGCCGGCGCGACCGAAGTCGCCGCCAAGGACGTGCGCGCCGTCATGGCCGCGCTCGAGGGCGCCATCCACGCCTCCATCGGCAAGAAGGGCGCCGGCCAGTTCGTGCTGCCGGGCGTGCTGAAGATCACTGCGGTGAGCGTCGCGGCCAAGCCGAAGCGCAAGGGCATCAACCCCTTCACCGGCCAGGAAACCGTCTTCGCCGCCAAGCCGGCCACGGTGAAGGTCAAGGTGCGCCCGATGAAGAAGCTCAAGGACGCCGCGACGGCCTGAGGTTCGACATCCCCATCGCGGCGCCCATCGCCGCGATGACCGCGAAGGCCGGATTTCCGCGAGGAATCCGGCCTTTTCGTTTGGACACGCCGCGATCCGGCGCTTCACGACGGGACAGACCATGGCCAAGGCGATCCATGCCGCCGACGTCAAACGCTTCCAGGACATTCCCAACCTGGGCCCCGCCACCGAGGCGGACCTGCGACTGCTCGGCATCGCCACGCCGGCCGATCTCGCCAGCCAGGATGCGTGGCTGCTGTACGACCGCCTGTGCACGCTCACCGGCGTCCGCCACGACCCCTGCGTGATCGATGTCTTCCTCGCGATCATCGATTTCATGCGCGGCGCGCCAGCGCGTCCCTGGTGGGACTACACACCCATGCGCAAGGCGCGCATCGATCGCTGATCCACGGTCCGATCACGCCCGGTTCACCGCGCCCGCAGCATCGTTCCCGCACCCTCCGGAGGCCACCATGATCGCCCGACGCACCCTGCTCCGCGCCGCGCTGCTGCTTGCGACCACCGCCACCCTCGCCGCCTGCACCACGCTGGACACCGCCAAGGCGCTGCTGCTCAACCAGGTGTCCTTCACCCCGGCGCAGCTGCAGGCCCAGCTCGACAAGCACTATCCGCGCCAGTACGACCAGCTCGGCGGGCTGGTCACGCTCAGCGTGATGAACCCGCAGGTCGCCATTCCGCCCGACAGCACGCGCCTGCACCTGGATTTCGACATCGGCATCGAGGGTCTCGGCATGCGCAGCGACCGCCCCGCCGGACATATCGCGCTCACCAGCGGCCTGCGCTACGACGCGCGCAGCAACGCGCTGTACATGGAGGAGCCGACGCTGGAATCCGCCGAACTGCCGCTGCTCGGCAGCCGGATGAACGCCACCGGTCGCGACCTCATCAACGGCTGGCTGCGCGACTACGCCCGCGCAGAACCGGTCTATCGCCTCGACGCGGAGACGCAGGAGAAACTCGGCGAACGCCGCATCGCCGGCACGCTCATCCGCAACCAGCGGGTGGTGATCGAGCTGGATCGATGATGGCCGGGAGCGATCCCGCAGATCAGATCTCGAACCGGTACGACAGCTTCACCAGCAGCTGCTCGCTGTCGCGCAGGTCGAAGGCGCCAGTGAATTCGTCTCCGACCGAATAGGGACCGACACCGCGCTGGAACAGCGAACCGCCGCGCACGTAGGCCACGTAGAGATACGACAGCGGGGCGAATTCGTAGCGGTAACGGACCTGGAAACCGAGGTTGCGCAGGGCGAAGTCGTCGAGCGCGTCGTTGCTGCGCACCGGGGTGCCGTCGGCGGCGACGCGCCAGGCGCGCTTGGCCTCGGCATCCAGCCCCAGGGCTTCCAGGCGCACGCGCAGCTCCTGCTTCGGGTCGATCAGCCACACCGAGCCCAGGCTGAGGAATGCCTGTTCGGAACCGAACGTGCCCAGCAGGTTGTCGCCGCGCCACAGCAGCCAGTCGGGATTGCGCTGCAGTTCGAGGCCGGCGGTGAAGCTCAGGTCGTCGTTGACCGCATAGGCGGGCTCGAGCGTGACCGACCACGCGCCGCGGTCGATGCCACCCAGGCCTTCGGCGCTGTAACGGAGGTTGGCGTAGAAAGACCAGTGCGTCTTCTTCGGGAAAAAGCGCTCGGCGAAACCGAAGAGACGGCCGGGATGCTTCACGGCACCGTGCCCTCGCGTGATCAGGTCCTCGTGGCCCGGGGTCCAGCCGGCGATTTCCACGAACTGGTTGCCGCCGTCGCGGCGCTCGCTGCCCCGGTTGATCGCGAAGGCATCGGCGATGTGCACGCCGTTGTCATTGGTGCGACGCGACACCGCGTACCGCCACTGATGCGACGCGTAAGGCGAGTCCTCGGGAAGACCGGTGATGCGCCGCGACATCTCGTAGCGCGCATAGTTGAAGTTGTTGCGGTCGAGGAAGCCGAAATCGTTGAGCTGCAGGTCGCCACCGGTATGCAGCAGGTACAGCTGCTGGCGCCACGCGTCGTTGATCTGGTGGTCGATGCGCACCTGCCCGCCGGTGTCGCGCATGCGGTCGCCATTCTGCGCGACGCTGGAACCAACGACATTGCTGCGCACCGTCCAGCGCGCGTTCGGGCTCCAGCGATGGTCGAGCGAGAAGACCGTGGCCTCACGGTCGAGGAACGGGCGGTTCACCCGCGTGACCATCGCGCCGACGCCCTGCCCCGCGAAATCCCGGGTGGCGCGCAGGGCATAGAAATCGCGGCCGGCGTCGTCGTTCTCGGTCGCGGCGAACACGCCGTAGCCGAAACCACCCAGGCTGCCGTTGATCTTCACCGCAGCGGCCACGTCGCCGGCACCGCTGCCGTCGTCCGCGGGCGCGCCGATGCGGCGGGTGTAGATCAGCTGCTGCGCATTGCCCAGCGAACCGAACGGGACTTCGAAATACCCCTGGTTCTCCGTGAAGAACGGGCGCTTGTCGCCGAAGAAAGTCTCGATGGCGCTGAAGTTGACGACGATACCGTCGCTTTCGACCTGGCCGAAATCGGGATTGATCGTGCCGCTGAGCTGGAACTGGCCGTTCGGCTTCCAGAAGATATCCGCACCGGCGTCGAAGTCGGCCTTGCCGCCGACGTTGTCGTACAGGCCGACCACGTAGGGCGTGATCGCCAGCAGGGACTGGCTGTACTGCGGGACCTCGACCTTGCGCAGTTCGCTGAGGTAGCGCTGCTCGTTGAAGCTGATCGCCGGCCAGGCCATGCGCTCGTTGCTGTCGCCGACCACCCGGTCGAGGGCCAGGCCGATCGTGCGCGTCGTGCCGTCGCCCTGCCGCATCGGCGCGATGTGCCAGGGAATCAGCATCTCGGCCGACCAGCCGTCTTCGTCTTCGGACACCGCATGCATCCAGTGGCCGTCCCAGTCGCCGTTGAACTGGTTCTCGTTGCTGATCGTGCTGTCGGCGATGTCGTTGGACAGGCCGACCATGAAGTTGTAGCCGCTGCGGCCGTCGCCGTCGAAGTCGACGTAGACGTTCACGCGGTCGACGTTGCCGTTGCGATCGCGCTGGAAGCGTTGCCGGGTGCGCGGGACGCGCGCCGGCTGGCGGTTGCGGAAGGCGATGGCCAGGCCCTGCTCGGTGGCCTTGTACCAGGCTTCGGTCGCATGGGGGCTGGGCGCCCGGGTCAGCGGCTGCGTGAGGCGGAAATCGTCGACGCGCTGCGCATCGGCCCATTCCGTCGGATCGATCCTGCCGTCCACCTGGACGGCAAGGACGGGCAGAGGCAACGAGAAGACCAAGGCGGAGAGCAATGCGCGCATGGCACATCCCGAATGAAAACGTGGCGCACATGCTCGCGCCGCGCCGGAACTGCGACGACTGTCTTAAGTCATGGGAACTTTCCGCACGCCGCATCCTCCGTCACTCCGGTCTTTGCCGAAACGGGCGGCAAAGCATGACGAAGGCCGATGCACTACGGCATCGGCGTTCTTGCATCAGCGCTTGGGCTGCAGCATCGTCCCGGTGCAGTTCTTCGAGCCGCAGCGGCATTCCCAGAGCTTCTTGAGCTTGGGGGTGTAGCGTTCCTCGAGGACGATGCCGTAGTTGTAGGTCAGCTCCTCGCCGGGCTTGATGTCGCGGATCGCCTCGATGAAGACCTTGTCCTTGTGCGACTTGCCCTTGTCGTTCTCTTCGATGACCGACTCGCAGTTCGGATCGCAGCTGTGGTTGATCCAGCGCGCGACGTTGCCGCCCTCGTTCGCATCGATGACGTACTCGTCGTTGAGGGTGAAGAGGAAGGTATGGCCGTTCTCGTCCTGGTCGCCGTAGAGGCGA
Organism: Lysobacteraceae bacterium 2PB; assembly: GCA_005502915.1. Classification (GTDB taxonomy): domain Bacteria; phylum Pseudomonadota; class Gammaproteobacteria; order Xanthomonadales; family Xanthomonadaceae; genus Lysobacter_I. The sequence continues at coordinate 621 of SCMT01000035.1, read as the reverse complement.
TCGACTTCCTTGTGCGAACGCAGGGTGCCCTTGTAGCGGACGATGCGCTCGCCCTTGCGGATCGGTTCGTCGGCGAACACGCCATTGCCGTGGATGCTGGACAGGCGGGCGACGATCTTCTTCTTGGGCATGGGCGTGCGGGATCCAGCGGGACGGAGGCCTCGGATTATGGCGCATTTGCCCGCGGGGCGGCTCGCGCCCGGCCGGAGCGACCGGAGCGCCCGGGGCCATCAGGCGAACATGCGCCACATGCCGGTCCAGTACACCATCATGCCCAGGCCGAACAGGGTCCAGAAGATCGACTTCAGGCCGCGCAGGGCCTTCCAGGCCAGGAAGATCGCGCCGATGGCGATCAGCCAGCGCAGCACCTGCGATCCCTTGCCTTGCGTCGACACCGTGGCGGCGCGCTCGACCAGCTGGCCGGCGACGGTATGCAGGGCGCTCCCGAAAGGCGTGTTCTCGAAGACGGTGCGGGTCTGGGTCTGGGTGTTCATGGCGGACTCCTGTGTCCGTGGCGGGATGGCGGTGATTCTCCGGATCGCGCATCCCCGGACCATTGCGGATCGTCAGCGATCGCACCTGACATTCGTCACCCGCCCCTGTCCCATGCCCGCCCCATGC
>SCMT01000034.1 GCA_005502915.1 Lysobacteraceae bacterium 2PB | reverse complement strand
CACCCCAACCCTCCCCCGCACGCGGGGGAGGGAGATTCGCGCGTCGCGCGAATGGGAGGGGGAATGCCTGCTCCCCCGCACGCGGGGGAGGGAGCGACACATTGGCACATCACCCGCCGTGCTGATCGACTGGCTCGTCCTCTCCAGCGCACTGATCGCCGGCCTCCTCGGCGGCGTGCACTGCGCCGCGATGTGCGGCGCCATCGCCACCAGCCTCTCGTTCGGCCAGAAGGCCGCATCGCCGACGACGCAATGGCTGCACGCGCTGCAGCCCAACCTCGGCCGCGTGCTCGGCTACACCGTGGCCGGCGCCATCGTCGGCGGCGTCGGCCATGGCCTGGTCGCGGTCGCGCAGTGGCCGGAACTGCGGATCGCGCTGCGCGTCGGCGTGGGCCTGCTGATGATCGTGATCGCGCTGCGCCTGCTCGATCCGCGCGGCCGCCTCAATCCGCTGTCGAAACCCGCCAACGCCTTGTGGAGCCGCCTGCAGCCGCTGCAGCGCGCCCTGCTGCCCGCCGACACCACCGCCAAGCGCATCGGCATCGGCCTGCTCTGGGGCTGGCTGCCCTGCGGGCTCAGCGCCACCCTGCTCGCCACGGCCTGGCTGCAGGCCAGCACGGTGAACGGCGCGCTGACCATGCTCGCCTTCGGCCTCGGCACCCTGCCGGTGATGCTGCCGCTGACCTGGAGCGGCGCCCGCCTCGGCCAACGCCTGCAGCGCGGCGGCCTGCGCGCCACCGCCGGCGTCCTCGTCCTGCTCGCCGGCCTGCTCACCATCGCCGCACCGTGGCTGATGCAGGTCCCGGCCCTGCACGGCGTGCTCTCGGCGCTGGGGTGCCAGCCGCTGGCGTGAGCGCTCAGTCCCCTTCGACGAACAACGGGCTCGGCTCCGATCCGAACTCGCGCAGGAAGTACACCGTCGGCGGCGCGGCCGCACCGGTTTCCCGACGGGCATCGGATTCGGCGAGCGCCCAGATCACGGACGCGTCGTACGCGAACGATTCGATGTCGTCCGCATCCATGTCGTCATCCAGATGGCGCAGCATCACCGTATAGCGCCAATCGCCCGCGACCTGTTGCGTGTCCGGGTCGTACCAGGCCGCATGCAGCTTGCCCTGGGTGCCATTGCTCATGAAGCACAGGGACGCTGCGTGCCGCACGCGATCGCGCACGCGCTGTTCGCGCATTTCGCCGACGACGGTGGCGATGTCTTCGGCCAGGGCTTCCGGCGTCGTCGCGGTCGTGAGGTAGTACAAGGGTGGTTCGCCGGCTGCGGCCCACCACCCCTGCCGGGGCGCATCCGGTTCGCCGTCGACGTTTCCGCTGTCGGAATCCACCCCCACAGGCACATCCTGCGGGGCGGACTGCGGCCGTGTACCCCGCGCCAGCGCAGCCTCGACCAGCCGTTGCAGCGCGACGGCATCATCGGCGTGCGCATCGAGGACCGCCAGCACCCAATCGCATCCCGCCGCCGAGACTTCGCTGCGCTGCACCGGATCATTCCTCAGCGCTTCGATCGTCAACGCGAACTCGCCGCCGTCGGCGGCCACGCCCTGCCCGATGGTTTCGGCCAGGTGCAACGGCAACGGATCGAACGGACGCAATGTCAGCGCGAGTTCGTGCCGCGTCCGATAGCGCTCGCTGTGTTCGATCACGCTGGCCCCCAGGGGCAAGGCCATGCGCAGCCAGCGCGCATGCTCGGGCGAACCGGGCGCCAGCGAATGCGCTTCGCGCTCCAGCTGGAACGGGGATCGATGCCCACCGTCCCAATGCAGGCCATCGGCGTCGAGGGTGAACACACGCAGGTCGCGCATCGCTTCGGCCAACCCGTCGACCCGCGATTCGTAGCTGCACAGATCACCATTCGGGAACAGCAGCCCCCAGCGACCATCGGCGCCCGGCAGGGCGATCGTCGGCGCCGGCGTCTCTTCGGCGGGCAATTCGAGCGCCGCGCCATGCAAGGTGCCGACGAATCGTCCGGGTTCGATTTCCTCGAAGCTGAAACAGACCACGTGCTGGCGCCGGCAGGCGATGCATTGCACCCAGGCGAACCGTGCCTTGCGTCCATCCGGCGCGCGCACGCCCTCGTCGCTCCCGGTGCAGCCGAACCAGTGCGGCAGCTGCGCGCTCCATACGTACTTGATGCCGTCGAATGCGACGATGCCGCGTCCGACTTCGTGGTCGAGCGGAACGCCGCGCTCCGCGCCACAGGCCGCGCACTGGAACGGCAACCGGGCCTCGGCCTGCTCCGGGCCATCGTGGAAGTGCAGGCGCTCGGGATCGGCGAGGAGATGCGGACGGAGAAGGTACATGCGGACGGAAACGACATGGATGTCCGTCATTAAAGCAGCGTTGCATCCGCCTTTGCACATCGCGACGCGAGGCCGTCTGCCGATCGCTCCGGCTTTTTTGCTTACACTGCCGGAATGCCAGTCCTGCCTGCGATCGATGGTGTTTCGCCGAGCCGATTCCAGCTGCCGGCCGGTCCATGGACCACGGTGCTGGACGCGCTGTGCGCATGCTTCCCGAAGGTGGATCGCGACACATGGACCTCGCGCTTCCTGCGCGGACGGATCTTCGATGCATCGGGCACACCGCTGCCGGTGGACGCGCCGTATCGCCTCGGCGCGGAGATCCGCTACTACCGCGAGGTGGCGGACGAGACGCGCATCGATGCGACGGAAACGCTGCTGCATGTCGATGCGGACCTGGTCGTGGTCGACAAGCCGCACTTCCTGCCGGTGATGCCCGGCGGCGGCTACGTTGCAGACACGCTGCTGGCGCGGCTGGTGCGGCGCTTCGGCGACATCGACCTCGTCCCGCTGCACCGGCTGGATCGGCTCACTGCGGGCGTCGTGCTGTTTTCCGCGAATCCGGCCACGCGGTCACGCTACCAGGCGCTGTTCCGCGACCGCGCGATCGACAAGCGCTACGAAGCCATCGCGACACCACTGCCCGAGATGCGCTTTCCGATGCAGCGGCAGTCGCGACTGGAACGCGGCGAGCCCTTCTTCCGCATGCGCGAAACCGAGGGCGAGCCCAATGCGTTCACCGGCATCGACGTGCTGGAACGCGGAGACACGACGTGGCGCTACGCCTTGTCGCCGATCACCGGTCGCAAGCACCAGCTGCGCGTGCACATGGCGGCACTGGGCGCGCCGATCGCGAACGATCCGCTGTATCCCGAGCTGCGCGATGCGGCGCCGGACGATCCGCAGCATCCGCTCAAGCTGCTCGCGCGTTCGCTGCAGTTCATCGATCCGCTCAGCGACGCGCAACGCCGTTTCGAGAGCGGCCTGTCGCTGTCGCTTTGATCGAACATCAGCCCTGCCCGAGCAGCACTTCGAGTACGTCCTCGCCGTAGCGCGCCAGCTTCGCACCGCCGATGCCGGGCACACGCGCCAGCGCATGCATCGAGTCGGGGCGACGCTCGGCGATCTCGCGCAGCGTGCTGTCGTGGAAGATCACGTAGGCGGGCACGTTCTGCTCCTTCGCCAGGCGCGCGCGCAGGTCGCGCAGCGCGCGGAACAGGGGCAGCGCTTCGGGCAGCACCGATACGCCGGTGCGCGGTCGGTCCTCGCGGCGCGCGCTCTTCTCGACCAGGTCGCGGCGCATCGACACGCGCTGCCCGCCGGTGAGCACGAGGCGGCTGGCGTCGGTCAGGCGCAGGCCGCCGTAGGCTTCGGCATCGACGGCGAGCAGGCCCATCGCGACGAGCTGGCGGAACACGCCGCGCCAGGTCTTCGCGTCGAGATCGGCGCCGATGCCGTAGGTGCTGACGCGATCGTGGCCGAACTGGCGGATCTTCTCGCTCTCGCCGCCGCGCAGTACGTCGATCAGGTGCGCGGCGCCGAAGCGCTGGCCGGTGCGGTACACGCAGCTCAGCGCCTTGCGCGCGGCGTCGGTGGCGTCCCACTGGTCCGGCGGCGACAGGCAGTTGTCGCAGTTGCCGCACGGGTCCGGATAGGTTTCGCCGAAACTGGCGAGCAGCACCTGGCGCCGGCACTGCAGCGTCTCGCAGTAGCCGAGCAGCTGGTCGAGCTTGCGCCGTTCGAGCTGCTTGCGCTCCTCGCCGGCCTCGCCCTGTTCGATCATCTGCTTGAGCAGCACCACGTCGCCCAGGCCGTAGCACAGCCAGGCATCGGCGGCCTCGCCGTCGCGGCCGGCGCGGCCGGTTTCCTGGTAGTAGCCTTCGAGCGATTTGGGCAGGTCCATGTGCGCGACGAAGCGCACGTCGGGCTTGTCGATGCCCATGCCGAAGGCGATCGTCGCGACGACGACCACACCGTCCTCGCGGATGAAACGACGCTGGTGTTCGGCGCGCACGTTCGCATCCAGGCCGGCGTGGTAGGGCAGGGCCTTGAAGCCGTTTCCGGCGAGGAACTCGGCGGTTTCCTCGACCTTGCGCCGCGACAGGCAATAGACGATGCCGGCCTCGTCGCGATGCTGTTTCAGGAAATCCAGCAGCTGGCGGCGGCCGTTGTCCTTCTGGACGATGGTGTAGCGGATGTTCGGGCGGTCGAAGGAGCTGACGAACCAGCGCGCGTCCTCCAGCTGCAGGCGCTCGGCGATCTCGCGCTGGGTCGGCGGGTCGGCGGTCGCGGTGAGCGCGACGCGCGGCACCTGCGGCCAGCGCTCGTGCAGCACGGTCAGCTCGCGGTATTCCGGCCGGAAGTCGTGGCCCCACTGCGAGACGCAGTGCGCCTCGTCGATCGCGAACAGACCGACCTTCGCGCGGTCGAGCAGCGACAGGAAGCGCGAGGTGAGCAGGCGCTCCGGCGCGACGTAGAGCAGGTCGAGCTCGCCGGCGAGCAGCGCGCGCTCCACGCGCATCGCGTTCTCGGCATCGAGCGTGGAGTTGAGGAACTCGGCGCGCACGCCGACCTGGCGCAGGGCATCGACCTGGTCCTGCATCAGCGCGATCAGCGGCGACACCACCACGCCCACGCCGTCGCGCAGCAGCGCCGGCACCTGGTAGCACAGCGACTTGCCGCCGCCGGTGGGCATGAGCACCAAGGCGTCGCCGCCGTCGGCGATGTGCTCGACGATCTCGCGCTGCGGGCCGCGGAAGTCTTCGTGGCCGAAGACGCGGCGCAGGAGGTCGCGCGCAGCGCCTTCCCTGCCCGACAAATTATTGCTCTGCAAAAGCATTTAGTTACACACGAAGAATTTCTTCTTCGGACAGCACTTTGTTTTTGCCAGCAAACCAACTGTCGTGGGCTTTTTCATCAAACAAGCTAACTGATTCTACCTCAGTGACGGGCACAACCTTCACCCAATCCCTAGCGTCGGATGAGTCCTGCATTTGTCTTTTTAGACCCTCAACCAATTCCTTGGTGTCCTTAATCGTTAATGCCAGGGCTTCCTCATATTTTCTAAGTGGATAAAATTTGAAAACACGAAGGAAAAAGCTAAACCTTCTGGAAACAGCCATTTCCTTTTCTCTACTGGATATTGCAGACTCCAAAACCCAAATTAGATGAACTGGATAGGTGACTCCCATACTCAAAGACAAATTGTCTTTATCTCTGAATCCAGAAGCCTTAGGAAGAAATTCAATGTGGGTCAGATTTCCAGAATCAATTGGTATTTCAAGGACACTTCCGATATAAACTTTTCTAGACTTCATTGTCAGCATTATGAGTTTTTCATTTTCAGCAGCAGCCCTCATGGTCTTTACAAATGGATTGCCGTGCTTTGCGATAAAATTTCTTCCTATATGCTGACGAAGAGAAATTCCACCGCTCTTTCGACGAACCCGAATGCTAGCCAAATACCAGAAAAAATTACCTAACACCGCAATCATTCCGGCTAAAAATATCGAACCAAGCAAAGTTAACGCATAAGGCACTGGAACGGCGCCGCGTATTTCCTTCAAAAAATCAGCCGGAATGCCCCAATAAATTAACGCAGCTTCTGCATGTGATCGCAAGCAAAAACAAAAGAAAACTATTATTCCGCCTGATAACGCAGAAATGAATGCCAGCTTCTGTCCTTCCGCTCGTTGTGCATGGAAGCGGATCGGGAAAAACAAGTGATTGAATACAAATCCTGCCACCAAGACCGGCAGGACACTCACTAAAAGTCCGCCTCCTTGCATATCCCCCCCCTGCAGAATTAACCGTGAAGAATTGTTGAGCCCTTGGGAACGCCAAGCTCAACATGTTCGTCACGACCTACGATCCTTCTCGCCTCTTCTGATGCATTAGCGTGACTTTCCAAGGACACATAAGCTTCGGTTAAATCAACGGTCTCCGTGCCATCAAACGACGGCTCCCATGACTTGCTAGCAGAAAAACAGGCAAAAAAGCGCATCAATGGCGGCGGGTTGAGATCTACTATCTCCCCAGAGCGCAATTTGTAGTACCTAACCCCCTTTTTTTTTGCCTTTTCCATTTCTCACCTCCTGGCTAAGCACTATCTATTTAAGACATTTACTCTCGCTAAACTTGCGACAGAGAGCTCATGCCCGCTTCTGCTTGCCGTCGCCCGCCGACGATTCGGCGCCGTGCGCCAGGCGCAGCAGTTCGGCGGCGTTGACGATCTCGACGCGGCGGCCGGTGACGGCGATGACGCCGTCGTCCTGCAGGCGGGTGAAGCCGCGGCTCACCGTTTCCAGGGCCAGGCCGAGGAAGCGGGCGATGTCCTCGCGGCTCATCGGCAGCTGGAACTGGCGGTCGGACTGGCCGACGTTGCGGTAGCGCTCGCCGAGGCTGTGCAGGAACAGGGCGATGCGCTCGTTGGCCTGGCGACGCACCAGGATGCCCAGGTGGTCCTGGTCGCGGTCGACGCTCTGGCCGATCACGCGGAACAGCTGCTGCTGCAGGCTGGGGATCTGCCCGGCCACGCGCGACAGCTCGTCGTAGGGAATTTCGCAGACGGTGGCGGCGGTCAGGGCCACGCCCTCGCAGCGGTGGTGGCCGCTGCCGAGGGCATCGAGGCCGATCAGTTCGCCGGCCAGGTGGAAACCCAGGACCTGCTCCTCGCCGTCCTCGCTGATGCTGACCGACTTGAACGCGCCGTCGCGGGCGACGTAGACCGCGCTCAGCGGGTCGCCGATGCGGAACAGCCGGTCGCCGCGGGCGATGGGCTTGCGCCGCTGGACGATGTCGTCGAGGCGCTGCAGCTCCTCGGCGCCGATGCCGCCGGGCAGGCACAGCTGGCGGACCGAGCAGTAGGTGCAGCCCCGGCGCAGCTTGATCAGGTCGAGTACGGAGGAGTCGCTCATCGGCCGATAGTGTGCCACGGTCGTCCGGCGGCGGGGCCGCGGAACCGTCCCGCCGGGTATGGCGATTTGTCCCGGCCGGGGCCGCCCCTGCACCCCGGACTCGAATCCGGGACGCCACACCCCTTATACTGCCCGGGTTCTGCGGCCCGGAAACCGGGTCCGCTCCGTCAACAGTCGTTTTCCGGGTGAGTCGTGCGCAATTACGATCTGGACTTTCTGAAGCGCTTTTCGCTGGTCATCGCCTTCCTCGTGGCGCTGACCCTGGGCCTGATCCTGTTCGCGGCCTACCTCCACAACGCACTGCCCGGCCAGACCAATCCGGTCGAAGTCGCGCGCACCGAGGCCCGCATCGCCCCGGCCGGCGACGTCTATGCCGGCGCCACCGGCGAAGCGGCCAAGGCCGCCGCCGACATCGCGGCGCTGGAAGCCCTGAAGGCCAACGTGCCCTTCGGCGGCCGCACCGACGGCGCCGAGATCTTCAACCAGGGCTCCTGCGCGGGCTGCCACAAGTCGGGCGCCGGCGGCGCGCCGATGCTCGGCGCCGCAGGCATCGGTGCCCGCGCCAGCAAGGGCAAGGATCTGCTCTACAAGCACGCGATCGAAGGCTTCACCGGCAGCGCCGGCGTGATGCCCGCCAGGGGCGGCAACGCGGCCCTGACCGACGACCAGGTCAAGGCGGCGGTCGACTGGATGCTGGAACAGCCGGGCTGATCCGTCACACGCCTCGCCTACCATCCGCAACGCCGCCTCCGGGCGGCGTTGTCCGTTTCGAGACTGGAGATTCCGCCATGATCCGCATCATGTTCCGCCTGATGCCCACCCTTCTCGCCCCCTCTGCCTGCCTGTTGCTGGCGGGCACCGCGCTGGCGCAGCAGGCGCCCATCGCCATCGGTGCGATCCAGGGCAACGGCGAGCGCAGCCCGTGCGTGGGCGAGACGGTCGTGATCGAAGGCGTGGTGACTGCCGTGCATGCGGGCAAGCGCATCGGCGTCTTCCTGCAGGACGCCGGTGACGGCGACCCGACGACCTCGGATGCGATCTTCGTCGAAGCAGAAGGGCTGGCAGGCGGCACGCCATCGGTCGGCACACCGCTCCGGCTGAGCGGCACCGTCGCCGAGGCCGATGCCGGACGCGGCACGATCACCCTGCTGCGGTCGGCGCAGATCCTGCCGTTCGAGGCACGGAGGAAGGCGATGAAGACCGGCCCGGCCGTCCGCCTCAAGACCCCGCCGGCCGACTGGGAACCCTACGAAGGCATGCGCGTCGAGATCGCCGCCCCGCTGACCGTCGCCGGCACCCATCGGCTGACCCGCGAGGGAGTGCTGTTCGCGCACTTCGGCGAAGGCCGCCTGCGCACGCCGACCGAGGCCTTCGCGCCCGGCCCCGAGGCGAAGGCGCTCGCCGCCGACAACGCCCGGCGCCTGCTGCGCCTGGACGACGGCAGCGACCAGGATCGTCCGGCCTCGATCTGGTACCTGCCCGGGGACCCGCCGCGCACCGGCAGCCGGTTGACCCGCGTGGAAGGCGTGGTCGACCAGTGGGGCGGTGCCTATCGGCTGCAGCTGACCCGCGCGCCGAAGGTGGACGCGGCCGACCGCCCGAAGCCGCCGAAGGTCGGCGGCGACGTGCGCATCGCCGCGCTGAACCTGGAAAACCTGTTCAACGGCGACGGGGCCGGCGGCGGCTTCCCGACCCCGCGCGGCGCGCGCACGCCGGCCGAGCTGACGGCCCAGCTCGGCCGCCTGACCGCGACCATCCACGGCCTCGATGCCGACGTGGTCGCGCTGATGGAGGTGGAGAACGACGGCTACGGCCCGGACTCGGCGATCGCCCAGCTGGTGGCGGCGCTGAACCGCGACGGCGGCGACTGGCGTTACATCGATGCCGGCCAGGGCCCGGGCAGCGACCAGATCCGGGTCGGCCTGATCCATCGCGCCTCGCGAGCCACGCCGGTCGGCGCACCGGCGACGCTGGAGGACGACCTGTTCGGCACCCGCAGCCGCCCGCCGCTGGCGCAAAGCTTCCGCGCGGGCGACGGCCCGGTGTTCACCGTGGTCGCCAACCACTTCAAGTCGAAGGGCTGCGGCGACGCCAGCGGCGCCGATGCCGACCAGAAGGACGGCCAGGCCTGCTGGAATGCCGCGCGCACCGAATCGGCGCGCCGGCTCGATGCCTGGCTGCGCAGCGATCCGACGCGATCAGGCAGCGATCTTCGATTGATCGTCGGCGATCTCAACGCCTACCGCATGGAAGACCCGGTCCGCCTGCTGGTCGATGCCGGCTGGCGGGACGCCTTCGAGGTGGCGGCCTCAGGCGGGCATCGCGGCGAACCGCCATACAGCTATGTCTACGACAACCTGACCGGCCGGCTCGACCACGCCCTGCTCAGCCCGTCGCTGGCGGATCGCCTGGTCGGCGCGGCGGAATGGCATACCAATGCCGACGAGCCCGACAGTCGCGGCTACCAGGAGGCCCCGGAGCAGCGCGGCCCCTGGCGCAGCTCCGACCACGACCCGCTGGCGCTCGGGTTCCGCCTGCGCAAGCCCTGAACGGGCGACCGCGTCCGGCCCGTTATGATGCCCGCCATGAGCACCCCCGCCTTTCCCGACACCGCCGCCACCCTCTCCCTGCCCGGCCCGGCCGGCCTGCTGGAGGTGGCGGTCGACCCGCCCGAGGCCGAGGTCGCGCCGCGCCCGCTGGTCGCGGTGATCTGCCACCCGCTGCCCACCGAGGGCGGCACGATGCACAACAAAGTCGTGACCATGGCCGCGCGCGCCCTGCGCGAACTGGGCGCGACCACGGTGCGCTTCAACTTCCGCGGCACGGGCGGGTCCGAGGGCACGTTCGACCATGGCGAGGGCGAGCTGGACGACCTGCGCGCCGTGGTGGCCTGGGTTCGAACAGCTTGGCTCCGCGCCGGACGTCCGGACGTCACGCTGTGGCTGGGCGGCTTCAGCTTCGGCGCCTATGTCAGCCTGCGCGGCGCCGCCGAACTGCAGCCCGGCCTGCTGCTGTCGATCGCGCCGCCCGCCGGGCGCTGGGCCTTCGAGACCATCGAAACCCCGACCATGCCGTGGCTGGTGATCCAGGGCGACGAGGACGAAGTCGTCGACCCGCAGGCGGTCTTCGACTGGTTCGAGGCGGTCTCGAAGCAGCGCGGCGCAGGCGCCGAGCTGGTGCGCATGCCCGAGACCAGCCACTTCTTCCATCGCAAGCTGATGGACCTGCGCGGCGCGATCAAGCACGGCGTCCAGCGCTACCTGCCAGGCGGCGACGCGGCATGATGCAGGCGCCTTCCGCGCGCTACGCCGAGGGCGTGGCGCGCGGCGACTGGAACGACGATCCCGCGCAGCACGCAGCCCTGCGCGAGCTCGACCGCCTGCACGCGCACCTGGCCGCGCCGGTGGAAACGCCGGGCCTGCTCGCCCGGCTGTTCGCCAAGCCCGTCGACCCCGCGCCGAACGGCCTGTACCTGTGGGGCGGCGTCGGCCGCGGCAAGACCTTCCTGATCGACCTGTTCTACGACGGCCTGCCGATCCGCGAGAAGCGACGCACGCACTTCCACCGCTTCATGCGCGAAGTGCACGAGCGCCTGCGCGCACATGCCGGCGAACGCGACCCGCTGGCCGTCATCGCCCGCGAGTGGCGCAAGCAGCTGCGCGTGCTCGTGCTGGACGAGTTCTTCGTCAGCGACATCGGCGACGCCATGCTGCTGGGACGCCTGCTCGACCGGATGTTCGTCGAAGGCGTGATCCTGGTGACCAGCTCCAATGCCGCGCCGGCCGACCTGTACAAGGACGGCCTGCAGCGCGCGCGCTTCCTGCCGGCGATCGAGCTGCTGCAGCGGCACTGCGCCGTGGTGTACCTGGACAGCCCGCGCGACTACCGCCTGCGCGCGCTGACCCGTTCGCCGGTGTACCGCGCGCCGCTGGACGCCGGCAGCGACGCCTGGCTGGACTCGCGCTGGCACGAGCTGGGCGGCGACGACGGCCACCGCGACGCCGGTATCGACATCGAAGGCCGACGCATTGCGGTGCGCGCGCGCTGCCCGGGCATGGCCTGGTTCGATTTCGCCGCCGTCTGCGAAGGCCCGCGCGGCAGCGCCGACTACATCGAGATCGCCACCGAATTCCACACCGTGCTGCTCGGCGGCGTGCCCGCGTTCGACATCACCCGCGACGACGCCGCGCGCCGCTTCATCACCCTGATCGACGAGCTGTACGACCGCCACGTCAACCTGGTGTGCAGCGCCGACGCCGAACCCACCGCGCTGTATCGCGGCGAACGCCTCGCCGCCGCCTTCGAGCGCACCGCCTCGCGCCTGATCGAGATGCAGAGCGCGGAATACCTGGCGCTGGAGCATCGGGGCTGAGTCGCTGACATCTACGGGCTCAACAGCCGTTTTCTGCGACGATAGCGCCATGATCGACACCATCACGCCCCAAACCGACACCATCGCCGCCATCGCCACCGCCGCCGGAGCCGGTGGGATCGGCGTGGTCCGACTCTCGGGCCCCCGTGCGAAGGCGATCGCCGAGACGATCTGCGGCCGGCGCCTGACACCGCGCCATGCGCACTACGCGCGCTTCGCCGATGCCGGCGGCGACACGATCGACGACGGCATCGCCCTGTATTTCGCCGCGCCGGCCAGCTACACCGGCGAGGACGTGGTGGAGCTGCAGGGCCATGGCAGCCCCGCCGTGCTGCGCGAGGTGCTGTCGCGCTGCCTCGCGCTGGGCGCGCGGATCGCGCGGCCGGGCGAGTTCAGCGAGCGCGCTTTCCTCAACGGCAAGCTCGACCTGGTGCAGGCCGAGGCCGTGGCCGACCTGATCGCCGCCGGCGACGCCCGCGCGGCGCGCGCGGCGCGACGCTCGCTCGACGGCGTGTTCTCGCGCCGGGTCGACGCGCTGGCCGACCTGCTGCTGCGCCTGCGCGTGCACGTCGAGGCCGCGATCGATTTCGCCGACGAACCGCTGGACACCCTCGGCGGCGACGCGCTGCGCAGCGGACTGGCGCGCGCGCAGGACGACCTCGACGCGCTGCTGGTCGAGGCCGAACGCGGCCGGAAGCTGCGCGACGGGCTGCATGCGGTCATCGTCGGCCCGCCGAACGCGGGCAAGAGTTCGCTGCTCAACGCGCTGGCCGGCAGCGAACGCGCGATCGTCAGCGACATCGCCGGCACCACCCGCGACCTGCTGCGCGAGACCGTGCGCGTCGACGGCGTGGAGCTGACGTTGGTCGACACCGCCGGCCTGCGCGCTGGCGGCGACGCGATCGAACGCGAAGGCATGCGCCGCGCCGAAGCCGAACTGGACCGCGCCGACCTGGCCATCGTGGTGCTCGACGGGCGCGAGGTCGAAGCCGGGCGCGCGGCGGTGGCCGACGCCATCGCCGACGTGCCGCAGCGGCTGTGGGTGTTCAACAAGTCCGACCTCGCGACTGCGCCGGCGTCGACTGCGGAGGACGAAGTGTGGGTCTCGGCGCGCACCGGCGCCGGGCTCGATGCGCTGCACGCGCGGCTGCGCGCGCTGGCCGGCCTGGAGGCCGAGGGCGTCGACGGCAGCTTCAGCGCGCGGACCCGGCAGGTCGACGCATTGCGTCGCGCGCGTCAGGAATTGGTCGCTGCGCGGCAGTTGCTGGACGGCGACCGCCTGGAGCTGGCGGCGGAGTCGCTGCGACTGGGCCACGACCAGCTGGGCGAGATCACCGGCAGGGTTGCGCCGGACGATCTACTGGGTCACATTTTCTCCACGTTCTGCATCGGCAAATAGCCCGCGATGCCGCCCCGGGGATGTCGGCGGCACGGAATGCGCAGGAACTCCGCACGCCCCCGGTGAGCTGGCACAGCTCGTGCTTGCCCACCAGAACCCAGCCCGCAGGAAACCACCATGACCCCAGCCTCCAACATCCGTATCTCTCCGATCCGCGACGGGTTCCGTCATGCCGCGCTCGCGGCCGCCCTCGTGCTGGCCATCTCGGCCTGCGGCGGCGGCGACAAGCCCGCCGACACCGGCGCCACCGCCCCGACCGACGCCGCGGCCCCCGCCGCGCAGCCGCCGGCCCAGGCGGTCTCCGCCCAGGTCGCGGCCATGAGCGTGGACCAGCTGCGCGAAGCCGCCCGCACCGCGCAGAACGAACAGCGCATGTACGCCCCGGCCGGCAACAACGCGATGGAGTTCTACCTGGCCCTGCGCGACAAGCAGCCGAACGACGCCGCGGTGACCAGCGCGTTGACCGACCTGATGCCGTATGCGCTGATCGCGACCGAGCAGAGCATCGCCCGCGACGACTTCAGCGAAGCGCTGCGCCTCTACGCGCTGATGGAGAAGACCGACAAGAACGCCCCGGCCCTGCCGCGCCTGAAGCAGTCGATCGCCGACGCCCAGGCCAGCTTCGCCCAGCGCCAGCAGCAGCAGGAGCTCGACGCCGAAGCCGAGAAGGAGCGCCTGGCCAAGCTGGAGGAAGACCGCAAGAAGCAGCAGGAGGAGCAGCAGAAGCTCGCCGCCGAGCGCCTCCAGCAGCAGCAGGCCGAAGCCGCGCGCAACGCCGAGGCGAACCGCCAGGCCGAAGCCGCGCGCCAGGCCGAAGCCGCACGCCAGGCCGAGGCCGCGCGCCAGGCCGAAGCGCGCCGCCAGGCCGAAGCTGCACGTCCGACCGCCGCGCCGGCCACCGCCAGCGCCAACGACCTGCGCCTGATCAGCCAGTCCGCGCCGAAGTACCCGCCGGAAGCCTTCCGCGACCGCATCTCGGGCGAAGTGCAGGTGGAATTCACCGTCGGCACCGACGGCACCGTCACCAGCGCCCGCGTGGTCCGTGGCAACCCGCCGCGCGTGTTCGACCGCGAAGCCGTCGCGGCGGTGAAACGCTGGCGCTACCAGCCGATCGCCTCGCCGGTCACCACCCGCCAGACGATCGCGTTCAAGCCGTAATCGCGATTCGTTTCGCAGACACGAAGAAGCCCGGCTCGCGCCGGGCTTCTTCTTTTGCGGCATCGCAACCCGCGATCAGGTCGAGATCGCCAGCTTCTCCTGGCGGTAGCGCCAGATCGCGGCGAGCCAGAGCGCCGCGGCCAGGGCCAGGGCGCAGGCGAGGTAGATGCCCCACTGCTCGGGCGATGCGGTCTCGCCGCGCGAGGCCTTCACCAGCATCTGGTTCTGCGACAGGAACGGCACCGCGTACTGCCACAGGTCCTGGTCCTTCAGCGGATAGGCCATCAGCGCGTACGCCGGCAGCATCGGCATGAACATCATCCACACCAGGTGGCTCTGCGCCTCCTTCATGCTCTTGGCGCCGGCGGCGATGAAGGTGAGCAGGGCGGTGCCGATCAGCACCAGCGGCACCAGCACCAGCATCATCTTGCCGATCGCGAAGTAGGACACGTCGAGCGCGCGCGCCATGGCGCTGGTCGACAGGGCCGCGCTGAACTTGAACGAGAGCAGGGTGAGCACCAGCGCGACGATGCCGATCAGCGCGGCGGCCATCATCTTGCCGCTGACCAGGGTGCCGCGCGACACCGGCGTGGCCAGCAGCGGTTCGAGCGACTGCCGCTCGCGCTCGCCGGCGGTGACGTCCATGGTGAGGTTGGCGCCGCCGATGAAGGCGAACATCAGCAGCAGCACGGGCAGCATCATCGACAGGAAGCGGCCCTGTTTCGCCTCGGGCGTGGCCACGTCGCGCTGGGCGACGTTCACCGCCTGCGACAGCGACGGGTTCACGCCGCGCGCGACCAGGCGCAGCGCGCCGACCTGGCGTCCGTAGGCCGCCAGCGCGCCGCGCACGCGCTGCACGGCGACTTCGGCGTTCTGGCGGGTGCTGTCGGACACCACTTCGACCTTGGCCGGACGGCCTGCGCGCCAGTCCTCGGCGAAGTCCGGGGCGATGATCAGGGCGACATCCTCGTCCTGGCGGCGGATCGCACCGACCAGGTCCTGCGGCGGCGCCTTGGCGCGGATGTCCTGGGTGGCGAGGAAGGCGACCAGGTTCGGGGCATGATCCGCGCCGATGACCGGGATCTCCAGCGGCTTCTCCAGCTGCGTGCTGACCCGGGTCTCGACCAGCTTGCCCAGGCCGAGGAACAGCAGCGGATACACCAGCGGACCGAGCAGCAGGGCCATCAGGAAGGTGCGGCGGTCGCGCGCGAAGTCGCGCAGCTCCTTGCGCAGCACGGTCAGGAAGATGTTGAACGATGCGGGCATCATGCGTGCAGGCCCTCCTCCGAGCCGATCAGCTGGACGAAGGCGTCCTCGAGGTTGTCGTGGCCGGTGCGTGCGCGCAGTTCGTCGGGCGTGCCCATGGCCTTCACTTCGCCGGCGGCGATCACCACGATGCGGTCGCACAGCGCGGCCACCTCCTGCATGATGTGGCTGGAGAAGATCACGCAGCGCCCTTCGGCGCGCAGCTGGCGCAGGAATTCGCGCAGGCCGCGGGTGGTCATCACGTCCAGGCCGTTGGTCGGTTCGTCGAGGATGACGTTCATCGGATCGTGCACCAGCGCGCGCGCGATGGCGGTCTTGGTGCGCTGGCCCTGCGAGAAGCCCTCGGTGCGACGGTCGAGCACGTCGGCCATGCCCAGCGCGTCGGCGAGGCGCGCGGTGCGCGCGGCGATCGTCGCCGCATCCAGTCCGTGCAGCTCGCCGAAGTAGGCGATGTTCTCGCGCGCGGTCAGGCGCTTGTACACGCCGCGCGCGTCGGGCAGCACGCCGAGGCGGCGACGCACGTCGTTGGCGTGCGTGGCGACGTCGAAGCCGTCGACGCTCACCTTGCCCTGGTCGGGCGACATCAGGGTGTAGAGCATGCGCAGCGTGGTGGTCTTGCCGGCGCCGTTGGGGCCGAGCAGGCCGGTGATTTCGCCGTCGCGCGCGGTAAAGCTCACGCCGCGCACGGCCTGGACCAGACCCGTGCGGGTCTTGAACGATTTGTGGAGATTCTGGACTTCGATCATGGGGAAGACTCTTGGTTGAACCGCGCGATGTGGCGCGGCTCGGTTGAATGGGTTCCGGACGCCGGGCGAGCGGGTGATCAGGGCTCCCAGCCGTAGTAGCCCGCGAACGGCGGCGAAGCCTTCAGGCGCTTGAGGCAGCCGGCGTCGAGCGCCTTCGCATCGGCCTTCTCGACGAATTGCGCGAACAGCTTCGGCATGCAGCCGGTGGTGAGCACGCTGTGGCCCTGTCCGGGCAGGACGAGATGGCGGCCGTTGGGCAGGGTCTTCACCACCTCGTCGCCGTAGCGCGGCGGCGTGACCGGGTCGAATTCGCCGCTGATCGCCAGCACCGGCACATTGCCCGAGAGGGGCTTGCGGAAATCCGCCGGGCGCGCACCCTTCGGCCAGGCGGCGCACTGCGCCTGCAGGAATTCGGCCATCGATGTGCCGAGGATGGTGTCCTTGTCGGCCGGATCGATGCGGATCTCCGGGTCTTCGGTGCAGCTGACCGACAGGTGCATGCCCAGCGCCATCGAATCGCCCAGATCGCCGGCCAGCGAGCGGGCCTGCGACAGCAGCGGCTCGTAGCGGCCCTTCGAGGCATCGTGCAGCACCAGCGGGAGCATCGATGCCGACTCCGGGCGATAGGCATAGAAGCGAAGCAACGCGCTCAGATGCCCGAAGGCCGGCGCTTCCTGGCGCCATTCGCCGCTGGTCGGGTCGCGGTAGCGCACCGGGGCGATGCCGCCGGCCTGCAGCGTGGCGCGGACCGTGGCCAGCATCGTCGCCGGATCGCCGATGTTGCGCTTGCACGCCGGGTCGGCGACGCAGCGCGCGAACTGCTGCTTCAGCGCCGCATCGAGGTTGCGCGCGTGCTCCTGGCCCAGGACCAGCGTGTTCGGCGCGATCGAATCGAGCGTGACCGTGCGGGTGTGCGCCGGATAGCGCTTGGCGAACTGCTGCGCGACGCGGGTGCCGTAGGAAATGCCGACGAGGTTGAACTGGTCCACGCCGACCGTCCTGCGCAGCAGGTCGAGGTCGCGGATGTGGTCGGTGGTCGTGTAGAAACGCAGGTCCGAGGTCTTCGCCAGGCGGTCGCGGCAGCGCGCGGCCAGGTCGCGCATCTGCGCGGCGTCGGGTTCGGTGGCACTGCCGTCCATCAGCTCGCCCAGCTCGTGGCACTGCAGCAGGTGCGAGCCGCCGGTACCGCGCGCATCCATCAGCAGGATGTTGCGGCTGCGGCGCACGTCTTCCAGCGCGTCGTGCAGCCCGGGATAGGCATCGAGGATCGCCTGGCCCGGGCCGCCGGCGAGGATGACCAGCGGGTCGGGCTGGGTGGCGTTCTTCGCCGGGATCAGCGCGACGGCGAGATCGATGGTGCGTCCCTTCGGCGCATCGTGGTTTTCGGGGGCCTGCAGGGTGGCGCACTGCGCCTCGATCGCGGCCGTGCCCTCGTCGCCGAGGGAACAGGGCTTGAAGCGCAGTTGGCCGTAGCGCAGGTCGCCGTTCGCGTCGGTGCGGAGGGTCGGGGCGGTCTGGGTGGCGCCGCCGCCGCAGCCGGCGAGCGCGAGCGCCAGGGCGGACAAGAGGAGGAATCTGGACATGTGGGACTTCCGGTGCTGGGGTTCGCCGGCGATGTCGACCGGCTTCAGGGATCAGGACGCAGGGGCGGGGAGAATGTGACCGGCGGGATGCGCGGGTACAAGCGCGGCAATCCCCGCCTGTCCGGGACAGGCGGGGATCGCAGGCGATGGCGGTCGGCGCGGGACGGGGACTTACGCGCGGCCGTGCAGGTAATCCAGCGTCACCTGCAGCATCGAGCGGAAACCGACGTCGAGCGCGGATTCGTCGAGGAAGAATTCCGGCGAATGGTTCGACGGCGCCTTCACCGGGTCCTGGCCCTGCGGGGTGGCGCCGACGAAGAAGAAGAAACCGGGGACTTCGCGGGCGTAGAACGAGAAATCCTCTGCGCCCATGTTGAGGTCCATCTCGACGACGTTGCCTGCGCCTGCGGCGCGCTGGAGGCTGGGCACCATCTTCGCGGTGAGCGCGGGGTCGTTGACGGTGACCGGGTTGCCCTTGGTGTCCGGCACCTGGGCGACGGCGGTGGCGCCGTGCGCGGCAGACACGTGCTCGGCGACGTTCACCAGGTCCTTGAACACGGCCTGGCGCATGCCTTCGTCGAAGGTGCGGATGGTGCCGATCAGTTCGACCTGGTCCGGGATGATGTTGTAGCGGATACCGCCCTTGATCGCGCCGAAGCTGACGACCACCGGCTGCTTCGAGATGTTCTGACGGCGCGACACGATCGTCTGCGCGGTGCCGATCACGTCGGCCGCGGCGACGATCGGGTCGACGCCGCCCCACGGCCGCGAGCCGTGGGTCTGCCGGCCCTTGATCACGATGTTGAAACGGTCGGAGGCGGCCATGGTCGGGCCGCTGCGATAGCCGACCTTGCCGGCGTTGAGCGTGCTGAACACGTGCAGGCCGAACACGGCCTCCGGCTTGAAGTCGCGGAAGATGCCCTGCTTGAGCATTTCCTCGGCACCGCCTTCCTCGCCGTCCGGCGGGCCTTCCTCGGCGGGCTGGAACACGAACAGGATCTCGCCGGGCAGGTCGGCCTTCATCGCCGCCAGCGCCTCGGCCACGCCCATCAGGATGGAGGTGTGCGCGTCGTGGCCGCAGGCGTGCATCACGCCGACGGTCTCGCCGCGGAAGGTCGCGGTGGCCTTCGAGGCGAACGGCAGGCCGCTGCGTTCGGTCACCGGCAGCGCGTCCATGTCGGCGCGCAGCGCGATGCGCGGGCCGGGCTTGCCGCCCTTGAGCACCGCGACCACGCCGGTGGTGGCGATGCCGGTCTTCACCTCCATGCCGAGCCGGCGCAGGTGATCGGCGACCAGCTTCGAGGTGCGCACCTCGCGATTGCCCAGCTCGGGATGCTGGTGGATGTCGCGGCGCCAGGCCAGCACCTTCGGCTGCAGGCGCTGCGCCTGCGCATCGACCTCGGGACGCGCGCCATCGGCGGCGAATGCGGAAGAGGCGGACAGCAGCGCGACGAGCGCGGCGGCGAGGGGCGTGGCGGTCGGGATCGAAGCGGGCAGGAGCGTGCGCATGCGGGGCCTCCGGGGTGATCCGCCGATGCTACCCCATCGCGTCGCTGCGCCTCCGGCGAACCGGGCACCCGTCATGGTTCTCCACGAGTCGCCCGAACCGGCATGGCCCGTCGCGTCGGAAGAGGCCGCCGGACGGCTCGTCAAACGACGGCATGCATGCGAGTCTGCGGCCTTTCGCATCCATCGGGACCCACCCATGTCGAACCCGTCCTCCCGGCCGCTGGAAGGCGACGCCGCGCTGATCCGCGCCGTCGGCACCTTCGCGCTGACCGCCGCGGTCATCAACGTGATCATCGGCGGCGGCATCTTCCGCATGCCCTCGGCGCTGGGCGGGCAGATGGGCATGGCCGCGCCGCTGGCGATCCTCGCCGGTGCGCTGGCCATCATCCCGGTCGCGCTGTGCTTCTCCGCCATCGGCAGCCGCGTGCGCGCCACCGGCGGGCCGTACACCTACCTCACCACCGTGTTCGGTTCGTTCGCCGGCTTCATCGCCGGCGCGCTGATGTGGATCAGCAACATCGCCTCCAGCGCCGGCGTCGCCGCCGCGCTGTCCGAGCAGGTGGCGACGCTGGTGCCGGCCCTCGCCGGCAAGACCGAACGCGCGCTGCTGCTCACCGGGGTGTACGCGCTGCTGTTCGCACTGAATGCCTTCGGCGTGAAGCTCGGCGCGCGCGCCATCGCGGTGCTGGCCACGCTGAAACTCGCGCCGCTGTTCCTGCTCGCGGCGGTGGGCATCTGGTTCGTCGACTGGTCGCAGGTGAGCTTTTCCTTAGGCGACGTGCCCTCGGTGTCCGCGCTCGGCGCCTCGATGGTGCTGGTGATGTTCGCCTACTCGGGCATGGAGACCGCGCTGGTGCCGTCGGGCGAGCTGCGCGACCCCTCGCGCAACGTGCCGCGCGCGACCCTGGCGGCGATCCTGCTGGTGGTGCTGCTGTACCTGGGCCTGCAGATCGTCGGCCAGGGCCTGCTCGGCCCGGCGCTGGCGAACAGCCCGGTGCCGATCGCCGACACCGCCGCGAAACTGTGGGAACCCGGCCGCGTGCTGCTGCTCGCCACCGCCTGCGTGTCGATGACCGGCTTCCTGATGGGCAACCTGATGGGCACCTCGCGCCTGGTGTTCGCGCTGGGCCGCGACGGCTACCTGCCGCGCGCCTTCGGCCGCGTCACGGAGACGCACCGCGTGCCGCTGTTCGCGCTGGCCGCGCATGCGATCCCGGCCTGGCTGCTCGCGCTCGGCGGCAGCTTCGACAAGCTGGCGCTGATCTCCGGCGGCGCGATCTGCCTGATGTACGCCTTCGTCAGCGTTGCCGCGTGGCGCGCGCAGCACATCGGCCTGCGCGATGCCGAGGCCACGCCCTTCGCGCTGCCCGGCGGCCCGCTGATCCCCGCGATCTCGCTGCTGGCGATGCTCGCCATCGTCACCACGCTCAAGCCCGACGAATGGGCGGCGATCGGCATTGCGCTGGGTGCGCTGGTGCTGGTGTACGCGGGACTGCGCGGCACGGCGCGGACGAGATGACCGTCCGGCCGCCTCAGTGCGTGTTGCGGTCGCGATCCCAGCCGCGATGCCTGATGTCGAGATACAGGCTGTAGCAGGCGGTGAAGGCGGGGAAGAGGTTCTGCAGGATGCCGACCGAGTCCTGCTTCGAGGAGAAGATGAAGTAGCTGAGCGTCATCAGGCTGCCGACGATGCTCATGTACCAGAACAGGCGCGGGATCACCGGCTTGCCGGCGCGCTTGCTGGCGATGAACTGCACCACCCAGCGGCAGCCGAACATCAGCGCGCCGGTCAGGCCGATCAGCTTCCACGGGCTCATGTGGATGCCGGTCCACTCCAGCCACGCGATCGGCGTGTTCATGACGTCCATGCTCAGACCTCCTCGACCGCGGTGCGCTTGCTGCGCACGATCAGCCAGGCCACGCCGCGCAGGTCGCGCAGGCCGACCAGGGCGCGGTTGAGGTTGTTGTACTTGGACACGCCGCTGGCGCGATGGCGGTGGTTCACCGGCACGCTGACCGTCTTCCAGCCCGCGCGCTGCATCAGCGCGGGCAGGTAGCGATGCATGTGGTCGAAATACGGCAGGTCGAGGAAGGCCTCGCGCTCGAAGAGCTTGATGCCGCAGCCGGTGTCGGGCGTCGAATCGCGCAGCATGCGGCTGCGGATGCCGTTGGCGATCTTCGAAGCCCAGCGCTTGCTGCCGGTGTCCTTGCGGTTGACGCGCCAGCCGGCGAACAGCTTCACGTCGGCGGGGGATTCGTCGCGCTTGGCGAGCAGCTTGGGGATGTCGGCCGGGTCGTTCTGCCCGTCGCCGTCGAGCGTGGCGATCCACGTACCGCGCGCGGCCTTCACGCCGGTACGCACCGCGGTGCTCTGCCCGCTCTGGTTCACGTGGTGCAGCACGCGCAGCTCCGGCACGCTCGCCTTCAGGGCCTGCAGCACGGCCAGGGTGTCGTCGCGCGAATGGTCGTCGACGTAGACGATCTCGAATGCAACCAGACCGCGCAGCGCGGCGACGATCTCGTTCACCAGCGGCGTGACGTTGTCGCGTTCGTTGAAGACCGGAACGACGACGGAGAGATGGGGGGTGGTCATGCGGGGGGGTATCCGGATTCTTTCTGGGCGCGGATGGCGACGATCGTCACCATGTCGAGCGCATTGGAGTAGCGATAGAGCGCAAGGTAGCCACGCGTGCCGCGACCGATGACGAGTTCCCGCAATCCCGAAGGCAATCGGCGACCGATCAGCGGATTGGACTCGAGCACGGCGATGCAGGCGCGTATCCCGGCGATCCGTTCCAGGCCATCCTCGACATCGTGGCGGAGCAGATGATCGAGGATGCGCTCGTAATCATCGATCACGTCCTCCGAATAGCGGATCGTGGTCACGCGTCACTCGACGATGGATTTCGCGGCAGGCCGCTTCTCGCGCTTGCCCGCGATCCTCGCGTCGAGATAGGCGTTCATGTCTTCCGAAGTGATCGCCTTGCCCGTCTCGAGGACGCGTGCGTAACGCGCCTCGGCCTCGGCGTAGAACGACTGCCGCTGTTCCAGCGCTTCCGTCTTCTCGGCAATCGCATCGAGGATCAGGCTGTGGGTGGACGTGCCCTCCAGCTCGGCCAGCCGGGCCAGCCGGGCCTTGAGTTCATCGGGGATGCGAATGGTGGTGGTGGGCGTGGGCATGGCGAACTCCAGCGCGGCGACAGGCGGGACTGTAGCACGGACGTGCTACACGCTCACCGCGCCTTCAACCGCTCCAGCACCCCGTCCAGCGTTTCCAGGTCGGTGTAGTGGATGACCAGGCGGCCCTTGCCGCCGCGGCCGTGCAGGACGTTGACCACGGTGCCGAGCGATTCGGACAGGTCGCGCTCGAGGGCGACGATGTCGGCCTGCGGCTTGGCCTTCACCGGCTTGGCGGCCTTGTTGCCGGTCGGGATCTGGCCGGCGCTGAGCTGCTGCACGCGGTGCTCGACCTCGCGCACCGACCAGCCGTGCTCGGCGGCCTGTCGCGCCAGGGCGATCGCGGCCTGCGGGGTCAGCGACAGCAGGGCGCGGGCATGGCCCATTTCCAGCGCGCGGGTCTCGACCAGGGTGCGGATGTCCGGCGGCAGTTCGAGCAGGCGCAGCAGGTTGGACACCGCTGCGCGCGAACGGCCGACGGCCTCGGCGGCCTGGGCGTGGGTGAGGTCGAATTCGTCGATCAGGCGCTGCAGCGCCTGCGCTTCCTCCAGCGGGTTGAGGTCCTCGCGCTGGATGTTCTCGATCAGCGCCATCGCGACCACGGTGCGGTCGTCGACCTCGCGGATCACCACCGGCACTTCGCTCAGGCCGGCCTGCTGCGAGGCGCGCCAGCGGCGTTCGCCGGCGATGATCTCGTAGACCTTGCCGCCCTTGTCGCGGTCGATCTCGCGCACCACGACCGGCTGGATCACGCCCTGCGCCTTGATCGACTCGGCCAGCTCGGTGAGCTTGCCCGGGTCCATGGCGCGGCGCGGCTGGTACTTGCCGGGGGTCAGCGCATCGATCGGCAGCATGCGCAGGGTGTCGGTGGGCGTGGCTTCCAGCGCGGGCGCCTCCGCGGCGGCCTTGGGGCCGAGCAGGGCTTCGAGACCGCGGCCGAGGCCACGCTTTTTCACTGCCGTCATGCGGACGTCTCCTCCGAGGATGCGGACGACTTGTCGTGGGCGGCCGTCCCGGCCTGTTGACGCTCCAGCTGGCGCTCGCGCTGGCGGCGGATCACTTCCACCGCCAGGCCGAGGTAGGCGATGGCACCGCGCGAGGCGCGGTCGTAGCCGACGATGCTCTGGCCGTAGCTGGGCGCTTCGGCCAGGCGCACGTTGCGCGGCACCACGGTGGTGAACACCTTGTCGCCGAAGTGCTTTTCCAGGTCGGCGGACACCGCGTTGGCGAGGTTGTTGCGCGCGTCGAACATGGTGCGCAGCACGCCTTCGATCTCCAGCGCCGGGTTGAGCTTGGCCTTCAGCGCCTCGATGGTCTCGATCAGCGCGCTCAGGCCTTCCAGCGCGTAGTACTCGCACTGCATCGGCACCAGCACCGAGTCGGCGGCGGTCAGCGCGTTGAGGGTGAGCAGCGACAGCGCCGGCGGGCAGTCGATGATGATGAAGTCGTAGCGGTCGCGCAGGCTGTCGAGCGCGCGCTTGAGGCGCTGCTCGCGGCCGGGCTCGTCCATCAGCTCGATCTCGGCGGCGGTCAGGTCGATGTTGCCCGGCAGCAGGTCGAAGCCTTCGGGCGTATGCACCACGGCGTCGACCGCGTGCATCTCCTCCAGGATCACGTCGCAGGTGGAGCCGGCGAGCTCGCGCTTGTCGACGCCGCTGCCCATGGTCGCATTGCCCTGCGCGTCGAGATCGACCAGCAGCACGCGCTTGGGAGCCAGCGCCAGCGCGGCGGCGAGGTTGACCGAGGTCGTGGTCTTGCCGACCCCGCCTTTCTGGTTGGCGATGGCGATGATGCGGGCCATGGATGGGTCCGGTGGGTACTCGTGGAGGCGGATTGCACCGTACCACCCCATGCCTTCCGGTATGGAGCGAAAGCGGCCGAACCGCAGATTATGCCTGCAGCGGGGGCCTCCTGCCCTCAGCCGCTGGTCGAATGGTCGCGGCCGATCATGACCAGGTGGCGCTCGGCGTCCAGTCCGGGCACGGTCAGCGGCTGGATCCCGCGCACGGCCCAGCCCGGCGGCAGTGCGGCGATCTCCTCGTCCGGGCGCGCGCCCTTCATCGCCAGCAGCACCCCGTCCGGGGCCAGCAGGTGCCCGCCCAGGGCCAGGATCTGCGGGAGCGTGGCCAGTGCGCGGGCGGTGATCGCCTGGTAGGCGCCCGGTCGGTCGAGGGCCTCGATCCGCGATTCGGCGACCTCGGCGTTGCCCAGGCCCAGGGTGCGCAGGGCTTCGCGCATGAACCGGGCCTTCTTGCCGGCGGATTCGACCAGGGTCACGCGCAGGCCCGGGGTGGCGATGGCCAGCGGGATGCCCGGCAGGCCGGGGCCGGTGCCGAGGTCGGCCAGGGTGGCCACGTCGCGCACCGCCGGCGCCATCGCCAGCGAGTCGAGCAGGTGCTTGGTCACCATCTCGCGCGGGTCGCGGATGGCGGTGAGGTTGTAGGTGGCGTTCCAGCGCAGCATCAGCGCGAGGTAGCGGGCCAGCGGCTCGGCCAGGGCGGCATCGAGGCCGAGCGCGGCGAGGCCGGCGTCGAGGTCCGCGCGCGCGTCGGCGGAAAGGGGGGGCGTGCTCATGCCGGCATTATCGCCGAGGTTCGGGCCATGGTCGGCCGGGCCCGGGTCGGACTCAGCCCGCGTCGCGCCACGCCAGCGTCGCCAGGTAGCCGGGTGTCGGCGTCCAGGCGTGCAGGCGCCAGTCGCCGGGCAGGCCCAGTTCGGCGTCGCAATCGAGCAGGCGCGGCGGGCCGTCGCGGTCGTCCAGCGAGAAGCGCAGCCGGTGCAGTCCGAACGACAGCCCGCGCCCATGGGCCTTCAGCAGCGCTTCCTTGGCGCACCACAACCGGGTGAAGGCCAGCTGCAGCGTCGGAGGATCGGTCGCCTGGGCCTCCAGCGCGGCGGTCTCGGCCGGGTGGAAGAAGCGCTGGGCCAGGGCCAGCGCCTTGGGGCGCGGGCGCAGCAGCTCGATGTCGATGCCGACGCGCGCGGCGTCGGCGCAGGCGGCGATCAGCCGCTCGCCGCTGTGGCTCCAGTTGACGTCGGCATGGTGCGGGCCGGCGTCGATGTGCGGGCGGCCGTGGGCGTCGCGCGTGATCCGCAGCGCGGCCGGCGGCACGCCCCAGGCCGCGCCGAGCCAGTCGCGCACCCGGTCTTCGGCCCGGTCGCCGGGACGGTAGGGCCACCAGGCGCAATGCACGGGGCCGGAAACGAGGGACTCCACGGCGCGTCGGAATTTGGGCGGGCAGGGGGCGCCAGCGTAAGCTACGCCGGGGCGGGCAGCCACAATGCCCGGAGAAACACGCGGAGAACGGGCGGATGTCGGCAGCGCTGGAATCGATGGGGGCCGGGGTGGCACAGGCGGCCTCGCGGCGCATGGCGATCGCCGAGGGATCGGGCGGGCGTTGCTTCGCCTTCGACGGCCACGGCCGCATCCCGCTGGACACCTTCCTCGCCGAAGTGCGCGGCGTCGCCGCCGGCCTGCCCGAGGCCGCCTGCGCGGTGAACCTCTGCGAAGACCGCTACCGCTTCCTGGTCGCCTTCTGTGCGGTCGCGCTGCGCGGCCAGATCAACCTGCTGCCGCCGTCGCGCACGCCCGCGGCGATCGACGACGTGCGCCGCCAGTATCCCGACAGCTACTGCATTTCCGACGTGCGCCTGAGCCCGGCGCCGCCGCGCCTGCATGCCCTGCCCGAACGCCTGCCCAAGCTCGACGGCCCGCGTCCCGAGGTCGATGCAGGCGCACTGGCGATGATCGGCTTCACCTCCGGCAGTACCGGCACGCCCGGCGCGAACCCCAAGACCTGGGGCAGCCTGCGCCGCAGCACCGCGCAGGACGCGGCGGTGCTGCAGCATCTCTGGCCCGACAGCGGCGCGACCGACGCCACCCTGCCGATCGTCGCCACCGTGCCGCCGCAGCACATGTACGGCATGGAGCTGTCGGTCCTGCTGCCGCTGCTGGCGAACGCCTCCGTGCATGGCGGACGCCCGTTCTTCCCGGACGACGTGGCGCGCGCGCTGCGCGAGGCCCACGGCGAGGCCCTGCTGGTGACCACGCCGGTGCACCTGCGCGCGCTGGTGGAATCGGGCATCGAACTGCCCCGCCCTGCGGGCATCGTGACCGCGACCGCGCCGCTGCCGCAGGCGCTGGCCGCCGCCGCCGAGCAGCGCTTCGGCTGCGAGGTGCGCGAACTGTTCGGTTCCACGGAGACCTGCGTGATCGCCACCCGCCGCACCGCGCGCGACGACCTGTGGCAGCTGCTGCCCGACGTGCGCCTGCAGCCGCAGCCCGACGGCACCCTGGTGCAGGCCGCGCACCTCGCCGCGCCGGTGATGCTGGCCGACCTGGTCGAACTGCGTCCGGACGGCCGCTTCCTGCTCTGCGGCCGCCAGGCCGACCTGCTCGAAATCGCCGGCAAGCGCGCCTCGCTCGGCGACCTCACCCGCCGCCTGCTCGCCGTGCCCGGCGTGCTCGACGGCGTGGTGCTGCAGCTCGATCCCTGCGAAGTCACCGGCGTGCGCCGCATCGCCGCACTCGCAGTGGCGCCGGGCCTGGACGAAACCGTCATCCTCGACGCGCTGCGCCAGAGCATCGACCCGCTGTTCCTGCCGCGCCGCCTGCGCCTGGTCGACGCCCTGCCCCGCAACGAAACCGGCAAACTGCCCCGCGCATCGCTGCTGCCGCTGCTGCGCTGAGGGCGCAGCAGCAGACGATCAGCCGGCCTTCGCCGGTGCCTTCTGCGCTGCTGGCGCCGCGACGATCCGCACGCCCTTGAGCTGCGGCGTGCCGTCGACGACATCGGTCCAGACCACGTGCGCGACGGCGCCGTCCAGCACCAGTTTCGGCATGCCGGTGGCGCGCCCCCGGCCGTTCACGTCGGCCAGCTTGGTGCGCTGTATTTCCTTCGACAGATCGGGCGCGTAGCGCGCCAGCCACAGGCTCTGCGCGCCCTGCACCTCGCGCAGCCAGACGACCCAGACCTGCTTCGCGTCGATGGCGACCGCCACGCGGCCGGCGACCTCGGGGCCCTTGTCGAGCACCAGCGGCTTGCCGAAGGTCGCGCCGGCATCGGTGGACACCGCCAGCTTCACCGCGACCTCGTCGTTGGCGCCGGTGTACCAGGCCACCACGGCCTGCCTGTCCAGCGCGGCGACCGACGGGCCGTTGACCGGGCAGGCCGGCATCTTCCAGCCGTCGGCATGCACCGGCTTCGGCGTCGACCAGGCCTTGCCGTCGAAACGCGTGGCGTAGATGTCGCGGATCTCGTCCTTCGTCCGGTCGCGATAGACCAGCAGCGCGCCGTCGCGCGTCGTTGCGACATCGGTCTGGCAGCAGTCGCAGACGTCGGCATCGATCTGCACGGCGTCGCGGTCGGCCATGTTCGCGTCGAACACCGCCGCGCGCAGGGTCATCGGGCCGCGTTCCGCGCCATGGCCGCCCTGATGGTCGTCATGCTCGGCCGCGTGCGCGCCAGCCCCCGTGTTGCGCCCGTCCAGCCAGGCCATGCCCAGCAGCCCGTCTTCCTGCGCCCACATCGACACGAACCCGTGCTCGGTCGTGGTCGCGTCGTCATGCACCTTGCGCGGCGCGCTCCAGTTCATGCCGTGGTCCAGCGAACGCACCAGCATCACGTCGTAGGCGTAGGGCGCGTCGGCGGATTTCTGCAGCCAGTGCGCCCACAGCGCGCGGTCGGGCGTGGCCGCGATGTGCGGCGTGTCGGCCCAGTTCACGAACATCGAATTGCCCACCGCAATCGTGCGCGCGGTCTGCCAGCCGCGATCGGGCAGGTGCTCGGCGAACTGGAACGCCGGGCGACGCCCCGGGACCTCGCTGATCCAGCTCAGCAGCAGGCGGCCATCGGGCGCCAGACTCAGGTCCGGCGAGGCCGTGCCCGGCATCGCCGGCAGCGGCCAGGCCTCGATCGCGATGTCGCCGGCGATCACGGGTTTCGGGGCTTCGACCTCGGCGGCGCAACCGGCGAGCAGGGCGAAGGCGAGGGCAGTCAAGAGAGTGGGCGTGCGCATCGCACTAGGGTACGCCATTGCCCTCGTGCATGGCCGCTTCGGAGGACGCGCTTCGCACCTGCGGCAATGCCGCCAGGAATCGCGCGATCCCGGCATCGTCTTGCAGCCACTCGACGCGCACGCCACGCTTCGCCGCGCCGCGCAGCTTCGCCAGCACCGCCGGTCGTCTGCGCCAGCGGTAGCTCGCGATCCACCACAGGAAATCCAGATCGACCTTTTCGTTGCAGCCCGGTGTCATGTCCAACCGATGCCGGTTGCGGTGCGTCCAGCGCCGATGCAGCACGCGCCACAGGCATTGCCATGGCGGAAGATCGAGCAGCAATACCGTGTCGCAAGTAGACAGGCGCAAGTCGAGCGTGCCGCCAAAATTGCCATCCATCACCCAGGCTTCGGTGGCGAGCAAGGCACGCACCTTTGCTTCCCATGCATCGCGCTCGGGCTGCATCCAGCCGGGCTGCCAGTAGAGCGCGTCAAGATGATGCAAGGGCACGTCCAGCCGCTCGGCAAGACAACGGGCCAGCGTGGATTTGCCCGCACCACCAGGGCCGATCAGCAGGATGCGCTGCATCGCGGCCGTGTCCTGCGGCGGATCACGCCGCCGCGCCGCGCCGTTTCGTCAGGTGCACCAGCAGCAGCGAGATCGCGGCCGGGGTCATGCCCGGGATGCGCTGCGCCTGGCCGACGGTCTCCGGGCGCACGCGCTGCAGCTTCTGGAGCACTTCGTTCGACAGTCCGCGCACGTGCGCGTAGTCGAAACCCTCGGGGATCGCCGTGTGTTCGTGGCGCTGCTGGCGCGCGATCTCCTCGCGCTGGCGGGCGAGATAGCCGGCGTACTTCGCTTCGATCTCGACCTGTTCGGCGACATCGGCATCGTTCACGCCGGGGCCGAGCATCGGCACAGTCATCAGCTTCGCGTAATCGAGTTCGGGCCTGCGCAGCAGGTCCAGCGCATGCGTCTCGCGGCTGAGGTCGATGCCCAGCGTCGCCACCACTTCGCGGCC
Source organism: Lysobacteraceae bacterium 2PB (assembly GCA_005502915.1). Lineage (GTDB taxonomy): Bacteria > Pseudomonadota > Gammaproteobacteria > Xanthomonadales > Xanthomonadaceae > Lysobacter_I. The sequence continues at coordinate 10,327 of SCMT01000034.1, read as the reverse complement.
GAGCGCGTTGTTCGGCGCCGCCCATACGCCGCCGAGGCGCGCGGTTTCGGCCTGCACCGCGTCGCGCTTGCGCGAGAAGCGTTCCCAGCGCGCATCGTCGACCAGGCCGAGCGTGCGTCCGGTTTCGGTCAGGCGCAGGTCGGCGTTGTCCTCGCGCAGCTGCAGCCGGTATTCGGCGCGGCTGGTGAACATGCGGTAGGGCTCGTTGGTGCCGTGGGTGATCAGGTCGTCGATCAGCACGCCGATGTAGGCCTCGTCGCGACGCGGCGACCACGCTTCCTTCTGCTGCGCGTGGCGCGCGGCGTTGAGGCCGGCGATCAGGCCCTGCGCTGCGGCTTCTTCATAGCCGGTGGTGCCGTTGATCTGTCCGGCGAAGAACAGGCCGGAGACGAGCTTGGTCTCCAGCGAGGTCTTCAGCCCGCGCGGGTCGAAGAAGTCGTACTCGATGGCGTAACCGGCACGGGTGATGTGCGCGCGCTCGAAGCCGCGGATGCTGCGCACCAGGTCCAGCTGCACATCGAACGGCAGCGAGGTCGAGATCCCGTTGGGATAGATCTCGAACACGTCGAGGCCTTCGGGCTCGACGAAGATCTGGTGGCTGGCCTTCTCCGCGAAGCGCACCACCTTGTCCTCGATCGACGGGCAGTAGCGCGGGCCGATGCCCTCGATCTGGCCGCTGTACAGCGGCGAGCGATGCAGCGCGTTGCGGATGATCTCGTGGGTGCGCTCGGTGGTGTGGGTGATCCAGCACGGCACCTGGCGTGGGTGGTCGGCGGTGCTGCCCATGAACGAGAACACCGGGCACGGGTCGTCGCCAGGCTGCTCTTCCATCGCCGCGTAATCGAGCGAGCGTCCGTCGATGCGCGGCGGCGTGCCGGTCTTGAGCCGGTCGATCGCGAACGGGCGCTCGCGCAGGCGCGCGGCCAGCGTGGCCGCCGGCGGATCGCCCATACGGCCGGCGGCGTACTGGGTCTCGCCGATGTGGATCTTGCCGGCGAGGAAGGTGCCGGCGGTCAGCACCACCGCGTCGGCGTGGAAGCGCAGGCCGGTGTTGGTGATCGCGCCGCGCACGGCATCGCCTTCCAGGATGAGGTCGTCGACCGCCGACTGGAACACGGTCAGGTTCGGCTGGGTCTCGACCGCGCGGCGGATGAAGGCGCGGTAGAGCGAACGGTCCGCCTGGCAGCGGGTCGCGCGCACGGCCGGGCCCTTGGAGGCATTCAGCCGGCGCCACTGGATGCCGGCGGCATCGGCCGCGCGGGCCATGATCCCGCCCAGCGCGTCGATCTCCTTGACCAGATGCCCCTTGCCGATGCCGCCGATGGCCGGGTTGCAGCTCATCGCGCCCACGGTCTCGATGTTGTGGGTCAGCAGCAGGGTGCGGGCGCCGGCGCGCGCGGACGCAAGCGCGGCCTCGGTACCGGCATGGCCGCCGCCGATGACGATGACGTCGAAGGTGTAGAAGTCGTTCATGCGATGACCTGGAATCGATGACCCGGCCGGTCGGGGGCGGGTCGATGGCGGCCGTGCCGCGCCGGTGCGTTGCGGGAAAGTCTAAAGCAGTCGCCCGGCACGCAGGCCGGAACGAAGTTGGCACGCAACCTGCTTATCCCAAGTGGCACTCAGCGCGGCAAGGCGCGAAAGCGCTGGCCGGGGTGGAACAGGGCTGGCCACGTGCGCGCTGAGGTAGCCGGGGGTCGGATGTCGGGGGACGTCCGACCCCTTTTTTTGTCTGCGCGATCGACATGCGCGTGGACGAGCACGCGCAACGCTCCAGGACCGCCGCACCAACGAAAAACGGCGCCGAAGCGCCGTTGTAAGGTGCCGACGCCCGACGGGGAGCGGAACAGGGGGGATCCGGATTTCCCCGCCGGGGTCGGCGATCTCGTAACGAGTTGCGTCGCAATGCGACGCAACCGGTCATGCTGGGCTAGCTTGCGACCAATTCCCTGCGTTGGCAAGGGCCATCAAGGCTCTTCTCCGCGACGGAATTCTCGTTCCGGACGTTCCGAGCGCACGGGCATCGAAGGACGCGGGCGAGGCGCGTCGATCATGCGCGGACGCGGTGCTTCGATGCGCGGACGCGGTGGCGGCGAACTGTCGGGCAGCGAGATCGGGGCACGACGCTCGCGGACCACCACGCCCGGCGGCTTGCTGCCGCCGCCCGGATTCAGGGGGCGATGTTCGCGATTGCGGAAACGGTCCAGGTTGCGCCACGGGCCGCCCTCGTTGTCGGTGAAGCGCGGACCACCGCCGGGGCCGCTGCCCGGACCATTGCCCGGACCCGGACCACCCGGCGGACGATGGCGCGGCGGACGGTGCGTGTAGCGCCAGTACGGGTAGTAGCCGTACGGATAGCCATAGCGATACCCGTAGGCACCGTACGGGAAGCCGTAACGCGAATACGGCATGTAGCCGAAGCCGAAACCGAAGTGGCCGTACCAGCCGCCGGGATAGCCGTAACCAATTGATCCGTACGGGTATCCATAGACGTCGTAATACTCGACGCGGGGCTCGGTGTAGTAGTAATCGCCACCCGGTCCATCGCGATACGTATAGCTGGTGACGCAGCCGGTCAGAATCAGCGCGGAGAGTGTCGCAACCAGACCCAGACGGGACATTGAAGAGAACATCGGTGCACCCCTGTCGTTCATCGACTGTCGCTCGGACGGCCATCGCTCCGCCGCACAGCGACAGCTTCGGCCCGCGGGATTGAATGCGTCCTTAAGACGCCATGCCCGATGATCGCATCCCCGCGCATCCGCTGCACGGCAGCGGCATGGCGGCCTTCGTCGCACCGCTGCGGTCAGCGCCGCCAGCCGCCCATGTCGCCGCGGCTGCTAGGATGTCGCGATGAACGCGGCCGTTCCCCCACTCCCGCAATTCGACGACATCCTGAACGCAGCGGCCCGCATCGCCCCGCATGCGCGCGTCACGCCACTGCTGCGTTCCCGCTCGCTCGACGACATTGCCGGCTGTTCGCTGCACTTCAAGTGCGAAAACCTGCAGCGCAGCGGTGCCTTCAAGTTCCGCGGCGCCTGCAACGCGGTCTTCGCCCTCGACGAGGACGCCGTCTCTCGCGGCATCGTCACCCAGAGTTCCGGGAACCACGGTGCCGCTCTGGCCCTGGCCAGCCGGCTGCGCGGCGTGCCGGCGACGGTGGTGGTCCCCGAGGGCGCCCCGGCGATCAAGCTGGCGGCCATCGCCGCGCAGGGCGCGCGCGTCGAACGCTGCGCGCCGACCATGGCCGCCCGCACCGCCGCGACCGACGCCCTGGTCGAACGGACCGGCGCCCACCTGGTTCATCCCTTCGACGACTTCGACGTGATCGCCGGCCAGGGCACCGTCGCGCTGGAACTGCTGCGCGAGGCGCCCGGCCTGGACGTGCTGGTCGCCCCGGTCGGCGGCGGCGGCCTGCTCTCGGGCACCTCGCTGGCGGCGAAAACCCTGCGGCCCGGCATTGCCGTCTACGGCGCCGAGCCTGCGGGCGCCGCCGATGCCCATGCCTCGCTGCGCGAGGGCCGCTGCATCACTGACATGACCGCGCGCACCGTCTGCGACGGCCTGCGCGGCCACCTGGCACCGCGCACCCTGGCCCTGCTGCAGCAGCACGTCGACGGCATCCTGCTGGTCGACGACGACGCCGTGGTCGCGGCCATGCGCCTGCTCTGGGAGCGCCTGAAGCTGGTGGTCGAGCCCTCCGGCGCGATCGGCCTGGCCGCCGTGCTCGCCGACCGCGAACGCTTCGCCGGCCGCCAGGTCGGGATCGTGCTTTCCGGGGGCAACGTCGATCTGGACGAGCTGCCCTGGCAGGCGAAGGCGTGAGGACGACGACGTGAGCAAGGGCCTGCCACCGCCGCTGGCGCCGCTCGCCTCGCGCAAGCGACGCAGGCGGCGCGGCGTCTTCGGCCGGCTGTGGCGCCTGTGCCTGCTGGTGCTGCTGTGGCTGTGCGGCGTGGCGGCGTGGATCGTCTACATCGGTGCGCGCGACCAGGCCGCGAGCGACGACGTGCGCGCCGACACCGTGATCGTGCTGGGCGCCGCCGCCTACGACGCGCGTCCGTCGCCGGTGTTCGAGGAGCGCATCCGCCACGGCATCGCGCTCCACCAGCGCGGTCTGGCGCCGACCCTGCTGTTCACCGGCGGCTTCGGCGGCAGCGGTGCGCGTTTCGCCGAATCGCAGGTGGCGCGACGCTATGCGGTCCGTCACGGCGTGCCGGTCAACGCAATCATGATCGAGACCGTCTCGCGCAACACCCGAGAGAACCTGCGCGAAGCTGCGGCGCTGATGCGGCAGCGCAAGATGACCCGCGCCATCGTCGTCAGCGATCCGCTGCACATGTCGCGCGCGCTGCGCCTGTGCCGCGAGGTGGGTATCGAATGCCTCGGCTCGTCCACGCCGACCAGCCGCTACCGCAGTTTCGCCACGCAGTGGCGGTTCCTGCTGGCCGAGGTCTACTTCTTCCATCGCGACCTGTTCCCGCGCAGGGAATGACCTGCACCGGGACGGGCGGCCCCCAGGAGGTTTCCCCATGATCATCGACGGCACCCGCGCCCACGACCGCAGCACCGAACTGGTGCTCGCCTACTACGCCGCCTTCAATCGCGGCGATCGCGACGCGATGCTGGCCCTGCTCAGCGATGACGTGGCGCACGACCTCAACCAGGGCGCGCGCGAAATCGGCCGCGACGCCTTCGCCGCGTTCATGGCGCGCATGGACCGCTGCTACCGCGAGCAGCTGCGCGACATCGTCGTGATGGCCTCGCCCGACGGCAGCCGCGCCGCCGCCGAGTACGTGGTGCATGGCGAATACCTCGCCGACGACGAAGGCCTGCCGCCCGCGAACGGACAGACCTACGTGCTGCCCGGCGGCGCGTTCTTCGAGATCCGCGAGGGCCGCATCGCGCGGGTCACGAACTACTACAACCTGCAGGACTGGATCGCGCAGGTGGGATGAAACCGCGGCGTCATCCGCCGGTTCGACCCGGCGGATGTTCGGCGAACCAGGCCGCGATGCCGGGCATGTGCTGCTCGAAATTCCCGGGGATCGACAGGTTCAGCACGCCCGCGCGCACCGCGCCGCGATTCTCGAAGTCATGTGTCGTGCCGCCGGGCACCAGCACGAACGCACCGCGCGCAGCGTCGATCCACGCGCCATCGACCAGGAAGCTCATCACGCCGTCGAGGACATAGAACACGTCGTCTTCGGGATGCGCATGCGCACCGGGCCCTTGCGTGTGCGGGTCCAGCCACCACTCCGAGATCGAATAGGCACCTGCGGTCTCGACGCCATCGGCCTTGAACACCGCCGCGATGTCGCCCATCGGGTAGGCCCGACCTTCGCCCGGCTGCAGCACCACGGGTTTTCGGGTGGGTTCGCTCATGCGGATGCTGCCTCGTGTCGTTGTGCCGGACGCATCGACATGCGAGTCGACATGCGAATCGTCATGCAGGAGATCTGCGCCCCATCGTAGGCCATGCGCGAGGCGCGTGCACGGGACATGGCCGCCATCGATGCGCGACGCCCGCCTCGCGCCCCTCACGGGCAGGACGGCACGCTTCAGCGCCAGATCGACATCGCCCGCAGCGTCGCCTGCCGACGTTCGGCCAGGCCCAGCTTCGCCGGTCCATTGATGCGCGCGGTGACGCCTTCGACATCGCCCGCATCGGCCAGCGACGAACAGCCGCGCGCATCCCAGAAGGCGAACGCGATGCGGGCGGCGGCCTCCGGTTCGCGCGCCAGCTCCGGATCGGCCTCCAGGTCCAGGCCGACGATGCGGCCGATGTCGCGATAGTTCGCCCGACCCGTGAGCTGCTTGTAGCCGGAACCGCGATAGCGCCAGCCATCGCCGCTGGCCTCGTCACCGTTGCCCAGGCGATTGGCGTAGACACGGTTGGCGATTGCCTCCGGCCCGCGCGCGATCAGCGCCTTCGCATCCTCGATGCCGCGCACCGACTTGAAGATGGCGTCCAGGCGCGCGGCATTGCGATAGTTCAGGTTCTCGACCATGTGCGCGATCCCGCCGGTCTCGACGAAGATCTGTCCCATGAAATGACAGAGCCGGCGCGGCGTGACGACGCTGCTGCGGATGCGTGCCGCCTCCAGCGCACGCGCATGCACATCGGGCATGCGGCTGCTCGGCGCGAAGCGACGGAGTGTGTTCGTGGTGATCATCAACAGCTTCTCCCTGAGCCAGGATCGTTGCGCAATTCGCACGCGGTGAAGCTCCCGATCATTCCAGCGCATCCACAGCGCACAGCCTGCGACTGGCGCCACCCCGCCCGTCGGCGGATGGCCTCGCCTGTGACAACGCGGGCGCTTCGTGGGGACGGACACCCGGGAACAGGCCACCGACGACCGGTATCGCGCGCGGCGGAGCCGGGCGCCGTCACGCTGCGGTTTGTGCCTCCCGGAGGACGCACTACAATTGCGGGCAATGAGCGACCTTCCGACGATGCTCCGGGACCGCCTCGGTCTCGCCCCTCCCGTCCTGATGGAATGCCAGCGCGGCGAGCGCGTGGCCTTCGCCGGATTCGACCGCGAGCGCATCGAGTACCGTGGGCTCGAAGGCGACCTCATCCCGGCATTCCTGTTCATGCCGACGGCGCAGGCAACGCGCGGCGGCGTGGTCGTCTTCCACCAGCACAATGGCGAATTCCACTTCGGCAAGAGCGAAGTGGCCGGCGAGGTGGGCAGCCCATTCCAGGCCTTCGGGCCGGCACTCGCCCGCAGGGGGCTGGCGGTCCTCGCACCGGACGCCATCACCTTCGAGGATCGACGCGCCTCGGTGCAGGGGACCGCGCCGGACCTCTACGACTGGCTCCAGCACTACAACGCGATGAGCTACCGCCTGCTCGATGGCGATGTCCTGATGCGCAAGTGCCTGGACGACGCGCAGCGTGCCCTGAGCGTGCTGCTCCAGGCCACCGGCCTGGACGAGCGCAAGATCGGCGTGGCCGGCCACTCCTATGGCGGCTACACCGCGCTGTATCACGCCGCCGTCGACACGCGATGCCGGTTCGCCTGCATCAGCGGCGCGGTGTGCAGCTTCGAGACGCGAAGGCGCGAAGGCACCGGGATCACCCTGTTCGAGACCGTGCCCGGGCTCGCGCGCCAGATCGACACGCACGACGTGCTCTCCGCGATCGGACCGCGTCCGACGATGGTCGTGTCGGGCAGCGAGGACAAGTATTCACGCGATGCCGACCAGGTCGTGGCCAGGGTCGCCGGCGATTTCATCACCCATCTGCGCGCCGATCGCGGGCATGCGCTGGATCAGGAACGGTTCGACGCGATCGTCGACTGGATCGTCGATCGCGTCGCCGATCCCGCAGACACCGCATCGGACACGTGAGACCGCACCGCGACATCGCGCAGGCTTGACGGATCGTCAGGCCGCATACCTGTCGCAGATCAACCTGACGGCCGTCGCGACGCCATCATCCTTGGCGACGCGGGCGCCGAGCGTTCTTGCGGTCTCCGCCATCCGCTTCGATTGCAGGACCGCCTCGATCGCCGCCGCGATGCGCTTCGCCGTTGCGCGCCCGCGAAGGATGGGCCTGCACGCGACGCCCATCCTGCGCAGCTCGCCGCCCCAGAGTTCCTGCTCCGCCGTATGGGCGACGACGATCGAAGGCACCCCGGCACGCAGCGCGGCCTGAGAGGTGCCTGCACCACCGTGATGCACGACCGCACTGCACAACGGAAAAACGGCTGAATGCGGCGCGGCATCCACGAAATGGATCTGGCTGTCGCCGTCGAATCCCCATCGCTCCCAGGCAGGCGCCTGGATGACCGCCCTGGCCGATGCAATTCGTGCCGCGTCAGCCAGCAGCGCGATCGTCTGCCTTTCATCGCTGCCGGACATCATGCTTCCCAGGGTCATGTACACCGGCGGGCTGCCGGCGGACAGGAACGTGCGCAGCTCCGCCGGCACGCTGCCCTCGGCGATGGACTGCGGCGTGTCCAGCGCCCCGCAGACCTGGTAGTGAACGGGCCAGTCCGGGCGCCGCTCGCAGATGACCGGACTGACGGCGATCAGGGTCAGCGCGCCCGATGCCCAGACGTTGTCGATCATGTCCTTCGCGGCCGCGATGCCGTGCTCGACCCGCAGGCGATCCGGATATCGCTTGAGCGATGCGTTCAGGACCGACCTCGCGAGTCGCCACGCCCATCGATTCCCGGTCCTTCCAAGATGCGGCATGCCCGGAGGCGGATGATCGGCAGAGGGAATGGCGCCGTGGGCAAGCATGACGCTCACGCATGGGCGATCGTGTTTCTCGGCCGCAGCCGCCAGCGTGTACAGGAAATAGTGCCCGACAACGAGGTCGTTCTCCGCGCAGAGCCGTTCCGATGCCCGGTACATCTCCGACTCTGCAGGCAGCAGCAGCTGCTCGATGACCAGACGCGTCTGCCGGATCGCATTGCGCTCGCGAACGATCGCCTCGCCGATCTTCTCCAGCGCCCTGCCGTCCGGTATCACCGGTGTTGCAACGATGCGCAGCTCGAAGCCCGTCTTCGTCGCGAGCGCGTTGTAGCGCTCGCTGTCGACGCAGGTGATGACCAGCGTGACCTCATGGCCAGCCGCCTGCAGGCCCTCCGCCAGGGCGATGAAGGGGCGGATGTCGCCATGGCTGCCCCAGGTCTGCATTCCGATCTTCATGTGCCGCAGCCCCTTTCTTCACGACCCGATGTTCGAATCATCCTGCGCAGCGCATAGGATTCTGTTTCATTATCGCGGCCTGCAACAGCACGTTCAACGATGCGAAGACAGGCGGCCGAATGATCATCCGAGCGCTGTGTCCCTATCGAAATTCGGACAACGGATTTCAGCGGACGCGCCAAGCAGCATGACGATCATCGATCATGATGAGTAGCGCTGGACCACCCTCGTCGCTGCATTCGGCAGCGGCAGGCACCGTGCAGTCGGGCCTGCTCAGGTCCTGATCGGTCTGGTCGAGAGGATTCGGCAGCGGTGGCTGGCGGCTGTCCGACCGAGATTGAAACTCGGGTGAAGCATCGCGAGCGGATCGGACGCCCGCCAGGGAGAGCTGCGTGTGAACGATGCTTTTTCGTGTGCGGCTCGCGTGATCCAGCAAGGCAGCGAACGTCGGATATTGATCGCGTCCACCGCGGTACCATGAAGGAAAAGTGGGTGTCCCGGTTTTCTAGCCCGCTTGGGCGCATAGTTGGATTTCCACCCATGGGGTCGGGCGAAATCAAGGCACCCGCTACAGCTCGTAATCCGACAGCTTGTTCTTTGGGTGGCCTTTAGCCTTGTTTTTCTCATTCACCATGTCCAGGTGCCGCTTCGCTTCAGCCTTGTTCCCCGCAGCCAAAGCGATCCATATTGGCAATGAACCTTCAGCATACGGCGAGCCAACTGCGCGCAGCCTCTCCAGATCGGACTGAGCCAGTTCCACATGTCCCACATAAAGATGCTCGAGTGCACGCCGATAAAGCGCGAAATACGTTTTCCCACCCTCCAGCGCCTCCGCATCAATTGCTCTTGTATAAAGCGCCAATATTTCGGAATGCAGCTCGGGATCGCGCCACTTTCTTCCCGCCTTATGGGCCAGCATTCCAGGCTTCTCAGTCAAAGAATGCCCTGATTTGCCGTTCGCGAGCCTCTCAGCCGCACCGGCCAACTTATTGGATTCCGACATGTTTTCCACCAAGGGTGACTTGCTTGCGGATGATGGTTTGCCCAGCCGCTCATGTCAATTTCGCGCTCCGAATGAAGATTGCTATTCGAAGAAGGCTCACGATCTACCCTTCTTGCAACAAAAACACTGTGCCCATCAGAGCCGGGCGACTTGCTGCTGCAAGCGGAGATCCGACGCTGTGTTAACCGGCCGCAAGGCTGCAACGAAATGCTGGAACGAGATCACTTCGTCCGCGCGGCCCCTCCAATACATAGTCAGGTTGCGCCCCGAGGCAGCCAAGTGAGCCGACAATCTCGCGCCTTGCCTGTGCGAAGCAAGCGGAGAACGACGCGCAGCGCCTGTTGCGCCAAGAGCCGCGCTCACGGAATTCAAGCTCACCAGCGGGAAAGGAAGCCTCGGTGACAAGCAATATCCAGCCGAACTCCTTTGATGCAAGAAGGGAACCGGCAACCGGACCGTTGAGCGCTATGGCTGTCCTCGCATAAGGCGCCCGAAAGCGAAAGTCGTCGCCCTGCTGGTAGTTGAAGTAGTCCGCATCACCGGGTTCATCTGAAGCGTCCTCGCTAATTCGATCCACTTGGAAGTAGAGTTCCCACCCAAGGAGCTCCACATGAAGAAGTCGCGATTCACGGAAGAACAGATCGTCCGTATCCTCAAGGA
>SCMT01000033.1 GCA_005502915.1 Lysobacteraceae bacterium 2PB | reverse complement strand
TTGCCACCCATCGTTCCCGAGCACGAAGTGACAACCGAAAACGAACCCGACACACTCGCCGCGTAACCGCTCCTGCCGAGGCCCGGGTGTCGGGTAATTACCCGACTTGTACACATATAGAGCGGGTCTTGGACCGACCATCATCCACGCCAAGCACCGCATAGATGCCGCCGAACTCACGTCCCGGGAGGTGATCGCTTTTCGCAACTAACTTTCCGTCGTTTCTTCATAGGCGGGTACAAGACCCACCTTACGGGTTACCAATCTGTTTACCCAAACCTGATGCCAAACAACCCACCGTCCTCCGTGGCATCGGTCAAGCGCGAGGGAAGCACATAATCGTTGAGATCAAATCCGTCAATAGTTTCCTTGAAGGCGTCGTCCTCATTCATTGTGACGATGTACTGAAAGCCAAGCTCCTGTGCGATCTCCGAGCCAAGGCGCAACGCACTGATGACTTGGCGCCCGTCAACGCCATCGAAGAGGTGGCTGTCATGGATCAGGAATCCTGGCCCCATCTGCCGCTTGGTGCACAAGCGCATAAGCATCATGTCGAAGCAGAAAATCTGCATGTTCTTGATGCCCTTGCTGCGTTCGCCCTGCATCGGAAACTTGAAGATCGGTCCGTTGGAGGTTTCGTCGATCGTCATACTGCCGGCCGATTCATACAGGCGTTGCGAGGTTTCCTCGAAGGCGACGATGGCCTCCGCCAGTCGATCCTTCTGCTCGGTGAAATCGCGCCGTAAGCGGATTGTGAGTCGATTGCGCTCAATCTCCAACTCGTTCTTGGTGCCTTCGAGTTGTTCGGCGGCTTCAAAGCGTTGCCGCAATGATTCAACTTCGGATTCAAGTCGCCCCAGTTCGCCTTGCAACTTGAGAAATTGTTCGAGCGCGCCATGACTCTTGAGAATGCCCAGAATTTCAACGCGCCGATGGTCGAGTTGCGCTTTCTTGCTATCGCGCAGCTCGATACGCAGCTTGGCAGCTTCAAGTTCGCTGGACAGATAGTCTTTGCGATTACGAACCACAGATTCGTGAAAGCTCTTTACGTCCTCGTAGCGGCGCTTGACCAAGCCAGGCAGCACGATGCCTGCTTCTTGATAGACCGCCTCAAGATCTTCATGGTCCGGAGGAACCTCGGAGGCAAGTGCGCTTTCTAGATCACGAATGGCCGAGAAGTCGATACTGTTGGCGTTGGCCAGCTCGTTGAGCTGCCGGGTCAACGTGGCGCTTTCGACTTCCAGCTCCCGGTATTCCGGCAAGACCTGGAAAGTCTCAACTTCCGCATGGAGCTTCTTGAGACGAGCTTCTTGAATGGTGAGCTCAGTGCGCAGGTCGGCAGCCTTGCCGATGATCGAACCGAACGCGCCGTTCCCGGCCGCCCTCTTCAGCTCTTCCAAGGTCTTTTCGCGATCACGCACAGCTTGCCAATCTCGGGCAATCTGCCAGTCCAAACCGAGCAGGAACATCAGCGCCATTTGCATGTCGCCGGTGCCCTGCATCGTGGCCTGCTTCTCCGGTGTCATGAACGCGCCACTCGCCTGTCGGCGTACAAAGTAGGCAAACAGTGACCGGAAAGAAGGCGGCTTGCTGCCTGCAGCTTCAAGGCTGCTTAGACCGAACATTTGTTCGCCGAGGAACGTACACCACTCGGTGGCCGAAAACTTGACTTTCGCGGCAGGCGGCACGGTGACGAAGATTTTTGCTTTTGAACTACCACTGCGCTCGACCACCGCCCGTTCTGACTTCAGATCGAAGTCCATGCCGAAGGTGTATTCAGCTAGTTCCGGGGTGCGGAAAATCGAGTCCGGCCCGGCGTCGGCACCGAGGAGAAAATGAACCAGCTCAACGAAACTGGTTTTTCCGGCGCGATTGCGGGTTTGCTTGGTCGTTGCTCCCTCGGTTTTTTGCGCAAGCAGCACATTCAAACCGGGCCTCAGATCTCCAAGATTCTTGAAGCTAGGCAGCGTGCTAAAGATGTGATGAATCACGCTGCCCTCCGTGCAACAAGGCCGCTCTCGAGTTCGATAGCTCCAAGGGCGTATAGGAGGTCGAGGGCGAGCAGGAACCAGTCATAGGTAATGCGCCGGGACGGCGCCGCCAGGCCGGCGTCATGGCTGTTCAATTCTTCCCAAAGTGCCGAGACAGTCTTGGGGTGCGCGAGGAATGTCAAAACATGCGCGCCGACGGTTAGTAGCGCTCGATCGTGTGGCAGATGCTTGGATGGCAGAATCATGTCGTCACCACCGATTGAGCATCTTCAAAGATCTCGCACTTGTCGAACAGATAGGCCATCACGGCCAACACAGCTGCCTTGTGCGCGGGCGTAGTGTTCGTCGTGCCTCCGGCCCATGCTTCGAGGCGTCCGAATATCTCATCAGGATGGAGCTGAGGAATACTATCTCGCAATTCAACGTATTCGCTCTTGAACGCCTGTGCGATCTGCTCGCCGTAGGTAGGGTTCTTCCAACTATTGAAGAACTGCGCAACGAGCGGCGACTTCTGCATGCCAATCTTCAGGAAGTCGGCAACAGCCTGAGACAGGAGGTTGGCCTCGATCTTTCCGCGCGACACGTCCTTCACCTCGCTCGTCGTAGGTGCAGGCGTGATGCTGATATGGGTGAGCACAGCGGCCAGGTCACTGAAACCCAAATTGACGTTCGCTTCCATCGTCAGTGAGGGACCAAACCAGGATTCAAGATCTTGAAGGCTCAACTGACGGAACTTCGCCAGCATTTCCTCGTACCCACAATGTCCAATCTTTATGTTTGGGTTGGCCTGCCCGAGCTTAGCCAATGCTTCAATGATATGGGGGCCCAGACGCCCATCCGGCGAGTTATGGACAAAAGTCCACTCATCAAAATATTCTTCCCAATGTACTTTAGCCCCTTCAAAATCTTCATTGATCTTCTTTACTGCTTCGGTCGCGCTCATTTCATTGGGTGCATAGCTCTGAAATAAGATTCGCGCAGATGGCAGGTAACCATCATTTTTCCGATCTCCAACATTACCCCAAGGTCTGCATGCCATGAAATCATTAGGGTGCACTTTAAACATCAACTTTTCAAAAAACCCTTGAAACGAATCGCCTTTTGACCTGAGAAAGGCAATTGTGAAATCCTTTTCGTAATTGAGCTGCTGTATGCGATCCACGCGATCAGGCCTTGGGTCTAAGTTGTAGGATTTATTTAGCTAGGAGCTCGCGACTACTTCTTGATGACAGCCTGGCCTTGCGCACGATTTATATCGAAAGGAATTGCCTTATCTGCGGCAATGCGCGTAAGCAGCATCCGGATAGCGTCCGATACGGATAGGCCCATTCCTGCTAACACATTCGTGGCTTCCTCTTTGATCTGCCCATCAATACGAGCACGAACTACATCGCTGCTAATTGCCATTACGTGTTCCAGACTATTCTGTAGCTACATTGTGCCCCTTCTGAGCCACAGTGTCACATAGACTCGCAGCGGACCATCAACACTCTCTGTAATGCGGTCTGGCTAGGCACATTGGGAGGGGCGGGCACCATCACAACCCATCACCTCCATAGCCACCGGTAGTGTTCGCTCCGCTCACCACCACCCTACCCCGGTCGCGGATCACTCCTGATCGCAAAAAAACCGGGAAGAGACAGACACCCGTCCCCCGACGGTGCCCATCCCTTCCCGGCAAGCCCTCCAGGGGCATGGCAAAGCAATGCGGCTTGCGCGCGATGCGTTCGCGGCAGTGCCGGTCTTCAGCTGACGCCGGGATCCGGGTTGGCGATACCGCTGTTCGGCGGCATCGAGAGGATCTTTTCCAGGCCCTGCTCGAAGCTCATGCCCGCGGGCATCTGCGAGGGGCGCATGACCCAGGCTTCGATGTTGTAGGCGCCCTGGTTGTCCTTGAAGGCGTCCTTGCTGTCGTAGGCGAGCAGGTGGGCGGTGCCGGCTTCGCTGGCCTGCAGGTACAGCGCGCCGCCATCCAGGTTGCAGGGGAAGAAGGCCTTGCCCTGCGGATAGAACTTGGTCAGGCGGCCCTTGCTGGCGTTGTCCGCGAGCTTGAAGTCGTCGTGGTACAGCGGGCCGCCGGCTTGCGGCAGGCAGACCAGCACGCCGCCTTCGTCGATGGCGTAGCCGCCGTCGTTGGCCTGGCCCCAGCCGTCGCGGACCTTGGTGTTGATCTCGTCCTTGTTGAAGCCTTTCTCGAGCGCCTTCAGGCTTTCGTTCCAGGCGTCCATGATCGGCGCGGCGGCTTCGTCGGTGGCGATGTCGACGGTTTCGTCGACGATCTTGTTGACGACGTTGATGATGCCCTTGATCAGCTTGACGTTGACGGTGGCGAACGAGGCGGAGCCGGCCATCTCGCTGATGCCGAGGTAGTCGCCGTCTTCGAGACCGGCGAGCTGCGCGCCCTGCGGGTCGTTGGACGACACGCCGACCATGATCTTGAAGCCCCAATAGCTGCTGTCGGCGCTGGACGGCAGGGTGATGCTGCTGCTCGGCGGGGTGCTGGTGTTGTCGCTCATGTTCGTCTCCTTCGAAGGTTATCCATTGAGTCCGAGGTTGCCGATGCCCGAGTTGGGCGGCGCATCGTTCAGGCGGTCGAAGATCTGCCACTGGGTCTGGCCCGGCGGGCTGCGCACGGTGCGCAGGATGTCGATCTCCATCGCATAGGCGCCGTTGTTGTCGTCGAAGGCGTTGTCCTTGTCGAAGGCGACGAGCACCATGCCGCCGGGGCGTTCGACCGCGCCGATGGTCTCGCCGGGTTTCTGCGGGAACACGAAGCCGGAGTTGAGCTCCCTGACCTGCTTCGGCCAGTACTGCACCTGGCGGCCGTTGTCGCGGCTGCCGTCGGCGGGACGGGTGGCCTTGTTCGAGTAGATGGGGCCGGCGGCTTCGGGCATGCAGACGATCACGCCGCCTTCGTCGAGCTTGAACTTGCCGTCACCGGGGTCCTTGCCGAACACGTTGCGGCGCTTGTGCTTGATCGGATTCTTGTTGGCGGCCTGCTTGATCGTGTCGAACGCCTTCGCCCATGCATCGGCGAAGGGCCTGGCCACGTCGTTGTCGGGGTAATAGAGCCGGTTGTCCTTCGCGAGCAGCGCATTGGCCATGCCGACGATGCCCGCGACCTTGGGCATCTTGCTGTCGGTGAAGGCGCCCATGCCGTTGAGGTTGCGGGTCTGGTTCACGATGACCTGGTCGCCCGGATGCAGGCCATCGATCAGCACGCCGGTCGGCGAGTTGACGGGCACGACCGCCCAGATCTTGAAGCCGAAGAAGTCGTCGCTGTCGGGAAGCGAGAGGCTGCTGGTGATGGTCGTCAATGCGTCCATGGGTCGTCCTGTGCTCCGTTGTGGTGCCGCGTCTGCGACGCGCCTTCCGCTGCGCCGTTGGAACCACTCTAGGCCCGGGGCGGGGCCGGCATGGCATCAGTTCGGGCGCATTTTCGAGAAGCGTGCGGCAGTGCGCGGACACGGGGTCGCGCGCGTGTTGTCGCCGGCTCCGAACGAAGACAGGCCCCTCGCGGGGCCTGTCGTGTCGTGCAGGCGTGCGGCAATCGCCGCAGGCTGGCTTACATCACCTTCGTCAGCGTGTTCGCGGTGACATGCGGGAACGAGACGACGGTGCCGCCGATCGGGATCTGCAGGGTGATGGTCTGGGTGTACTGCAGCTGCGTGTAGGTCTCGCCGTGGTCGAAGGACTCCAGCCAGTAGTCGAAGTCGTACTGCATGACGTTGGCGTGCTGCTGTTCGTAGCCGATGTTGGTGACGCCGCCGCTGCCGTTGCTGCTGCTCATGCCCAGGTGGATGAAGTTGGTGCAGGGGCGTGCGTCCAGCGCGTTCACCAGCACCTGGTTGGGATTGGCGGTGAGCGCGGGCTGCGGATTGCTGACCGGGTCGTCCACGGTGTACTGCTGCGTGGGCACGCCGCTGGGCAGCGGGTTGGCGACCGGGATCATCGGCAGGCCGATGCCGGTGCTGCCGGCGTCGGTGTAGTTGCCCAGGGCGAGGATGGAGTTGCCGTGCGGCACCGAGACCTGCTTGACGAGGTTGAAGCGCTGGGTGGGCGGGACGCTGTTCTCGACGGTGAGCGTGCCGAGGCCGGGCTGGTCGCCGTTGCCGTAGGGACCGAGCGGCTGGGTGGTGTCGAGGATGTACAGCAGCGAGCCGTTTTCGGCATGCACCAGCGCGTCCTTGTTCGGACCTTCGGCGAAGTACACGCGCTGCTCGTAGAACAGGGTGTAGCAGACCTGCTGGCCGATGCCGCCGCGATTGGGCGCGTTGCCGTGGATCGCGGTGAAGGTGAGTTCCTCGTAGTAGGTGAAGTTCTTCAGGATGTAGCCGCTGGGCGTGCTGGGATCCTTCTGCGGCAGCGGCATCACGTTGTAGGCGTAGGGATTGTCGCGTCCGCCGGCATTCGTGCCCGGCAGGTCCTGGTTGGTCCAGGTGCCGATGAGGTACTGCAGCGGGCCGAGCTGCGCGAGGGGCACGCCGGGCGAGGTCTGCGACGGATCCTGCGCGAGCGGCTGCGAGAAGTCGGGCGGGGTGTTCGGCGTGAAGTAGACGGTGATGCCGACGGTGACGCTGCCGCTGTTGTCGGTGAGGCCGGCGCCGTAGGTGCCGGTGAGGTCGTCGTTGATGCAGAGTTCGAGCAGACCGCCGGTGGCGCTGAGGACACCGTGCGGACCATCGCCGATGACGAAGGGGCGGCCGCCCGCGATGCGGCCGACGAGCACGCCCATGTGCGCGCCGGTGACCGGATAGCTGGTCTGGTCGGCGGGCACGATGACGTCGGGACAGCCGTTGGCGTCGTACAGCTTGCCGCCGTTGGTCTGCGGGTCCGCGGTCCACTGGCCGCTCTGGTACGCGATGACGACTTCGATGCCGGGCGGCACGTTGACGCCGCTCGATTGCCAGGCCTGCGTGGCCTCCACGGTGGCGGTGTGTTGCTGGACGCTCTGCGCGCCCGCGACGGCGGTATCCATGTCGATGTTCCCCTGTTGGCACGAGTGACCGGATGCGGCGCATCCGGGGTGATGCCGACAATCTAGGGCGACGCGACGGCGGCGCCGGTATCAGTTCCGTCGCAGATTCCGTCGCGGAGGGCGGGCGCCCGGCGATCGCGGCGCATGCCGCGCGGCATCTGCCACAATCGCGGCATGGCAACGGAGACGACATGAGCACACCCGGCCACGCATCGCCCCGGCCCGCGCGCGGCTGCGGCATCGGCCTGCGCGCGCGGCACTTCCGCCACGTCATCGACCAGCGCCCGGCCGTCGACTGGTTCGAGATCATTTCCGAGAACTTCATGGACAGCGAGGGCTGGCCGGCGGAAGCGCTGCGCCGCATCGCGCAGCACTATTCGATCGTGCCGCACGGCGTCTCGCTGTCGATCGGATCGAGCGATCCGCTGGATGCCGGCTACCTGCAGCGGCTGCGCCGACTCGCCGACGCGGTGCGCGCGCCGTGGGTGTCGGACCATCTGTGCTGGACCAGCATCGGCGGGCACAACAGCCACGACCTGCTGCCCCTGCCCTACACGGCGGAGACGCTGGCGCATGTGGTCGATCGCGCGAAGCAGGTGCAGGACGTGCTGGGCCGGCGCCTGCTGCTGGAAAACCCGAGCAGCTACCTGAGCTTCCGGATCTCGACGATCAGCGAGTGGGACTTCCTCGCCGAATTGTCGGAGCGCGCGGACTGCGGCCTGCTGCTGGACGTGAACAACGTGTACGTGTGCAGCCGCAACCACGGCTGGGACGCATCGGCCTATCTCGACGCGCTGCCTGCGGATCGCGTGGGACAGATCCACGTCGCGGGCCATACCGACCACGGCACGCATTGTATCGACACCCACATCGGTCCGACGCCGTCGTCGGTGTGGTCGCTGTATCGCGAGGCGATCCGTCGCTTCGGCGCGGTGCCGACGCTGGTGGAGTGGGACGAGGAGATTCCGGACTTCCCGGTGCTGCAGCAGGAAGCCGAGCGTGCGCGCGCGGTGATGGAACGCGACACGCTGCCCGAGCCTTGCGCGGCGCATGCCGGGGATGGCGATGGGGTATCGAATGCGATGTCGAATGCGGTCTCGAATCCCGTGGGCTTCCTGATGGGCTACGAGACCGCAGCGCCATGAGCCTGTCCGCGCAGCAGGCCTGGCTGTGGCAGGCCATCCTCGCCGGCAGCGCTCGCGACGCGGACGCCATCGTGCACGCGGGCACGCTACCGCCGCACGCGCGACTGGGCATCTATGCGGGCGGCTATCGCCTGCGCCTGCTCGAATGCATGCGCGCGACGTTTCCGCTGCTGCAGGCCGCGCTGGGCGAGCGCCTGTTCGACGCGTTCGCGCTGGACTACATCGCCGCGCATCCCTCGCGCAGCCATACGCTGCACGCGCTCGGCGATGGTTTCGCCGCGCACCTGGCCGCGACGCGTCCCGCGCGCAGCGACAGCGACGACGGCGACTGGGCGGATTTCATGATCGCGCTGGCCACGTTCGAGCGCGCGCTGTGCGAGATCTACGATGGTCCCGGCGACGAGCATCGCGAGGAAGGCGGCGAAGACGATGCGCTCGCGCCCGCGCGCAGCCTGCGACTGATGACCCTGGGCCATCCCGTGCACGAATGCCTGCGCCGGCACCAGGCGGGCGAGGCCATCGTGGCCATGCCGGCCCGCACCACGCATCTCGCGCTGGCGCGCGTGGCGTATCGCGTGGTGGTTGAACCGTTGAACGTGGTGGAGCACGCGATCTTCACCCGCATCCTCCGCGACGGCCTCGCGGCGGGTCTCGCCGAAGTGCGTGCCGGCGCCGGCGACGAAGGCCTCGCGCTGTGGCTGCAGCGACAGCAGCGCCGGGGATTGCTGGTCGGCACGCGCGGCTGAGCGGTGTGCGCGGCGCAGTGCACAAGCAAAGAAAGGTGGCTCGCTCGCGAGAGCGAGCGAAACACAGGACGGGCGGAAAATCCTTCCGACTGCTATGAAGAAGCAACAAGCAGGTCCCTCGCCTTCGGCTCGGGATGACAGGGATAGATATCCTTGCCCCGATTGAGAATTAAAACAACGCGAATGACGGATACATCTCAGCAGGCCCGCAACACGACGACGGCCCCGTGTCCGGAGCCGTCGTCGGATCGCACGCGGTTTCTTCGATCAGGCCGGCATCAGGTCGACGTCGGCGTGATCGCCTCGCGACGCGCCAGGCCGTTGTAGTTCACGCCACCGGGCACCTGCTTGGACTGCGGCTGCGGCAGCGGCTGGGTGATCGGCGTGGTGATCTCCACCGACACGCTGCCGCTGTTGTCGGCGAGGCCCGGGCCGTAGAGGTGGTTGATGTCGTCGTTGATGCACAGTTCCAGCAGGCCGCCCGCAGGCGCGGAGGCGATGTTGATGCCATCGCCGATCAGGAACGGCGTGCCGCCGGCGATGCGACCGACCAGGGCGCCCATCGCGACACCGACGATGGGATAGCCGGTCTGGTCCGCCGGCACGATCACGCCGGGGCAGCCCTTGGCGTCGTAGGGCGCGCCGCCGTTCGTGTTCGGATCGGCGGACCACAGCCCGCTGCGGAACGAGACGGTGAGCGGCTGGCCCTGCGTGACGTTGACCCCGGTGCCCTGCCAGCCCTGGGTGGCCTGCACGCTGCGGGTGACGTCGACGCCGTTCTTCTGCAGCAGCTTGCGCGCTTCGTCCCAGACGCCGTCGCCGGGCTGGACCGTACGCCCGGGCTGCGGGGGAGGGCTGAACTTCTGCTGGGTGGAAATCGGCACCTGGCAGCCGCCCAGGCCCTTGCACGAGTTCCAGCCGGGCGCCCAGATGTCTTCGCTGGGACTGCCGCTGACGACGTAGCCGCAACCGCCCCGATGCCTGCAGGTGTTGCCGCCGCTGCAGGTATGGATGTCGGCGGTGGCGCAGGCGCCGTCGCCGGCCTGCGTGCCCAGGCCACCCCAGCCCAGGCCCTGACAGCTGTTGAGGCCCTGGCAGACGTTCATGTCGTCGGGCTGCTGCTCGCGGATCTGCTGGGTGACCTTGTCCCAGTGATACAGGCACAGCGGATCGGCCTGGTCGAACGCGGCCTGCAGCTGGTCGTCGGTGACCCCGGCGACATAGCTGAAGGTGGGCACCTGGCCCCACTGCCACAGCTGCGGGATCAGGTACTTGAACGAGGTCATCACCACGGTGAAGGTATAGCTGCCGGAATTGGCGTTATCCAGCGGGCCGCCGACGGTCATGCCGTTGTTGATGATGTCGAGGGTGCGCGAATACGCGAGGTTGATGCAGTTCTGCAGCGCAACGGCATCGGCGACCCACGCCGGCCGATCCGGATCGGCCGCGCCGATGCGGTTGAACACGCTGCGCCCTGCGGGCAACTGGGCAGCGGCGGCCTCGTAGGCCGGGTCTTTCATCATCGCCTGCAGCTGGACGAAGCGTTCGTAATGGCTCACGTTGTCCCAGCGCGCGAAGCGGCTGCCCGCCTTGGGCTGGTACTGCATCGGCACCTCGCCGTTGCTGCCGTCGTCGCCGGCCTGCAGGACCTTCGCGAGGTTCGGGAACTTGGTGGCGAAGTCGGCGACCACGCCCGCACCCTCGCCCTGGAAGCTCACCGCATTGGCGAGATGGGCGATGTCGTCGGCGCACTTGACCACGGTGTACTGGTAGCGGCTCTGGAAGGTGAGGTAGTTCATCTGGTCGGGCGCGACCAGCGGCGCCTGCGGCGAGCCGCCGGACAGCACCGGGCCCGGCTGCAGCGGCAGCAGCCCGTCGGCGGCGACCACGATGTCCAGCAGGGTCAGGGTGGCGTGGTACAGCGCCGAGATCGAGTCGTAGACGACCTGGACGTTCGGCGGCGGGAAGCCCCCCTCGATCGGCGTCTCGATGCCGATGAGCACGTCGAGCACGTTCGGCAGGTTGTCGAAGCCCACGCCCTTGACGCTGGGCAGGTGCGGGATCGGCCCGCTCCAGTCGAACACCGACGGGTCCAGGTTCGGATGGAAGCCGGCGGCATTGGCGATGTTGGACGCGCACTGCAGGTGGTACATCTCCTGCACCGCCACCGACAGCGACTTCTGCTGCATCCACCAGAACAGCGGCGTCGAGTCGGTCGCGCTCAACGGGGCCGAGGAATTGCCCGCCGCGACCGAGAACGAATAGGTGGCGGTGAGGTACAGCGGGATCGTGTAGAACTCGACCGCGCAGATGGCGTTGAGGTGGGCGTGCAGGCAGGAGATGACCTGCTGCGCGTCCTGGAGGTTGCAGGGCGTGGTGGCTGGCGTTGGCGTGCTCATGGGCGATCTCGCATTCCGTTGGACGGGTAGGCAGGGGCCTGGGGTTCGTCCCGGCGAATCCGGACATGGCATGCGCCCCCATCGCATGCCCCGCCCGTGTCGGATCCACCTTCCTTCGACGTCTCCGGCGCACCACCGATGGATCGGCAACCGGGCATCCACGACAGCATACGCGGACGACGGCGATCGATACGCGCCACCGCACCCGCATCGCAGGACTCTAATCCGGGACCCCGGGCGCGCCCGGTATCAGTTGCGGCGCAGTTCGCGCTGCGGCGATCCGCCGCGACGCGCTGCGATCAGGAGGTCACCGCATCGCGCGGCTTGATCACGATCTTGATCGGCGTGATGCCCCGGTCGCGCTCGATGCGATCGGCGATGTCGACCATCGCCGCCAGCGTGGCGCGATAGGCATGCATGAATCCGGTCTCCAGCGGGCCGGTCGCGAACAGGAAGCGGAAGGGGTCGTCGCGGGTGGCGGACAGGTGACCGCAGCGCTCCATCAGCTGCTTGCCGAGCGGGGCATCGTCGAGCGTGACCTCGTCCATCGTGGCGAGCAGGGCCATGGCCTGGTCGCGATGCACCTCGACCAGGCGTCTGGCCAGCGACGCAAGGGTCTCGTCTTCCGGCGGCAGGCCCTGGATCATGCGCGCGAGCGAACGACGCGACACTTCGAGCGCACGCACCTTGGGCCACAGAACGGACAGGCGCTGCAGCAGCCCCCAGGTAGCCACGGCGGAAGCGTCATCGGATGCAGCATCGACCGCACACTGCATCCGCCGCCCGAACAGGGCGAGGACGCGCAGGGCGAGCTTCGCATCGGCATCGCGTTCGGACAGGCAGTCGAGGTAGTCCTGGCGAATCGCGCCACCGTCGTAGTCCTGGCCATCGGGCAGGCTGAAGTCGATGCCATGCTCGATCAGCAGCAGCCAGAACGCCAGGCTGTCGGCGCGATCGCGACGCTTGCCCATGCGCGCCCACAGCCCCTGCACTTCCGGGCCGAGCCGGCGCAGTTCGTCGACCGACTGCTGCCATCCGATCGCGGCGACGGCCGGGTCGGCGATCTCGTGCGGACGCAGCGGCATGACGTCGGACAGCAGGCCGTTGCTGTAGCGCATCCATGCGTCCTTGAGGGTGTCGTCGATCCTGTGCATGCCCCACAGCTTCTGCGCATCGATCATCCGCGAGGGGCTGACCGGGAACTGCGCGTCCTTGTAGTACAGCATCGTGATGCGCCGCGACAGGACCCCGAAGTCGGAGAACAGCCCGGCGGCCGGCCGGTCGTCGGGAAACAGGCCCGGCGCGCGCAGGCGCTCGGCGTTCTCGATGCGCTCCTGGTCTGCGGGATGCGTATCCCAGTACTCGGTCGTGTGCGCACCCTGCAGTTCGAGCGCGATGCCGTCCCATTCCCTCGCATCGAACGATTGCAGTCGCAGCCGGACCGCATCGGCGAGATCGTCGACCAGCCGCCCTTCCTGCCAGGCGGCGGCGTTCTTCATGCGCGACTGGTGCCAGGCCACGATCAGGCCGCGGACGCGCAGCGAGATCTCGCGGATCGTGTCGCTGCCGGCGACGGTCGCGCCGTAGCGGTCGGCATCGAACTCCATCTGCTGCGACAGGCGGCGGCTCATCCGGAAGCTGAGCACGAACAGGCCGCGCATCAGCAGCCGCGTGCACGACAGGCAGGCCAGCAGCAGGCCGGGCAGCACCTTCGGCAGGAATTCCTCTTCCTCCTCGATCGTTTCGCGCAGGATGCGGTCCCACGCATCTTCGACATACGCGCGCGAATGCAGCCAGCGGTTGACGGTATTGATCAGGAAGGAACAGCGCATGCCGCCCGACTGCGCGAAGTGGCCGAACTCGTGGGCCAGCACGCCCACCAGCTGCCGCGCATTGAGGCCGGCCACGATCGGTAGGCCGATGGTCAGCACCTTGCGTCCGGTGAACAGGCCGAGCAGGCCGCGCTCGAAATGCACCGACGCATTCACGTCGTTGGACAGACGGATCTGCGAGGGCGGCCGGATGTTCATCGCCTTGCACAGGGCGCGCACCGCCGCGACGAATTCGGATTCCTTCGCGGCATCGATCGGATACGTGACCGGCGGCGGGCTTCGCGGCGCGAACAGCGGCTTGAGCAGGAACAACACCAGCACGGCGCCGAAAATGCCGGGCACCAGGTAGAGCAGGAACACGAGGATCGTGGCCTTCGCCGGCATGTGGCCTGCCCAGTCGGACAACCCCCACTGGGTATAGAACAGGTATTCGAGCCAGACGATGCCCGCGATGAGACCGAAATAGATCAGCGGCACGAGCAGGCACAGGGCGGTCACCAGCCACAGGCTCACCAGATAGACCGGCGAGATGCGCGGGCGCCGGATCGAATTGGGCGCGAGTGCCTGCAGCAAACGCGCAGGGCCTAGGTCGGCCGCGCTCGCCGCGCCGGCCATGGTCGTCGAAACCTGCATGCATCCCCCCTCAGAGGGGCGCAGGATCGCGAATCTTCACTTCGCGCGCAAGCAGAGCAGGCACCTTCTGTCGGCTCGGCATGCGCGAGCGATCACGCCAGCCCGCGCGTCCGTGCCATCAACCGCGTCAGCCCCAGCAGTGCGTCGGTGTGCGGCGTCGGTACGTCGACGCGACGGCCGATTTCGCTGACCGCGCCAACCAGCGCGTCGAGTTCGAGTCGGCGGCCGGCATCGGCGTCCTGCAGCATCGAGGTGCGGAACGCGCCCAGCTTGCGGGTGACCGCATGGCGTTCCTCGGGCGTCTGTTCGATGGGGCAGCCGATGCGTGCGCCGACCTCCGCCGCTTCACGCATCACGGCACTGACGAAGGCGCGGACCAGATCGTCGTCGAGGATCCGGTCCGTGGTTGCGCCGGTGAGCGCGGAGATCGGGTTCATCGTCATGTTGCCCCAGAGCTTGTACCAGATGGCGTTCTGGATGCGCGGCGACAGCGTCAGTTGGAAGCCTGCCTGCGTGAACGCGTCGGCGATGCGTTCGAGCACGGGGGAGACGCCGCCACCCGGTTCGCCGAGGATCAGGCCCATGCCCATGACATGGCGCACGTGGCCCGGTGCATCGAGCGCACAGCTGGCGTGCACGACCGAGCCGATGACGCGATCGACCGGAATGCGTTTCGCGATGTCGCCGCCGGGATCGACAGCGTCCAGATGCAGCCCCGCGCATGGGCCATCGAGGCGCTCGAAGAACCACCACGGCACGCCGTTCATCGCGACCAGCACGCGCGCATCCGCGTCGCATGATGCCAGCCAGTCTTCCACCACCGGCGCGACCTCGCGCAGCGACGGCCCTTTCACCGCGAGCACGATCAGGTCCTGCGGGCCGAGGTCGTCGACGCGGTCGCTCGCCTGCACGGGGACGACGATGCGCGCATCGCCGCTGTCCAGGCGCAGCCCGTGTGCACGCAATGCGTCGCGCGTGGCACCGCGCGCATACGCGGACACCCGCACCGCGTCGGCACCGAGGCGATGCCCGAGGAACCCGGCGATCCAGCCACCGATGGCGCCCATGCCGACCACGCCGATTCTCATCATCGCCTTCTCCGTCACGCTCGAAAGTCCGCAGTGTATTCGTGCGTGCGTCGGATCTTCATGGCCGTTGCGCGTGTCGGCACAACCCGATGTCATCAGTACGGCGGGCGAAACGCGAACGCCCCGCACTGGGCGGGGCGTTCGATTGCGATCAGAGCGGGCCGCGTGTTTGCCCCCACCCCGGCCCTCCCCCGCAAGCGGAGGAGGGAGAAGGGCGATCAGCGCCGCATCGAGGCGAAGAATTCGTCGTTCGACTTGGTGGTCTTCATCTTGTCGAGCAGGAATTCCATCGCGGCGATTTCGTCCATACCGTGCAGCAGCTTGCGCAGGATCCAGATCTTCTGCAGCAGGTCGGGTTCGATCAGCAGGTCCTCGCGGCGGGTGCCGCTGAGGTTGACCGCGATGGCCGGGTACACGCGCTTCTCGGTGATGCGGCGATCGAGGTGGATTTCGCTGTTGCCGGTGCCCTTGAACTCTTCGTAGATCACCTTGTCCATCGCGCTGCCGGTGTCGATCAGGGCAGTGGCGATGATGGTGAGCGAGCCGCCTTCCTCGACGTTGCGCGCGGCGCCGAAGAAGCGCTTCGGGCGATGCAGGGCGTTGGCGTCGACGCCGCCGGTCAGCACCTTGCCGGAGCTGGGCACGACGTTGTTGTAGGCGCGGGCGAGACGGGTGATCGAGTCGAGGAGGATGACGACGTCCTTCTTGTGCTCGACCAGGCGCTTGGCGCGTTCGATCACCATTTCCGCGACCTGCACGTGGCGGGCGGCGGGTTCGTCGAAGGTCGAGGAGACCACTTCGCCGCGCACGGTGCGCTGCATTTCGGTCACTTCTTCCGGACGCTCGTCGACGAGCAGCACGATCAGGTGCACGTCCGGATGGTTGTAGGTGATCGCGCTGGCGATCTGCTGCATCATCATCGTCTTGCCGGCCTTCGGCGGCGAGACGATCAGCGAGCGCTGGCCCTTGCCCTGCGGGGCCATCAGGTCGAGGATGCGGCCGGTGATGTCTTCGGTAGAACCGTCGCCCCGTTCCAGGCGGAAGCGCTTGCGCGGGAACAGCGGGGTGAGGTTCTCGAACAGGTTCTTGTTCTTCGACGCCTCCGGCGGCTCGCCGTTGATGGTGTCGACCACGGCCAGCGCGAAGTAGCGTTCGCCGTCCTTCGGCCAGCGGATCTTGCCGGCGATGTAGTCGCCGGTACGCAGGTTGAAGCGGCGGATCTGGCTGGGCGAGATGTAGACGTCGTCCGGGCCGGCGAGGTAGCTGGCCTCGGCCGCGCGCAGGAAGCCGTAGCCGTCGGGCAGGATTTCCAGCACGCCGTCGGCGGCGACGCCGTCGCCATGTCGGGTGAGCACCTTCAGCACCGCGAAGATCACGTCCTGCTTGCGCGCGCGGGCGACGCCTTCCTGGATGTTCAGCTGCTCGGCGATGTCCAGCAGCTTCGGCGCGGGCATGCGCTTGAGGTCGCTGAGCGAATACTGCGGGAAGCCTTCGGGCACGGCCGGCTGCGGGCGCGGCTGGAACTGCTGCTGTTGCGGCGCGTACTCGCCGCCGCCCTCGCCCTCGCCCTCGCCCTGCTGGTCGCGGTTGCGGAAGCGGTCGCGGCGGTTGCGGAAGCGGTCGCGGCGGTTGAAACGATTCGTGTCGCCACCCTGCTGGCCGCGCTGGCCATCGTTGCGGGCTTCGCCGCCGTCGTTCTGGCCACCGGAGACCTGGCCGCCGGAGACCTGGGCCTGGGAGACATTCTGGGGCGGGTTCTGCACGGCAGGCGCGGCATCGGACTGCGGCCGGGGGGCCGGAGGCGGCGCGGAGAATTCGGGAGCCGGTGCTGCGGGCGCAGGCGCGGCGGGAGCTGGGGCTGGTGCGGGCGCCGGGGCCGGCGCGGGTGCAGGCGATGCTGCGGGCGGATCGACCGGCCTGGGCGCCTCGGGCAGCGGGATGCTGGTCTGGACGGCGGCGGTCTTGGTCGCGCGCGGCTTGCGCACGCGCTTCTCGGCGGTTTCGCCGGATTCGGGGGTCTTGTCGGACAAGCGGAGATCCTCGCGTCTGCGAGCGCCCGCAGTGCGCGGACGGTGTCAGGAGTGGGTGGTCGGAATCGAGCGAGAGGGCGCCATGGGCGCGTCGGTTCGCCAGAAACTAGCACCGGAGAGGCCCGGCGGCAAGCGGCGGAGTGCCGCCATTCATGTCCGCCCGGGCGGCGGACAGGCGGTGCGGGCAAGGGCCCGCATCGCCGGGACGGCGCGGATCAGAGCGCCTTTTCGATCAGCTGGGCCAGCTGCGGCTTGCCGACGGCGCCGATCTGGGTGCCGTGGACCTGGCCGTCCTTGAAGGTCAGCAGCATCGGAATGCTGCGGGCGTTGAAGCGCATGCCGAGCTTCTGGTGCTCCTGGATGTCGACCTTGACGATCTTGGCGCGGCCTTCGTATTCGTCGGCGAGCTGGTCGAGCAGCGGCGCGATCATCTTGCAGGGGGCGCACCAGGGGGCCCAGAAATCGACCAGGACCGGCACGTCCGACTGCAGGACGTGGGCATCGAAATCGGCTTCTGTGGCATGGATGATCTTGTCGCTCACTTTCGGTCTCCGGGGGGAAGCTGCTTGCGGACGCGGGTGGTCCGGTGGGGAGGCGGGGAAGACGGGGCTCCGGCCGGGTCGCGGGCGGAGGGGCCTCGGGCTGCTACACTGCGGGCTCGCATCGCCGGCTTCAAGGGCCACGCCCCGGGCCGAGCGCCACGTCCGAGTCAATGCGCAGAGGCCGGCAGTCTGCTGCCCCGCGCCTCCGCACGCAAGCACGCAGCAGGCATCCCGCCGCCGCGTCGTCCCGCCTCCAACGCCAGAAGCATGAGCGACAAGCCCCTAACCGACATCACCTTTTCCTCCTTCGAGCTGCATCCGGCGCTGCTGGCCGGGCTCGAAGCCGCCGGGTTCACCCGCTGCACCCCGATCCAGGCGCTGACCCTGCCGGTCACCCTGTCCGGCCGCGACGTCGCCGGCCAGGCCCAGACCGGCACCGGCAAGACGCTCGCCTTCCTCGTGACGGTGGTGAACCGCCTGCTCAGCCGCCCGGCCCTGGCCGAGCGCAAGCCGGAAGACCCGCGCGCCCTGATCCTGGCCCCGACCCGCGAGCTGGCGATCCAGATCCACAAGGACGCGGTCAAGTTCTGCTCGGACCTGGGGCTGAAGTTCGCCCTGGTCTACGGCGGCGTGGACTACGACAAGCAGCGCGCGCTGCTGCAGGCCGGCGCCGACGTGATCATCGCCACGCCCGGCCGCCTGATCGACTACGTCAAGCAGCACAAGGTGGTCAGCCTGCACGCCTGCGAGGTGTGCGTGCTGGATGAAGCCGACCGCATGTTCGACCTCGGCTTCATCAAGGACATCCGCTTCCTGCTGCGCCGCATGCCCGAGCGCACCACGCGCCAGACCCTGCTGTTCAGCGCCACCCTCAGCCATCGCGTGCTGGAGCTGGCGTACGAGCACATGAACGAGCCCGAGAAGATCGTGGTCGAGGCGGAGTTCATCACCGCCGCGAAGGTGCGGCAGAAGATCTACTACCCCGCCGACGACGAGAAGATCCCGCTGCTGCTGGGCCTGCTCTCGCGCAGCGAGGGCGCGCGGACCATGGTGTTCGTGAACACCAAGGCCTTCGTCGAGCGCGTGGCCCGTGCGCTGGAGCGCGCCGGCTACCGCGTCGGCGTGCTCAGCGGCGACGTGCCGCAGAAGAAGCGCGAATCGCTGCTGAAGAAGTTCCAGGCCGGCCAGCTCGAACTGCTGGTCGCCACCGACGTGGCCGCGCGCGGCCTGCACATCGACGGCGTCAGCCACGTCTACAACTACGACCTGCCGTTCGACGCCGAGGACTACGTGCACCGCATCGGCCGCACGGCCCGCCTGGGCGCCGAAGGCGACGCGATCAGCTTCGCCTGCGAGCGCTACGCGATGAGCCTGCCGGACATCGAGCGCTACATCGAGCAGAAGATCCCGTCCGAGCCGGTCACGCCCGAGCTGCTGACCGCCCTGCCCCGCCCGGAGC
This sequence comes from Lysobacteraceae bacterium 2PB, assembly GCA_005502915.1. Classification (GTDB taxonomy): domain Bacteria; phylum Pseudomonadota; class Gammaproteobacteria; order Xanthomonadales; family Xanthomonadaceae; genus Lysobacter_I. Next base: position 21,186 of record SCMT01000033.1, on the reverse strand, counting down.
GCGTGCGCCCGGCCGTGGCCGAAGGCGAGGACGGCGAGAGCGACGACAGCATCAGCACGATCTTCCGCGAAGCCCGCGAGCAGCGCGCGGCCGACGACGCCAAGCGTGGCGGTGGCCGCAGCGGCAGCGGACGCGGCGGCCCGGGCGGTCGCAGCGGCGGCCGTGGCGAGCGTTCCGGCGGTCCGCGCCGCGAAGGTAGCCGCAGCGAAGGCGGCAGCGGCGAACGTCGCGAGCGCACCCCGCGCCCACCGCGCGACCCCGCACAGGCGCCGGCGCAGACGCCCGCATCGGCCCCTGATGCCGCTCCCGCCGTGCAGGCCTCCGGCCTGCCGGGCGCGGAAGGCGAACGCGGCCCGCGCAAGCGCCGTCGCCGCCGCGGCGGCAAGCGCATCGACGGTGCCGAAGGCGCCGCGCTGGGCACGCCCGGCCAGAACACCGTCACCCAGGCCGTACGCGCGCTGGAAACGCCCGCGCCGGTCGCGGTCAAGCCGACGGGCGACAAGAAACCCTCGCTCATCTCGCGCATCGGCAGCAAACTCAAGTCGCTGGTGACGCGGGCGCCGAGTTCGAGGCATTGAAGCGAGTCCTGCTGCGGACACGGACGATCTCCGAGCCGCAGCAGGGATGCATCGCCGCGCTCAGAGCGCGCGACTGAGGAACACCGTCCAGGTGTTCGCCGAGGTTTCCTGCAGATGCAGCATGTCCAGATCGCCATCGCTGTCGATGTCGATGGCCTGGAACGCATTGCCGTAGTTCGTCGGCGGCGGCCAACCCGCACCGAACAGGCCGCCTGCGTAGCCCCAGGCGGTGAACACGCCGCCGGCGCCGGGCTCGAAATGACCACGACGCCCGCTGCCGCCTGCGCTGCACCAGATGGTGATGCGCCAGTTCGCCGGTGCACCGCCGAAGTACGGGAAGGCGATGAAGCGGGCGTTGCCATAACCAGTGGAGCCGGCCGGGCAGGCCAAGGTCGCGATGTTGATCGGCGGGTCGTATTGCGCCGCATGGGCGGCCGGTGCGAGCAGGCCGAGAGCGAGAAGCGCTGCGAAGGTCTTGCGGGTCTTACTGCGATCCATGTTTCTTCTCCTTAAGAAAATATGGAAACCCGCCGTTGCGGCGGGCAGATAGCGATCGCCTCGATCCGGTTGCGCAGGCTGCAAGCATGCCCACCGGCGATCGCGCCAGCACGTTAACCCGCATGAATCGACGAAAACGTGATCGACACCGGTGGAACGACAGGTTCCTCCGAGGCGCACATCGTTGCGAAACACCCTTGGTCCCGAGATCCGATGAAGGAAACGCAGCACCGGCGCCCGGCCCGACCTACAATCGATGCCTTCCCGCTTTCGATCCGGCCCGACCCGGCCCACGCATGACCGTCCTCCGCTTCGACAACGTCAGCAAGCAGTACCCAGGCGGGCAGCAGGCGCTGACCGACATGAGCTTCTCGGTGAATCCGGGCGAGATGCTGTTCGTGACCGGGCACTCCGGCGCGGGCAAGAGCACCCTGCTCAAGCTCATCCACCTGGCCGAGCGGCCGACGCGCGGCGCGGTGCTGTTCGGCGAGCGCAACCTGCGCAACGTGTCCGGGCGCGGCGTGGCCATGCACCGGCGCGAGGTCGGGGTGGTCTACCAGGACCACCGCCTGCTCACCGATCGCAGCGTGGCCGAGAACGTGGGCCTGCCGCTGGTCCTGCGCGGCGTGCGCCGCGACGAGATCCGCAAGCGCGTGCGCAGCGTGCTGGACCGGGTGAGCCTGGGCACGCGCGCCGACGCGCTGCCGACCCAGCTGTCGGCCGGCGAGCAGCAGCGCGTGGGCATCGCCCGCGCCCTGATCGGCGAGCCCGCGCTGCTGGTGGCGGACGAACCCACCGGCAACCTCGATCCCACCCTCTCGGCCGAGATCATGGCCCTGTTCGCCGGCCTGCCCGAGCGCGGTACCAGCGTGCTGGTGGCCAGCCACGACCTGGGCCTGGTCAAGCGCATGAAGAAACGCGTCCTCGTCCTGGACCACGGCCGCCTCGTCGACGACATCTCGCCGGAGGAACTGGCCGATGGCTAAGCCCAATGCCCGGCCGGGCGCCGCCGGCGCCACCGCCGCGAAGCCACGCTCCGCCGTCGCCGCATGGTTCGACCATCATCTGCAGAGCCTGGTCGCCAGCCTCGGCCGCATGCTGCGCAAACCCTGGGCAACCCTGCTCACGGTCGGGGTGATGGCGGTCGCGCTGGCCCTGCCGCTGGGGCTGTGGCTGGTGCTGGAGAACGTCGCCCGCCTCGGCGGGACCGTGGAACAGTCGCGCGAGGTCGCGGTGTTCCTGAAGCAGGACATCGACCCGGCGCGCGCCGACACCCTCGCGCGCAGCCTGCGCGCGCGCGCCGACGTGGCCTCGGTCGCGCTGCGTACGCCCGAGCAGGGTCTGACCAGCCTGCGCGAAGCCAGTACCGGCGTATATGCGGACGCCATCGCCGCCGTCGGCGAGAACCCCCTGCCCCATGTGCTGGTGGTGCGTCCGCGTGGCGACGAGCGCAGCCTGGCGCAGGCGCTGCAGGCCCTGCCCGAGACCGACTTCGTGCAGCACGACGCGATCTGGCGCGATCGCCTCGACCGCTGGCTGGGCTTCGGCGCCCGCGTGGCCTGGGTGCTGGCGGCGCTGCTCGGCGTCGGCGCCCTGCTGGTCGTCGGCAACACCGTGCGCCTGGACATCCAGTCGCGGCGCGAGGAGATCGCGGTGCTGCAATCGCTGGGCGCGACAGACGGCTTCATCCGCCGCCCCTTCCTCTATCTCGGCGCCGCCTACGGCCTGGCCGCCGGCGCGCTGGCGCTGGGCCTGCTCACGGCGGCGGAATTCGCGCTGCGCCAGCCGCTGCGCGCGCTGGCCGAAAGCTACGGCAGCCGATTCGCGCTGGACGGCGTGGACCCGCTGCAGGCCGGACTTGTGCTGGTCGTCGCAGCCGCGCTGGGATGGCTCGGTGCCGGCGTGGTCACGGGGCATTTTCTGCGTCAGACTAGAGCCTGAAGCGCCCGAGCGCGTCCACAGCCGGTTCCACGCCCCATGCCCAAGGCTCCCCGCGACGTCCGTCACATCACCACCGACACCCCCCGGGTGATGGTGGTCGACGGCTCGAAACTGGTGCGCAAGCTGATCGGCGACGTGCTGAAGGCGGACCTGCCCGGGGTCGACGTGGTCGGCTGTGCCGGCCTCGCCGAAGCCGAGGCCGCGCTGGCGGCGGGTCCGTTCGACCTCGTCACCACCTCGCTGGCCCTGCCCGACGGCGACGGCATGCAGCTGGCCCGCCAGGTGCGCGCCAGCGCCGGCCAGCGCTACGTGCCGGTGATCGTGGTCTCGGGCGATGCGCAGAACCACCTCGAATCGCGCCGGTTCACCGAAGACGTCACCGACTACTTCGACAAGGCCAACGGCTACCCGGCGCTCGCGGCCTTCCTGCGCGGCTACATCCAGCCCCAGGCCATCCCCGACGCCCGCGTGCTCTACGTCGAGGACAGCGTCACCGTGGCGATGGCCACGCGGCGCATGCTGCAGGCGCACGACATCACCGTGATGCACATGAGCCGCGGCGACGACGCCCTGGCCTACCTGCGCGAGCAGGCTGGCATGGACGACATCGGCGCCGACCTGGTGCTCACCGACGTGACCCTGGACGGCGAGGTCAGCGGCCTGGACCTGCTGCGCGTGATCCGCAACGAGCTGGGCTACGGCAAGCGCCGCCTGCCGGTGCTGGTGATGACCGGCGACGGCAACCGCGACAAGCAGTCGAACCTGCTCCGCGAGGGCGCCAACGACCTGGTGCTCAAGCCGATCGAGGAGCGCATGCTCATCACCAAGACCTTCTTCCAGCTGCGCATGGCGAAGCTGCCGGAACACTCGGCGGCGAGCTGAACCTGTCGCGCCTGCGACCACCATACGCGCAGGCACGCAGACCGAATCGCGCGACAATGGCAGACCACGCCCCGCCAAGTCCCTGACGTCATGGCCGACGACGACCGCATCAAACTCGATCCTTCCTGGAAGTGCCGCATCGGCGACTACCTCCAGCGCGAGGAGATGGCCGCGCTGGGCAACTTCCTGCGCCAGCGCAAGGCGCAGGGGGTGCGCATCTATCCGCCCGGCGCGCAGATCTTCGCCGCATTCAACGCCACGCCCTTCGATGCGGTGAAGGTGGTGATCCTCGGCCAGGATCCGTATCACGGGGCCGGCCAGGCGCACGGGCTCTGCTTCTCGGTGCGACCGGGCGTCATCGTGCCGCCGTCGCTGGACAACATCTTCAAGGAAATCGAGCGCGACCTCGGCATCCGCCGTCCCGACCACGGCTGCCTCACGCCCTGGGCCGAGCGCGGCGTGCTGCTGCTCAACGCGGTGCTGACCGTCGAGGACGGCCGCGCCGGCGCGCACCAGGGCAAGGGCTGGGAAGGCTTCACCGACCACGTGGTCGACGTGCTGAACCGCGAGTGCGAGGGCCTGGTGTTCCTGCTCTGGGGCAGCTACGCGCAGGCCAAGGGCAAGGTCATCGACCCGCAACGCCACCGCGTGCTCAAGGCGCCGCACCCCTCGCCGCTGTCGGCGCATCGCGGCTTCCTCGGCTGCGGGCATTTCTCCGCCACGAACGAATACCTGCAGCGTCGCGGCAAGACGCCGATCGACTGGTCGCTGCCGCCGCGCGCGGAACTGGTCGAGAGCGCCTGAAGATCCGTCCCGTAGAGCGGAGCTTGCTCCGCTCATGTTGTTCCCGGGAAAGCCGGAGCGGAGCAAGCTCCGCTCTACAGGAGCATCGGCATCACAGGCGGATGCGCACGCCCATCCGCCGCATCGCGATGACGATGCACCACCACGTCGCGACGAAGGCCAGCGCGAACAGCAGCGACGGCAGGCGCGGATCGGTGCCGGGCGGCATCGGCGCGACGAACGCCGTGCGATACAGGCATTCGCCCCAGCCCAGCGCGGCCGAGGCGTAGACCACGACCGCAGAGCCGGCATACGCGGCGATGGCATTGATGCCGAAGGCATGGCCGAGCGGCGGCCAGCGCTGCACGTCGAACAGGCGATGGCAGGCGAACGTCGCGAGCATCGCCCAGCCTGCGGTCCACAGCACGTAGCTCGGCGACCACAGGTGCTTGTTCATCGGCTGCCACTGCGCGCACAGCCAGCCCAGCGGCAGCAGGACGATGGCCGCGAGCAGCAGCCGTCGCGCCTGCGCCGCACGCAGCCATGCGCCCGCGAACAGGCCGAGCAGGGTCGTCGAGATCGCGGGCAGCGTGCTCAGCAGGCCTTCGGGATCGTGCCCGCGTCCGCTGGCGGCATCGAACTGATAGACCATCGGCCCGAGCAGCGCGGTATCGACGCGGCTCACCGGATTGTCGAACGGCGCCATGCCGCCCCACGCGAGCAACACCGCATACCCTGCAAGCAACGCGATGCACAGCCGCCATTGCATGCGTGGGCGCAGGTGGATCGCGCACAGTGCCGCGATCGCGAAGCACAGGCCGATGCGCTGCAGCACGCCCCAGGGCCGGAAGGCTTCGCGATCCAGCCACCACCACGCCAGCAGATGCAGGGCGAGCCCGAGCGCGACGATGCGCGCCGCCCGCCACAGCGCCGCGTGCGTCAGCACACCGCGATCGTCGCCAGCCTCGACGCGCGGCACGAGGCCCAGCGCGACCGATACACCGACCACGAACAGGAACATCGGGAAGATCAGGTCGGTCGGCGTGCAGCCGTGCCACTGCGCATGCAGCAGCGGCGGATAGACGTGCGACCAGTCGCCGGGATTGTTCACCAGCAGCATCGCCGCGACGGTGAGGCCGCGCAGCGCATCGATGGACACGAAGCGCTGTGCGGCGCCCATGTCAGGGCGCATGCCGGATCGACGCACCCTCGATCCACGTCTCGACCACCTGCAGGCCATCGTCGAGCAGCACGAGATCGGCGCGATGCCCCGGGGCGATGCGACCGATACGATCGCCCAGGCCGATCCACTCGGCTGGATACGTCGATGCCATGCGCGCGGCCTCTTCGATCGACACACCCAGCCATTCGACCGTATTGCGCACCGCGCTGGCCATGTCGAGAGCGGAACCGGCAAGCGCGCCTTCGGCATTGCGCAGCACGCCGTCGCGCACGGTGATGGTGTCGCCGTACAGCACGTACGAGGGATCGTCCGCGCCGACCGGCGGCATCGCGTCGGTGACCAGCACCAGCTTGCCGCGCGGCTTCGCCTCGAGCGCGACACGCAGCGACGCAGGATGCACGTGGTGACCGTCGACGATGATCCCGCACCAGCTGTCGCGGTCCTCGAGCGCGGCGCCGACCACGCCCGGCTCGCGGCCCTGCATCGGCGTCATCGCGTTGTACAGGTGCGTGAAGCCGCGGATGCCGGCGTCGAGACCGGCGCGTGTCTGTTCGTAGGTCGCGGCGGTATGCCCGGCGCACAGCAACACGCCACGCGCGGCGAACGCACGCAGTGTCGCCTCGGGCACGCATTCGGGCGCAAGCGTGAGCATCGTGACGCCGTTGCCGAGCGAGCATGCGAGCGCGATCTCTTCCTCGTCCGGGATGCGGAACCTGCCGGCATCGTGCGTGCCCTTGCGCGCGGCGGCGAGGTACGGGCCTTCGAGATGGATGCCGAGGATGCCCGGCACGCCCTGCAGGATGGCCTCGTGCACGGCGGCGATCGCCGCGCGCATCACCGCGACATCGTCGCTGATCAGCGTCGGCAGCAGACCGGTGGTGCCGAAGCGGCGGTGCGCCTCGGCGATGCGGCGCAGGGTGTCGACGGTCGGCGCATTGTTGAACAGCACGCCGCCGCCGCCGTTGACCTGCACGTCGATGAAGCCGGGCAGCAGCGTCTGTCCGCCGAGATCACGCGGTTCGCAGTCCGGCGGCAGCGCGCTGGCATCGCAGACCATCGAGATGCGGCCGTCCTCGATCACCACCGCGAGGCCGTCGCGCAGAACGTCGCCGGCCAGCACGCGGGCGTTGACCAGCGCCACCCTCCCCCGCTCGCGGGGGAGGGCCGGGGTGGGGGCGTCGATGGTCGGGTGTGTCGTCATCGCTTCGGGCACTGTCGACGACTCACACCGTCTCCGTCACCTTGTTCAGGTGCGGCGGCACGTCGGGATTGAAACCGCGACGCAGCGCCAGGGCATTGATCGCGCGATAGAAGCTCTGCACCGTCAGCAGCGGCGCGCAGGCCGGATGCGAGGTCTCCAGCGGCAGGCGCAGGCCCGGCGCGGCGTCCTGCGACGAGGCGACCCACACCTGCGCGCCGCGTTCGCGGAACTCGCGCGCCATCGCCAGCGTGCCGGCGCCGGTCTCGTCCGGCTGCGCGAAGCACAGCACCGGGAATCCCGGTCCGACCAGCGCCATCGGCCCGTGCTTCACTTCGGCGGAACTGTAGGCTTCGGCGTGCAGGCCGCAGGTTTCCTTGAACTTCAGCGCCGCTTCCTGCGCCGCGCCGAGGCCGAGCCCGCGACCGAGCACGAACAGGTTGCGCGCATCGACCAGGCCATCGGTGAGCGAGGACCAGTCGGCGCGCCAGGCATCGCGCAGCGCATCGGGCAACGCGGCCAGCGCATCGTGCAGCGCACCGTCGCCGCGCCAGTGCGCGACCAGCTGCAGCACCGCCGACAGCGAAGCGAGATAGCTCTTGGTCGCGGCCACGCTGCGCTCCGGTCCGGCGCACAGGGGCAGCGTCACGTCGGCCAGCTGCGCCAGCGGCGAATCCTCGGCATTGACCAGCGCGACCACGCGCGCGCCGGCATCGCGGGCAGCCTCGGCATTGCGCAGGAGGTCGGGGCTCTTGCCCGATTGCGAGATCGCGACGAACAGCGCACCGCGCAGGTTCGGTCGGGCCGCGTAGACCGAATGCACCGACGGCGACAGCGATGCGGTGACCACGCCGAGCTGGGTCTCGAACAGGTATTTCGCATAGGTCGCGGCGTGGTCGGAACTGCCGCGCGCGCAGGTCGCGATGAAGGCCGGCGGCGATGCGCGCAGTTCTGTTGCCAGTGCAGCGACCACATCGGCATTGCGACGGAACTGCGCGGCGACCACATCGGCCGCCTGCGCCGCTTCGCGGTGCATCAAGGTGGATTCGGGGGCGGGCTCGGTGATCGTTGCGTCGATGCGGCCGTCGATGGGTGCGTTCACGTGTGGGTGTCGGGGTCGTGGGGGGCGTGGGAAAGGGCGTCAGCCGCCGCCGTCGTCGCGCTCGGACGCGCGCTCCGGCAGGCGTTCGGCCTGGCGCTCCTGCGCGCGGTCGCGGCGCATCGGCGCGGTCGAACCACGCACCACCAGCTGCGGCGCGAAGCCCTGGTTGTGCATGGCGATGGGATGCTCGTCGTAAGCGTCCTGGCGGATCCCGGCGATCAGCAGGCGCGCAGCCTGGCGCGCGATGTCCTCGGTCGCCTGCTTCGCGGTGGTCAGCGGCGGCCACGACTGGCGCGAGAACGGGCTGTCCTCGAAACCGGCGATCGACAGGTCGTAGGGCACGTTCATGCCGGCCGAGGTCGCGGCGGCGAGCACGCCCGCGGCGATTTCGTCATTCGAGCCGAAGATCGCGGTCGGCGGTTCGCGCAGCGCGAGCAGGCGACGCGCGCCGCGGAAGCCGTCGTCGAAGGTGTAGTCGCCGGGAATGACCAGGTGCTTGTCGAGCGTGATGCCGTAGTCGTGCAGCGCCTGCTCGTAGCCGGCGAAGCGTTCGGTACTGGACTTGTGCGCGAGCCCGCCCCAGAGGAAGCCGATGCGGGTGTGGCCGAGCTGGATGAGGTGTTCGGTGATCTCGTACGCGGCGTCGCGGTCGTCGACGTACACGCAGGGATGGCCGTCGTCGGGATCCTCGGTCGCGGCGATGATCCTTACCAGCGCCACATCGCGCGCGGCGAGGGCCTGCACCAGCTCGGCGTTCTCCGACATCGGCGCGGTCAGCACCAGGCCGGCCAGGCGCGAGCGTTTCACGAATTCGATCAGTTCCTCGGCCAGCAGCGGCGAGGTCGCGTCGCAGGGATGGATCTGCAGGCCGAAGCCGGTTTCCCGGCAGGCGGCGAGCACGCCGTTCTGCACGCCGATGATGTGGTACGCGTTCGGGTTGTCGTAGACCAGGCCGATCACGAACGGCGTGCCGCTGCGCAGGTTGCGGGCGGTGACGTCGGGCTCGTAGCCGAGCTCGGAGATCGCATGCAGCACCCGTGCGCGGGTGCCCTGCATCACCGAGGTTTCGTTGTTGATCACGCGCGACACGGTCTTCAACGAGACCTGGGCGCGTTCGGCGACGTCTTTGATGGTGGGTCTGCGCATGCTGCTGTTCTTCGCTGGCGTTGTTTCAGCCGTACAGTCGGAGGGGCATGTCAGCCGTTGCTGCCGGCTGGCCGTTCGATCGACGTGGCCGATGCCGGCGCCGCGCCGGCCGCTTCGCGGGCGACCGGTGCCTCGGCGCGCTGGCTGCGCCACGCGAAGTACAGAATGTACACGTAGCACGGGACCATCAGCAGCAGGAACACCCACTGGAAGTCGTAGTGCTGCTTCAGTTCCGCGAACAGGCGCGGGATGATCGCGCCGCCGACGATCCCCATGACCAGGATCGCCGAGCCGAGCTCGGTGTGGCGGCCCAGACCGCGGATCGCCAGCGGGAAGATCGCCGGCCACATCATCGCGTTGGCGAAGCCCAGCGCCGCGACCAGCGCCACCGACACGTAGCCGGTCGTCAGGAAAGCGCCGAGGGTGAAGACGATGCCGAGCACCGCCGACACGAACAGGTAGCGCTCCTGCGAGATGAAGCGCGGGATGATGACCAGGCCGACCACGTAGCCGACCAGCATCGCGCCCAGCGTGAACGAGGTGAAGAACTTGGTCTGGTCCAGCGGCAGGTCGAAGCCGCGCCCGTAGGTGCCGATGGCATCGCCCGCCATCACCTCGGCGCCGACGTAGGCGAAGATGCACAGCGCGCCCAGCCACAGCTGCGGGAACTGCCAGAGGCTGCGCCGATCATCGTCGCCCGCACCGCGCGCGGCGTTGACCTCGGCGGCCCTGATTTCCGGCAGCGGCGAGAACAGCACCCCGACGGCGAGCAGGGCCAGCAGGCCCGCCATGGCGAGGTAAGGCGCGTGGATCTTCGCCGCGAATTCGTTGAGCAGCAGTTCGCGCGTCGCCGGATCGGCGGCCTCGACCTGCGTCGCCAGGTCGCCGATGCCCTGCATGACCAGCGCGCCGATCGCCAGCGGCGCGAGGATGCCGGCGACCTTGTTGCAGATGCCCATCACCGCGATGCGCTGCGCCGCGCTCTCGATCGGGCCGAGGATGCTGATGTACGGATTCACCGCGGTCTGCAGCAGGGCCAGGCCCGCGCCGATCACGAACAGGCCGCCGAGCGCGCCCGGATACCAACGCTGCGTCGTGAACTCGCCGAACAGCGCCGCACCGACCGCCATGGTGAACAGGCCGACGGCGATGCCCTTCTTCATGCCGGTGAGCTTGAGGATCCACGACGAGGGGATCGCCAGGAAGAAGTAGGACAGGAAGAACACGGTGAGGATCAGGAAGGCGTTGACCTCGTCGAGGTCGAAGGCCAGCTGGGCGAAGGTGATCAGCGGCCCGTTGAGCCAGGTCACGAAGCCGAAGATGAAGAACAGCGCGCCGATGATGGCGATCGACGTGGTGTGGCGGACTGCGGTCATGTCGTGCGGACTCCGTAGGGCGGATCGTCGTGGCGCATCCGGCGATGACCGGACAATCAGGGGACAGCGGCGGACGGCGGTGGCAGGGGGCAGCGGCCGGGCGAAGGCCCGCGATCAAGAAGGCATCGGGCCTGCAGGCGAAAACAACGTTGTCACAACTTTCGCGCAAAAACCACTCCCCGATGCGCACTCCGCGAAAAATACGGGGGCGAATGGCGTGAAACGCTTGTGTGCACCGCAACATGCCTTGTTTTCATGAGGCTTCCGGAAGCCGCCATTTGCCTGCACACATGCGCGCAATCAAGTGCCGACGACCCGATTGGTTCCGCTGACGCATTGATTCGACCCCCGCAAGCCTGGCACGCGGTCAATTTGTTGACAACGTTGTCAAGAGATGGCCACACTCCGCCGCACCCGACCCCCACGGTCGCCCCCCGACACAAGGACCTGCTGTGGCCAACCCCAAGCCGACGACGGTGCTTCCTCTGAACGCGACCACCCGTCCGTTCATTGCCGCCGACGTCGGAGGCACGCATGTGCGCATCGGCCTGATCCGTCCCGCCGGCGCGGGCGCCCCGGTCAGCGTGCAGCACTACCGCAAGTACGCCTGCGCCGACCATCCCTCGCCCGCCGAGATCTTCGAGGACTTCCTCACCCATCTCGACGACGGCGTGCAGGTCGACGAAGCGGTGATCGCCAGCGCCGGCCATCTGCTCGAAGACGGTTCGCTGATCGCGGCCAACCTGCCCTGGCCGCTGGTGCCCGCCGCGCTGCGCGAACGCCTCGGCTTCCGCGAACTGCGCGTGGTCAACGATTTCGAAGCCGTGGCGCACGCCATCGCCGAAGTCGATCCGCGCGAGGCCGTGCTGCTCACCGGCCCGGTGGACGCGCCGGCATCGGGCCCGATCCTCGTACTCGGCCCCGGCACCGGCCTGGGCGCCGCGCTCTCGGTGCAGAGCGAAGGTCGCAGCCTCGTGCTGCCCACCGAGGCCGGCCAGGCCGCGCTCACCCCGGGCAACGCCGTGGAAATGGCGCTGCTGGCCGAACTGATGAAGCAGCGCAGCCACGTCCCGGTCGAATCGGCGCTCTCCGGTCCCGGCCTGATGAACCTGCACGCCGCGCTGTGCGAAATCCGCGGCGAACTGCAGCGCTACCGGCATCCGGGCGAGATCACCCGCGCCGCGCTGGCCGGCGAGGATGCGCTCGCGCGCGAGACCCTCGACATCTTCTGCGGACTGCTCGGCAGCGTCGTCGGCGACATGGCGCTGCTGTACGGCGCCACCGGCGGCGTCTACCTCGCCGGCGGCATCCTGCCGCAGATCAGCGATTTCCTCCTTCACTCCGGCTTCGTCGCGCGGTTCCTCGACAAGGGACCGATGCGCGCGGCGCTGGAACGCATTCCCGTGCGCCTGGTCGAGCACGGTCAACTGGGCGTGATCGGCGCGGCGAACTGGTATCTCCACCAGCGCGAAGCGCGGCGGATCGCGTCCGGATAGCGCGTCCGGACGCACGTCCAGACCGGAGGATCGACAGCGACGGGACAGGATGTCCGCAACAACAAGCAAGGTCATCCAGCAAGGCCACCAGCAAGCTCACGAAACACGTTCACGCAGCACAGCTTCGCAATCGTCAACACAGCCCGGCAGCGTCGCGGCGACAGGCACGCTCCGATATTCCAATGATGAGGGGAGTACACACATGAAGTTGCAGAAAACCGCGCTCTCGATCGCCATCCTGGCGGGCCTGGGCTTCGCCGGGCAGACCTTCGCGCAGGATGGCGCGTCGACGGGCAGCAAGGAGGCGGACGATCTGGACACCGTCGTCGTCGTCGGCATCCGCGGCGCGATCGAGAAGTCGCAGGACGCCAAGCGCGAGGCGAAGAACCGCATCGAAGTCGTCTCCGCCGAGGACATCGGCAAGATGCCCGACCACAACGTGGCCGACTCGCTGCAGCGCATCGCCGGCGTGAACATCAGCGCCGCCAGCGCGAACGAAGGCGCGTTCGACGAGAACGACCGCGTCAGCATGCGCGGCACCAGCCCGAGCTTCACCCAGACCCTCATCGACGGCCACAACATCGGCTCCGGCGACTGGTTCGTGCTCAACCAGAGCGGCACCGTCGGCCGCAGCGTCAGCTACTCGCTGCTGCCGTCGGAACTGGTGCAGAAGGTCGAAGTCATCAAGTCGTCGGAAGCGCGCCTCGTCGAAGGCGGCGCGGTCGGCAACGTCAACATCGTCACCCGTCGCCCGCTGAACTTCGGCGAAGGCTTCACCTCGCACATCTCGCTGGGCGCGGTGAACGCCGACCTGCCTGGCAAGACCGATCCGCAGCTTTCGACCCTCGCCAACTGGACCAACGACAGCCGCAGCTTCGGCATCATGGTCCAGGCCTTCAGCGAAGAGCGCCACCTGCGTCGCGATGGCCAGGAGTTGCTGGGCTACGAGCAGATCCGGCGTTTCGAAGCCGATGGCGTCACCCCCACCGCAATCAGCATTTCGAACCCCGATCTCGTGGGCGTGTACTACCCGACCCTGATCGGCTCGGCGCTGTTCGAACAGGAACGCAAGCGCACCGGCGGCCTGGTCTCGGCCGAATTCAAGCCGACCGACGACTTCAAGTTCTCGCTCACCGGCTTCAGCTCGCGCATGAAGGCGGACAACTACAACCGCAACTACATGCTGTGGGGCAGCCGCATCCTCGCGCAGGGCAGCGGCCAGGCGCCGGCGCCGGGCTACGTCGTGCGCAACAACACCCTGGTCAGCGCCACCTTCACCCCCGATGCCACGCGCCAGTACGGCATCTACGACCAGATCTCGCGTCCCGGCGCCGAATCGAGCAGCAACTTCATCAGCGGCGACTTCCAGTGGGACGTCAACGACAAGTTCCGCATGAGCGGCCAGCTCGGCACCTCGACCGGCCACGGCAAGACGCCGACACAGGACGTCGCCGAATGGGACGTGGGCCTGGGCAGCGGCGCCGGCTGGCGCCTCAACGGCGTGGGCGCGGCCGACTGGAACCTCGGGAACACCAACACCGGCGCGCCGGGCACGTTCAACACCTCGATGAAGCTCGACTGGATCTTCGGCTTCCAGGACGTCGATGTGGTCGACAAGGAACGCTGGCTCAAGCTCGACGGCGAAGTCTTCCTCGACGGCTTCTTCACCTCGCTGCAGTTCGGCGTGCGCGATGCGCGCCATGAGCGCAGCCTCGACAACGTCGTCGCCCAGGGCCCGGGCTGCATCGGCGCCAATGGCGCGGTCGTGCCGTTCGACTGGGCCGCGACGTACTTCTGCCCGGCCGGCTCGCAGTCGCCGTTCGATCCGGCCAACTGGCCCAGCGGCTACCGCAACTACCCGGGCAACTTCGCTTCGGGCCTCGGCGGCAGCTTCCCGCGCAACATCTGGTACTACTCGCCCGAACAGCTCGCGCAGTTCAACCGCTTCACCAACCGCGATCCGGTCAGCCGCCGATTCTTCCCGGCCGAATACGGCCTCGACGAACGCAGCACGGCGGCCTACTTCCAGGCCAATTTCGAAGGCGAGAAGTGGGCCGGCAACTTCGGCCTGCGCTATGTCCGCACCGACATGGAAGCCGCGAACTGGGTGAACACCTCGGCCACGGATCCGCGCGCCGTGACCACCTCGGCCTTCGGCCCGTTCCGCCAGGATGTGGTCCGCAACGTCTACAAGGACTGGCTGCCGAGCTTGAACCTGCGCTATTCGATCGACGACAACAAGCTGCTGCGCTTCGCGGTGTCGCGCACCATGACCCGTCCGGACTACTCGGCGATCGCCGGCGCGGTCTCGCTGAGCCCGCCGGCGACCGTCGGCGGCATCGGCACCGGCAGCGGCGGCAACCCGGAACTCGAACCGATCCTGTCGACGAACTTCGACGCGACCTTCGAGTGGTACTACGGCGAGCGCGCGCTGCTGTCGGTCAGCGGATTCCTGATGGACATCGACAACTACGTCACGCTGGGCAACGAACGCCGCAGCTACCTGACCATCGATTCGAGCAACCCGACCGGTGCCATGGTCCAGTACGACCTGAGCATCCCGGTGAACTCGCAGGCGAAGGTCCGCGGCTTCGAAGTGGCCTGGGAGCAGCCGTTCGGCGACTATTTCGGCGTGTTCGCGAACTACACCTTCGCCAAGGGCACCACCGAGGACGGCGGCGACATGCTCGGCACCTCGCGCAACACCTACAACCTGGGTGGCTACTTCGAGAACGAGCACTTCAACGCGCGCCTGAACTACACCTACCGCTCCGAGTTCTTCAGCGGCCTGGATCGCGCCTCGGCGTTCTACCAGGATGAAGTCGACAACGTGTCGGCGTCGTTCGGCTACAAGTTCAACGACAACTACTCGATCGCCCTCGATGCGTTGAACCTGAACAATCCGAAGACCGCCTACTACGCCGAGAATCGCGACCGTCCGCGTTCGATCTACCAGAACGGTCGCCAGTACTACCTGACCTTCCGCATGAAGTTCTGATGTCCCGACCGGGCCCGGCCTCGCGCCGGGTCCGGTTCGCCCCGCGCTCTCTCCTCCTCCTCCGGGTGCTGGAACGATCCCCCTTCGGGCCTGGTGACACCGGGCCCGTTTTTTTGGGCGCTCCGCAACCGGCATGAATTACAGTCGAGCCCGGGACGACACATCCGGTCTCCCGCGACATCCTCTTCCGTACAGACAGGTATCCATGGCCACGTCCCGCGCATACGCCGCCCTGCTCCTGATTCCGCTGTCGCTGCTTGCCTGCGGTCCATCCGCAGCGGGCGAGCGCGCCGCTTCGCCCAACCTCATCCCGATGCCGGCCTCGGTGCAATCCGGGCAAGGCCAACTGCGTTTCGATCGCGACACGCCGATCCATGCCGGAAGCGAAGCTGCGACGCGCGCGTCCGCACTGTTCGCCGACCTCGCGCAGCGCAGTCACGGCTTCAGGCCCGCTGTCCGCACGGGCCGTGCGACGACCGGCATCGTCTTCGAGATCGATCCCGCGCTGCGCGGCGCGAACGACGAGGCCTACACGATCGACGTCGAGGCGAAGCGTGCGGTGGTCCGCGCCCGCACCGCGCAGGGCCTGCAACACGGCGCGGTGACGCTGTGGCAGCTCGCGACGGACGCGAACGGTCCGCGCGCGACCTTGCCGGCGCTGCGCATCGAGGACGCGCCGCGCTTCGCCTGGCGCGGCGCGATGCTGGATTCGGCGCGGCATTTCCAGACCGTCGACGAGATCAAGCACCTGATCGATGCGATGGTCGTGCACAAGCTCAATGTCTTCCACTGGCATCTCACCGACGACCAGGGCTGGCGCATCGAGATCAAGCGCTATCCGAAGCTCACCGAGGTCGGCGGCTGCCGCCAGCCCTCCGGCGATGCCGGCACCGATAGCGACGGCAGGCCGGTGCGCTACTGCGGCTGGTACACCCAGGAACAGATCCGCGAGGTCGTGCAGTACGCCGCAGAGCGCCACATCGAGATCGTGCCGGAGATCGACATCCCCGGCCACGCCACCGCGATGATCGCGGCCTATCCGGAGCTGGGCACCACCACCGAACCGCTGAAGCCGGTCGCCGAGTGGGGCGTGTTCGTCAACCTGCTGAACACCGAGGAATCGACGATGGTGTTCATGGAGCACGTATTCGAGGAAGTGGTGTCGCTGTTCCCGGGACGCTACGTACACATCGGCGGCGATGAGGCGGTGAAGGACCAGTGGATCGCCTCGCCACGCGTGCAGGCGCAGATGAAGGCGCTGGGCCTGAAGACCGAGATGCAGATGCAGAGCCGCATGGTCGCGCACTTCGAGGCATTCCTCTCTGCGCGCGGCAAACGCCTGGTCGGCTGGGACGAGATCCTCGAAGGCGAGCTGCCGCCGAGCGCGACGGTGATGTCGTGGCGCGGCATCGAAGGCGGCCTGCAGGCGGCTGGCAAGGGCCACGACGTGGTGATGTCGCCGGTGTCGCACCTCTACCTCGATTACCTGCAGACCGAGTCGCCGAACGAACCGCCCGGCCGCCCGACCACGGTCACGCTGCGCAAGCTCTACGACTTCGATCCGGTGCCCGATGCGCTGGCCGCCGACCGCCACCATCACATCCTCGGCGTGCAGGCCAATGCCTGGACCGAGCACATGCGCACCTACGCGCGCGTGCAGCATGCGATGTTCCCGCGCCTGGCCGCGCTGGCCGAAGTCGGCTGGACCGCCGAAACATCGCGCAGCTACGACGCCTTCATCGGCCGCCTCCCTGCGCAGCTTGCCCGCTACCGGATGCTCGGCATCGCACCGGCACGCACGCCGTTCGAAGTGCGCTTCGACGCAGCCGCGACCGACGACGGCCGCGCATCGGTCGCACTGTCGAACGCAACGGGCTATGCCGAGATCCGCTACACCATCGACGATTCCGAGCCGACCACCGCGTCGCCGCGCTACGAAGCGCCGCTGACCCTGGCGCAGACCGCCACGCTGCGCGCGGCGGTGTTCGTCGACGGCAGGCCGCTGCAGTCGGCCGATCGCTTCGCGATCACCCCGGCGTCGCTCCTCGAACGTACCGACGAAACCCTGAAGATGTGCACCGGTGCGCTGATGCTGCGCCTGGAGGACGACACCACCGTCGATGGCGAACGCGCGATCTTCAACGTGGATATCTTCAATCCCTGCTGGGAATGGACGAATGCGCCGCTGCCGGGCACCCGCGCGGTCGCGCTGCGCGCCGGACGCATTCCCTACTACTTCCAGCTCGCCCACGACGAAAAGAACCGCAGGTTCAAGCCCGCGACCAGCGCGCATGGCGAAGCCGTGCTCAGGGCCGGTTGCGACGGCCCCGTACTCGCGACCACGCCGCTGCCGGCCGCGCCCGGGAAGGACGGCTTCCTCGACCTGACCCTGCCGCTGCCTGCGCAGAGCGACTCGAAGGATCTCTGCGTGTATTTCACCGGCGACACCCGCCCCACGATGTGGGTGCTGGACCGCATCCGACTGCTGCCGCGCTGACATGAGTCCACTCGCCGTTCCCTCCCCCGCGACCCTGCTGACGATCTTCGGCGCCACCGGCGACCTGGCGCAGCGCATGCTGCTGCCGTCGCTGTACGGCCTGCATCGCGATGGCCTGCTGCCGGCGGGCCTGCGCATCCTCGGCACCGCGCGGTCCTCGCTCGACGATGCCGGCTTCCGCTCCGTCGTCGCCGATGCGCTGGCGCGCTTCGTGCCGGCGTCGTTCCTGGACGAGGCCGCCATCGCCGCGCTGCTCGATCGCGTCCACTACCAGCCCGCCTCGCTCGACGACGATGCGTCGATGGCCGCGCTCGCGTCGCGCGTTTCGTCGCTGCGCTCGGGCGAAGTGCTCTACCACCTGTCCACCTCGCCCTCGTTCTATGTGCGCGCCTGCGCTGCCTTGGCTGCGCACGGCCTCGCCGGTCCCGGCACGCGGGTGATGCTGGAGAAGCCGATCGGCCACGACCTGGCCGAGGCCATCGCGATCAACGACGGCGTCACCGCGTCCTTCGACGAGGACCGCGTCTATCGCGTCGATCATTACCTGGGCAAGGACGGCGTGCAGAACCTGCTCGCCCTGCGCTTCGGCAACGCCCTGTTCGAGCCGCTGTGGAACGCGCGGCACATCGAGCAGGTGCAGATCACCGTCGCCGAGACCGTCGGCGTGGAAGGGCGTGGCGACTACTACGATGGCTCCGGTGCGATCCGCGACATGCTGCAGAACCACCTGCTGCAGCTGCTGTGCCTCACCGCCATGGAGCCGCCCTCGCAGTTCGAGCCCACCGCGGTGCGCAACGAGAAGATCAAGGTGCTGCGCTCGCTGCGTCCGATCGGGCGTGGCGAGGTCGGCATGGAGACGGTCGCCGGGCAGTATGGTGCGGGCGCGATCTCCGGCCAGTCGGTGCCGGGCTATCTGGACGAACTCGGTCGCGCCAGCCGCACCGAGACCTTCGTCGCCCTGCGCGCCCACGTCGACAACTGGCGCTGGTCGGGCGTGCCCTTCTACCTGCGCACCGGCAAGCGCATGCCGCGCCGCTGCACCGAGATCTACCTGCAGTTCCGCGCCGTGCCGCACTCGATCTTCGCCCGCGGCGGGGCCGCGACCCAGCCCAACGCGCTGGTGATCCGCCTGCAGCCGGAGGAGCGCATCGAGCTGCAGCTGATGCACAAGACCCCGGGCCTGGACCGCAGCGGCCTGCGCCTGTCGCAGGTGTCGCTGGACCTGGACCTGGACGAGGAGTTCGCCAGCGTGCGCCGCAGGCTGGCCTACGAACGCCTCTACCTCGACGCCATCGAGGGCAACGGCACGCTGTTCGTGCGCCGCGACGAGACCGAGGCGGCGTGGCAGTGGGTCGATGCGATCCTCGATGGCTGGAACCAATCGCAACAGGCGCCGCGCCCCTACGCCGCCGGCACCTGGGGCCCGACCGCCGCCGTGGCCCTGGCCGAGCGCCACGGCCACAGCTGGCGCGAGTGAAGGGAGACACGCATGCATGCACAGGCACAGCTGTACACCTTGCCGGTCCGCAATGTCCGGGATCGTCATGACCGCAACCGGAGGGACCCCGCGATGGCGGTGATCGAACACGCCTACGAGGACAGCGCCGCGCTGGCCGAGGCGGTGGCGTCGCGCCTGCGCCAGGCCTGCGCCAGCGCGCTGGCCCATCGCGGCCATGCGCTGCTGTGCCTGGCCGGCGGTCGCACGCCGTTCCCGGCGTACCGGCAGCTGGCCGCGAGCGAGGGCATCGACTGGGAGGATGTCGCGATCGTCCCCGGCGACGACCGCTGCGTGCCCTGGGACCATGCGGCGAGCAATGTCGCTTCGCTGCGCTCGGCATTTTCCGAAGCCGCTGGCGTGCGCATCGGGGCGCTGACCACGCCCGACGGCGATCCCGGAGCTTCGCTGCAGCACGCGCGCACGATGCTCAGCCGCCACGCCGACACCTTCGACGCCGTCGTGCTGGGCATGGGCGAGGACGCGCACACCGCCTCGCTGTTCCCCGGCGCGCGCGGCCTGCCGGCGGCGCTGGCCCCGGCCTCGCGCGAGGACGCCTTCCTGATCCACCCCGAGCCGCTGCCACCGGAAGCGCCGTACCCGCGCATCACGCTCGGTCTGGCGCGGCTGCTGCGCACGCGCGCGATCCACCTGATCGTCACCGGTCAGCGCAAGCGCGAGGTGCTGCGCGAGGCGATGGCCGCCAACGACCCGCTGCGCCACCCCATCGCCGCCGTGCTGCGCGCCGCCCGCGACGTGCATGTGCACTGGAGTCCGTGATGCGACGTGTCGCTTCTGACCTCCTCCCCCGCCTGCGGGGGAGGATCGAGGTGGGGGCCAGCGGTTCCCATGATCTTGCGCCCCCATCCCGACCTTCCCCCGCCAGCGGGGGAAGGAGAATGTCTGCGATGCCGCCGCCGACGCCAGGTGCGAACACAGGAATGACACATCCATGAGCCTGCACCCCGTCACAGAGCGCGTCACCGCGCGCATCGCCGAGCGCAGCGCGAAGCTGCGTAGCGCCTACCTCGCCCGCATCGACGCGGCCAGGCCACAGGGACCCGCACGCAAGGACCTCGGCTGCGGCAACCTCGCCCACGGCTTCGCCGCCTCGGGTGCGGACAAGCCGCAGCTGAAGGCCGGACACGCCGGCCACCTCGGCATCGTCACCGCCTACAACGACATGCTCTCGGCCCACCAGCCGATGGAGCACTACCCCACCCTGATCCGCATGGCCGCGCGCAATGCCAGCGGCTCGGCGCAGGTCGCCGGCGGCGTGCCGGCGATGTGCGATGGCGTCACCCAGGGCCGCGCGGGCATGGAGCTGTCGCTGTTCTCGCGCGATGTCGTGGCGCAATCCACGGCCATCGCGCTCTCGCACGAGATGTTCGATGCCGCGCTGCTGCTCGGGGTGTGCGACAAGATCGTCCCGGGGCTGCTGATCGGCGCGCTGGCCTTCGGCCACCTGCCGGCGATCTTCGTGCCCGCGGGTCCGATGCCCTCGGGTTTGCCGAACAAGGAGAAGGCGGCGGTGCGGCAGCGCTTCGCCGAGGGCAAGGCGACGAAGGAGGAGCTGCTCGAAGCGGAGTCGGCCTCGTACCACGGCGCTGGGACCTGCACCTTCTACGGCACCGCCAACTCCAACCAGATGCTGGTGGAGGTGATGGGCCTGCACATGCCCGGCACCGCCTTCGTGAACCCGAACACCCCGCTGCGCGATGCGCTGACCGTCGCCGCCGCAGAGCAAGCCCTCAGGATCACCCACCTGGGCGACGACTACCGTCCGATCGGCAAGGTGGTGAACGAGAAGGCGATCGTGAACGCGATGGTCGGCCTGGCGGCGACGGGCGGTTCGACCAACCACGCGATCCATCTGGTAGCGATCGCACGCGCTGCGGGCCTGATCATCGACTGGGACGACCTGGACGAGCTGTCGCGGCACACGCCGCTGCTGGCGCGGGTGTATCCCAACGGCAGCGCGGACGTGAACCACTTCCATGCGGCGGGCGGGCT
>SCMT01000032.1 GCA_005502915.1 Lysobacteraceae bacterium 2PB | reverse complement strand
GGGCGGACGAGGGCGGGTGTCGGTGGGGAGGCGTTCGTGGGGAGGTGTACGAGGACAGCCGCGCCCCGGTTGCGACCGATGTCGCGAACCGGAAGTGTAAGTCCATTCCAACGCGCGAACCGCCCGGGTGACAGTCGCGGGTCCGGGGCTATACTCAGGCAATCGGTGTCATGCGACGCCACCAACGAATTCGAACATCGGGGAACTTGTCATGGATATCGCCGAACTGCTGGCCTTCTCGGTCAAGAACAAGGCCTCGGACCTGCACCTGTCCGCAGGCCTGCCGCCGATGATCCGTGTCGACGGCGACGTCCGCCGGATCAACATCCCCGCGCTCGACCACAAGCAGGTCCATGCGCTGGTCTACGACATCATGTCGGACAAGCAGCGTCGCGACTACGAGGAATTCCTCGAGTGCGACTTCTCGTTCGAGATCCCCGGCCTGGCCCGCTTCCGCGTCAACGCCTTCAACCAGAACCGCGGCGCCGGTGCGGTGTTCCGTACCATTCCCTCCGAAGTGCTGACCCTGGAAGACCTGGCCACGCCGCCGATCTTCCGCGAACTGATCGACCAGCCGCAGGGCCTGATCCTGGTCACCGGCCCGACCGGCTCGGGCAAGTCGACCACGCTGGCGGCGATGATCGACCACATCAACAAGAACGAATACGCGCACATCCTCACCGTCGAGGATCCGATCGAATTCGTCCACACCTCGCAGAAGTGCCTGATCAACCAGCGCGAAGTGCATCGCGACACCCACGGCTTCAACGAGGCGCTGCGCTCGGCCCTCCGCGAAGACCCCGACTACATCCTCGTCGGCGAAATGCGCGACATCGAGACCATCCGCCTGGCGCTGACCGCCGCGGAAACCGGCCACCTGGTGTTCGGCACCCTGCATACCAGCTCGGCGGCGAAGACCGTGGACCGCATCATCGACGTGTTCCCCGCCGGCGAGAAGCCGATGGTGCGTTCGATGCTGTCCGAATCGCTGCGCGCGGTCATTTCGCAGGCGCTGCTGAAGAAGGTCGGCGGCGGCCGTACCGCCGCGTGGGAGATCATGGTCGGCACCCCGGCCATCCGCAACCTGATCCGCGAGGACAAGGTCGCGCAGATGTATTCCTCGATCCAGACCGGCCAGAACTTCGGCATGATGACCCTGGACCAGCACCTGCAGGACCTGGTCAAGCGCAGCCTCATCACCCGCCAGCAGGCCAAGGGCTACGCCAAGGACAAGCGGTTGTTCGAGTGAGGTCCTTGTCATTCCGAGCGCAGCGAGGAACCTGCTTTCGCGGTTCGCCCGCCGCGCTCATGCCAAGGTAACAGCAGGTCCCTCGCTGCGCTCGGGATGACATTCGTCGGAGCGCAGCCATCCAGTTCCGGAGCACCCCATGAGCACCATCGATTTCACCTCCTTCCTCAAGCTGATGGCGCACCAGAAGGCGTCCGACCTGTTCATCACCGCGGGCATGCCGCCGGCGATGAAGGTGCACGGCAAGCTGTCGCCGATCACCCAGAACGCGCTGACTCCGCAGCAGAGCCGCGACCTGGTGCTGAACGTGATGACCCCGGCGCAGCGCGAGGAGTTCGAAAAGACCCACGAGTGCAACTTCGCGATCGGCGTCTCCGGCGTCGGCCGCTTCCGCGTCAGCTGCTTCTACCAGCGCAACCAGGTCGGCATGGTGCTGCGCCGCATCGAGTCGAAGATCCCCACGGTCGAGGAACTGGCGCTGCCGCCGATCATCAAGACCCTGGCGATGACCAAGCGCGGCATCATCCTGTTCGTCGGCGCCACCGGCACCGGCAAGTCGACCTCGCTGGCGGCGATGATCGGCTACCGCAACCAGAATTCCTCGGGTCACATCATCACCATCGAGGACCCGATCGAATTCGTGCACAAGCACGAGGGCTGCATCATCACCCAGCGCGAGGTCGGCATCGACACCGACAGCTGGGAAGCCGCGCTGAAGAACACCCTGCGCCAGGCGCCGGACGTGATCATGATCGGCGAGGTGCGTACCCGCGAGGGCATGGACTACGCGATCGCCTTCGCCGAAACCGGCCACCTCGTGCTCTGCACGCTGCATGCGAACAACGCCAACCAGGCGATGGACCGCATCATCAACTTCTTCCCGGAAGACCGCCGCAGCCAGCTGCTGATGGACCTGTCGCTGAACCTCAAGGGCGTGGTCGCGCAGCAGCTGATCCCGACACCGGACGGCAAGGGCCGCAAGGTCGCGATGGAGATCCTGCTGGGCACGCCGCTGGTGCAGGACTACATCCGCGATGGCGAGATCCACAAGCTCAAGGAAGTGATGAAGGAGTCGACCAATCTCGGCATGAAGACCTTCGACCAGGCCCTGTTCGAGCTCTACCAGGCCGGCGAGATCAGCTACGAGGACGCGCTGCGCTACGCCGACTCGCAGAACGAGGTGCGCCTGAAGATCAAGCTGGCCCAGGGCGGCGACGCCCGCACCCTGGCCGCCGGCCTGGACGGTGTGGAAGTGGCCGAGGTGCGCTGAGCGCGCGCCGAACTCCCCGCCGTTTCCGTGGTCCGTGAAGGACCGGACGCCTCCCGCGCGGGGAGGCCCCGGTCCTTTTCCTTGTAAAGTAACCCTCCCACCTTACCAACCGGCCGCGGATGCGGCGCCAGGGGCCTGATCCGTGAACGCAGTGGTCGAGACAACCCGGGAACCGTCGATCGAAGAGCAGGCCATGGAAGCGCAGGCGGCCGAAGCGCTGCCCGTCCCGGTCAGCGATGGCGAGCGCATCGTCGCGGCCCTGCTGGAAAAGGGGCGGCTGAAGGAGGCCGACCTGGTCCGCGCGCAGCGCCTGCAGGAAGAGACCGGCGGCGAGCTGCTGGCCCTGATCGCCCGCCTGGGCCTGGTGTCCGAGCGCGACCACGCCGAAGCCTGCGCCGACGTGCTGGGCCTGCCGCTGATCGCGGTGAAGGAACTGCCTGACCTGCCGCCGGAAGGTCTGGAACTGAGCCTGCGCTTCATGAAGCAGTTCGCCGTGGTGCCGGTGGCCGATGCCGGCGAGCGCGTCGACGTGCTGATGGCCGACCCGCAGGATCCCTACACGCTCGACGCCGTGCGCCTGGCGACCCAGCGCGAGCTGCGCCCGCTGGTCGGCCTGCGTTCGGAGATCGGCGACCTGGTCGAGCGCTGGCACGGCCAGGGCCGCAGCGCGATGGGCGCGATCGTCGAGACCGCCGAAGGCGAGGCCGGCGACGTCGACGATGTCGAACACCTGCGCGACCTCGCGTCGGAAGCGCCGGTCATCCGCCTGGTGAACCTGATCATCCAGCGCGCGGTCGAGCTGCGCGCCTCGGACATCCATATCGAACCCTTCGAGAACCGCCTGAAGGTGCGCTACCGCATCGACGGCGTGCTGGAGGAGGGCGAAAGCCCGCCGGCCAACCTCACCGCCGCGGTCATCTCGCGCGTGAAGATCATGGCCAAGCTCAACATCGCCGAGCGCCGCCTGCCGCAGGACGGCCGCATCATGATCCGCGTGCAGGGCAAGGAGCTGGACCTGCGCGTGAGCACCGTGCCCACCGCGCACGGCGAATCGGTGGTGATGCGTCTGCTCGATCGCGAGACCGTGGTCTTCGACTTCAAGAAGCTGGGCTTCACCGACGATTTCCTGCCGCAGTTCGAACACGTGCTGGAGCAGCCGCACGGCATCCTGCTGGTTACCGGCCCCACCGGCTCGGGCAAGACCACCACGCTGTACACGGCGCTGAGCCGGATCAACACCCCCGACGTGAAGATCATCACCGTCGAGGACCCGGTCGAATACCAGATCGAGGGCATCAACCAGATCCAGGCCAAGCCGCAGATCGGCCTGGACTTCGCGCATGCCCTGCGCAGCATCGTCCGCCAGGACCCCGACATCATCATGATCGGCGAAATGCGCGACCTGGAGACCTGCAAGATCGCGATCCAGTCCGCGCTCACCGGCCACCTGGTGCTGAGCACGCTGCACACCAACAATGCCGCCGGCGGCATCACCCGCCTGCTCGACATGGGCGTCGAGGACTACCTGCTGACCTCCACGATCAACGGCATCCTCGCCCAGCGCCTGGTGCGCCGCCTCGAGCCGACCCATGCCGAGCGCTACGAGGCGTCGCCGGAAGAGATCGAGAAGTTCGGCCTGCGCCGCTACCAGCCCGAAGGCACGATCTTCCTCTACCGCCCGCGCGGCTCGGCGATCGCGCCCAGCGGCTACCTCGGCCGGACCACGATCATGGAATTCCTGGTCATGAACGACGAGATCCGCCGCGCGGTCATGCGCCACGCCGGCATGGGCGAGCTGGAGCAGCTCGCGAAGGAAGCCGGCATGCGCACCATGTACGAGGACGGCATCGCCAAGGCGCTGACCGGCCTGACCACGATCGAGGAAGTGCTGCGGGTCACCGAGGATGCCTGACCCGGTGGTGTATCGCTGGGCCCGGCTGGAGGATCTGTCCGGTCCCGAGGTGCATGCGCTGCTGTCCGCCCGTGAACGGGTCTTCGTGGTCGAACAGGCCTGCGCCTATCAGGATGCCGACGACCTCGACCCGGTGTCGTGGCACCTTACCGCCCATGTCGACGGTGCGCTGGCCGCCTGCGCGCGCGTGGTCGATCCGGGCATGAAATACGACGAGCCGTCGATCGGCCGGGTGATGACGGTCGCGGCGTTCCGCGGGCGCCGTCTGGGCGAGGCGCTGATGCGCGAAGCCATCGCCGGCACGCAGGCGCGCTTCCCGGGGCAGGCCATCCGGATCAGCGCGCAGGCCCATCTGCTCGGCTTCTACAATGCGCTGGGTTTCGAGGCCGAGGGCGCGCCCTACCTCGAAGACGGCATTCCGCACGTCGAGATGCGCCTGGCGCCCGCGCAGGCTTGAACGGTCGCCCGGACAGGGGCGGACTTGTTGCCGGCCGGCCGGGCATGGAATATCGAACAGGGTTTGAACGCTTGAGGGGCAGGGAATGAGGAAGGGAGTCGTGATCGCCGCCGCCGGTGCAGCGCTGGTTGCCGTCGTCGGTATCGCCGTGTGGGGTCTGTTCCTGCGCAAGCCCGCCGACAGTGCCGGCGAGTCCCCGCTGCAGGTCGGGGCGGCGTCGGCGCCGGTGGAGGTCATCGCCGATCCGGTCAAGCGCGCCGAAGGCATCCGCGCGCACATGGCGCGGTTCCGCCACCTCTGGCGCGAGGCCAGCTACATCGAGATCCGCCAGCGCGCCGTCGACGGCGATGCCCTGGCCCAGCGCCGGCTCTCCGAGGTCTACGAAGACTGCCTGGCCTATGCCGGACCGCTGCGCGCCAGCCTGGAAATGCTGCGCGAGTTCGCGAAGAGCGAGCCGCCGTCGAAGCAGGCCATCGCCGGCATCTACAACGATCGCAATCGCCTGTGCATGCAGGCGGCGGCCGACCTGCAGCGCGACATGAAGGCCGGCGACTACTGGCTGCACCGCAGCGCCAAGGGCGGCGACCAGGTGGCCGAGATGCGCTTCTTCAGCCGCAGCGTGCCGATGCTCAGCCAGGCCCACCTGAAGCATTTTCTCGACCGCGTCCGCGCCAACGGCCATCCCGACGCGATGTTCGAGATGTCGCTGCTGCTGCCGAAGGTCGACCCGCGCACGCCCTGGCCCGACGCCACCCAGGCCCCCGCCCTGCAGGGCGCGCAGGCGGAGCAGGCATGGGCACTGGCCGCCTGCCGGGCCGGGTTCGACTGCGCCCGGGGCTCGCGGCTGATGGCCATGGTCTGCATCAACGCCCTGTCCTGCCGCTACGAGGACTACGAGCGCCACCTGATGTCGACCTCCGCCTATCCGCCGCAGCGGCCCAAGGTCGAGGCCCTGATCCGGCTGATCAACGACAACCTGGTCAAGCCGACGCCCTGAGCGGACCGGGCCCCCGGTTCGCGGGGCACGTCCGGAACCGTGACGGCCGCCGCCCCGGGGAACCTTTCCGGGCCATGCGGTTCCCAATGGGGGGCGCCGGCCGATATGCTCCGGGGCCCCGTGCCGCAGGTCGCCCGACGGCGCCACGGCCGGCATCCGCTTCCGCTCGCTGCCTACCCTCCCTCCGACGCATCGCCCTTCCGCCGCCGCCCATGCCCCTCTACCGCTACAAAGCCCTCAACAGCCGCGGCGAAGTCCTGGATGGCCAGATGGAGGCCGCCAGCGACGCCGACGTGGCCCTGCGTCTGCAGGAACAGGGCCACCTGCCGGTCGAGGCGGTGCTCGCCGGCGCGGCGGGCGAGTCGGCCTGGCGCGCGCTGTTCAAGCCCAAGCCCTTCGCGGGCGCGCGCCTGGTGCAGTTCACCCAGCAGCTCGCGACCCTGCTCGGTGCCGGCCAGCCGCTGGACCGGGCGCTGTCGATCCTGCTGGAGCTGCCCGAGGACGAGGCCGCGCGCCGCACCATCCTCGATGTCCGCGACGCCGTGCGCGGCGGCACCTCGCTGTCGGTCGCGCTCGAACGCCAGCACGGCGCGTTCTCGCGCCTGTACGTGAACATGATCCGCGCCGGCGAGACCGGCGGCAGCCTGCAGGACACCCTGCAGCGCCTGGCCGACTACCTCGAACGCAGCCGTGCGCTGCGCGGGCGGGTCATCAACGCCCTGATCTATCCGGCGATCCTGCTGACCATGGTCGGCTTCTCGCTGCTGTTCCTGCTCGGCTACGTGGTGCCGCAGTTCTCCGAGATGTACGAGAACCTCGACGCCGAGCTGCCGCTGTTCTCGCAGTTCGTGCTCTGGCTGGGCCTGTTCGTGCGCGACTGGTGGTGGCTGTTCGTCGTCGTCCCCGGCGGCGCGGCCTGGTGGTTCGACCGCAAGCGCCGCGAGCCTGCATTCCGTGCGAAGTTCGACGAATGGCTGCTGCGCCAGCGCGTGGCGGGGCCGATCGTCGCGAAGATGGAGACCGCGCGCCTCGCGCGCACCGTCGGCACCCTGCTGCGCAACGGCGTGCCGCTGCTCACCGCGATGGGCATCGGCGGGCGCATCCTGGGGAACCAGGCGCTGATCGCCGATGTCGAAGCTGCAGCGGGCGAAGTCAAGAACGGCGTCGGGCTGTCCACCGCGCTGGGCAAGGGCAAGAAATTCCCGCGCCTGGCGCTGCAGATGATCCAGGTCGGCGAGGAGTCCGGCGCGCTCGACGCGATGCTCCTCAAGACCGCCGACACCTTCGAGGCCGAAACCGGGCAGGCGCTGGACCGCATGCTCGCCGCGCTGGTGCCGGTGATCACGGTGGTGCTGGCGGTGGTGATCGGCTTCGTGATCATGGCCGTGCTGCTGCCGATGTACCAGCTCAGCGGTTCCATCTAGAGCGTGCTTACCCCGCCGGTTTGCCGGCTTTTCCTCACTTATCGAACGGACTTATCGCCATGCGCCCTTCCCGCCGACCCGCCCGCCGCAACGCCCGCCGCCCTTCGCCGCGCCGCTCGCAGGGGGGCATGACCCTGATCGAGATCATCATCGTCATCGTGCTGATCGGCGGCGTGCTCGCGGTGGTCGGCAGCCAGATCTTCGGCAACAAGGACAAGGCCAACCACAAGCTCGCCGGCACCCAGGTCACGCAGGTCGGCGCGGCGATCGAGCAGTACAACGCCGACGTCGGCGAATATCCGCGCACGCTGGAAGACCTGACCACCGATCCGCAGATCAACGGCTGGCTCGGCCCGTACGTGAAGGACAAGCTGCTCAAGGACCCGTTCAACAAGCCGCTGCAGTACACCGTGCCCGGCGAGGACGGCCCGTTCGACCTGGTCAGCCTCGGCAAGGACGGCCAGCCGGGCGGCAGCAGCGTCGACGCCGACATCAAGTACGAACAGTAAGCAGGCCGGCGACGCCTCTGCGTCGCGGCCCGGGCGCCCGCCATGCTCACCGTCCATCGTTCCCGGCGTGACGCCCCGGCCCGACACAGGGCCTCGGGTTTCACCCTGATCGAGATCCTGGTCGTCGTCAGCCTCGTCGCGGGGCTGACGGTGATCCTGATGATGTCGATGAACGGCGGGATGGATGGCCTGCGCCTGCGATCGGAAGCCAAGACGATCGCCTCCGAGCTCCGCCGCGCCCGTTCGACGGCGATCTCCACCGGCACCGTGCAGACCTTCCGCATCGTGCCCGAAGATGGCCGCTGGAGCGGCGCCAAGGGCCGCAGCGGCGAGATCCGCAAGCCGCTGCGCGTCAGTTTCACCGGCGTGCGCCAGGTGCAGGAACGCGACGGCGAGGGCGTGATCCTGTTCTTCGAGGACGGCGCCTCCACCGGCGGCCGCATCCAGCTCAGCCACGAGCGCGCGGCGCTGAACGTCGACGTGGCCTGGCTCACCGGCGAGGTCAGCCTGCATCGCGGCGAGGCGACCGGACGATGAGGCGTCCCTTCGCCACCGCGCGCCGCCAGCGCGGCTACACCCTGATCGAAGTCGTGGTCGCCTTCGGGCTGCTCGCCTTCGGCATGACCCTGCTGTTGGGCACGCTGACCAACGCCAGCCGCCAGGTGCGCGCCTCCGACCAGTACGGCCGCGCGGCGCTGCACGCGCAGAGCCTGCTGGCGCAGATCGGCGTGGGCCAGGCCCTGGCTGCAGGCCGGCGCGACGGTCGCCTCGACGGCGGCCGCTACCAGTGGGAAGTCGTCGTCTCGCCCTGGCGCGACCCGCAGGCCGCGCGGCAGCCGGCGCAGCCGCAGACGCTGGTCGGCCCGAAGCTGATGCACGTGCAGGTCACCGTCGCCTGGGGCGAAGGCGGCCCGCGCGAGCGCCTGAGTCTGGAGAGCCTGCGCCTGGTCGCGCCCACCGACCCCAATACCTCCGGGGTGGTGCCATGACCTCCGCCCGCAGGCAATCGCGCGGTTTCACCCTGATGGAAGTGCTGGTGGCGACCATGCTGCTGGCTGCCGCGCTGTCGCTGGCCTTCGCGACGTTGCGCGCGTCCTCGGCGGCGGCGACGCGCGGCGAGGACCGCTCGGCGCGCAACGAGCGCATGCGCTCGGTGCAGAACTTCCTGCGCAAGCGCATCGGCTCGGCGCTGCCGATCGCCTTCGACGTCAACGAATCCACTGGCCAGCCGCTGCGCTTCGTCGGCGAGGAAGACCAGATGCGCTTCGTCGCCGACCTGCCGGCCTACCTCGGCCGCGGCGGGCCGCATCTGCACGACATCACCGTGGTCGACGACGAGAACGGCGGCCTGCGCCTGCAGGTCGAGTTTTCGGTGGTGCTGGTCAACGAAGTCTTCGGCGAGCGCGACGCCGGCCCGCCGGAGCGCCTCGTCGGCGGGCTGGAATCGGTGAAGTTCGAATACCGCGCGCTCGATGCCCAGAACCGCATGGGCGACTGGCAGACGCGCTGGGAACAGGTCGACCGCATGCCGCTGCAGGTACGGGTGAGCATCGTCGATGATCGCGGCGACGCCTGGCCGCCGATGGTGGTCTCGTTGCCGCAGGGCGCCAGCTTCAGCATGTCGCAGGTGCCGATATGAGCCGTGGTCCGGGCCTGCGCCCGCGCTTGCATCGTGGACCCGCGCGCGGCGCCGCTCTGCTGATGGTGCTGTGGCTGATCGCGATGCTGACCGCGGTGATCGGTGCCTTCGCCCTGACCGCGCGCATCGAATACCTGCAGGGACGCGTGCTGAGCCAGGGCGTGCTTGCCGACCAGGCCGCACGCGCGGGCCTGGAGTACGCCATGACCCGCGTGGTCGAGATGGAGCCGACCCGGCAATGGCTGCCGGACGGTCGCGAATACGCGTGGGAATTCGCTGGCGCCGATGTCACCGTCACCATCATCGATGAATCGGGCAAGGTCGACCTCAACGGCGCGGACATGGACCTCATCGCCAACCTGATCCAGGCCGTCGGTGCCGAGCGGACCCAGGCGCGCAAGCTGGCCGCGGCGGTGATGGACTGGCGCGATTCCGACCTGCTGACCCAGCCCGAGGGCGGGGCCGAGGACGCCGACTACGAAAGCGAGGACCTGCCGTACGGCGCCAAGGACGCGCCGTTCGAGACCGTCGCCGAGCTGCAGCTGGTGCTGGGCATGACCAGCGAGCTGTTCGGGAAACTTGAGCCGCATCTGACGGTCTACAGCGGGCAGGGCCGTCCGAACGAGCAGTACGCGAGCGCGGAGGTCCTCAAGGCGATGGGCATCGACCCGGAGCGTGCCCTGACCGAACGGCGTCGCCCGCGCCTGCCAGGCGAGACCCAGCCGCTCGTCGGTGCCGGCACGGGCACGTATAGTATCGACAGCCGGGCGCGCCTCCGGGACGGGCGCGTGTCGATCCTGCGCGCCGTCGTGCGCGCCGGGAGCAGCGGGTTGCCGGGGTCTGCCTACACCCCGTTGCGCTGGGAGGAGGGGGCCCTCGCGCGCACCGCTGCTCCGACGCCCGGTTCGCCCAACACCGACCCGCGCCGCCCTGGCGGCGCGGCTTCCAAGTGATCGCATGCTGATCGCATGTCGATCGCGCTTCCAACCGGGATTTGATCGAGGGACTGCATCTGAGCGCCGTGACCACCGACAACACGACGTCCCCCGGGACGGGCTCGAACCGGAGGCAATCCGGTCTGGCCCGGGCGTGGCCGGGCCTGCGCGGTTTCCTGGCCTGGTGGCTCGACGCCCTGGCCAGCTGGCTGCCGCAGCGCGTGCGCGCCGTGTTCGGCCTGGGCCAGCAGCGCCTGCTGCTGCGCCGCCAGGCCGACGACCTCGTCCTCACCATGACCCTGCCCGTGCAGCCCGGCGAGCCCGCGCTGCGCGATCTGGCCGAGCTGCCCTGGGACGCCGTCGCCGGCGAACAGGAGCCGCTGGCCCGCCTGCTCAGCCCGCGGATCGCCAACCTGCCTCGCTGGCTGCTGCTGCCGGCGCGCAGCGGCCTGCGCCGCCGCCTGCAGCTGCCCGCCGCCGCCGCCGAGCGCCTGCGCGAGGTGCTGGGCTTCGAGATCGACCGCCAGACGCCGTTCGCCGCCAATGACGTGTTCTACGACGCGCGCCTGATCGGCCGCCGCGGCGATGGCCAGATCGACGCCGAACTGGTGGTCGTGCCCCGGGCCAGCCTGGAGGCCGCCGTCGCCGCCCTGGGCCCCGCGCTGGGCGCGACGCTCTCCGGCGTGGACATGGCCGACGCCGAGGGCCGGCCGCTGGGGGTGAACCTGCTGCCGGCCGCGCAGCGCCGCCGCCGCCGCGATCCGCGCGCGGCCTGGAACATCGGCCTGGTCACCGTGCTGCTGGTCGCCGCCGGCGCAGGCCTGTGGCAGATCCGCGCCAACCGCGAGGCCGCCGCCGACGCCTTCGAGACCGAGACCAAGCGCCGCGCCAAGCAGGCGCAGAAGGTGGCCGACGAGAAGCGGCTGCTGGTCGATACCGTCGAGGGCCTGCGCTTTCTGCAGGAAACCCGGAACGGCCGGCCGACCACGGTCGAAGTGATGGACGAACTCAGCCGCCTGCTGCCGGATGGCACCTTCCTGGAGAAGGTCTCGGTCGAGGGCGAGAAGGTCATGATCATCGGCCTCAGCTCCGAGGCCGCCAGCCTGGTCGAACGCCTGCGTCCCTCGAAGCTGTGGAAGGCGCCGCAGCTGACCGGCGCGCTGATGCCCGACCAGGGCAAGGGCAAGGACCGCTTCACCATCACCGCCGACCTGGTCGTGATCCAGCCCCGCACCGCCAACAAGCCCCCGAGAGGGCAGAAGGCCCGTCCGGAGGGGGCGCCATGACCACCGTGACCAAGACACTGTCGCCGCGCGACCGCTGGCTGGCCTTGGGCCTGCTCGGCGCCGCGCTGGGCCTGGCCTACTTCGCCCTCGTCCATCCGTGGTGGACCGTGCCGATGCTGGAGCTGCAGGAACGCATCGACACCCTCAAGGACCGGGATGCCCGCGCCCGCGCCACGCTCGCCCAGGCCGGCGAGGTGCGCAAGCGCCTGGCCAGCGTGCGCGAACAGTCGGCACGCATGCCGGGCTTCATGGACGGCACGGTCGAATCCGCCACCTCCGCGCTCGTCGCGCGGCTGGAAACGGCGGTGCTCGAGGCCAGCCCGAAGAACCGCAGCTGCGCGATCCAGAACCGTTCGCCACTGACCGAGCCGCGCAAGGAGCGCTTCCCGCGCGCGGTGGTGCAGGTGCGCCTGCGCTGCGGCACCCCGGAGCTGGCGATGGTGCTGCACTCGCTGGAAAGCGGCACGCCGCGCCTGTTCGTGGACAACCTCAACGTGGTCGCCAACCGTTTCTACTTCTCGCCCGACCAGTCCTCGGCCAACGGCGGCCTGGACGTGAACTTCGACCTCTACGGCTACGTCGCGCCGGCACCGGGAGGCAACGCCGATGCGCGCTGACAGCCTGAGCCCGCGCACCTGGGTGCTGGCCGGCGCCGCCGGCTGGGCGATCGTGGTCTGGGTGCTGGCGCTCTCCGGCATGGGCGCCCGTCTCGGCGATGCCGAGGCCGATACCGCCGGCCAGCGCCTGCCGGACACCAAGCTGCCGGCCTCGGGCCGGCCCGGCGTGATGGAGCAGTACGCCGAGATCAAGAACCGCCCGCTCTTCTCCGAAAACCGCCGCCACCAGCCGTTCACCATCGATGCCGGCGGCGAGGAAGGGCAGGCCAACACCTTCGACTACACCCTGACCAGCGTGCTGATCGGCGGCGGCGTGCAGCTGGCCATCCTCAAGCCGGCCGCCGAAGGCGCGCAGCCGGTGCGCGTGAAGCTCGGCGAAGCGGTCGAAACCGCGCCGCAATGGACGCTCGCCAGCCTGGAGCCCCGCGCCGCGGTGTTCCGCGGTCCCGAAGGCGACCGTCGCCTGGACCTGCGCGTGTTCAACGGTGTCGGCGGCGTCAATCCCGCGCCCGTGGCCGGCCCGCAGCCGGGCATCGTGCCCGACCCGACACAGCCGCAGCCGGTCGTCGACGCCTCCGGCGCGACGGTGGCTCCGCCGCCTCCGCCTCCGCCGCCGCCTCCGAGCGGCAACGTCTCGACCGAAGTGCAGCTCGAAGCGATCCGCAAGCGGATCGAGGAGCGCCGCGCCCAGTTGAGGCAGCAAGCCGCACAGGAAGCGCAGAACGCCGCGCCGCCTGGACAGACACCCTGATGTTTGCCCCGAGAGTTCACAGAATGAATCTCCAAGCCGCAGCCCGTACCACTTTCGCCGCCGCGCTCTGCGCGATCTTTGCGGCGCACGCCGCGTCGCCGACGCCGGTGATCAAGCGCAACGCCCGGCAGAGCGCGCCCAGCACCGCCGCCGATGCCCCGGCCCCGGCGCCCGTCGCGACGCCCGAATCCGAGGACGACGCGCGCGCCAGGCCGGTCATCCATCGCGGCAATGGCCAGGTCATCAACCGCGATGCCGCCGGCTCGCCGATGCCCGACCTCGATGCCACCTCCGGCGAGGCCACCTTCAATTTCGAAGGCGAATCGCTGCACGCGGTGGTCAAGGCGATCCTCGGCGACATGCTCGGCCAGAACTACACCATCGCGCCGAACGTGCAGGGCACGGTCACCTACGTCACGCCGAAGAAGATCAGCCCGGCGCAGGCGCTGTCGGTGCTGGAGATGATCCTCGGCTGGAACAACGCGCGGATGATCTACAGCGACGGCCGCTACAGCATCGTTCCCGCCGACCAGGCGCTCGCGACCGGCGTGGTCGCGCCGCGCAGCAACCCGCCGGCGAGCGCGCGCGGCTTCGAGTCGCGCGTGGTGCCGCTGCGCTACATCTCCGCCAGCGAGATGGAGAAGCTGCTCAAGCCGTACGCGCGCCCGGGCGCGATCGTCACCGTCGACCCGGGCCGCAACGTGATGACCCTCGCCGGCTCGCGCGCCGAACTGGAAAGCTACCTGCGCACCATCGAGGTGTTCGACGTCGACTGGATGGCGAGCATGTCGGTCGGCGTGTTCCCGCTGGAATCCAGCCGCGCCGGCAAGGTCGTGCAGGACCTCGAAAAAGTCTTCGGCGAAGGCAGCAAGTCGCCGGTGGCGGGCATGTTCCGCTTCATGCCGATCGAGAGCGCCAACGCGGTGCTGGCGATCACCGCGCAGCCCGAATACCTCGACGACATCCAGCAGTGGATCGAGCGCATCGACGGCGCCGGCGAGGGCCTGCGCCTGTATTCCTACGAGCTGAAGTACATCACCGCGAAGGATCTCGCCGCGCGCCTGGGCGAAGTGTTCGGCGGCAGCGGTGGCGGCAGCGGCGGCGGCAACGACGGCGGTGGCGGCATCTCGCTGATCCCCGGCGGCCAGGCCACCACGATCAGCGCCGGCGGCAGCGGTGCCAGCAAGGATGGCGGCATGGACGGCGGCGGTGCGGGCGGGACCGGCGGCGGCCTCGGCAGCGGTTCGCTGTCGCTGGGCGGCGGCAACCAGGGCGGCAGCGGCAGCGTGGTGATCGAGGTCGGCGGCGACAAGGTCGCGGTGTCGGCGATCGAGGAGAACAACACCCTGCTCGTGCGCTCCACGCCTTCGGCCTGGCGTTCGATCATGGACGTGATCGAGAAGCTGGACATGCTCCCGCTGCAGGTCCACATCGAATCGCAGGTGGTCGAGGTCAAGCTCACCGGCGAACTGGCCTACGGCGTGAACTGGTTCATCGAGAACGCGGCGCAGGAGAACGGCCTGCCCGACGTCACCGACCCGCTGGGCTCGATCCCGCGCAAGTGGAGCACGCTCGGCGCCAGCATCGGCGGCAAGGGCACCGGCGGCGGCCTGGCCTGGACCCTGCTGAAGAACGATGCCGCGGCGATCATCACCGCGCTGGACAAGGTCACCGACGTGCGCCTGCTGCAGACCGGCTCGCTGCTGGCGCGCAACAACGCCGAGGCGACGCTGAACGTCGGCAGCCGCATCCCGGTGACCTCGGTGTCGGTCAATCCGATCATCGGCAACAACAACAGCATCAGCCAGGTGCAGTACCTCGACACCGGCGTGATCCTGAAGGTGCGTCCGCGCGTCACCAAGGACGGCACCGTGTTCCTCGACATCGTCCAGGAAGTCAGCTCGCCGGGCTCGGCCGCCGACGCCAACGGCAACGTGCGCATCGACACCCGCCGCCTGAAGACCGAGGCCATCGTGCCGACCGGCGACACCGTGATGCTGGCCGGCCTGGTCCAGGACGGCAGCAGCAAGGGTTCCACCGGCATCCCGGGCCTGAGCCGCATTCCGTGGGTGGGCGGCCTGTTCGGTCGCCAGACCACGAGCAAGGACCGCACGGAAGTGGTCGTGCTGATCACGCCGACGATCATCCGCGATCAGCAGGAACTTCGCGACTTCACCGACGACTACACGCGCGGCTTCCGCGCGATGGAACCGATCAAGTCGTCGAAGAAGCCGCGCCGCGCGAGCGGCGGCTGACCGCGCGAGCTTGCCCACGCGGATGAGCGCCGTGCCGGTCGTGCTGGTGCCGGTGGGCGTCGACGACGACGCCCTCGACGCCTGCCTCGCCGCGCTGGAGCAGGGCACGCCGCCGCAGACGCGGGTCTGGCTGGCCGACGATGGCCAGGCCGGCCCGCGCGGTCGCGCCATCATCGATCGCTGGCTGGCGCGCACCGCGCTGCAGGCCGGCTACACGCGCCGCGCCCGCCCGATCGGGGAAGCGGCCCATCTGGCCGACATGCTCCGCGCCTGCGGCGATGCGGACGTGCTGGTGCTGGCCAGCGACGCCGTGCCGCTGCCCGGCTGGGCCTCGCAGCTGGTCGCCTGTGCGGCGCGCGACCCGGCCATCGCTACCGCCACGCCCTGGTGCAATGCCGGCGAAACCGCGTCCTGGCCGCGCATCGGCGAAGTGCTGCCCGTGCCCGACGAACCCGTCCGCCTCGCCCGCGCCGCCGCCAGCCTGCCGCCGCATCATCCCGAACTCCCCGGCGCGGTGAACCATGCCGTGTTCCTGCGCGGCAGCGCGCGCGCGAAGGCCGGCGGCCTCGATGCGGACACCTACGCCTCGTGGTACGCCGCGTTGATCGACCTGTCGCTGCGTATGGCCGGCCTGGGCTGGCGCAACGTGCTGTGCGAGACCGCCTTCGTCGCGCGCAGCGGCGAGGGCGTGCCCCTGGGCGACGATGTCGAAACGCTTGGCGTGCGCTGGCCGACCTGGCATGCGCGGCTCGCGCAGTTCCTGATGGACGATCCGTTGCACGCGCTGCGCCAGCGGCTGTCCGACGCCTATGCCGCCGAAGGGCTGCACGACCAGCCCGACCTCTTCGCCGACGATGCCTCGTCGCCGGAGGACGCGCCGTGAGCCGCGCGCGCACCGCAAATCCCCCCGCCGCCCGCTGCGCGGCCGTCGGCCCCCTTTTGCAAAGGGGGCGAATCCGCTTCCCCCCCTTTGCAAAAGGGGGACAGGGGGGATTTGCTCTGAATGATTCGCCCTGCGCGCTGCACGAAAGGCGCCACCGATGAGCGCTGCCCCCCATCCCGACATCGCCGTCGTCATCGTCACCTACCGCAGCGCCGAGACCATCGTCGAGTGCCTGCGACGCCTGCGCGCGGCCGAGGGCGTGGCCGAGATCCGCGTCGTCGACAACGGTTCGGACGACGGCACGCTCGAGCTGGTGCAGCGGATCGCGCTGCAGGACGCGCGGCTGCGCTTCATCGCCAATCCCGACAACCCCGGTTTCGCGGTCGCCTGCAACCAGGGCGCGCGCGACAGCGCCGCACCGTGGCTGGCCTTCGTGAATCCCGATTGCCTCGTCGAGCCGGACGCGCTGGCGCGGCTCCGTGCGCATGCGCGCGGCTGCGCGCGCGAGCCCCTGCTCGGCGCCGACCTCGTCGACGAGCAGGGCGTGCGCGACGGGGCCGCGCGTCGGCGCGATCCGGACTTCGCGGCGATGCTGCGCAGCCCGGCCGCGCGTCGCCTCGACATCGCGGTCGATCCCGCCGCGACGCTGCAGGTCGTGCCGGCGATTTCCGGCGCGGTGATGTTCATGCCGCGCGCGCTGTTCGAGCGGATCGGCGGCTTCGACCAAGGCTACCGCCTGCACGCCGAAGACCTGGACCTGTGCCGGCGCGCGCGCGAGGCCGGTGCATTTCTCGCTGTCGCCAACGACGTGCCCATCGTGCACGTGCGCGGCGTGTCCAGTCGTTCGCGGCCGTGGTTCGTCGAATGGCACAAGCATCGCGGCCTTGCCCGCTACTTCCTCCGCTTCGAGGCGTCGCGTCGCGGCTGGCCGCTGCGCCTGCTCGTGCTGGCGACGATCTGGGCGCGGTTCCTGCTGGCCGGGCTGCGGGCGTGGCGCCGACCGTGAATGCCCTGCGCCTCGCGCGGCTCTGTCTCGGCCTGTGCCTGTGCGTGGCCCCGATGCTGGCCATGGCGCAGGTCGTGCCACAGCGCGTGCCGTTCGATCGCCGCGCGTCCGCCGAACTCGATCGCCTCGTCCGCGATGTGTGCCGCCGGGACATCGTCGTGCTCGGCGAGGACGCGAACCACGGTGGCGGACGCACGCTGGAGATCAAGGTCGAACTGGTGAAGCGCCTGGTCGAGCGCTGCGGCTTCGGCGGTATTGTGTTCGAGTCCTCGATGTATGCCGCGCTCGACCTCGAGCGCAGTCTCTCGCGGGGCGACGCGACCGAAGCGGATGTCGTCGATGCCACCGGGCAGCTGTGGTTCCGCGCGCAGGAAGCGCAGCCGCTGCCGCCGTTCCTGCTGCAGGCGGCGCGCGACGGACGTCTCCGCATCGGCGGCATGGATATCCAGCCAGTGGCGCGACCCGGGCGCTATACCGGCAGCCGCCTGGCGTCCGAGCTGGCCTCGGTGCTCGATGCGTCGCGGCAAGCGGCTTGCGCTGCGGAGATCCAGCGCCACAACCGCGACGCCTACGACGACGCGCATCCGTTCGACGACGCGGCCCAGGCGCGGCTGCGCGCCTGCATCGATGCGGTCCGCGAGGCCGCCGCCTCATCGGGCGGCGACACCGCGCTCGCGCGCATGGCCGAGGCCTACGGCCGCTACCTCGACATGGCGATGACTGGCGATGGCGACGTGCGCGAACGCGCGATGTTCGACCTGCTGATGTGGCATCGCGAGCGCTGGCCGCCGGGCACGAAGCTGCTGGTGTGGTCCGCGACCGTGCATGGCGCGAAGGCGCTGCACAGCGTCGCGCCGGCGATGCGCCCGATGGGCACCGACCTGCACGCGCGCTTCGGCAAACGCGCGGCGGTGATCGGGTTCACCGCGCTGTCGGGCGCCTTCGGCCAGGGCGGCGCGCATCCGCCGCTGCGCCTGCGCGAAGCGCCGCCGCTGGCGCTGGAAGTGCGCGCGCTGGAGAAGTCCCGTGAACTGCGCTACATCGACGCGAAACGCCTGGCCCGGATGGGCATCGCCTCGGCGCGGCCGATCAACTACCGCAGCGTCCACGCCGCCGACTGGTCGAAGATCCTCGACGGCCTGCTCGTGCTGCGCGAGGAGCGGCCGATCACGCCGGTCGCTCGCTGAATGATCGATCAGTTTTGCTCGAAAAAGCAGGCAATTCTTCTTCCCTGCAATTCTTCCGATGCCATGGCTTTTGATCTTGATCTGCCGGGCCCCCTGGTTGCGACGGGCTTCGCGGATCAGGCCCGCAGGGCGCGCGGCAGGATGCCGCGCGTTTTTCGACCAGCACATGGATGTGCTGTCGAAAAACCCCGCGAAGCCCGTGGACCCGGCGCACGGCGCCGGGCGCAACCGACGGGGTGTGCTTTCTTTTGGTTACTTCTTCTTGACTCGCACCTGCGGTGCTCGTCCTTCGGGCCGGCTGCGCCGTTCGCGCCGCACGCGGCGCAGTGCACAAGCAAAGAAAAGTAACTCGCTCGCGACAGCGAGCGAAACACAGGACGGGCGGAAATCCTTCCGACTGCTTTGAAGAAACGACAAGCAGGGCAGCGACTACTGCCCACCGCCGAACGTGATGTCCAGCCCCTTCTTCACGCCGATGCGCGGCGTCCAGCCGAGGATCTCGCGTGCGGCCTTCGTGTCGAAGTTCGTCAGCGGGCGCAGCGAACGCACGCGGTAGCGGGTCAGCGGCACGTCGCGCTTGAGCAGCTTGCCCAGCAGTTCGACGCCGATGGCAAGGCACATGAAGACCCATTCCGGCATCCACATCAGCTTGAGCGAGGCGCCGAGCTTCGCCTTGCAGCGGCGGAGATAGGTGGTGCGGTCGACCGAGTCGGTGTCGACGAGGTTGAAGGTGCGGCCCAGCGCCTGCGGCGAGGTGCCGGCGAGCAGCAGGGCGTCGACGATGTCGTCGCGATAGACCAGCGGCAGCGCCTGCGCGCCGCTGCCGATCGCGATCCAGCGTCCGGCCAGCGCGATCGTGCCGTTGGGCGTGACCTGCTCCGCGCCGGGGCCGAAGATCTGTCCGGGGCGCAGGATCACCGCAGGCAGGTGATCCTTCACGATCGCGTCGGCGACCATCTGTTCGGCGGTGAGCTTGGTCTGCGTGTACGCGCCGCGCAGCTGCGGATGGGGCTCGAAGCGGTAGTCCTCGGTCAGTACTTCGCCGCTGCGCCGCCCGGCGTGGTCGAACACGCTCATCGAGCTGACGTAGACCAGTCGCGTGGTCGCATGCCTGCGGCAGGCATCGAGCACGTTGCGCGTGCCCCAGAGCGTGCCGGCCTCGAAATCGCGCGGGCCGCCGCGCATCGCTGCGCCGACGTGATAGACCACGGCGGCACCGGAGACCGCGTGATCGACGATGCGCGGGTCGCCGAGATCGCCGATCACCGTCTGCACCCCCGCGTCGTCGCGATACGCCGCGACCGGGCGACGCACCAGCACGCGCACGGTCCTGCCCTGCGCGCGCAGCGCGGCGACCACGGCCTTGCCGAGGAAGCCGGCGGCGCCGGTGACCAGCGCATCGGCCGGCGGCAGCGCGGTGTAGCGCGCTTCGAGCTGCGCCAGGCGCTGGCGGTCGGGCTCGGCGCACAGCGGATCGAGCAGGCGTGCGATGCGCAGGCCATCCTCGGCGGTGAACGGCGGCGCTTCGCCGCGGTGCACCGCGCGCGCGAAGGCTTCGGCGCCCATGCGGATGCCGGGCGAGGGCTTCAGCCGGCCGGTGGCGAAGCGCAGCACGTTCAGCGGGATGCGCACGCTGTCCTTCACCGCGCTGAAGAAGGCGTTGAGGAGGATGCCGATGAACTTCGGCCCCGGCAGCACGCGATGGACGCGGCAGGTCTGGGTGAAGCGGTCCACTTCGATGGTGCCCTTCGTGCCGCGCACGAACAGGCGGTTCTCCATCGGTCGCGCGTTCCACGACAGCAGCAGGCGGCCGACGCCGGTGGCGGTCTGCGCGCGCGCCTGCCACTCGTCGAAGCCCAGGTTGGGATCGGTACCGCGCGACTGGTACTGCACGTCGGCCTGCGCGATCGGGCCGAGG
This sequence comes from Lysobacteraceae bacterium 2PB, assembly GCA_005502915.1. GTDB lineage: Bacteria > Pseudomonadota > Gammaproteobacteria > Xanthomonadales > Xanthomonadaceae > Lysobacter_I. The sequence continues at coordinate 20,031 of SCMT01000032.1, read as the reverse complement.
AAGGCCTCGATGGTGTAGAAGCCGTGCACGCCGAGGTCGCGGAACGGATACGAGCCCTGCTTCACCTGGCCGGGCAGCGGGCCGCCGGCATAGGGCGGGTATTCGGAATTGCGGATGATGTCGACCGACAGCACCTCGCCGATCGCGCCGGACTTCACGGTGTCCAGCGCCTGCATCAGCACCGGATCGAACAGGTCGGAATGGTTCACGCCGAGGGTCAGGCCTGTGGCCTTCGCCTTGGCGAGCATGGCCTCGCAATCCGCGGCGCTGTCGGCCATCGGCTTCTCGACCAGCACGTGGCAGCCCATGTCCATGGCCTGGATCGCCAGCGTCGCGTGCGAGGCCGGCGGCGTGAGCACGTAGACGACGTTGGGCTGCGCATCGGCCAGCTCGGCGAGCGAGGCGACCACCTTGCCGACCTTGAAGCGCGCGGCCAGCGCCTCGGCGGCGCTGCGGTTGCTGTCGCACAGGCCGACGATCTCGACGAACTCCAGGCGCGACAGTGCGGCGAGGTGGTGCGTGGCGACGTAACCCGCGCCGACGATGGCGACGCGGAGCTTGCGGGGAGCGTGGGAGGTCATGAAGGACTGCTGGGAGGGGGATTCTGTGAAAGACGGGGCGGGGAAAGACGCGACGCGACCTCGGCCAGCACGGCCTCGACGCGTGCGTCCCAGGTCTGGTCGGCGACGGCGGCCATGCGTGCCGCGATGGCCTCCGGCGCGTTGTCGCGCACGGCATCGTCGAGCGCGGCGAGGAAGGCCTCGTGGCCGTCGACCAGGCGGACGACGTGCGCGAACTTCTCGATCTCGGGGTTGCGCACGCTGACCACCGCCTTGCCGGCAGCGAGGTATTCGCGCAGCTTCAGCGGGTTGGCGTTCGCGACCTGGCGGTTGAGGCGATACGGAATGATCGCGGCATCGAAGGCCTTCGACCATTGCGGCAGCGACGCATACGGCTGCGGACCCGCGAGCACCACGTTGGGCAGCGCGCGCAGGCCGTCGACGTTCACGTGCGTGTGGCCGACGAGCAGGAAGCTCCACTGCGGCCGCGCGCGGGCCAGCGATTCGATGAGCGGCACGTCGATCCAGTCGTGGATCGAGCCGATGTAGCCGACGACCGGGCGCGGCAGGTCGCGGGCGAGGGGGAGCGCCGCGGTCGCCGGATCCTGCGCCTGCGCGAACAGGTCCACGTCCACGCCGTGCGGCGAAAAGACCGTGTGCGGATTGAGCGCGCGCTTGGCGTCGAGCAGTGCGGGCGGCGCGACGCAGAGCAGGTCGGCGCGGCGGCTCAGGGCCTCGTCGCGTTCTGCGATGAGCGCGGCATCCACGCCCGGATGCGCGGCGTAGTCGTCGATGCAGTAGTACACGACCAGATCCTCGCCGAGCCTGCCGGCGTGCACGCCGGGATGCGGCACGACGAACCACGAAATACGCTTGTGGATGCCGGCCAGGCGCAGCGCGCGGCGCACGGCCCAGCGTCCGAACAGGCGGTTGAAGGCGTCGACGCCCGGCAGGCGGCGGAACGGCAGCTGCGGTACGGTGCAGTGCCACAGGCCATCGGCGACGCGCGTCGGTCGCTTGAACGCGGCGAGCAGCTTGCGCACCGCGCGCCTGAGGTCGCGGCCGGAAGCGTTCGGCGCGCGCATGCCCGGCGAATCGACGTAGAGCACCGGCATGCGCCGCGCGAGCCGGGTGGCGACGTGGTGGCTGCTGGTGCGGTTCTCCGCGTACCAGTCGTTGCCGAAATAGACGATGCCGCAGCCTGCGAGCGCGGCCGTCCGTGCCGCGTCATTCATCGCGCCACCAGGCGACCAGCCATGCGGTGCTGCCATGGAAGATCCAGTCGCGCTGCAGGCCCGGGATCGCGTCGAGATGCGGGCCGACGCGGCCGCAGGCCGGCGCGAAGAAGGTGACCAGGCCGTTGCGGCCGAGGTGGCGCATCCGTGCGATGGTCTTCTCCGGTTCGCTCAGGTAGTAAAGCACCTCGCACGCGGTGACCAGGTCGAAGCGGTGGCGCGCATCGCCCCAGGGCTGGCCGAAGATATCGGTCGCCTCGAACTGCGCGGCAGGCAGGCGCCTGCGCGCGCGTTCGACCGCCTGCGTGCTGACGTCGACGCCGTGCTGCGCGTCGCTGAGCCGGGCGAACCATTCGGTCTGGTGGCCTTCGCCGCAGCCCAGTTCCAGCACCGACCCGACCCGGCCGAAGGCGCGTTCGATCACCCGGTTGGTGGCTTCGAAGCGCGCGCGTTCCAGGTCGGACGCCATGTTCCACGGGTCTTCGACCGTGTAGGCCAGGTCCAGGCGCTCGAAGTTGTCGCTGCCGCCGACGCCGCGCAGCGCGTATTTCATCCACAGCCGGCGTCGCGCCTTGCGCAGCAGGGTGGCCGCTCGGTTCAGCACCGCCGGGCTCCCCGGCGGTGATCGGTGTTCGCAGGCGGAAGGTTCATCGACAGCTCTCAGTCGCAGGCCGCATCGGCGGGAGTGGCATCGGCCCAGGACTCGCGTCCATCGGCCACGTTCAACGGTCGCTGCGGCGCGCTGTACCAGCCGACCACGCGATCGCAGCGGAATTCGACCCACGAGGGGCCGTAGCTCCAGCGCAGGTCGTGCATCTCCAGCGGTTCGCCCAGGATGGCGCGCACGCGCGGTTTGTCCATGCCCGCCGAAACGGACAGCACCTCGATCGCGGCCTGCGCGGGATGTTCCGCGCCGCTGCCGCCATGGGCGTCGGCGGCATGGACCTCGCGCGCGGCGCGTTCGCCGGTGTCGTCGTCGATCTGGAGGATGCGCCAGCCGAGCACGCAGATCCCCAGCAGCCCGGCCACGACGAAACAACGCGAGATCCTCCCGAAACCGGACGTGGACTGGCCGGCGATGCCTGCGCTGGATGCGTCCGGTCGTGACAGCAACCCCGGCGGCGGCGCGCCGGGCAGGCGGCCGAAGCGGGCGTGGAAATCCAGGGCCGCTTCGAACTGGCGGTTCAGGACCTGCAGGCGTCCGGTATCCTCTGCGTCCCCGCCCTGGTCCGGGTGCAGTTTCGCCACGCGGCGGCGCCATGCACCGCGCAGGTCGGCCAGGGAACAGGTCGCATCGACCCCGAGCTCGCGGTACAGCGCTGCGAAATCGGTGTCTTCGGCCATGCCCGCGTCGCCCCCGGTGGGTATAGGTGGCGCGCAGTGGACCGCGTTCGATGCCCGATTGCAAGCATCGAACGCGGTGTCCGCGCGCGTCGTCGTGAGGCGGGCGGACAATGCCGCGCATGCCGTCCTGCGGCGGGCGGAAAATGCGTTGATTGCGGGATCAGGGGGCTTTGACTCGACACGTGATGACTTCGCGATCCGCGACATGGCCGGCTGCGGCGCCACCTTCCGCCGGCCGCCGACCGAAACTGGCCCGCCTGCTCTGCCGCATCGGCCTGATGCCGGTGGTCGGTCGCGTGCGCGCGGCGCTGCATCGCGATGTGCGCATCCTCGCCTACCACCGCGTGCTGCCGTCGGCAGAGCCCGCGGGCTTCAGTTTCGACCTGGACCTGGTCAGCGCGTCGAGCGAGGCCTTCCGCCGCCAGCTGGCGATCGTCCGCCGCCGTTTCGCGCCGATGCGTTTCGACGAATTGGCCGACTGCCTGGATCGCGGGCGTCCCGTGCCACCGCGCGCCGTGCTGATCACGTTCGACGACGGCTACGACGACAACTACCGGATCGCCTTTCCGCTGCTCCGCGAGGCCGGCCTGTCGGCGATGTTCTTCGTGTCCAGCGGGCACATCGACTCCGGCCGTCCCTACGCCTACGACTGGCTGGTGCACATGCTCTGCACCACGACGCAGCCGCGCCTGCACGCGCCGGAGCTGGGCATCGACTGCCCGCTGCCTGTCGGCCCGGATGCGCTGGCCGAACGGCGCGCGCTCGCCGGGCACGTGCTCGACCGGATCAAGACCCTGGACGCCGAGGGCCAGCAGGCGCTGGTCGATCGCCTGCAGCGCGAGTGGGACCTGCCCGATGTCGCGGGCCATCCCGATTGCCGGCCGATGCGCTGGGAGCAGCTGCGCGAGATGCATGCAGCGGGCATGGAGATCGGATCCCACGGCGTGGACCATCACATGCTGGCGAAGCTGTCGCCGCAGGCGATGCGCGATGAGGTCGCCGGTTCCAAGCGGGCGATCGAGTCGGCGCTGGGCGCACCGGTCACCGCCATGTCGTATCCGGTCGGCGGACGCGATGCCTACAACGACGCGGTGATGGCGGCGGCCCGCGACGCGGGCTACCGCATCGCCTGCAGCTACCTCGCCGGTTGCGAGCGGCTGCAGCCGGCCTCGCGCTTCCAGATGCGTCGCCTGCCGGTCGAGCGCCATGTCGATGCCGACTGGTTCGAGGGCATGCTCTCGCTGCCCGAACTGTTCTGCCATCGCTCGCGCGAGACGGGGCGCTAGCGCATGTTCGTCGCCATGCTCGCTTACCTGCTGCTGGTGCTGATCCGGCCGCAGGACTATCCGGAGCTGGTCGACAGCTTCGCGCTGCCGCTGCAGCCGATCGCGCTGCTGGTCGCGGCCGGATTCTGGATGCTCTCGCCGCGCAAGAACTTCGACGCGCCGCAGTACGCGGTGCTGCTGATGTTCTTCCTCGTGCTGATGGTCTCGCACGTGTTCAACGGCTACATCGGCGGCGCCCTGATCCAGCTCAACAAGTTCGCGCCGGTGCTGCTGGCCTTCGTGGTGTTCGCCAACGGCCTGGATAGCCGCGAACGCATCCTGAAGATCATGGCGATGTTCTCGCTGTGCGCGGCGATCATCTCCATCCACGGCATCGAGCAGGTGCAGCTGGGCACCGGCTGGACCGGCATCGGCCTCTCGCAGGGCACGCGCATCCAGTACGTCGGCATCTTCAACGACCCCAACGACCTGGGCATGCTGTTCGTGGCCTGCGTGCCGATGGCGGCGTATCTGAGCAGTCGCGGCGGGCTGATGGGCCTGCGCCGGCTGTTCTGGTGGATCGTCACCGGCGTGCTGGTCTACGGCATCTATCTCACCGATTCGCGCGGCTCGCTGCTCGGCCTGCTGGTGGTGCTGGGGCTGTACGTGTGGCAGACGCGCGGCGTGTTCGTCGCCGGCGTGCTCGGCACCATGGCGGTGGGCGTGCTGCTGGCGCTGCCCTCGCGCTTCAACGAGATCGACGTGGAGGAGGCCTCGGCGCAGGGACGCGTGGACTCCTGGTACGAGGGCGTGCAGATGTTCATCGGCCACCCGATCTTCGGCGTCGGTCCCGACATGTACTCCGACTACCACCATCTCACCGCGCACAACTCCTTCGTGCTGGTCATGGCCGAGACCGGCATCATCGGCTACACGCTGTGGCTGGCCTTCATCCTCTACGCCTTCCGCATGATGTGGGCCGCTTCGCGCGGCATGGGCCGCCCGGTCGCGCGCGACGAGGATGTACTGGAGGCCGAGATCGAGGCAGCGGAGGCCGCCGGCGCAGACGTCGATGCCCTGCTGGACGCCGAGGAGGCCCGCGACGCGAGCATCGCAGAGGGGCGCGGCATCGCGATGGCGCTGCTGCTGTCGCTGGCCGGGTTCTTCACCTGCGCGTTCTTCCTGAGCCGCAGCTACGTGGTGATCCTGTATCTTCTCGCGGCCGTCGTGGTCGCGCACTACGTCGACATGCGCCGCGACGATCCTTCGCTGCCCCACTTCACGCTGTCCAAGGACCTGCTGCTGCTGCCCATCATCGGCGTCATCGCCACGATCGGGTTGATGGTGGTGGTCAAGGTCCTCCTGGTGATCCAATGACCCTGCGCGCGCGCACCCTCCGCAACACCCTGTTCTCCTCGGTGGCGATGTACACCGAGTTCGCGCTCGGCATGCTGACCTCGATCCTGATCGCCCGGCACCTCGGCCCGGACGGCTTCGGCGCGTACAGCGCGGTGATCTGGCTGGTCGGCATGGGCGTGGCGGCGTCGAACTCGGGCACGGCCAGCGCGGCGATCAAGTTCGTCGCCGAGCTGCGCGGCGCCGACCGCGGCCACCTGGTGCGCCCGCTGGTGGCCTACCTGCGCCGCGCGCAGCGCGTGTACGTCGCGATCGCCCTGGCGGTGGGCGCGCTGGCGCTGTGGATCGCCGGGCACCGCGTGGCGCCGGGCTTCCACCACGGCCTGCTGTTCGTGTTCCTGGCCGTGGCCATCTCGCTGCGCGCCGGCTACATGTTCAACATCGGCATCGCCAAGGGCCTGGAGAACTTCCGCATCAATGCCATGGTGGCGCTGGTGTCCACCCCGCTGAACCTGGCGATGGTGTTCGCGGTGATGTCCACCGACCTGCCGGTGGAGTGGCTGCTGGGCGTGTTCCTGGTATCGAGCGTCGTCTTCTACGGCATGTCGCGCAGTCAGGTGAAGCCGCTGCTGCCGCCGGGCGAGGACGTGCCCTCGCTGCCGCCCGACCTGGCGCCGCGCGTGCGCCGGCAGATGCTCTACAGCACCGCGATCGTGACCATCGGCTTCATCGTGTCCAGCGAGGTCGAAGTGCTGTTCCTCACCGCCTACGCCGATCCGCACGCGGCGGGCCAGTTCAAGGTCGGCTACCAGCTGGCCAGCGGCGCCTCGGCGCTGGTGCCCGGCGTGTTCGGCGCGCTGCTGCTGCCGATGATGGCGAACGCGCTCAGCCAGGGACGGGAGGTCGCGGGGCATCGTTTCGCGGCCTCGACCGCCTACCTGATGCTGCTGTCCGCGCCGCTGGTCGCGTTCGGCATGGTGCTGTCCGATCCGCTGATCCACCTGCTCTACGGAAACGCATACGAAGCCGGCGCGACCGCGTTCGCCGTGTGCCTGGCCGGCTGCGCCGCGATCGCGACCGCGCAGGGCGCGTCGAGCCTGCTCATCAGCGCCGACCGCCAGCGCGCGGTGCTGCTGCTGATCATCGCCTGCGGCGTGCTCAAGCTGGTGCTGGACGCCTGGTTGATCCATGTCGACGGCCTGCGCGGCGCGCTGATCGCCTTCGCCGTGGTCGCGCTGCTCAACGTCGCGTCCTACACCACGCTGGCGATCCGCGAATGCGGGATCTCGCCGGACTGGGGACGCCTGCTGCGCACGATGCTCGCCGCCGCGCTGTCGGCGACGCCGCTGCTGCTGGTCCACCACCACCTGCCGCCGCTGGCGGAGATCGTGGTCGGCGGCCTGCTCGCGCTGACCTACCTGCCGTGGTCGCTGGCGCTGAACTGCTGGACGCGCAACGACATCGCGCACATGCAGCAGTTGCATGCGCGCCTGCTGCGCGGCCGCCCGCGCATCGGCGCGCGCCTGCTCGCCTGGGCGCATGCGCGCACGGAGGCGCCCGCGACATGACCGGCCTGTACGAGCCCCTGTTCCGGCGCGTGCTGTATCCGGCCTACGAGTCCGGTCTGCGTCGTCGCGACACCCTGCGCTACCTGCGCGACTACGAGCGCGACCAGTGGCGGTCGCCGGACGAAATCGATGCGCTGCAATGGCAGCGCCTGCGTGCCCTGGTCGCGCATTGCTGGGAACACGTGCCGTTCTACCGCCGCTGGTGGGGCGAGGCGGGCATGGCCGGCGTCGGCGACATCCGCAGTCGCGAGGATTACGCACGGCTGCCGGTGCTCACCAAGCCGGTGATCCGCGCCAACACCGAGGACATGGTCTCCCCGGCGCATCGCGGCGGCCTGTACTACAAGACCACCGGCGGCTCCACGGGCGAACCGCTGCGCTTCGGCTACACGCGCGAGAGCTACGAGCGACGGATCGCGGTGATGTTCCGCGGCTATGCCTGGTCGGGCGCGCACCTCGGGCAGAAGACCGTGTACCTGTGGGGCGCGCCGGTCGCGGCACCGGCGGGCTATGCGCTGTTCAAGGATCGCCTGTACCACGCCGCGTTCAACCGGCGCATGCTCAATGCCTTCGACATGGACGAGCGGCGCATGGCCGAGTATGCCGATGCGATCGACCGCTTCCGGCCCGAGACCATCGTGTCCTACGTCGGCCCGATCGTCGAGCTGGCGCAGTGGATCGAGCGCAGCGGCCGACGCATCCATCGCCCGAAACGGATCCTCGGCGCCGCCGAGGCCCTGCATCCGCACCAGCGCGAACTGCTGCAGCGCGTGTTCGGCGCGCCGGCCTACGACACCTACGGCTGCCGCGAATTCATGCTGATCGCCGCCGAGTGCGAGCACGGCGGTGGCCTGCATCTCAACGCCGACCACCTGCACGTGGAGTTCGCCGCCGGACCCGATGCGACCGGGCCGAGCGACCTGATCCTCACCGACCTGCACAACCTCGGCATGCCGCTGATGCGCTACGCGAACGGCGACCTGGGCACGCCCGGCGCGCGGACCTGCGCCTGCGGGCGCGGCCTGCCGAAGCTGGCCAGGGTCGACGGTCGCAAGCTCGACGCGCTGCGCCTGCGCGACGGCCGGCTGGTCCCGGGGGAGTACATCGTCTACCTGTTCCTGCCGGTGAAGGGCGTGAAGCAGTACCAGGTCGTGCAGCGCGAAACGGCGACGCTGCAGGTGCGCCTCGTACCCGACGACGGGTTCGATGCGGCCTCGGTGCAGGCGCTGGTCCGCGATGGCCTGCGCAAGGTGGCCGGCGACGACGTGGCCATCGACTTCGAACTCGTCGACCACATCGCGCTCACGCCCAGCGGCAAGCGCCGTGTCGTCGTCTGCGAGCTGCCGGCATGAGCGCGAACGCTGCATCGCTGGATATCGCGCACGTGGTCGAGAACCTCGAGCGCGGCGGACTGGAGCGGATGGTGATCGACCTGGCGCTCGCGCAGCGGGCGGCGGGGCATCGCCCGCGCGTCGCCTGCCTGTTCGCGCCAGGCGCGCTCGCCGACGAACTGCGCAGCCAGGGGATCGAGGTGTTCGCCTGCCACAAGGCCGCCGGGCTGGACCTCGGCGCGGTGCGACGCCTGCGCGCATGGCTCGGCGCCGCGCCCGGCACCGTGGTGCATACCCACAACGCGAATGCGCATTACCACACCGTGGCGGCCGGCTTCGGCGCGCCGGTGGCGCGCCTGCTCAATACCCGCCACGGCATGGGCGCCGCGCAGCCGCGCAGTCGCGGCGAATGGCTGTATCGCCGGTCGATGTGGCGCACGGATGTTGTCGCGGCGGTCTGCGAAGCGGCGCGCGCGCGTTTCGCTGACCAGGGCGTGCGCCCGCGCGCGCGGTTGCTGGCGGTGCCCAACGGCATCCGCGTCGAGACCTTCGCCGCCGCCAACGCGGAGCGCCGCGCTGCGCTGCGCAACGTGCTCGGCCTGGCGCCGGGCACGCGCATCATCGGCACGGTCGGCCGGCTCAACCCGGTCAAGGACCAGGCGACCCTGCTGCAGGCTTTCGCCCGCGTGCACGCCGAGGCCGCCGACACCGCGCTGGTGCTGGTCGGCGACGGCGCGCTGCGCGTTGAACTCCAGGCCCTGGCTGGCGCCAGCGGGGCGGGCGAAGCGGTGCACTTCCTCGGCGATCGCGGCGACGTGCGCCAGCTGCTGCAGGGCTTCGACGTGTTCGCGCTGTCCTCGCGCAGCGAAGGCTATTCGATGGCCCTGCTCGAAGCCTGCGCCAGCGGCCTGCCGATCGTCGCCACCGATGTCGGCGGCAACCGCGAGATCGTCGCCGACCAGCGCAACGGCCTGATCGTTCCCGCCGCCGACGCGACGGCCCTGGCCACCGCGCTGCTCGGTCTGCTCCGCGATCCCGCGCGCGCCCAGCGTCTGGGCACGGCCGGGCGCGACTGGGCCCTGCGCGAGGCCTCGGTGCAGGCGATGGCGGCCCGTTACGAGGCGCTCTATCGGGGAGGCTCCGGTTGAAGTCCGGTATCAGTTTTCGTTGTCGCGGGCCGGCCGGGGCCGTGATCCGCGTTCCCTTCCAGCAAAGCTCCCCATGAATCCACGTCCCAAGAAACTGCAGGTGCTGCAATGGTTGCCGACCCGATGGGTCCTGACCCGCGGCAGCCGGCGTCGACGCGTGCTGTACCTGACCTTCGACGATGGCCCGCACCCGGAACACACGCCGGTCCTGCTGGACCTGCTGGCGAAGCATCGCGTGCGCGCGACCTTCTACCTGATCGGCCAGCAGGTCGAGCGCCATGCCGAGCTGGTGCGGCGGATCGTGTCCGAGGGGCATGCGCTGGGCAACCATTCCTGGAGCCATCAGCATTTCGACCGGTTGCCGCTGGCCGAGCAGCGCCGCGAGATCGAGCACACCGAGCGCCTGCTCGCGCGCTTCGACGGGCAGGCGAGGCACGATTTCCGGCCACCGCGCGGGGTGATGCCGCTGCCGATGCTGCTGGACTGCATCCGTCGCGGTCGTCGCATCGCGTTCTGGTCGTACGACAGCCTGGATTACAGCCAGCGGCCGGCGGAAACGCTGGTCGAGGTCGCGCGCAGGCACCCGCCGCGCGCGGGCGACATCCTGCTGATGCACGACGACGGCGGGCTGTCGCTGCAGATGCTGGAAACGCTGTTGCCGCTGTGGCAGGCGGACGGCTTCGCGTTCGAACCGCTGGCCTCCGCATGAGGCCGGGAACGATGCGCGACACGGGGGAAGCCACGATGCCGCAGGCAGGGGGAAATGCATGAACGAGATGCCGGATGTCCAGATCGCGATGACCGTGCTGGTCCTGGTCGCGTTGCTGGGCGCAGCCGTGTCCGCGCTGGTGCTGCGCGACATGCGCAAGCGCAACATGCACCTGTGGCTGGGGCATTACCTGCGCCGCCGCCCGCCGGTGGTGGAGGACCGCCCGGTGCACGTGATGTTCTGCTTCGTCGACCACTTCGAGCCGATGTGGAAGGGCGGCGACCTGGAGACCCAGCGCCGCCGCGTCGACCGCTGGTGCAGCGAGTACCGGGCCATGGCCGGCAGGCATCGCGATGCCGACGGTCGCCCGCCGCAGCACAGCTTCTTCTATCCCGAAGAGGAATACGCCGAGGAACACCTCGACAAGCTGTCGTCGCTGTGCAGCGACGGCTTCGGCGAGATCGAGGTGCACCTGCACCACGACAACGACACCGAGCAGAACTTCCGGGTGTCGATCTCGCGCTTCTGCAAGGTGCTGCACGAGAAGCACGGCGCGCTGCCGCGCGACCCGGAGACCGGCGAGCTGAAGTTCGGCTTCATCCACGGCAACTGGTGCCTGGACAACTCGCGCGGCGACGGCCGCTGGTGCGGCCTGAACAACGAGCTGATCCTGCTGCGCGAACTGGGCTGCTACGCCGACTACACCATGCCCTCGGCGCCCAGCGACACCCAGACCGCGACGATCAACAGCATCTACTACGCCACCGACGACCCGTGCGCGCCGAAGTCGCACAACCATGGCGCACCGGTGAAGGTCGGCGGCGGCACGCGCGGCGACCTGATGATCGTGCAGGGCCCGCTGGCACTGAACTGGCGCGAGCGGCGCATGGGCGTGATGCCGCGCATCGAGAATTCGGACATCAGGAAGAACTGCCCGCCGACCGAGGCCCGCGTCGACCTGTGGGTGAAGACCGGCGTGCACGTCGAAGGGCGGCCGGAATGGGTGTTCGTGAAGGTCCACACCCACGGCACCCAGGAACACGATATCGACACCCTGCTCGGCGCGCCGGTGGACGCGATGCACGACTACCTAGAACGCACCTACAACGACGGCAAGCGCCACGTGCTGCATTACGTCACTGCGCGCGAGTGCTACAACATCATCAAGGCCGCCGAGGCCGGCGAGCAGGGCGACCCGGGGCAGTACCGCGACTACCTGCTGCCGCCGCCGCGCGCTTCCTGGGCAGGTGGACGCAAGGCGCGCAGCGCATGAGCGCGCACGCAGGAGGGACGTCTTCGCGTGCCCGCGTCAGCGTGGTGATGCCGGCCTGGAATGCCGCCGCCACGCTGCAGGCTTCGATGGACTCGGTGTTCGCACAGACCCACGCCGATGTCGAACTGATCGTCGTCGACGACTGCTCGAACGATGCGACCTGGGAACTCATCCGCGATGCCGCCGCGCGCGAGCCCTGCGTGGTGCCGATCCGCCAGGCGAAGAACGGCGGCGTCGCCGCCGCGCGCAACGCCGGCATCGAAGCCGCCACCGGCACCCACATCGCCTTCCTCGACAGCGACGACCGCTGGCATCCGGACAAGCTGGCCATCCAGCTCGCGCACATGGCCGCCACCGGCAGCGCGATCAGCTATACCGCGTATCGCCGCTTCGACGAAACCGGCAACACGCTGTCGGTGGTCGTGCCGCCGGCCGAAGCCGACCACGCCGCGATGCTCAGGAGCAATCGCATCGGCAACCTCACCGGCCTGTACGACCGCCGCATCGGCGACGGCCGCTTCGAGAAGATCGGCCACGAGGACTACGTGTTCTGGCTGGCGATGGTCAAGCGGGCCGGCATCGCCCGCCGCGTGCCGTCCACCGAACCGCTCGCCGACTACCTCGTGCGCACCGGCTCGCTGTCCGCCGACAAGCGCAAGGCCGCGCGCTGGCAGTGGTCCATCTACCGCGAGGTCGAGAAACTCGACCCCCTGCGCGCCGCCTGGTATTTCGCCCACTACGCCGCGATCGCGGTGGCGAAGCGGCGCTGAGCGCGTCGTCGCGCGCTGTCGCCGCGACGGCGAGGCTCAGACCAAGAGGACCTGGCCTTCGGTGCAGACCGCGAACCGGTCTCCGCGATCGCGTTCGATGGCCTGGCCGCCGGTGAACGCAGAGAACGCCGGCAGCACGGTCAAGCCGGGACGCAGCCAGAAGCCCGGCAGCGCGCGGCGGATGCCGGGCAGGCGCAGCGCAGGGTGCAGGTGTCCGGCGATGACGTGATGCGCGGGATCCGGCAGCGGTTCGTGGCGCAGCAGCAGGCCATCCTCGGCCACGGATTCGCCCAGCGCATCGATGTCCAGCGCCGCGTCGTCGCGGTGGCGGTCGTGGTTGCCGCGCAGCGCGGCGATGCGCAGGCCGGCGTGCGCGCTGCGCCAGCGGTCCCAGCCTTCGCGCCAGCGCGCGTGATGGGTCGCGCCGTGCAGCAGGTCGCCGAGGATCCACAGTTCGCGCGCGGCGGTCGCGGCGATCAGGCGATCGAGGCGCGCGAGATCGTGCGCGGTCCCGCCGCTGGGCAGCGCGATGCCTGCGGCGCGGAACACGTCGCCCTTGCCGAGGTGCAGGTCGGCGATCAGCAGGCGTCCGCGCGCGGGCCAGAACAGTGCGCGATCGGCGAGCAGGTGCATGCGCTCGCCGGCGATGTCGACGACGAGGCGCTCAGCCATGCCGCTGTTCCAGGCGGGCCGCCGCGCGCTGCACCCGCGTCTTCCAGTCCTCGGTGCTGAGCTGGCCGCGCAGCGCCTCGGCCCAGAGCGGGAACGACAGCGGCGTGAACGACCTGGGCCGGTGCAGGTCGATGCCGCGCGTCGCGCAATCGCGCAGGCAGGCGTCCAGCGCCGGCAGGTCGAGCGTGTTCGCGAGCACTTCCGCCTCGGCCTGCGCGAGCAGCACGTGGCCGGGATCGTGGCGCGACAGCACGTCGAACAGCAGGCCGGCGGAGGCCTGCAGCTGGCGCATCGAACGCGGCGCGCCGCCGGGCAGCGAGGGCGGCAGCAGGCCGGCGATGCGCGCGATCTCGCGGAACTGGCGTCGCGAGAGCTCGGCGAGGTTCGCGCCTTCGCGCAGGTCGTCGACCAGCTGCGCCGGATCGAGCAACGCGCGCAGGCCGTCGGCATCGATCGCGGTCTTCGCCTGCATCGACAGGATCAGCCCGTAGTCGTTCGCGGCGAAGCCGAAGGTGTTCGGCGCGAGGCGGCCCCAGCGTCGCGCCATCAGCGCGGCGAGTCCTTCGTGCACGGCACGCCCGGCGAACGGGAACACGCACAGGTGCTGTCCGTCGCGGGCCTCGAACCATTCCGCGAGCAGCATGCCCGGGCGCGGCAGCGACGACAGCCGCGACTGCAGCGCGAGGATCGGCGCCAGCGCGCGCATCTCCGGCGCGTCCCTAGCGCTTGCGCCGGACAGCACGGCTTCGACCTCGCGGCCGAGTTCGGTCGACAGCGGCATCCGTCCGCCCTGCCAGCGCGGCACCGCGCCGTCGCCCGGCTTGGCGAGGCGCACATAGGCGGTCAGGTCGCGCACGCGCGCGAGTTCGAGGGTGCGGCCGGCGAACTGGAAGCGGTCGCCCGGGCGCAGCCGGCCGATGAAGCTTTCCTCCACCGAGCCGAGGCTGCCGCCCTTGAGGAATTTCACCGCCATGCCCGCGTCGCTGGCGATGGTGCCGATCGACAGGCGGTGGCGGAACGCGATGCGCCGTTCGTGCACCCGGTACATCCCGTCCTCGTCGCGGACCACGCGGCGGTATTCGGGATAGTGCGACAGCGCGCTGCCGCCTTCGACAATGAAGGCGAGCACGGCGTGCCACTGCGCGCGGGTCAGCGTGGCGTAGGCATGGGTGCCGGTCACTTCGGCATACAGCGCGTCGGCGTCGAAGCCGCCGCCCAGCGCCAGCGTCACGCAATGCTGCGCGAGCACGTCCAGCGCGAGTCGTGGCGGCGGGCGCGCTTCGATGCGTCCACCAGCGAGGGCGACGCGCGCGGCCGCGTATTCGGCCAGCTCCAGCGCATGCGTCGGCACGCAGACGATCGCACCGGCTTCGCCTGGGCGATGCCGCGCGCGCCCGGCGCGTTGCAGCAGTCGCGACATGCCCTTGGGGCTGCCGATCTGCAGCACCTGGTCGACGGCGGGGAAGTCGACGCCCAGGTCGAGGCTGGACGTGGCCACGGCGCAGCGGATCCGGCCTTCGCGCAGGCCGTCTTCCACGGCGCGGCGCAGCTTGGGATCCAGCGAGCCGTGGTGCAGCGCCAGCGTTTCCGGCGCATGCGGCCACACCGACTCCAGCGCGCGATGCCACAGCTCGGCCTGCGCGCGCGTGTTGGCGAACAGCAGCGAAGTCCGTGCCTGGGCCAGCATCGCGACCACGCGCGGCAGCTGCGACAGTCCCAGGTGGCCGGCCCACGGAAAACGTTCGCGCTCGCCGGGTAGCAGGGTCTCGATCGACACCCGGCGCGGCGCGGGGCCGCTGACGATCGCGGCGCCGGGCGCATGGGGCAGCAGCGCGTCGCGGGCTTCGTCGAGGTTGCCGAGCGTCGCGGACAGGCCCCAGGTGCGCAGCGTCGGCGACAGCGCGCGCAGCCGCGCCAGACAGAGCTGCAACAGCGTGCCGCGCTTGTTGCCGATCAGTTCGTGCCACTCGTCGACGATCACGCCGCGCAGGCCCTGCAGCTGCGCCGGCGTGTCGTCGTACGACAGCAGCAGGGCGAGCGACTCGGGGGTGATCACCAGCACGTCGAGCTTGCCCGCCCGCGCGAGGCGCTTCTCGCGCGCGCTGGCGTCGCCGGTGCGCATGCCCACCGTCCACGGCAGGCCGAGCGCATCGACGGGTTCGCGCAGGGCGCGCACGGTGTCGTTGGCCAGCGCGCGCAGCGGCGTCACCCACAGCAGCGTCGGCCCCGGTGCACGCGCGCCGGGCGCCGTGTTGCCGCGCAGCGCGTCGAGCAAGGGACCGCCGAACGCCGCGAGGGTCTTGCCGCTGCCGGTCGGCGTGTGGATCAGCCCGCTTTCGCCGGCGAGATAGCGCGTCCAGGCCTCGCGCTGGAACGGCAGCGGCGACCAGCCGCGCGTCGCGAACCAGTCGCGCAATGTGCGCATCGCCGCCGTCGCGGTGATCGCGCGCGATGGCGGCTGGGGTGGCGCGCTGCGCGCCTTGCGCGTCGATGCGCGCGCGCTCATCGTGCGAGCGCCCGCAGCGCGTCGATGCGATCGGCATCTACTGGCGCCTTGTCGCGACGCCAGCGCAGGATGCGCGGGAAGCGCACCGCGACGCCGGACTTGTGCCGCGTGGACACGTTCACGCCCTCGAAGCCGAGTTCGAAGACGTGGTGCGCGCGCACCGAACGCACCGGCCCGAAGCGTTCGAGCGTGTTGGCGCGGATCCAGCGGTCGAGTTCGAGGATTTCGCGATCGTCCAGGCCGGAGTAGGCCTTGGCCACCGGCACCAGCGCTTCGCCGTCCCAGACGCCGAAGGTGTAGTCGGTGTAGAGCGTGCTGCGCCGGCCGTGGCCCGCCTGCGCGTACAGCAGCACGGCGTCGACGGTGAGCGGATCGATCTTCCATTTCCACCAGTCGCCGCGCTTGCGCCCGACCTGGTAGACGGACGCGCGCCGCTTGAGCATCAGGCCTTCGACGCCGCGCGTGCGCGCTTGTTCGCGCAGCGTCGCGGCGGCATCCCAGTCGCGTGCATCGACCGACGGCGACAGCGCGATGCGCGCCTGCGCGTCCGGGCTGTCGGCCCACAGCGCTTCGAGAAGCGCGCGGCGCTCCTGCAGCGGTCGCGCGCGCAGATCCTGTCCGTCGAGTTCGAGCAGGTCGTAGGCGAGCATCCGCGCGGGATGCTCGGCCAGCGATTTCGCGCCGGGCTTCAGGCGCTGGATGCGGGTCTGCAGCGAGGCGAACGGCGCGGGCATCGGCGCGTCCGGGTGCCAGACCAGCAGTTCGCCGTCGAGCACGGCATTGCGCGCCAGCAGGGCCGCCGCGCGTTCGATCTCGGGGAAGCGGCCGTCCAGCCGTTCCTCGCCGCGGGACCACAGCGCGATGTCCTCGTCGCGCCGGATCAGCTGCAGGCGGATGCCGTCCCATTTCCACTCGAGCAGCCAGTCGTCGATGGCGCCGAGCGACGCGGCCTCGGCCTCCAGCGGCGAGGCGAGGAAGAAGGGATAGGGCTGCGCGCGATCGCCCGGCAGCGCCTGCGTCGACAGCAGGTTGCGCAGGAAGCTCTCCGACGGCGTCCAGCGGCCGAGCATGCGCTGCGCGATCAGGGCGATGTCGACGCCCGACAGCTCCGCGAGCGCCTGCTGCACCATGCGCTGCGACACGCCGATGCGCAGCGCGCCGGTCAGCAGCTTGTTGAAGACCAGACGGCCTTCGCGGTCGAGGTGGCGCCAGCCGTGCACCACGGCCTCGCGTCGCAGCGCTTCGTCGCGACCGGCCACGGCGAGCAGGCGTTCGATCCAGACATGCAGCGGCACCACGTCGAGGTTGTCGGCGGGCGGGTCGTCCAGCAGCAGCGCCAGCGTTTCGGCGAGGTCGCCGACCTGCTCGTACGACGCATCGACCAGCCACGGTGGCGTCGCGCTTTCCTCCGCGATCCAGGCGCGCAGTTCTGCGCTGCCCGCGATCCGCGCCCCGGCGCCGCCGATCTTGCCGCCGCTGAGCAGCCACAGCGCCCAGGCGGCGTCGCGCAGCGGCGCGGTGCGGAAGTAGTCGAGCAGCGCGGCGCGCTTGTCCAGCGTCGCGGTGCTGCGGTCGAGCCGGCGGTAGAGTTCGGCGAAGCGCTGCATCAGTCGTCGCCGCCGTAGTCGGTGCGGAAGTTGCCGGCGTCCACGCCCGCGTCGGCGAGCGTGCGCACCAGCGCCTCGGTGTTGCCGTGCGTGGCGATGACCCGGCGCGCGCCGGTCTCGCGCACCGTGCGCAGCAGCGCGGGCCAGTCGGCGTGGTCGGAGACGACGAAGCCGCGATCGACGTTGCGCCGTCGGCGGTTGCCGCGGATCAGCATCCAGCCCGAGGCGAAGCCGGTCTGCGCGCGGCGGAAGCGCCGCATCCACGGGCTGCCGGCGGCGGAAGGCGGTGCCAGCACCAGCTGCCCGGCGAATCGTTCCGCGACACCGGCGCCACGCCCGGCCTCCACCACCGGTTGCGTTTCAAGCAGGGCGATGCCGGCTCGCCGATACACCTCGACGCCCGGCACCAGCGCGCCGTGCAGCCAGGCGGGTTGGTCGGTGAACGCGCGCAGCTCCGCGAGCAGCCGCTGCGCCTTGCCCAGCGCGTAGCAGAACAGCACCGCCGCCACGCCCTCGGCCGCGCATTCGTCGCGCCAGGCGACGATGTCGCGCGCGACCTCGGCGGTGTCGGGCCAGCGGTAGATCGGCAGGCCGAAGGTGGCTTCGGTGACGAAGGTGTCGCAGGGCACGACCTCGAACGGCGCGCAGGTCGGGTCGGGTTGGCGCTTGTAGTCGCCCGACGCCACCCAGACCTCGCCGTCGACCTCGATCCGCACCTGCGCCGAGCCGAGCACGTGCCCCGCGGGATGCAGCGAGACGCGCGCCGCACCGATGCGGAAGGCCTCCCCGTATTCGTATGCGTGGTAGTGCTGGTCGCCCAGCCGCCACTGCAGGATCGGGAGGCCGGCGCGCGCGACGTGGTATTCGCCCATGCCGACGCGCGCATGATCGCCATGGCCATGGGTGATGACCGCGCGCGCGACCGGGCGCCACGGGTCGATGTGGAAATCGCCCGCGGGGCAGTAGAGGCCTTCCGGCCGTTGCACGATCAGGTCCTGTGGCATCGCGTTCGATACGGGCGGCGTTCGCGGGCGGATGCGCCGGGTTGCGGGAACCCGATACTAGCCACGTCGTCGCGCCATCGAGGCCGATCCATGTCCAGGCGACATGCTGCAGTCGTCCGCGTTCCGGATTCCGTCAGGAAAACGCATCGCCCTCATGCGAAACGCCCGGAAGGACCGGGCGTTTCGCGGGGGCAGGCAGGGAACGGCGCGGGTCAGGGCGTCACTTCACTCAGCTCCACCAGGTAGGTGGTGGTGCCGCCGCCGATGTCGATGCGCCAGCCCTTGGTGAATTCGCTGGCGTTGACCGTGTTCCAGTTGCGCAGCGTGATCGTGGCGTTGGCCGGCTCCAGCACGCGCACCCGCAGGTTGCCGGCGGTGACGGTGCTGCCGCTGACCGTGGGCTGCACCGGCACTTGCACCTGGAAGAAGGCGGTGGTGCCCGAGCCCAGGGTGAAGTTGTCGCGGACGGTCAACCTGCGGTTGGCGAACTGCAGGTTGCGGGTCCAGCGGGTCAGCGCCGGGTTGCCGCGATAGACCGGCGTGAGGTCCGAATCGACGGTGATCGCGCCGTTGGCACCGGGCGTGACGGTCATCGTCGCGACCGACTGCGGCGATTCGCACTGGTGGACGATGCGGTCGTTGGCCGGCGCGGTGCACTGCGCGGTACTGGTGTTGCTGCGTTCGAAGCGCATCGTGTTGTGCACTTCGGTGCCCTGCTGGATGCCGCTGCGGCTCCAGATGTTCTCGGTGACCGCCAGCCAGTCGCGCGCGTACAGCGTGAACGCGCCCTGGTCCTGGTGGGCGTGGCTTTCGTTGTAGGGCCCGGCGACGTAGGACATCCACATCGCATTGGTGTCCCAGCCGCTGCGCGCGAACAGATGGCCGGTCGCGCTGCCGTGGTAGTGCAGCGCGGTGGGCGCGGTGCCGTTGCTGCCCGGCGGCAGCAGGTCGTAGCGGAAGTTCGCGCCCTGGCCCATCTGCTGGACGGAGATGTTGTTCAGCCACCAGCTCGCGATGCGCTGCGCCGAGGCGTCGTTGGTGAGATTGCGCGCTTCCAGCATCAGCCGGCGGTGGTAGTCGTACAGCTCCGGCACGGAGTTGCGCGACTGGTCGCCGATCGGCGCGAAGTGCGTGCGCGTCGGCACGGTCCCATGGACCCACCACTGGATGGTGTTGGTGGCGTGCGGATTGACGTTGGCCAGGTCGATGCCGGTGGCGTCGCGCCAGATGCGGTACAGCTCGAACAGGCGCATCTGCGCGGTGCCGTAGCCGGTGCCTTCGAGGCTGCCGCCGGTGGGCATGTTGCGGTAGTAGGCCTCCAGCTTCGGCAGCTTGTCGGTCTTGAGCAGCGCCATCCAGGTCGGATTGCGCGAGGCCAGCGCCCACATCATGGTCGCTTCGACGAAGCTGAAGTAGTAGTTGTTGCCCGGGTTGTCGACCGACCAGCCGCTCCACGGGTGCGAGGTGTTGCCCCAGCGCGCGTTCTGGTGGTTCCAGACGTTCCAGACCGCCTGCTGCGCGTAGGCCGACCAGCGCTGGCGCTGGCTGCTGGTCACGCGCGCGGCGCAGGTGTCGTAGGTCATCGCCAGGTCGGCGATCATCGGGCCGACTTCGAGGTACGAATCGGCCGCGACCGCCGGGCGCTGGCCGGCGGCGATGGCGGTCTCAGCCTGCGCGACCTGC
>SCMT01000031.1 GCA_005502915.1 Lysobacteraceae bacterium 2PB | reverse complement strand
GACACGGGCGGCCCGGTGAACGGTGCGGCCGGTGGTGTCGGCGTGGCGAACGTGCTGGTGAACGACACGCTCAACGGCAACCCGGCGACGCTGTCGACGGTGACGCTGAGCCAGGTGAACACGACGAACCCGAACGTGACGCTGAACCCGGCGACGGGCGAGGTGACGGTGGCGGCGGGCACGCCGGCCGGTACGTACGTGGTGACGTACGAGATCTGCGAGATCCTGAACCCGACGAACTGCGACAGCGCGACGGCGACGGTGACGGTGGCGGCAGCGCCGATCGACGCAGTCGACGATGACTACTCGGGCACGCCGGTGAACGGCGCGTCCGGTGGCAGCCTGCCGACGGTGCTGGGCAACGACACGCTGAACGGTGGTGCGGTGACGGTGGGCGTGGGCGGCAACGTCGCGCTGATCCCGGGTGCCGCGCCGACGCCGGCGGCGGGCAGCATCACGATGAACGCCGACGGCACGATCACGATCGCGCCTGGCACGACCGCGGGCGTGTACACCTATCCGTACACGATCTGCGAGGTGCTCAACCCGACCAACTGCGACACGGCCACCGCGACGGTGGTGGTCGGTGCCGCACCGATCGATGCGGTCGACGATGCCGGCACCGTGGCCAACGGTGCGAGCGGTGGCGTGGCGGTGCCGAACGTGCTGGTCAACGACACGCTCAACGGCGCGCCGGCGACGCTGGCGACGGTGACGCTTGCGCAGCTGTCGACGACCAACCCGAACGTGACGCTGAACCCGGCGACGGGTGAAGTGGTGGTCGCGCCCGGTACGCCGGCCGGCACCTACGTCCTGACCTACGAGATCTGCGAGATCCTCAACCCGACGAACTGCGACACCGCCCAGGTGACGGTGACGGTGGGTGCGGCGCCGATCGACGCGGTGGACGACGGTTTCGGTCCGGTGAATGGTGCGACCGGCAACGCCAACGCAGGCAACGCCTACGCCAACGACACGCTGAATGGTGTCGCGGTGAACGTGGCCGACATCACCGGCACGGTGGTGACGCCTGCGACGCCGATCGGTGGCGGCCCGGTGCCGGTGCTGGATCCGGCGACGGGCGTGGTGAGCGTCCCGGCCGGTACGCCGGCGGGCACCTACACGATCGTCTACCAGATCTGCGAGAACCTGAACCCGACGAACTGCGATACGGCCACCATTACGGTCACGGTCTCGGCCGCGCCGATCGATGCGGTCGACGACAACTACGCCGGCGTCGACGGCCTGACCGGTGCGACCACGGCCTCCGTGCTCGTCAACGACACGCTGAACGGCGTTCCCGTGAATCCGGCCGACGTGACGCTGACCCCGGGCACGGCACCTACGCCGACCACGGGCAGCATCACGATGAACCCGGATGGCACGATCACGATCGCGCCGGGCACGGAGGCAGGCACGTACACGTATCCGTACACGATCTGCGAGGTGCTCAACCCGACCAACTGCGACACGGCCATTGCGACGGTCGTGGTAGCAGCGCAGCCGGGCCTGTCGCTGGACAAGATCGCGGGCACGCCGAGCGGCAACACGGCGGGTTCGACGATCCCGTACAGCTTCGTGGTGACCAACACCGGCAACGTGACGGTCACCGGCCTGGTGATCAACGACGCTCTGCTCGATGCGCCGGCGACCTGCCCGGTCACGACGCTGGCGCCGGGTGCGACGACCACGTGCACGGGCACGCACACGCTGACCCAGGCCGAGGTGGATGCGGGCCAGGTGGTGAACACCGCGACCGCGACCGGCTCGCTGCCGGGCGGCGGGACCACGGTCTCGCAGCCCGATACGACCACCACGGTCATCGTGCGCGCACCGGCGATCAGCGCCACCAAGACGGCGACGCTGACCAGCGATGGCGGCGTGGCGGGCTCGGCGGATGTCGGCGACGTGATCACCTACGCGGTGACGGTGACCAACACCGGCAACGTCACGATGACGCTGAACTCGGTGATGGACAGCCTGGAAGGCCGCACGCCGGTCGCGCTGACCTGCGCGCCGACGACCCTGGCCCCGGGCCAGGTGGCGACCTGCAACAGCTACACCTACACCGTGCAGGACAGCGACATCACGACGGTCGGTCCGACGCTCGACAACGTGGTCACGGCCACGGGCACGTCGGTCGGTTCGGCGCAGTCGGTCAGCTCGTCCAGCACGGCGGTGGTGACGATCAACGCGGCCCCGGCAACGGTCCGCGTGGTCAAGGTGGCCTCGCCGCGCGACGTGAAGGTGGGCGACCTGGTGCGCTACACGGTGACGATGCAGAACACGAGCCAGACCCCGGTGGTCGACGGCACGGTGATCGATACGCCGCCGGCCGGCTTCACCTACGTCGAGGGTTCGCTGACGGTCGCCGATGCCGACAACAGCGGTCGCCTGGTCGGGACGTACCCGATCCGTGTCGACCGCATCGACATCGCGCCCGAAGGCCGCGCCACGATCACCTACCTGCTGCGCGTGGGCGCGGGCGTCCGCCCGGGCATCCACACCAACAGCGCGGTGGTCGAGGACAACGGCTCGGTGGTCTCCAACGTGGCCACGGCCGACGTGCAGCTGACCGGCGACCCGATGCTGGAGGAATCGCTGATCGTCGGTTCGGTGTTCAACGACACCAACGGCAACGGCCTGCAGGACGAAGGCGAACGCGGCGTTCCGGGCGTGCGCATCGCGACGGTGGAAGGCATCCTGGTCGAGACCGACCAGCACGGCCGCTACCACCTGACCGGCATGAACGGCGGACGCTGGGAACGTGGTCGCAACATCATCCTCAAGGTCGATCCGGCCACGCTGCCGCCGGGCACCACCTTCACCACGGACAACCCGCTGGTGAAGCGCGTGACCCCGGGCCTGCCGGCGCGCTTCGACTTCGGCGTGAAGCTGGTCCAGGGCACGTTCGAGGGCGGCACGAAGGCGGTGGAGATGGAGCTGGGCTCGGTGATGTTCGCGCCGGGCAGCGCCGAGATCCGCGCCGAGTACCGCGAGGCGATCGACAGGATGGCCGAGACCACGCAGAAGTTCGGGGGTGGTGAGGTGATCGTCGCCGCCGAGGGCGACAGCGACCTGCTCGCGTTCGAGCGTGCGATCGCGGTGCGCGACGCGCTGGTGGCGAAGCTGCCGCCGGCCGTCGCCTCCGCCCTGCGGATCAGCGTGCGCGCCAATCCGCAGGAGCCGGCGAGCACGGTGGTGGGCGTGATGGACTGGCCGCTGATCGGCACGTTCCTGTTCGAGACCGACAGCGCCGAGATCAAGGCGGAGTACCTGCCGCTGGTCCGCCGCATCGCCGAGTACATGGCGGAGATCGGTACGACGCGGGTCGCGGTGGTCGGCCATGCCGACAAACGCGGTTCGGAAGAGCACAACGTGGCGCTCGGCATGCGACGCGCCAAGGCAGTCCAGGAGGCCATCGCGGAAGCGTTGCCGGCAGAGATGCGCAACGGTGTGAAGGTCGATTTCAACGTGGATCCGGCAGCCCCTGCCGGCATGAACGGTCAGTGAGGGGCGCCGACATGAAGATGAAACTGCTCGACTACACCCTGATCGGCATCCTCGCCAGCGGCATGGCCACCCAGGCCATCGCACAGGACCAGGCGCAGGCCGCGCCGCCGGCAGACGCCACGCAGTGCGGCGATGCTGGCTGCGCGTCCAGCGAGGGCGTCCTGTTCAAGGTGCGCACCCGCGGCGAACAGCGTCCGGTCACGAACGCGACCAGCGACCGTGCCGACTCGACCACGCTGCAGCCCGACCGTCGCGTGACGGTCGAGGCCGAGCGCATCGACTCGAAGTGGGAATACGACCTCAAGCCCGGCCAGGCGCTGGCGATCGGCCGCTGGTCGACCGACCTGCCCGGTGGCGGCGTGATCTGGGCGACCGAGGATCCCAACCTCGGCCAGCCGCAGTTCAACGTGTCCGCGCCGTCGCTGGTGCCGTTCGACGGCAGCCGCATCACAAAGCCGGTGCGGTTCTACGCGTACAACAACTATCCGGCCTTCATCCAGCGCGCCGAAGTGCTGATCTTCCGCGCCACCGACGCCGACCTGGTGTCGCCGCTCGTCAAGGTCGACCTGCCGGTCGCGGGCGTGAGCGAAGTGCAGTGGGACGGCGCCCTGCCGGCCGGCTACCAGCCGCAGGCGGGCGACGAACTGCTGTACCTGGTGCGCGCCTACGGTGCCGACGGCAGCTACGACGAAACCTTCCCGCGTCGCCTGCAACTGGTGCGCCCGGAGGAGGTCGAGCGCGGCAACCAGATCCTGCGCAATTCGGTCGAGCGCAACACCGGCACGGCGATGAGCGCCGAGGAAGCCGAGCAGCGCAGCCTCGTCGAAGGTGTGTTCGGCGAGAACTCGCTGCGCCAGCAGAACATCCCGATCTACGGTTCGCGCATCCGCATCCAGGGCCGCGACATCCCCGAGGGCATGGCCGTGCGCATCAACGGCCAGAGCCATCCGGTCGACCTGCAGCGCAAGCTCGTCGCCGAATACCTCGTGCCCGTGGGTCGCCACCAGTTCGACATCGAGGCCAGCGGTCGCGACCAGCAGGCCGTGCGCGAACGCCTCGACATCGACGTCAGCGGCAAGTACATGTTCGCCGTCGCGATCGCCGATTTCACCGCGTCCGGCAACAGCGTGTCCGGTTCGATCGAACCGCTGGCCGGCGACGACCGCTACGACGACAGCTTCCTGATCGACGGCCGCCTGGCCTTCTACCTGAAGGGCAAGGTCAAGGGCAAATACCTGATCACCGCGCAGGCCGACACCCAGGAGCGCGAACTGCGCGACCTGTTCGACGGCTTCTGGGACGCCGATCCGCAGGACGTGTTCCGTCGCCTCGACCCGGATGCCTACTATCCGGTCTACGGCGACGACTCCACGACCTATCGCGACGTCGACACCATGGGACGCCTGTACGTCCGCGTCGACTGGGACAAGAACCAGGCGCTGTGGGGCAACTTCAACACCGGCGTCACCGGCACCGAGTACGGCCAGTATTCGCGCTCGCTCTACGGCGCCGCGCTCAGCTGGCGCTCGCGTCGCGCGACCGACCTCGGCGAGGCCGGCACGCAGATCAAGGCCTTCGGTTCCGAGGCGCAGACCGCACCGGGCCACAGCGAATTCCTCGGCACCGGCGGCAGCCTGTACTACCTCAAGCACACCGACGTGCTGCCCGGTTCTGACAAGGTGGTGCTGGAAGTGCGCGACAACACGACCGGTCGCGTCGAGCGCCGGATCGACCTCGCGCGCGGTGCCGATTACGAGATCGACGAGTTCCAGGGCCGCCTGCTGCTGACCCGTCCGCTGGCGCAGATCACCCGCGAGAACATCCCCACGCTCACCCGCGACGCGCCGCTCGACGGCTTCGCCCAGGTGCTGCTGGTCGACTACGAATTCGTGCCCAACGGCTTCGATGCCGACGACACCACGATGGGTTTCCGCGGCAAGCACTGGTTCGGCAACCACGTCGCCGTCGGCGCCACCTGGATCGACGAGAACCGCGCCGGCGAGGACTATTCGCTCAAGGGCCTGGACCTCACGCTGCAGGCCGGTCGCGGCACCTACCTCAAGCTCGAGCAGAGCCGCACCGAAGCGACCAGCGCGCCGATCTTCTACTCCGACAACGGCGGCCTGAGCTTCACCGAGCTCAATCCGGTCACCGGTCCGCGCGAAGGCGATGCCCGTGCGGTCGAAGCCCGCGTCAACTTCCAGGAACTGGGCTGGACCGATCTCGACTGGTCGGCCGGCGCCTGGTGGCGCAAGGTCGATGCCGGCTTCTCGGTCGGTCGTTTCGATCGAGGCATGGAGATCCGCGAACACGGCGCCGAAGTGCTGGGCCAGTTCGCGCCGAACGTGAACATCCGTGGCCGCTACAGCCGCGCCGAACGCGGTGCCGATGCGCTGACCCAGGCGCAGGTGACCGGCGAGTGGCGGATCAACGACCACAACCGCCTGTCCGCCGAGCTGCGCCGGGTCGAGGAACAGCGCCTGCTGGGCGAGGCCGCCGGCCTGCTCGCCGCGCTGCAGTACACGCATCGCTTCGGCAGCAGCCTCGATGTCTACGGCACCGCGCAGTTCACGGTGGACGACGACGACGGCCGCTACGCGGACAACGACGCGCTGACTCTCGGCGCGAAGTACCTGTTCGGCGACCTGTCGAGCATCGGCGCGGAAGTGACCAGCGGCGACCGCGGCGACGCGGCGCAGATCAACGGCGAATACCGGATCAGCCCGGAGCACACGATCTACGGTCGCTACACCTATTCGACCGACAGGACCGACTACGACCCTCTGTTCAACGACCGCCTCAACTCGGGCTGGACGCTGGGCCAGCGCTGGCGCCTGTCGAACCAGGTGAACCTGTTCAACGAAAGCCAGTTCCTCAAGGCGCCGAACGAGTCGGGCCTGGCGCACACCTTCGGCATGGATTTCTATCCGGGCGTGGGCTGGACCCTGGGCTTCACCCTGCAGAACGCCAACCTCGACCGCGACGTCGGCAACGTCGACCGCCGCGCGATCAGCATCAGCGGCGGCCGCAGTTCCAACGACACGCAGTGGCAGAGCAAGCTGGAGTGGCGCGACGACAGCGGCGCGGAGCAGCGGACGCAGTGGGTCACGACCAACAACTTCACGCACAAGCTCAACGACAGCTGGCGGATCGCGGCGCGCTTCAACTACTCGAAGACGACCGACGACCTGCTGGCCACCGCCGGCGCGAAGTTCATCGAAGGCAACTTCGGCTTCGCCTACAGGCCGTTCGATTCCGGCAAGTGGGCGCTGCTCGGTCGCTATACCTACCTGTACGACGTGTCCGCGCTGCAGCAGGTGGGCGACAACGTCGCCAACTACGACCAGCGCAGCCAGGTGCTTTCGCTCGAAGGCATCTACAAGCCGAACGTGCAGTGGGAATTCGCCGGCAAGCTGCTGCGTCGCGAAGGCGAGGTGCGCTTCGGCCGCCTGAGCGGGCAGTGGGCGGACTCGGGCGCGACCTTCGCCGCGATCCAGGGCCGCTACGCCTTCGCCGACAACTGGCACACGCTGGCCGAGTACCGCTGGCTCGGCGTGAAGGACGGCGGCGACCGCCAGGGCTTCCTGTTCGGCATCGATCGCAACCTCGGCAAGAACCTGCGCCTCGGCGTCGGCTACAACTTCACCGAATTCAGCGACGACCTCACCGACTTCGATTACGACCACAAGGGATGGTTCGTGAACCTCGTCGGCTGGTACTGATCCCCTTTTCCCGACGCCACGGAGCCGTGCGCATGGATGCGCACGGCGCGGAACCGCTCAGCCTCAAGAACACGAAGCGAACATGCACAAGACCACCGTCGATCCACGCACTTCCTTCCGCCAGCGACTGGCTGCTGTCGCGTCGCTTGCGGCGCTGCTTCTCGCTCCGGGGCTTGCCTTCGCGCAGCGCGCCATCGAGATGAATTCGACGGGCGCCAGTACGGCGGCGACGCCCCCGTTCCAGGGGCCGTTGACCATCACCTTCCAGAACAACACCGACAATCCGGGCGGCAACACCTTCGCTGCGGTCGGCGCCACCACGCCGACGGCGACGCTGACGATCCTCAACCAGCAGTTCGCGAATGCGACCAACTTCACCACCAACGGCGCGATGATCGGCGGCACGGTCGTCAACGATCCGCATTACGCCCCGATGAACTTCCTCGGCGGCGGCCAGAGCGCGCAGTTCACTTCGCTGCCCACGGTCGCGGCCGGCACCGGCATCACGGTCGGCACGAACCACGGTGCCCAGTTCGAGTTCCGCACCAACGGCCTGCTGGCCGCAGGTTCGCCCGCGAACGGTCGTTTCCAGTTCGCCGACCTGCAGATCGACCTGAACGTGCCGGT
This sequence comes from Lysobacteraceae bacterium 2PB, assembly GCA_005502915.1. GTDB lineage: Bacteria > Pseudomonadota > Gammaproteobacteria > Xanthomonadales > Xanthomonadaceae > Lysobacter_I. The sequence goes on along the minus strand of SCMT01000031.1, from coordinate 33,544 downwards.
GTCCAACCTCGTCATGCACATCGCGGGCCTCGGCGGTACGGCAGGCGGCAAGGGCTTCACCGCCGAGTTCGACCTGGTGCCCGGCAGCTCGATCGGCGCCACCGGCATCACGCGCCTGTCGGGCAATGCCGCATTCGGCGTCGCGGGCAACCAGATCAATCATCTGATCGCCACGCCTGCGGCGAACTGCAACGTGGCCAATTCGGGTGCCTGCGGCTCGGTGCACGTCACCGGCACCGCGATCACCCGCGTCTACCTGCGCATGTACATGCGCGCCAGCGACGGCGTGGCCTGGCCGGCCAACGGCGCTGAGGGCTGGATCTTTGGCCTCTCGGGCGAAGTCTCCGACATGACGCCGGCCTTCTCCGGCCTGCCGGCCTCGATCGTGCCGGGCACCACCTACCCGGTCACCCTGACCTGCACCAACCAGGGGCCGAACATCGCGTACTCGCCGACCTGCACGCCGACCGCGAGCGCGGGCACCATTTCCGCGCTGAACTGCGTGCCGGCGATCCCCGTGCCGCCCGCCGGCCTGAGCCCGATCGCGCCCAACAACCAGATCGCCTGCAGCTTCAACTACGTGCTGCCGCCGGGTGGCGGACAGACGCAGGTGACGTTCACCGGGCAGACCGGCGCGGTCAACGACCGCAATGGCGGCAGCGTGGGTTCTGCGCCCAACAACCAGGTCGTCGCGAACGTGCCGGTGCCCAATGCCGACCTTGTGCTGACCAAGACCAACACGCCGGGCGCCAACGGCAACGTCGACCAGGCCGCCGACACCGTGGTCTCCGGTGCGCCCAGCAACTACGCGATCACCGTGACCAACAACGGCCCGAACGCGGCGAACGGCGCCGTCGTCACCGACCCCGCACCGACCAACCTCAACTGCGCCACCGCGACCTGCAGCGCTGCGGGCGGCGCGGTCTGCCCGGCGCAGACCGGCGCTGCGCTGGTCACTGCGCTGCAGGGCGCCGGCGCCACCGTGCCGACCCTGCCCAACGGTGGTTCCGTGACCTTCACCCTGAATTGCACCGTGCAATAAGCACGATCGCGACACGGCTGCGATGAGCACGGGGCCCTTCGGGGCCCCGTTTCTTTTGCGCGATCCGCTTGCGAACGATCATCGTGCATGGCCTCGGAAACACGGGGTCGTGCAACCTGCAATGCAGATCCATGCTTCCGATGAGTGGCAACCATTCCGCTGCGGATGGTCTATCCTGTCAGACGTAACAGCATGATCGTGATGGCGCTTGCGCCGTATGGTGCGAGTGCTGCCCGGGACGCCTGAATCCGGTGTCCCGGGACGTTGTCTTCGGTGCCAGGAGGGATTTCCGGACGCGTGCGGGCCTGCCGGCCCACGCGGCAGTCACGTCAACGTTACCGAGGTGTTTCCATGCAAGTGAATGCACGTGATGCAGCGTCGGCTCGCGATTCCCGGGCGAAGGCATCCACGCCCTCGTCGCCATCCGCCTGGCGCACGCTTCTGCTGGCCGCAGCCATGCTGCTGGCCATGCCGATCGCGCAGGCCGCGCAGGTGCAGCATCTCAATACGCAGTCCGCCACGGCCAGCGGCGCTGGCGCCACCGGCACGCCCAGCATCGCGTCCTTCAACATTCCGAGCGGCAAGAACCGTGCGCTCTTCATCTGGGTTTCCTTCGAGCGCGACCACTGCTCGAATGCGGACAACAGCGGCGGCCTCTGCACCAACGGCAACACCGCAGGCACCGGCCTGGGCGACAACTACCCCGAACCGCGCATCGGCACACCACCGGCGACGACTTCCAACAACCAGCTGACCGCGCGCGTGGTCGGCCCCGGCGGCACCATCAACAAGCAGAACGCGCTGGTCATCGGCGGCACGCCCAGCGGCGATACGCGCTTCATCCGCATCAGCACGTCGCCGACCGGTTCGCCGGCGGGCACGGCATCGTTTTCGGTGGACACCTTCCATATCGTGCTGTTCGAGAACGAGATCGACACGCTGCTGGGGGGAGCGGCCTCGGGCACGGTCACGATTACCCTGCCGGATACCGTCGCACCGACCAACGCCGGCGACGATGCCATGCTGGTCGCTTCGGTGTTCCAGAACGTCGAGCAGACCGTCACCGGTTTCGTGCGCAATGCCACGGCCACCGCACAGGTCACCACCGGGACGCCGGGCAATTCCAGTCTTGCGCCCGCCGCCTACGACGCTGGTCAGGCGCCGGATGAAGCCGACGACGGCAAGCTGGTGACCGGTACCAATGCCAGCACGGAAGGCTTCGTCCTGCCAGCGGGGCATGTTGCCCTCGTGACCCCCTCCGTCACCAACGCAGCCGGCAATTTCGACACGCCCTTCGGCAATACCAACAATGAACCGAACGGCCTCACCGGTGGCGTCTACTTCCGAAACGGCGGCGCGACGCCCGGTTCGTTGTACACACTGCAGATGGCGGGCCTGGTCACGACTTTGACTTACGGTGCCACCAACGCCTCCTTCCTCCTCGAATCCGACAACGCCGACGTACCCGATGCGCCGATCAGCTACGGCAATCCGACGCACACCGTCACCGGCATCCGTCTCGGTGCGACGGTCGACGCCGATGCCTCGCTGCTCAACAGTCCCACCGCCACCGGCGACGACGTCAACAACACCGATGATGAAGACGGCGTCACGTTGACGCCGCTGCTGCCGATCGGCCAGACCACCGTGGTTCCGGTGAGCATCCAGAACGGCTCGGGCTTCCTCAGCGCCTGGTTCGACTGGAACGTCGACGGCGACTTCAACGACGCCGGCGAGCAGATGGTCACGGCGCAGGCCGTGGCCGCGGGCACGGTGAACCTCAACATCGTGGTGCCGCTGGGTGCGGTGATCGGCCCGACCTTCGCGCGCTTCCGCGTCTGCACCAACAACACCGCGCTGGACAACTGCAACACGCCGACGGGCACCGTGCAGAGCGGCGAAGTCGAGGATTACCAGTTCCAGGTCGGCCGCACGCTCACCCTGCGCAAGACCACGATCGGTGGTGCCGGCGGACCGTTCGGCTTCACCCTGACCAATACCGTGCAGACCACCGGTACCGTGACGACCGCTGCCGCCAACACGCCGACCCAGGTCGACGGCGATACCGGCATCGCCGGCACCCAGGTCTTCACGATCGCAGCGCCGACCACGGCGGTGACCATCAACGAGAACAGCCTGCCTGCCGGCTGGTCCCTCACGGGTGCGACCTGCGTCAATGCCGCCAGCGCCACCGTCGGCAGCCTCAGCGGCAGCACCTACACCATCACCGGTGCCGAGGTGGCGGCGAGCATCGGCTTCACCTGCACCTTCACCAACACCAAGCTGCCGATCCTGCGCCTGCAGAAGGCACTGCCGAGCGGGCGCTTCAATGCAGGCGACCAGTTCACCCTCAACATCGTCGGCACGGGCGGCCCGGCTTCGGTCACGACCACCGGGGCAGGCACGACCGCCACGGGGACGGCCACCCTCAATCCGGGCGCGGTGGGCGCGAGCTATACCTTCAGCGAAGCGGGTGCGTCCGGCGCGAACCTCGCCAATTACGCCACGACCTACGCCTGCACGAATGCCCTCGTCGGCGGGCAGACGCCCTCGGGCAGCGGCACCACGTTCAACGTGACCGCCGCGGCCGGCGACGACCTGACCTGCACCTTCACCAATACCCGCAACGCCCAGGCCGACCTGCGCCTGACCAAGACCAACACCCCGGGGCAGAACGGTGAAGTCGACCAGGCTGCGGACACCGTGGTTTCCGGTACGCCGACCACCTACACGATCACCGTGAGCAACCTCGGCCCGGACGCCGCCAACGGCGCGGTCATCACCGATCCGGCGCCGAGCAACCTGACCTGCTCGACCGCGACCTGCGCTGCGTCGGGTGGCGCAGCCTGCCCGGTGCCGACCGGTGCCGCGCTGGTGGCCGCGCTGCAGGGCGCAGGTGCCACGGTACCGACCCTGCCCAATGGCGGCGCGGTGGTCATCACGCTCAACTGCACGGTCAACTGAGCCGCGTCCGTCGTCGCCTCCGGGCGGCGACGGGCTGTCCGATCGACGCCGGTTTCCGCGTTAAGCTGTCCGATCATTCACGCCTATGGCTGCGCGGTGCGGTCGTGGCCGTGCGACCGAGGACGCGACCATGGCGGCAGGTGCGGGGAGCCCGAGGCAACTGGATCGCGGCGCGCTGGCGCGCCGGCACAACCATGCGCTGGTCGCCATGGGGCGACGGGTCTGGAGCGAGGACTGCACCCTCGAGAGCGCGATCGCGCTGATCTGCGAGATCGCCGCCGATACCCTGGAGATCGAGCGCGTCAACGTCTGGCGCTGCGATCACGCGCGCGGCCGGATGCGCTGCATCCATGCCTACGAACGCAGCCTGCGCCGCCACAACCCGCCCGGGTTCGAGGAGGAACTGCCCCTCGTCGGCGCATACGCCGACCAGCTCGACGACGTGCGCGTGATCGACGTCGCCGACGTGCATGTCGGCGACAGTCCCGCCGCCGACGACCGCTTCCAGGCCTATTTCGAACGCCATCAGGTGCAGTCGCTGCTCGATGCGCCGATCCGCAGCGAGGGCGAACTGCTCGGCGTGGTCTGCCACGAGCATGTCGGCTGCGCCCGGATGTGGACGCCCGAAGACCAGGCCTTCGCCGGCAGCATCGGCGACTACATCGCCGCTGCCTACGAGATCAGCCGCCGGCGCGAGGTCGAAAGCCGCCTGCGCTACATCGAACGCCACGATCCCGAGACCAACCTGCCCAATCGCGACCACTTGCTGGAAGTCGCGCACATCGCGCTGCGGCCGATGCACGAGCAGGACAACGGCCTGGTCGTGGTGCACCTGCAGCTGGAGATCCCGCCCGAAGTGGCGGGCGACGATGCGGATCGCCAGCGGCTGGTCGCCGATGCCGCCGAACGCCTGCGCGACGCGCTGGGCCATACGGCGACGCTGGCGCGCGTGCGCGAGGATGCCTTCGCGGTGATCCCGCATCGTCAGCAGCAGGAAGTAGAGGCGCTGGCCCTGGCCGAACGCTGCATCGACCTGCTGCAGGCAGGTTTCGAGCCGCTCGGCGACGCCGCGCATCCGGTGGTGGTGTCGGCGGGCATCGCGTTCTCGCGCGACCTGGTGGCGCCTTCGGCCGACGCGCTGCTGCGCAACGCCGAGAACGCCTGCCATCGCGCTCGGGACACCGGCTTCAACCGCTGCGAGGTGTTCGACGCCGACCGCCATCGCGGCCTGCTCGAACGGCTGCGCACCGAACAGGCGCTGCGCGAGGCCTTCGCCAATGGCCACCTGCTGCTGCACTACATGCCCGAAGTCGACCTGCGTGACGGACGCTGGCGGTCCGCCGAGGCCCTGCTGCGCTGGCGCGACGATGCCGGTCGCATCATTTCCGCAAGCGAGTTCATCGAAGTCGCCGAGACCTCCGGCCTGATCGTGCGCCTCGGTCGCTGGGTCCTGCTCGAAGCCTGCTGCGCGGCGATGCGCTGGCCCGTACGCGACGGCATCGCGCCGCTGCTGCGCGTCAACGTGTCCGCGCGCCAGTTTGAGCAGGCCGGCCTGATCAACGACGTGCAGATGGCCCTGGCCGAATCGCACCTGCCGCCCGAACGCCTGTGCCTGGAGCTGACCGAGACGATGCTGCTGCGCGAGCAGGACGCCGCCGCCAGGACGCTCGCGCGCATCCGCGCATTGGGCGTACGCGTGGCCCTGGACGATTTCGGCAGCGGCTACTGCTCGCTCAGCTATCTCAAGCGGCTGCCGATCGACACGCTGAAGATCGATCGCAGCTTCGTCGCAGGGCTGCCGCAGGACCACGCCGACCTCGCCATCGTCCGCGCCGTGTCGCAGCTCGCGAACAGCCTGGGCATCGATGTGGTGGCCGAGGGCGTGGAGACACCGGCGCAGGCCGACTGCCTGCGCGACTGCGGCGTGCAGGGCGTGCAGGGCTGGCTGTATTCCCCGGCGATCGACAACGAGGCGCTGATCGCGGCGTTCGGCGCGCGGCGCTGAGCCGGTCGCGGACCGGGCCGCGCCGGCCCAAGACGCCAATCCGGGTCCTTTCCGTCCCGTGCGGGGGCGCTACCCTGTGTGCCTTGTCTTCCGGAGCGTACCGATGCCTCTCCGTCCGAACCGATCGTCCTCCGTCCGCGCCGTGGCGCGCGTCGCCCTGCTCGCCGCTTCGCTGACCTGTGCGATGGGGGCGGTCGCCGCCGACCGCGTCACCGGCAAACCCTTCGCCACGCGCAGCGAGGTCTACGCACCGCAGGCCATGGCCGCGACCTCGCATCCGTTGGCGACGCAGATCGCCCTGCAGGTCATGCGCGACGGCGGCACCGCGATGGATGCCGCCATCGCCGCCAATGCCGCGCTCGGCCTGATGGAACCGACCGGCAACGGCATCGGCGGCGACCTGTTCGCGATCGTCTGGGATCCGAAGACGAAGAAGCTGCACGGCTACAACGGCTCCGGGCGTTCGCCCAAGGCGCTGACGCTGGAAGAATTCGAGCGTCGCGGCCTGAAGGACATCCCGCCGCACGGGCCGCTGCCGGTGACCGTGCCGGGCACCGTTGATGCCTGGTTCGCGCTGCACGCGAAGTTCGGCCGGCGCACGATGGCGCAGAACCTCGCACCGACGATCGCCTATGCGCGCAACGGCCATCCGGTGCACGAAGTCATCGCCTATTACTGGGGGCGCAGCGTGCCGGTGCTGTCGAAATGGCCGGGTTTCAAGGAGCAGTTCACCATCGACGGCCGCGCGCCGCGCAGGGGCGAGACCTGGCGCAATCCGCATCTGGCGAACACGCTGCAGAAGATCGCCGAGGGCGGTCGCGATGCGTTCTACAAGGGCGAGATCGCGCGCACCATCGATGCGTATTTCAAGGCGAACGACGGCTTCCTGCGCTACGAGGACATGGCCGCGCATCGCGGCGAGTGGGTCGACCCGGTGAGCACCAACTATCGCGGCTACGACGTGTGGGAACTGCCGCCGAACGGGCAGGGCATCGCCGCCCTGCAGATCCTCAACCTGCTCGAACCCTACGACCTGAAGTCCTACGGCTTCGGCAGCCCCGAACATATCCATCTGTTCGTCGAAGCCAAGAAGCTCGCCTTCGCCGACCGCGCCGCCTCGTATGCCGATCCGGATTTCTACAGGACGCCGACCGCACGCCTGATCTCGAAGGAGTACGCGCGCGAACGCGGCAAGCTGATCTCGATGGACCGCGCGATGAAGGCCGCCGAGCCGGGGATCATCCCCGAGTTGAACGAAGGCGACACCATCTACCTCACCACCGCCGACAAGGACGGCATGATGGTTTCGCTGATCCAGTCGAACTATCGCGGCATGGGCAGCGGCATGGCGCCGCCCGGGCTGGGCTTCATCTTCCAGGATCGCGGCGAGCAGTTCGTGCTCAAGCGTGGCCATCCCAACAGCTTCGCGCCGGGCAAGCGGCCCTTCCACACCATCATTCCCGCCTTCGTCACGAAGGATGGCAAGCCGTGGCTGAGCTACGGTGTGATGGGCGGCGCGATGCAGCCCCAGGGCCACGTGCAGATCCTGCTGAACATGATCGACTTCGGCATGAACCTGCAGGAAGCCGGCGATGCGCCGCGCATCCAGCACGACGGCAGCACCGAACCGGCCGGGCAGAGCACCGCGATGACCGATGGCGGCGAAGTGGACCTGGAAACCGGCTATTCGATCGAAACCATCCGCGCGCTGATGCGCAAGGGCCACTCGGTCCGCTTCGCCGACGGCCCCTACGGCGGCTACCAGGCGATCATGGTCAACCCCGACGGCGGCTACGTCGGCGCCAGCGAATCGCGCAAGGACGGCATGGCGGCGGGGTATTGAGTCCGATGTCGGCATGTGTCCGCGCCCCTAGCCGTGGCGCGGACTTCGTTGCGCGACGTGGCTGGCGTCAGCCGCAGCCGCGACGCGAGAGGCAGGCGAAGTACTCGGAGACGCACGCGTCTTCGTCACCGCCGTTGACGATGCAGCTTTCGTACTGTTCCCAGCAGTAGGCGTAGGTCGACGGGGTGCAGATGGCGTTCGCGTAACCGGTGCTGCCCAGGGTCAGCGCGATGGCGAGCAGGAAGGGATGGGCGAGCAGGCGTCGTGTCTTCATGGCATGTCCTATGCGTCGGCCCCGGAGCGGGGCGATGTCGATGCTAGCGCAGGCGCCGGGGCGATTCCGCTGGCCTGCGCCCGTGTGCCGTGACGCACTTCGCGTTTGCCTTGTCATTGGCGGGGTTTGACGTCGCATCCGGATGCAGGTCGAATGTCGGCAGTACCGGGCGCCCCCCGCTTTCGTCGTCCCTGAAGACCGCCGCATGATTCGCCGAGCCATCCTTCCCCTCCTGGTCGCGGTCTGCGGCCTCGCTGCCTGTGAATCGGCCGATGCACCGCCGCCGCCGGAAGCGCAGGCGGCCGCCGCCAGCGTGGGCGCCAGGACCCTATCGATCCAGCAGGGCGATGCAAGCAGCGCAGCCCCGGTGCTTTCCCCGGCCGTCCAGAATGCGCGCAACGAAGCCGGTCGTGCCGACATGCTGGCGCTGGCCGACGAGGTCGCCCGCCTCGGCGACTCGCAGGCGCTGGCCCTGGCGGCGCTGCTCCGGGATGGGGCGCTGCTCGGCGCGGGGCCGCGGGGCACCGGCGCTCCGGCCGCGCAGCCGAAACGGATGGACCCCAAGGTGCGCGAGTGGATCGACGAGGCGCAGCGTCGCGCGCCCGATGAGGTGACGGTGCTGGTCCTCGCGCTGCATCTCGAGCGTCACGACGAAGCGCGCAGGCAGGCACTCGTGGGACGCTGGCGCACGCTCGAACCGCGGAACCTCGTGCCCTTGCTGCATTCGACGCTGCCGGAACCGGCGCTGTTCGAGGCGGCCGCGGCCACGTCGGTCTACGACAGCCATTACGACGATGGCTTGCGACTGTTCATCGACACGCTGTCGCGCGCATCCTCGCCGGGGCTTGCGCGCATGGGCGCGGCAATGCCCGGAATGACGAAGGAAGAGCAGGCCGCCGCCATGGCCATGGTGTTCTGGGCATCGTCCGGAATCCCGCCCTTCCAGCGGATCTCCACGCCCTGTCGCGCCGAGGATCTCTCTGCGGCGCGCCACCAGGCATGCCGCCATGTCGCCGAGGTCCTGCTGCGTCGCAGCGACGTGCTGATGGCCGAAGCGATCGGCGGCGGAATGTTCCTGCGCGGTCCGGGCACCGATGCGGAGAAGGCGGAAGCCGAGGCATCGCGGCGCGAAGGCGACTGGCTGATGGGCTGCATGCAGCAGGCGTATGCGCGCGACCCGCGCACCTTCACGCGCCGCTTCGCGCAACTGATCCGTGGCGGCATGCACATCACCGAGCGCATGGTGATGCGGCAGCTCGTGGTCGAAGCCGGCTTTCCGCCCGCGCCGCCGGCGGGTTGGCGACGCGGTTCGCCCTGACGCACACCGCGCGTTCGTCTCATCGACATGGCCCACGACGCCTTCGCCCTCATCCTGCTGATGCTCGCGCTGGGCTATGCCTTCCAGCGCCTGCGCGTGCTGCCGGGCAATGCGGCGCAGACGCTCAACCTCGTCGTGCTGTACGTGTGCCTGCCGGCGGCGGTGCTGCGCCACGCGCCACGCCTGCACCTGGAGCCCGCCCTGTTCGGCGTGGCGCTGGTGCCGTGGGTGCTCCTGCTCGCGTCGGTGCTGCTGGTGACCCTGGCCGCGCGCCTGCTGCGCTTCCGCGACGACGAGCGCGCGGTGCTGCTGCTGACGGTGGCGCTGGGCAACACCAGCTTCCTCGGCTTTCCGCTGACCAAGGCGCTGATCGGCGAACACGCGCTGCCGTACGCGGTGATCTACGACCAGTTCGGCTCCTTCCTCATCCTGTCGACCTTCGGCCTGTGGGTGCTGGCGCGCTACGGCGGCGATCGCACGCCCACCATCGCCGACATGGCGCGGCGCATCGCGACCTTTCCGCCGATCTGGGCGCTGGTCCTCGGCTTCACGGTGATGCCCGTCGAGCCGCCGGCCTGGATCGCGGGCGGGCTGCAGCGCCTGTCGGACGCGCTGCTGCCGCTGGCGATGCTGACCATCGGCCTGTCGGTGAAGCTGGCGTTGCCGCGCGATGAGCTCAAGCCGCTGGCAAGCGGCCTGCTGCTGAAACTGCTGGCGATGCCGGCGCTGGCCTGGCTGTTGGTGCGTGCGATCGGCATGCAGGGCGACATGGCGCGGACCACGGTGCTGGAGTCGGCGATGCCGTCGATGGTCACCGCAGGCGCGCTGGCGATCTCGCACAACCTCGCGCCGCGCCTCGCCGCGGCGGTGGTCGGTTACGGCCTGCTGCTCTCGCTGCTGACCCTGCCGTTGTGGGCGCGGTAGGATGGGCGGACCTCGATCCGGCGACCGGGCATGATCAACGACGAGATCGACATCGAACGCTGGCGACACGCGCTCGCCCTGCGGTCGCGGGTGCAGATTCCGGATTTCCTGCAGGCCGATGCCGCCGAAGCGCTGGCCGACGAGCTGTCGACGCGCACCCCGTGGCAGCTGGCCGAGCGCAGCAGCGGCGAGTCGCGGACCACGCCGCGCGGCGCGTATCCGGACGATGCCGCGTTCGAAACGCTGCTGCGCCGCGGCCATGCGCTGGCGGCCGATCACTACCAGTTCTCGTACGACAGTTACATGCTGGTCCGCGCGGCGAAGGAGGGCTGGGATCCCGGCCTCCTCGCGCATCACGTGCTGCGCTTCCTCAACACGCCGATGTTCCTCGAATTCGCGCGCTACCTCGGCGACGATCCGGCGCTCACCCATGCCAGCGCGCAGTGCACGCGCTACCGGCCCGGACAGTTCCTGATGCCGCACCAGGACCTCGACGTCAACGAAGGCCGGCGCTACGCCTTCGTGATCAACCTCAGCCGCGAGTGGCGGCCGGACTGGGGCGGGCAGCTGCAGTTCATCGACGACGCCACCGGCGCCATCACCGAGACCTTCCTGCCGCGCTGGAATTCGCTGAGCCTGTTCCGTGTGCCCCAGACCCACCAGGTGACTCTCGTGTCGCCCTGGGCCGCGCGCCCGCGACACGCGATCACAGGCTGGTGGCTGGCGCGTTCGACGGCCTGAGCGCCCGGCAAGGGGCACGTGCAAATCCCCGCCGGCGTCGCTAGGGTGTGGGTCGGCGCAGGCTGTGGGCATGCGCCGCCATGCCGCCGCGCGCGGCACCACCGCCAAGGAGAGGACCCATGCGTGAATCCGTAGCCCGTCACCAGCGTGTCGCACGGCCCGTTGCGTTGGCCGTCGCGATGGCCACTGCCGCCACCACCGCCCTCGCTGCCCCCATTCCGGAAACGGCGCGCCTGCAGGACACCGCGCGACGCGCGGGCGATACACCGGCCAGGCTCGTCCGCACCAGCAACCAGACGCCCTGGATCTACATCAACCACTACATCACCAACTACGCGCTCGACATCACAGTCGGCGCCTACGATCCCGATGGCAGCGTCGTCTACCTCGTCGTCGACTTCGGCGACGGCACCACGGCCAGCATCGCCGGTAACCAGATCACCACCCAGCACGTCTACGCCGCCGCCGGCACCTATACCATCACCGTCACCGCGCTCGACAACAGCGGCGGCTACAGCGTCGGCACGCGCAGCGTGTGGATCAGCGGCAGCGATTCCACCTGAATTCCACGACTTCCCGGCGCCGGCGCATGCCGGCGCCGTTCCCTTTCCCTCGCAGGCATCCCATGACTCGATCGTCGCTGTTCCTCGCCCTGGTCCTCTCGTTCGCGCCCGCACCGGCGTGCATCGCGACTGAAATTCCGCCGGTCTCCGAGCAGGCCACGAGCGCCGCGCGCGAGATCGACGCCTTGCTGCTGCGCAGCTTTTCCGAGGATGCGCCGGGCGTGGCGGTGCTGGTCGCGCGCGGCGACGCGGTGATCTATCGCGGTGCGCGTGGACGCGCCGATGTCGAGGCGGGCGTGCCGCTCAAGCCGGAAGACCGCTTCCGCATCGGCTCGGTGACCAAGCAGTTCGCCGCCGCCGGTGTGCTCGCGCTGGTCGAGGCCGGCAAGGTGAAGCTCGACGATCCGCTGTCGAAATACGTGCCGGGGTATCCGAACGGCGACCGCATCACCGTGCTGCAGCTGCTCAACCACACCTCGGGCGTGAAGAGCTACACCGGCATCCCGGGCCACATGGCAGGCCCCATCGCCAAGGACCTCACCACCGCGCAGCTGATCGACGTGTTCAAGGACCATCCGGTGGATTTCGCGCCGGGCACGCAATGGGCCTACAACAATTCCGGCTACGTCCTGGCGGGGGCGGTGATCGAGGCGGCGAGCGGCCAGCCGTGGCACGACTACCTGCGCACCACCTTCTTCGAGCCGCTGAGCATGCGCGATACCGGTGACGGGCACGACCCGGCCATCGTCGCGAAGCAGGTGAAGGGCTACACCTTCGACGGCGGCAAGCCCGCGCCGGCGATGCAGCTGAGCATGACCCAGCCGCATGCCGCCGGTGCGCTGGTGTCGAACGTCGACGACCTGCTGCGCTGGAACCGCGCGCTGCACGAAGGCCGCGTGCTCAAGTCGGAGACCTACCGGCGGATGATCACGCCCGAAGGCAAGGCCGCCGATCCGGGCGTCGGCTACGGCTTCGGCCTGACCGCCGACACCGTGCGCGGCCAGCCGCAACTGCAGCATGGCGGCGGCATCTTCGGCTTCTCGAGCTTCCTCGCCTACCTGCCCGGTCCCGACATCACCGTGGTCGTGCTGGAGAACGACGACACCTATCCCGGCCGGGAACGGCCCGATGCGCTGGCGCGCAGGCTGGCCGCGATCGCGCTGGGCAATCCCTATCCCGCGCCGATCGCCATCCCCGTCGATGCCGCCACGCTGCAGGCCGCGGAAGGCGTGTACCGCTTCCCGTCCGACGTCGTGCGCACCCTGCGCGTCGTCGAAGGCCGGCTGACGGCGCAGCGCACCGGCAGCAACCGTTCGTCGCTGATCCCGATCGCGAAGGACGAATTCCTGTACGAGGACGGCTTCAACCGGATGACCCTGCAGCGCGATCCGACCGGTCGCATCACCGGCATGCGCTTCTTCGCCAACGGCGAGGGCGAGGGCGTGGTCGGCGCGCGCAGCGATGAACCCCTGCCGGCCGAACCCAGGGGCATCGTGCTCCCGCGCCCCGTGCTGGAGCGCCTGACCGGCACCTACAGCGTCCCGGGCATGCTCATGAAGCTGTTCATCGAAGGCGAGGCATTGAAGGTACAACTGGTCGGCCAGCCCGCCTTCACGCTGCAGGCCTCGTCGCCCGTGCAGTTCTCGGTCCCCGAGGTCGCCGCTGAACTCACCTTCGCCGACGGCGACGGCCCCGCCGCATCGCTGACGCTGCGCCAGGGCGGGCAGACGATCGAGTTCAAGCGGGTGCCATAGGTCGCGGTTCACCGCATCGCTTTTGAGCAACTCGTCGAAAACCGGTGCGGCGAGCGGGTTTCCTGACAGGGCGATGTGGTGTTTTCCGACAGACGTGACGATGCGCGCGGGGCATCGTCACAGATATGTCGAACTATCGTCGCCTCTGGGTGCCTGGTCGCACCTGTTTCTTCACCGTCAACCTCGAACGTCGCCGTGATCGCATTCTGACTGCGAACATCGATGCCCTCCGTAATGCCTTTCGCGAAACCCGGGCGACATTGCCCTTCGATCTCGTCGCGATCGTGGTGCTGCCGAACCATCTCCATTGCATCTGGACCTTGCCCGAAGGCGATGCAGACAATGCGCGGCGATGGGCGCGCCTGAAAGCACGATTCTCAAGGGGGGTTCCCCATGAAGGCGTCCTACGTCCAAGCCAGATCGCGCGAGGGGAGCGCGGCATCTGGCAGCGTCGATTCTGGGAGCGCAGCCTGCTCGACGAGCACGACCTGCGCACCCATGTGGAATACATCCACTACAACCCGGTCAAGCACGGCCTCGCAGCACGGGCCATCGACTGGCCATATTCCTCGTTCCATCGCTGGGTCGCATCCGGTCTCTATCCAGCGGACTGGGCCGCTCCGCCGTCCACCACGTCGCCACAAACCCCATAGGGTGCGGTTCACCGCACCGGGTTTCGGATCGTCGTGATGAAAAAACGGTGCGGCCAGCCGCACCCTATTGCGTCATGGGGCTGTGAGGATGCGCGCCTTGACGTATCCGGGCGAGACGAAATGGATATGGCTGAGGCTGTCGTCACGGGACAGGCCAAGCCAGTAATGGCGACGCGTCATCGATTCGAGATGCAGGTTGCATGCATCGGTTTCGACGACGCAGCCGCCAACGGGCGCCGATGGGTCCATGCGGATCCAGTCCATCAGGTCGATCGGGTCCAGTGCCAGGGGAACGCGGCGCGTGCTCCACAGAGCGATGGTCAGCGTCGACGCACCAGTGATGTGAAGCGTGTACCTGGAGTCTCCCGTGCGTTCGATGCGCAGCGAGCAATCTTCGACGACGAGATCGTCGATCAGGCCGTTCGGAAAGAGGTCGATGCGCATGACAGGTCACGGGCCCAAGCAGGTTTGCGCGCAATCACCGCACCAGCCCGTCGTAGAGGATCAGTACGGCAGCAATGAAATACAGCCCGAGGATGATCAACGGCGCATCCAACAGATAGCGATTGTGCAGCCTGCGTCGCTCGTCCGGGCTCAGCAGCGAGGCATAGGCCTGCAGTTGGGCGAGCGGCAAGCCGCGCATCACGAGGAAATCCCAGCGCCCTTCCTCGACCTTGATGCCGGCTTTTGCCAGCCGGCGAGGCACGAAGATCGCGTAGAGCAGCAGGAACGCGAGGCTGGCGCATATCGCCGCCGTGATCGTCACGAAGAAGAGCTCGGTAGCCGACATGTCGTGATGCTCTCCCCTGGTGCGATGTGCAGATGCGAAGACGGATTCCTCAATCCGCCGGCACCGTCCGCGGTCCCGCCCATTCGCGCAGTTCCTGCACCTGTTCGGCCATCAGCACCGAGAGCGGGCGGGTGTTCTTCAGTTCGGCGCGGAGCTGGAATTCGCTGAGCGGCTGGCCGCTGGCGTGGGCCGAGTAGAGCGCGGCGACGATGGCCTGTTCGATCTCGGCGCCGGAGAAGCCGTCGGAGGCGCCGGCGAGGGCGGCGAAGTCGAAGCTGTCGCACTCGACCTGGCGGCGGCGCAGGTGGAGGGCGAAGAGTTCGGCACGCGACTCGGCGCTGGGCAGGTCGACGAAGAAGATCTCGTCGAAGCGGCCCTTGCGCAGCAGTTCGGCGGGCAGTTCGTGCACCTGGTTGGCGGTGGCGACCATGAACACCGGCGACTTGCGTTCGGCCATCCAGGTGAGGAAGGTGCCGAGCACGCGACGCGAGACGCCGCCGTCCTCGCCGCCGGAGCTGGCGAGGCCCTTTTCCAGCTCGTCGATCCACAGCACGCAGGGCGACAGCTGTTCGGAGGAGGCGAGGGCGTCGCGCAGGTTCTTCTCGGTCTCGCCGTGGTACTTGTTGTACAGCGCGCCGAAATCCAGGCGCAGCAGCGGCACGCCGAAGCCGGCGGCGATCGCCTTGGCCAGCATCGACTTGCCGCAGCCCTGCACGCCGAGCAGCAGCACGCCCTTCGGCGGGTCCAGCCCCGGCGGCACGTTGCCGTCGACGAAGGCGGCGCGGCGCAGCTCGATCCAGCGCTTGACGCGCTTCGCGCCGATCACGTGCTCCAGCTTCACCGGGTCGAATTCGTAGTGCAGGTGGCCGCTGCGGTTGATCAGCTCGAACTTGAGCTTGGCCAGCTCCGGCAGGTCCTCAGCGCCGAGCACGCCGTCGCGGAAGATCAGGTGGCGGGCGATGCGGCGTGCGTCGGTCTCGCTGAGGCCGCGCAGGTTGCGCACGATCTGCTTGACCGCCTCGGGGTCGACTTCGACGCGCTTGCCGCCGTGCTCGCGGGCGTAGGCGGCGGCCTCGTCCTTGACCATCTTCAGCAGGGCCTCGCTGGCCGGCAGCTTCGGCCGGTAGCGCACCGCATGCGCCTCCAGGTCCTCGGGCAGCTCGACCTTGTTGCCGACCAGCACCAGCACGTGCGGCAGGCAGTTGCGGCGCTGCAGGATGTCGCGGACCTGGCGCAGGGTGCCGGCGTATTTCAGGTAGGGGGCGAAGTCGAGGAGCAGGAACACGCCGCGCTGGTCGTGGCGGTAGATCGCCTGCAGGGTGGCGCCGGCGTCGGGGGCGACATCGGCTTCGTCCTCGCGGTCCATGTCGATCCGGCGCATGCCCTCGGTGATCGACCAGCGGAACAGGGTGCGCCAGACGTGCATCAGCGACTGGCGGAACAGTTCCACCACCCGGGGTTCGTCCGGGGTCTCGATCACGATGAGAGGGGTGTCGGCGCGGATGAGCGCCACGAGGTCCTGCAGTCCGTTCATGCTGTCCTGGTCGTGCCGGCATGCAGCCGGGGGGCGGGATGCCCGAAAACGCCGCAGACGATAGCAAAGCGGGGCCGGCATCGCCCGGATTCCCGGGCCAGGCG
This sequence comes from Lysobacteraceae bacterium 2PB, assembly GCA_005502915.1. GTDB lineage: Bacteria > Pseudomonadota > Gammaproteobacteria > Xanthomonadales > Xanthomonadaceae > Lysobacter_I. The sequence goes on along the minus strand of SCMT01000031.1, from coordinate 17,035 downwards.
GCGGCAAGTGCTTGAATCGTGCGGCGATGCGGGTGGTAAGCTGCGGCATCTTCACTGCGGGAGGTGCCGATGAAAACGGTTCTGGTCGCCAGTTCGAAGGGCGGGGTCGGCAAGACCACCCTCGCCACCCACCTCGCCGCGCAGGCGGCGCTGGACGGGCATCGCACCGTGCTGGTCGACGCCGACCCGCAGCATTCCTCGACGCGCTGGGCCGAACGCCGCGCCGACCTGGAGAGCGCGGTGCTGCCGGTGGACGGCACGCGCCGCAGCTGGGCCAAGCACGTGCCCGACGACGCGCAGCGGATCATCATCGACGCCCCGGCGGGTTCCACCGCCGACTCGCTGGAAGCCTTTCTCGATGCCGCCGACGGCCTGATCGTGCCGATCCTGCCGTCCACGCTGGACATCGACGCCACCGTGCCCTTCCTCAACGGCATCGCCAAGCATCCGCGCGTGCGTCGCGGCCAGCTGAAGGTCGCGCTGGTCGGCAACCGCCTGCGCCCGTGGACCAACGCCTCGCAGCAGGCGGTGGAGCTGCTGAAGCAGTGGCCGTATCCGGTCGTCGCCGAACTGCGCGACAGCCAGGCCTACGTGATGCTGGTCGGCCTGGGCCGCAGCCTGTTCGACTACCACTCGCAGCACGTGCGCGAGCACCAGGACGACTGGGCGCCGCTGCTGAAGTGGGTGAAGAAGGGCTAGTCGCGCGGAATGAAGGAAACGGCATTGGAGGGCATGCGCCGGCAGGCGCGCTGGGTCGTGCGGATCAGCGTGCTGCTGCTGGCGCCGGGTCTCTTGACCATGTTCATCGGTGCGCTGTCGATGTTCCACGAGACAGCGCTCACCCGCTGGTGCGCGGAATGGAGCTTCCTCATGATCATGGTCGGCGCCACGGGTTTCGCGGCCGTCCAGCTCTGGGCGAAATGGTTCGCGTTCCGCTGCGTGGCGTGCCGGTTCCGCCTCGCGAGGGGCGGCTTGACGCCAGTCGATTTCCTCTTGAAGCAGCCGCGCGTCCGCTACTGTCCGCATTGCGGCGTCGCACTGGCCGCTCCCGTGGCGCGCTGATCCGCGCCTCGCCTCATTCCACCGGCAGCGCCCCGATCGATCGCAGCGCCGCGCGCACGATCGCCTCGCGCTTCGGCGCATCCGCAGCGCCTGCGGGCATGTCCATGTTGAGCGCGAAGAACACCGCGCCTTCGGGCGTGTCGACCCAGCCGACGAACCAGCCGAGCTGCGCTTCGGACTCGAACATCCAGCCGGTCTTGCCGTGCAGCGCGTGTCGCGGACCGGTTTCGATCAGGATCAGATCCTTCACGAGGCGCTGGTGCGCGTCATCGAACGGCAGGGCATTGCGGTGGAGGCTCCGGAGAAACGCGATCTGCTCGATCGCCGAGATCGCCAGCCCGCCGTCGAGCCAGAAACGGTCGATGCCGCCGGCGATGCTGCGGTTGCCGTAGCCCAGCCGGCGCAGGTAGCGACGTTCGCGGCGCTCGCCCAGTGCCTTCGCGAACCCCTGGAACACCCAGACGGTGGAGCCGCGCATGGCCTCGGCCAGGGTCTGGTCGCGGTTCCAGTGCGCGAAGCGGCGCGGCACGCCGTCCCAGCGGAAGGTCTGGCCGGGATCGGTCGCGATCCCGGCGTCCAGCGCGAACAGCAGGTGCGGGATCTTGAACGTGGACGCCGGCACGAAGCGCTGCCGTGCGCGCGCACCGCCGTGCGCGTGGCGCGTGCCGTCGCGTTCGTCGACGACCGCGAGCGTGCCTTCCACGCCCGCGTCCGCGAACAGCCGCGTCCAGTCGTCGCGCGGCGTCCAGACCTGCGCGCGCGCATCCAGCGTGGCGACCAGCAGCAGGACGAACGCGACGAGGCGCGTCACCGCAGCACGCCGTTGTCGCGCAGCAGCTGCTTCCCGAGTGCGATGCGCTTCGCCCGGTCGTCCCCCGACTTCAGGTCGATGCCGAGCACGAAACTGGTCGCAGGCTTGCCGCCGCCCTCCACCCAGCCAATCCACCAGGCATTGCCCGTGCCGTCGCGGTCGAGGTGCGTGCCGGTCTTGCCGTGGATGCGCCGGCCATCGATTTCGCCGTCGGCCATCGCCGCCTTCACCGTGGCGATGTGCGCGGGCGAGACCGGCAGCGCGCCGCGACGCACGCGGTCGATGAAGTCCAGCTGCTGGCGCGCGGTCACGGTCAGCACGCCGTCATGCCAGGCCTGCGCCGGGACCTCGCCGATGCGGCCGTTGCCGTACTGCAGGCGCTGCACCCAGGTCGCCAGCCGCTCGCGACCGATGCGGTTGGCGAGCACGCCGAAGAAGCTTTCGCTGGAAGTCTGCATCGCCTCGCGCAGACTCATGTCGCGCTCCCACTGCGGCTGGTTCGGGTAGCGCTTGCCGTTCCACGGCACCACCTCGTCGGCATCGCGCAGGGTGCCGGTCTGCAACGCGACCAGGGCCACCAGCACCTTGAAGGTCGAGGCCGGGCGCAGTGCGGCATCGACCCGGTCGCCGCCATGCACCACCTGCGCCGCCTTGCCGTCGCGCTGGAGCAGGAAGCTGCCCGGATGGCCGTAGTCGGCGAAGCGCGCGGCGGGGGAGGGGACGGCGGCCTTCGCCGGCGGTTTCGCCTGCGCCGTCGGCGCGAGGACGGACGCGATGCCCATGCAGAGGAGTGCGGCCAGCGTGGCGGTACGGAACGGGGACAGCGACATCGGCGACTCCGGCAGCGGTTGGGATGCCCGCAGTGTCGACCCGCTGGCCGTGCTTCCCAATGCCGGCTGTCGTCGCGGTCGTCACTGCTGTAACTTTTGTCACCCCGCGCCGACGCGCGTGACAGACTCGGCGCATGAACGACGCACGCATCGACGCACGCAAAGACGGCAGGGCCCTCGCCCCGATCGAGATCGAACTGGAGGCGCCCGCCAGGGTGCTCGGCAAGCCGGTGCGGCACCAGTCGCTCTGGATCCTGCTGCGCCTGTGGCTGGCGGCGCAGGCCGGCGAGGGCTGGGTGCGCGAGACCCAGCTGCGCGAGCAGTTCGCCAGCGCGCGCAACCTGCGCATGGTGATCAGCCGGGCCTACGGCGACTTCGCGCGCTGGGGCCTGCGCGTGGGCTGGGGCAAGGACCGCACCCGCGATCCCGAACTGCTGCCGCTGGCCGGGCGCAACCGCGGCCCGTACTGGCTGGTCGACGGCGAGGCCCCCCGGCTGCGCATCCTCCTGCACGGCCAGCCGGCCGGCGCCGACGCCGTGGCCGCATGGCTGGGCAAGCCGGTGCAGCAGGCCTCGGCGACCGCCGTCGCCCGCGCCAGCCGCGCCAGTCCGGCGTACTGGCACGCCTGGGCCGGGGCGCGCCGCGACATGCTCGATGGCCGGTTGATCCTCGACCGCGAGCGCGGCGCGCTGGCTGGTTACCGCCGCGCGCAGACCCTGGCGCCGGATCCCTGGCTGCAGGCGCTCTCGCTGCTGCAGCAGGCGATGGTCTGGCGCCGTGCCGGCAATGCGGACGCCGCGCGCGCGGTGCTCGCCGAACTCGACAAACACTGGCACGACGAGCAGGCGCCCGAGCACGCCTGGCTCGGCGCGATGGCGGCGATCGTGCAGGCCTGGTGCGCCTACGCCGGCCGCGACCCGCTCGGTGCCAAGCAGATCCTCCGCCAGGCCACCGAGGACCCGCGCTGGGTCGGCCTGTTCCAGTACCACCCGCGCGTGCGCAGCGAGCACGCCAACCTGCAGGCGCTGATCCATCGCGCGCTGGCGCTGGACGAAAGCGTGGACATGCTCGAGCGCACCGCCGCCGCGCGCACCGCGCTGGACCACTACCGCCTGGCCCTGGCGCTGGCCAACGAGGCCGAGATGTTCGACGCCGCCGCGTCCACCGCCAGCAACCTCGGCTGGTCGCTGTGGCTGTTCGAGCGCTGCGGCCTGGACGTGCCGAAGGACGATGGCCACCCGCTGGTATGGATCGCCTTGGCGGCGTGGCTGAACGAGCGCCACGGCCTCGGCGTGGGCTTCTGGAACACCATCTACCTGCTGCGCATGGTGCGCGCCAACGGCCCCGATGCCGTCCATCCTCGCCTGGACGCGTTCCAGCGCTGGCCGGTGATTTCGCCGGCGAGCTTCCGCGAGCTGACCGCGCCGATCGTGCTGTCGACCGACTGGCCGGACTGGCGCGCGCTGGCCGTGGCCCTGCTCGCCGATGTCGATGCCGGCCGCGTCCAGGTCGATGCCCTGCAGCGCGCCAACCTGCTGTACGAAGTGGCGTGGTACGAAGCCCATGCCGGCGACGCCCAGCGCAGCGCCGATGCGCTCGCACGTCTGCGTCGTCGCCTGCGCGAGCTGACGCCCTCCGACCGGCTGTTCTTCCGCGAGGCCATCCGCAAGCTGCCGGAAGGCTGACGCCGCGCGGATCGCCGCTCCGCCGATCTCGGCGAGCGCGTGTCGTGGACTTTTCATGTACCCGGCGGCACGGGGACGTAACGCAGCATATGAAAAGTCCATGACACGCTCTAAGCTGGCCTGACCATTCCGGCCAAGGACCGTGCGCCCATGCGAACCCTGATCCTGCTCCGCCACGCCCATGCCGAACCCGCGTCCTCCGACCAGGCCGACCTCGATCGCCCGCTGTCCGCGGAGGGCCTGGCCGAGGCCGAGGCCGCCGGGCGCTGGCTGTCGGAACAGGGGCTGGTACCGGACCGGGTGCTGTGTTCGCCGGCACGACGCACGCGCGAGACCCTGGAGTCGGTGATGGCCACGATCGGTTTCGTCGAACAGCGGCTGGTCGAGCAGATCTACGAAGCCACCCCGGGCACCCTGGCGGCGCTGGTGGACGAACACCGCGAAGCCGAGCGCCTGCTGCTGGTCGGCCACAACCCCGGCCTGGAGCGGCTGGCGGCCCTGATGCACAGCGGACAGTCCGGCGATTACCGGGGCATGCCCCCCGCCGGCATCGTGGTGCTCGATTTCCCCGTCGAGGCTTCGGTCGAGCCCGGCGTGGCCCGTCTCTCCGCGTTCTGGTGGCCGTGAAGCCCGTCGCAGCCGTTCCTGTCCTGCCCGTCGTCGCTACCGCACTGGTCAGGGCTGCACTGGCCAGGGCCGCACTGGCCAAGGTCGTACTGGCCAAGGTCGTACTGGCCACGACCGCACTGGTCGCGATCGCACTGGCCACGGCGCGTCCCGCCTCGGCGGCCGAAGTCGATCCCCAGCACACCCGCATCGGCTTCAACCTGAAAACCCGGTGGGGGCAGAGCCTGCGCGGTCGCTTCCCGACCTACGAAGGCCGCATCGAAGCCCTCGACGATGGCCGCGAGCGCGTGCGCCTGCGCATGTCCGCGCGCGACATCGAGATCGTCGGCCATCCCAGCTATACCGCCATCACCCGCGGCGACGGCTTCTTCGACGCCGATCGCTTCCCCGAGATCGAGTTCGTGTCCGACCCCTACGACGATGCGCTGATCCGTGCCGGCGGCAAGCTGGCCGGGCGCCTGCGCATCCGCGATGTCGACCGTCGCGAAGTCTTCCTCATCGAGCCCAGCGCCTGCGAACGCGTGGCGGTCGACTGCGACGTGGTCGCCAGCGGCAGCGTGCGTCGCAGCGACTATGGCGTGGATCGCTGGATGTTCGCGGTCTCGGACAACGTCCGCTTCACCCTCCGCCTGCGCGTGCGGGAGGCTGCGGAATGACGCGCTGGACGCTGTGCGCGCTGGCCGTGCTGGCCTTCGCGCAGACCGCCTGCAGCACGCTGTCCGAGCGCGAGCACGCGCGCGTCGTGGCGGTGGTGGAAGCCGCCCGCGGCACGGAGTCCACCTGCGACCGCGCCGACGCCTGCGCGCGGCCGTCGCCGCTGCGCGAGCTCGGCGAACGTGCGCTGGGCGTGCGCGTCGAAGCGTCGCCCGCGGCGCGGGACGCCGCCGTGGCGGCCGCCGATGCGGGCACGGCTCCTTCGAACTCGGCTCCTGCGAGTACGGTCGACGCGCCTGCATCGCAGCCGGTCGTTCCCGCGCAGGCAGCCTCCGCACGGCCCGCTGCGGTACAGCCCGCGTCCTCGCCGCAGCACTACGCGCTGATCCTCGACTACGGCCAGGATGCGCTGCTCGCGCGCCTGGACCTGATCCGCGGCGCGCAGCGCAGCATCGACATCCAGACCTACATCTTCGACGAGGACGACGCCGGCCACCTCATCCTCGACGAACTGCTCGCGGCGGCGCGGCGCGGCGTGAAGGTGCGCCTGCTCGCCGACCAGCTGGCCGCGCTCAAGCACGTGGACACCGTCGCCGCGCTGGCCGGCGCCCACCGCAACTTCGAGATGCGCGTGTACAACCCGGTGCTGGGCCGCGCGCGCTTCGGCTACCCGATGTACGCGGTCGCGACGCTGTGCTGCTTCCGCCGCCTCAACCAGCGCATGCACAACAAGCTGATGGTGGTCGACGGCCTCGTCGCGATCACCGGCGGACGCAACTACCAGAACGACTATTTCGACTGGGATGCGCGCTACAACTTCCGCGATCGCGACATCCTCGTCGCCGGGCCGTCGCTGCCGGACATGGCCGCGCATTTCGAGGCGTTCTGGAACGCGCCGCTGAGCACGCCGCTGACCAAGCTCTCCGACGTCGGCCGCCTGGTGCTGAAGCAGGGCGTACCGCCGATGCGCGACCGCGCGCCCGAGCATCCTCGCCGGCTGGAGGCCATCGGACGCGATGCCGACGACGCCGCGCTGGTGCGCGAACGCCTGGTCGATGCCGCGCTGCCGGTGCGCCACCTGCGCTACATCGGCGACGCGCCCGATAAGCACGACGAAGAGGATTCGCCCGACGCCACCGCGTCGTCGCGCCTGCTGCGCGACCTGATCGTCTCCGCGCAGAATCGCGTGCTGCTGCAGACCCCGTATCTGGTGATGTCGAAACCGGCGCAGCGCATGTTCCTGCAGATGCAGGATCGCCCGAAGCCGCCGCGCGTGCAGGTGTCGACGAACAGCCTGGCCGCGACCGATGCCTTCATCCCGTACGCGCTGTCCTACAAGTACAAGCGCCGCTACCTGCGCGACTACAAGTTCGAGATCCACGAATTCAAGCCGTTCCCGCAGGACGCGCCGATCGACGTGGAGGCCACCGGCACCGTCGATGTCGAATGGCTGGACGACGGCACGCCGGTGGTGCAGGGCGTGCCGGTGCGGCCCTCGCTGGACCTGTCGCCGAACGTGGGACCGCTCGGCTCCGGGTCGTCGGGCGGCGCGGGCTCCTCGGGCGCCTCCGCGTTCGGCGGCAGCCGCTCGCCCGACCGGCCGACGCCGCTGGCCCGCGAGTATTCGGCGCTGCGCTATTCCAAGCGCGGCAGCAACGAACCGGTGCCGCTCAAGCGCGGCGGCGTGCGCTTCGGCCTGCACGCCAAGTCGCTGGTGATCGACGACCGCGTCGGCGTGATCGGCACGCACAACTTCGATCCGCGCGGCGACCACTACAACACTGAGGCGGTGGTGGTGATCGACGACCCCGTGTTCGCGCGCCAGCTTGCCGACAGCATCGAGCGCGACATGCGCCCGGCGAACGCGTGGGTGATCGGGCCGCGCGACAAGCCGCCGGTGTTCTCGGGGCTGGAGTATTCGCTGGCGAAGATCTCCGAGCACCTGCCGGTCTTCGATTTCTGGCCGGTGCGTTACGCGACCAGCTACGAATTCAAGCCCGGCCCGGACTGCCCGAAGCCGCTGTCGCCGCGCGACCCGAAGTTCCGCGCCTGCCACGAGCCGGTCGGCGACTTCCCCGAAGTCGACATGCTGATCCGTCCGCTCACCCGCATCTTCACCGCCTTCGGCGCGGGGCTGGCACCGATTCTCTGAGCACCCGAAGCCAGCCCGCCGCCCCGCAGCGCTTCCCCTCGATGCCCGCGTCCGTCGCGGGCATCGTCGTCTTCGCGGCCGGCCCATTGCGGATCAAGCACTTGCATCCATGACGAAGGCGGGGTGACTTCCGGCATATGTGTCATGCCGGGATGGTGTTGTACTTTACCAACACACCAAGACGCAGCCACTTCAGGACACCGCCATGAACGCCCTCGACCACACCGCCGCCCCGATCGCGACCGACACCGACCTCGACATGATCGTCGACCAGGCCCGCGACACCGTCGTGCCGCTGTCGTCGGCCCGCCGCTACCTCGAACGCACCGCCGGCACCGGCTACGGCCGCTCCAGCGGCTACGCCTCGACCAGGCGCTACACCTCCGACTGGGGCCAGCCGCGCTTCCGCTGCGCCTGATCCCGTCCCCCTGCAACACCCGCAACACCCGCACGCCTCCCCCGCACACCCTCCGCATCGCCAAGGTCACGCCATGAACGCCTCGCACTCCCACGCCCCGCTCGCCCCGCGCACGCCGGCTCCCGTGTTGCCGGCCAGCGGACCCGACCACCTCGCTGCCCCGCGCTACCGCGCGCGCGACTTCGGCACCGGCTACGGTCGCTCCAGCGGCTATGCCGCCGAGCGCCGCTACACCTCCGACTGGGGCCAGGCGCGCTTCCGCTGCGGCTGAGCCCGCGCCGCGCCCGAATCCCGACGCCTCCCCCGTCCCTCCCCCATGTTTTCGATGGCTGGCATGCCATCACCCTCCGTCCGCGCCTCGCTCCCGCGTCACGGAGGCCCTTTCCCCGGACCCGGCCCGGCACGTCGACACGCTCGTCCCCAGCGGATCGACGCACCGGGCCGGCTCTTTTCGCCATCACGCGGCCCCCGCGCTCCGCTATCCTTGCGCGGTGACCGACATCCTTCCCCCGGCGCCGTCCCTGTTCCGCGCCCAGACCAGCCTCGAACAGCTCAACGCCAGCTCCCGCGACACCGCGATGGAGCCGCTGGGCATCGTCTTCACCGAGATCGGCCCCGACTTCCTGCGCGGCACCATGCCCGTGGACCGGCGGACGAAGCAGCCCTACGGCCTGCTCCACGGCGGCGCCTCGGTGCTGCTCGCCGAGACCCTGGGCAGCGTCGCGGCCAACCTCTGCACCGCGCCCGGCGAGATCTGCGTGGGCGTCGAGATCAACGCCAACCACCTGGTGGCGGTGCGCGAAGGCACGGTCACCGGCACCGCCCGGCCGCTGCATGTCGGTCGCCGCACCCAGGTCTGGGAAGTGCGGATCGAGGACGACCTCGGCCGGCTGGCCTGCGTCTCGCGCCTGACCCTCGCCGCCGTGCCGCACCGTACGCCTGCGTCCGCCGCGGGCTGAGCCCGCGCCGTCGTCGCGACCGGGATGCACAGCCGCGCCCGGGTTCGGTATCGTGCCTCCATGACCGTTCCCCCCACGTCTTCGCCGGTCGCCCGGCTGCTCCGCTATGCCTGCCGCACGCCGCTGCTCGCGTGGCACGTCCTCGTCGACCTGCCGATCATCCTGATCCTGATGTCGCCGCCGTTCGGCGGCCTGCGCATCGCCGGCGATCCGCTCAAGCACCGCGTGGTGCGCTGGTGGCAGCGCAACCTCATGCGCGTGTTCGGCTTCCGCATGCGCTGCATCGGCACGCCGCTGCCGGGCGCGGTGATGTTCGTCGCCAACCACGTCAGCTGGATCGACATCGTCGCCCTCCATGCCTACCGGATGATGGGTTTCGTCGCCAAGCGCGAGATCGCCTCGTGGCCGCTGGTCGGCTGGCTGGCGACGATGGGCGAGACCATCTACCACCAGCGCGGCAGCCAGGAGTCGCTGGGCGGCGTGCTGCACGAAATGCTCGCCCGCCTGCGCGACGGCCGCGCGGTCGGCGTGTTCCCGGAAGGCCGCACGCGGGGCGGGGACGAGGTCGGTCCGTTCCACGCCCGCATCTTCCTGGCCGCGGTCGAGGCCAACGTCCCGGTGCAGCCGGTCGCCCTGCGCTACGGCGCACGCGGCAGCGCGCAGACCATCGTCGCCTTCGGCCCGACCGAGAGCTTCGCCGCCAACTTCCTGCGCCTGCTCGGCGAACCCTCGCGCGACGCCGACATTCTCTTCCTCGAACCCATCCTGCCCGGCGACGCCGAAGGCCGGCGTCGCCTCGCCGAAACCGCGCGGGCGCGCATCGTCGAAGCGATGGCCCAGGGCTGAGCCCCGGCCGATCCGCGCATCGCGCGCGGACCCGACTCCCCCGCACCGCACCTCCGCCGGGCCCGCCAGGGCTGACCGGTGCGGGCGGCCGTTCGCCCGCGTTCTCTGCCGCATGTTCCCTGCCGCATGTTCCCGCCGCATGTCCCCGCCAACACCGTGGTCAAGGAGATCCCGATCGTGCGACCGTCCCGAAGACGCTGGTTGAAACGCCTCGCCTGGCTCACCGCCTTCCTGCTGCTGGGCGTGCTGCTCGCCGCCTGTTTCCTGCTGTCGCGCGCGCAGCTGGCATCGACGCCGGGCGGCGTGCATGCCGGCCTGCTGATCCCGATCAGCGAGCGCAGGTCGGTGGCGATCCCGATCTACACCGGCAGTGGCGAACGGGTGCGCATCACGGGTTTCCTCGACGGCCCGGTGGTGCGCCGCGTCGGCGACGGGCGCTGGGATGCGCGCTGGTTCTGCGAGGACCGCGAGGGTCGCGCCAGCGGCAGCGGCGCCACGCTCGCCATCGACTGTGCCGGCCGGCGGCACGTGTTCGCGCTGGACGCGGCGCCGGTGCCCGCACCCGAGCAACCCATGCCCGGCGACGTGGTCGTGCTCAGCGACATCGAAGGCAATCGCGCCTTCCTCGATGCCGCGCTGGTCGAACTGGGCGTCATGGATGCCGCCGGCGCATGGCGTTACGGCAGCGGCCACCTGGTCGTCCTCGGCGATTCGGTCGATCGCGGCCGCGACGTGTTCGCGGTGCTGTGGCGGCTGCACGACCTGTCGCGCCAGGCTGGCGCGACAGGCGGCGCGGTGCACGTGCTGATCGGCAACCACGAGCAGTACGTGCTGCGCGGCAACCTCTCCCGCGCCAACGTCGAGCACCTGCATGGCCTGCGCCGCATGGGCGGGGCGGCCGCGGCCTTCGCGCCGGGCACGGTGATCGGCGACTGGCTGCGTCGGCAGCCGGTGGCGGTGAAGCTCGGGCGCACGCTGTTCGTTCACGGCGGCGTCTCGCCGGAGGTGGTGCAGACCGGGCTGAGGGTGTCGGACCTCAATCGCGCGATGGCCGCCTACTGGGCGGAGACGACCGTCGAGGTCGTCCACGGTCCGCGCTACGACGCGGTACTCGGCATGCAGGGCGTCGCCCAGTACCGCGGCCTGCTGATGGCGGTCGACGACGCTTACGCCGCGCCGTCCACGGCCGAGGTCGATCGCATCGCCGGGCACTTCGGCGTCGATCGCATCGTCGTCGGCCATACCCAGGTCCCGCAGGTCGAAACCCGCCACGGCGGCCGGGTGATCGCTGTGAACGTCAACAGCGACCGCGCGAAGCAGCAGGCGCTGGGCTTCCGCGCCGGCGAGCCTTGGATCATCGAGCTGCGTGCCCGGCGCAATCTCGGCGAGGCTGCCCGCCCGCCGCGTCGCCTGCGCGAGCTCGATCTGGCGACGCAGGGCGACCGCGACATCGTGCTGGGGGCGATCGCTGCGATGCGCGCGCTGTCGAAGCTGCCGCACCCCTACTGATGGCGGGCCGGAGGCGGGCGCGATGCGGAACGTCCGTCGCGCACCGCCGCGCCGCAGCGGGATACGATGGACCTCCGACCGTCGGACCCCACGCCACGGATGACTCTCGCCGCCTCCCCCTACCAGTCGCCGCTGCCGCTGCGCAGCCCGCACCTGCAGTCGCTGCTGTCCACCAGCCCGCTGCGCCGCTCGCGCGGCGCCTGGCTGCTGCGCCGGACCGGCGCGGTCCACACGCCGTATCTGGTCGATGGCGGCGATGGCATCCGCCTGGAAGGCGTGCACAGCCGTCTGCCCGGCGCCGCGCCGCGCGGCCTGGCCCTGCTGCTGCACGGCTGGGAAGGCAGCGTCGAATCCAGCTACATGCGCATGACCGCCGTGCACCTGCTGCGCGCGGGCTTCGAGGTGTTCCGCCTCAACTTCCGCGACCACGGCGACACCCACCACCTCAACCAGGCCCTGTTCCACTCGAACCGCATCGACGAAGTGGTCAACGCCGCGCGCGATGTCGCCGGTCGCTTCCTCGGCGACAGCGACCGCCCGATGGTGCTGGCCGGTTACTCGCTGGGCGGCAATTTCGCATTGCGCGTCGCATCGCACGCGCAGCGCGCGGGCCTGCCGCTGGCGCGCGTGGCGGCCGTGTGTCCGGTGCTGGACCCGGCGGTCACCATGGCGCGGATGGAGCAGGGCATCCCGTTCTACCTGCGCTATTTCGAGCGCAAGTGGCGCGAGTCGCTGCGCCGCAAGCGCGACACCTTCCCGCAGTACTACGACTTCGACGACAGCGTGCTCATGCTGGGCATGCGCGACCTCACCCGCTGGATGGTCGAGCGCCACACCGACTTCGACAGCCTTGACGCCTACTTCAACGGCTATTCCGTCGCCGGGGATCGCCTGGCGAACCTGGCGGTGCCCGCCGACATCCTCACCGCCGCCGACGACCCGGTGATCCCGGTCGAGGAGTTCCACGCCCTGACCCTTCCGCAGAGCAGCCGGATCGAGATCGCCACCCACGGCGGCCACTGCGCCTTCCTGGAGACGCTCCGCCTCGATGGCTACGCCGAGCGCTGGGTCACCGCACGGCTGTCGCAGGCCCTCGAATAGGGGACTTGCCGGTCCGGCTGGCCTGGCCCGTCCGCCGGCCCCCGCAGTCCGCCCGGGTACACTAGGCAGTTCCGGGCCCCGGGCCCTGCCGTGCAGATCCAACGTCCATGCAAGATCGAATCATCGAGGCCCTCCGTTCCGGCGCCCATGCCGACGCCCTGGCGCTCGCCCGCGAAGCCGTCGCCGCCACCCCGCACGATGCGGACAACCATGCGCTGCTGGCGCTCGCGGAGCGCGCCAACGACAACCTGCCCGCCGCCATGCAGGCGATCAACCGCGCGGTCCTGCTGGCCCCGGACAACGCCAACCTCCACTTCCAGCGCGCGGGCCTGCTGCTGGCGGAGTACAAGCTCGACGAGGCGCAGGCGGCGCTGTCGCGCACCCTCGACCTGGACCCGAACCAGTTCCCGGCCTACATCCTGCAGGCGCAGATGGCCTTCGGCCGCGGCGACATGGACGAAGCCGAGCGCCTGCAGCGCTATGCCGCGCGCATCGCCCCCGAGCATCCGTGGGTGCGCACCATCGAAGGCATGATCGCGATGCGCCGCGGCGATTCGAAGCGCGCGCTCGCGCTGCTCACCGAGGCCGCCAAGCAGATGCCCGACGACCTGCAGGTGCTGTACGCGCTGGGCTTCGCGCACATGGAGCAGGGCCACCTGGCCTTCGCCGAATCGGCGTTCCGCCGCATCGTCGAGGCCTCGCCGAACCAGCATGGCCTGCGCGGCCTGCTCGCCGACGTGGTGATGCGCCAGGGCCGCGCCGACGAAGCGCGCCAGATCGTGCAGCCGCTGCTCGACAACCCGGAGACCTCGACGCACTCGCTCAAGCGCCTGACTGCCGGCCTCGAGTTGCGCCTGGGCCATCTGGACGAAGCCCTGGCCCTGCTGCGCGCCTCGATCGCGCAGGAACCGCGCGACCCCGAGACCTGGGCGATGGCCGCCGACCTCTGGCGCCGCAGCGGGCGTTTCGACGAAGGCCGCGAAGTCACCGAGGCCGCGCTGGCGAAGCATCCCGAAGCCGCGCCGCTGTGGCGCCTGCGCATCACCCTGGAGCCGACCGGCAGCGACGAGGCCAAGGCCATCGTCGACCGCTGGCTGGCGCTGGATGCCGACGACGTGAACGCGCTGGAAGCGCAGATGCTGATGATGGAAGTGCGCGGCGACCTGGAAGCGCGCGACGCGCTGGCGCAGCGCATCGTCGAGATTGAACCCGGCCGCAGCAGCGCCGAAACCCGCGTGTTCGACCGCCTGGTCGGCCAGGCGCCGGAAGCCGCGATCGCCCACGTGCAGGCGCTGATCGCGAAGATGCAGGACGAGGGCCTCAAGCGCGGCCTGATGGCCTGGCTGGGCATCGCCCAGGACAAGGCCGGCCGCCATGCCGAGGCCGTGCAGACCTGGCTGGCGATGAACAGCGCCGAGGTCATGGTCCGCCGTCCGCTGACCGTGCCGGGCAAGGCCAGCGGCAGCTGGCCGGAGCTCGCCGACATCGCCGAAGGCGCGCCGCCGCTGGCCTATCTCTGGGGCGTGCCGGGCTCGGGCGTGGAGAAGGTCGCTGCGGTCATCGGCCACGCCGGCTACCCGCTGCGCGCCGATCGCCTCGGCCCGAACCCGCCGCGCGACGCCCTCCAGGATCCGGCGTGCATCGCCGCGTTCAACGACGGCACGCTCACCGGCGAACAGGCGCTGGCGCAATGGCGCAGCGCGCTCGCCCTGCGCGGCGTGCCCAACGGCGCGATCATCGACTGGCTGCCCTACTGGGACAACGCGCTGCTGCACATGATCCGCCCGCTGCAGCCGGAGGCGATCGTGCTGATCGCGCTGCGCGACCCGCGCGACATGCTGCTCGAATGGCTGGCCTTTGGCAGCGCGATGCAGTACGCCCTGCCGTCGGCGAACGAGGCCGCGCTGTGGATCGCGCGCCAGCTGCAGCACGTGCTGGTCATCACCCGCGACCTGCTGGTCTCGCACAAGGTCATCCGCACCGACGACGTGCTGGGCGACCTGGAAGCGTTCGCCGGCGAAGTCGGCGGTGGCCTGGGCCTGGAGCAGATCCTGATCCCGCCGCCGGAGCTCTTCGGACGCATGGGCTTCCCCGCCGGCCACTGGCGGCAGTACGCCGAGCCCCTGGCCGAGCCGTTCGCGCTGCTGTCCGACGTGGCCCAGGCGTTCGGCTACCCGGCGAACTGACCTTCGCACCGGACCCACGCGCACCGAATCCATACGCACACAGCCAAGGAGATCGTCATGAAGCTCGCCAGCGACAGTTTCGAACACGGCAAGCGCATCCCCGCCGAATTCGCCGCGGGCGCGCCCGACGGCTTCGGCGGCAACCGCAACCCGCACCTGCGCTGGGGCGATGCGCCGGCCGGCACGCGCAGCTTCGCGCTGCTGTGCATCGATCCGGACGTGCCGACCGATCCGGCCCTGGTGCAGGACGCCTCGCGGCCGATCCCGGTCGAGCATCCGCGCGGCGACTTCGTGCACTGGGTGATGGCCGACATCCCGGCCGGCGTCGATGCGATCGAAGCGGGTGCCTGCAGCGACGGCTTCACCGCGCGCGGCAAGACCGCGCCGGCCGGTCCCGCCGGCGCCCGCCAGGGCGTGAACGACTACACCGGCTGGTTCGCCGGCAATGCCGACATGAGCGGCGACTACCTCGGCTACGACGGTCCGTATCCGCCGGGTCACGACGCGCGCCTGCATCGCTACTTCTTCCGGCTGTTCGCGCTCGACGTCGAGCGCCTCGACCTGCCGGCGCGCTTCACCGCCGCCGACGTCTTCCGCGCCATGCACGGCCATGTGCTGGCCGAGACCGCGATCTACGGCACCTACTCGCTGAATCCGGACGTGAAGGGCTGAGCCTCGCGGTTCGCCCTCCCCCGCGCGCGGGGGAGGGGGTGGTCCTGGTCCTGCCTCAGATCTTCATCGGCAGCTGCTCGAACTCCAGCACCTGGCCGTCGTCGCTGGTCAGGCGCAGGCGGTAGGGCAGGGGTTCGAGCAGCTCGGCCTTGAACGAGCGGTTCATCAGTTCGCTGAAGGCCTGGTCGGCGCGGTTCTTCTCGTCTTCGCAGGACATGCGCGTGGCGATCGCGATCTGGAACGTCATGCGCTTGCCCGACACGGCATAGGTGCCGCGCAGGTCGTTGCAGCCGCCGTTGGCGCGCACGTCCTTGCCGGTGAAGCTGACTTCGAACGCCACGCCCGGCGCGCGCAGGGCCTCGGCCTGCGCGCCGGTGACGGAGGCCAGCTTCCAGCCCCCGGTGTTGACCAGTTCGTTGCGGTCCACGCGCAGGCTGCGTGCCTTGTCGCCGGCGTCGGCGGAGGCGTCCGGCGACGGAGCGGCGATGGCGATGGAGGCGGACAGCAGCGCCGCGATGGACAGGACGGCGCGCAGGGATGTCGACGAAGGCATGGCGGATCTCCGGAGGATGCGGTCGCGCCCGCTTACGACTTGGGCACGCCCTGCTGGACGGTTTCGGATTCGACCGACATCTCCATCACGTAGGCGATGTTGGTGCCGTCGTCCGGACGGTTGTCGCGGCGATAGCGCTTCACCCGCAGCACGTTGCGGATGCCGGGCTCGTGGGTGAAGCCCTCGATCCTGTCGTAGAACAGGCGCCACGGGCCGAGGTCGGTCTTCAGGCCCTGGTCGTCGTAGCGCAGTTCGCGCAGCTCCAGGCAGGTCTGCGGCGCGGTCGCCATCGGCGGCTGGCAGGGCTTGGTGTAGGCCGCGACTTCGATGAAGGCGGTTTCGCCCTGGTTGCCGTAGCGCGCTTCCGGGGTCATCTCGCCGACGAAGCGGAGGATGTCGCCGTTGCCGGCGCGCCATTCCAGGGTCGGCTGGTTCTTCGTCTGCGGGGTGCCCGGCGTGGCGGTGAAACGCGAGGACCCCTGGATGCGCAGGGTCATTTCACCGTCGAGCGCGGCGACCTCCGGCTCGGGGCACTGCATCTTGGTGCCGGTCAGCGCTTCGATACGGATTTCGTCGCCGAGCCGGCGGTACAGCCCGCCGAGGCCGTTGCAGGTGTTCTCGATGCGGATGCTGCCATCGACGAAGCTGATCCGGACCGGCTTGTCGGGGCGCATCAGCAGGGCGCCGATGGTGCGTCCCTTCGCGTCGACGGCTTCCTTCAGCGACCACTGATGGCGGGTGAGCAGGCTGTCGTCGACGTAGGGCGCGGGCGCCGGGCTGGAGGCAGGCGTGGTGTCGGACAGGGCGCTGTTGTCCGGCGCTGCGGCCGCAGGGTCCTGGGCCTCCGTCTCGGCAGGGGGCTTCGAGCAGGCGGCGAGGAGCAGGGGGACGATCACGAGTGAGACTACCGGGAGACTACGCTTCATCGGGTTTCCTGACGGGACGAGATGCTGCTTCTTCTACACATCTC
>SCMT01000030.1 GCA_005502915.1 Lysobacteraceae bacterium 2PB | reverse complement strand
AACCACCATCGCCCGCATCGATCGCTGGCCGGCCTGTCGCCGGTCGCCTTCGCTCGGGCACAATCCCCGTCAACCTCTACTTCTGCATGACTCGAAGAAACGAGGACGCTTCACATCGACGCGATGTTGTAGAGCGTACCCGGCGTCGCCGGCACGCCCGGGCTCGCTTCGCCCCAGGCAGCGACGAACGACAGCCGGCCGTCCTCGATCCGCGCGACCGAGACGCTGGCGATGCGCTTCTCTGCGAGCAGTCGCGGGACGATGGCATCGAGCCGGCGCAGCGCGTCTGGCATGGCTTCGGTGCGGACAGGTTGCATGTCGGCCAGCCCTGCAAGCGGCGTGGCGCAGGCGTGCATGGCGAGCGCGCCCAGGGCGAAGCCGAACAGGGTGGGGAGGTAGCTGGTCTTGATCTGCATGGAGGGGTCCGATGGGGGCGCGGTGATGGCGCGGACTGATCGTCCGGCAAGGCGGGGGCGTCCGGCGCGGGGCGCACGCCGGTTCGTGTCGATGCGGAGGCTTCAGCGCGTCAGCGCGCGTCGCGGCGATCGCGGGTGAGGGCGAAGTAGAGCAGCTGGCTCAGCCCGGTGGCGGCGAGCAGGATGCCGATCGCGCCGGGCGTGACCTCGCGCAGGCCGATCAGGTCGATGATCGCGAAGCCGGTCGCGAGGAAAGTCGCGAGCAGGCCCCAGCGCAGCGAGGACAGCCGGCGTTCGGCCTGTTCGCCCTGCAGGATCGAGCGCAGCAGGTCCTCGGTACCGGGTTCGCGCAGCATGCGGTAGCGCATGACGGCGTCCACCAGCACGCGGAACGCGTAGGTGATGCAGACGAACAGGGCCAGCGGGACGATGATCTGCTTGAGTTCCATGGGAGGGTCCGGGTCGGGCGACTGGCCCGTTTCCACACAGGACACGTGAAGGGGCGAAGCGGTTGCACTCCTGGTGTGCGGCAGGCCGCGCGCCGCCGGTTTGCAACCGGTCGGCCCGCTCGCGTATCTAGGTCGATATTGCTGCCCGGATTCGCATGCACCCCGATCGCGCCCTCGTCGAAGCCGTCCTCGCTGGTGCGCCGGGTGCGTTCGAGCGGCTCGTGGGCGAGTACCAGGGCCTGTGCTGGCACATCGTGCATCGCCTGGTGCGCGATGTCGACGACGCCCGCGACCTGTGCCAGGACACCTTCCTGCGCGTGTACCAGAACCTGCACCAGTACCGGCACGACTGCCCGCTCAGGCACTGGATCGGCCGGGTGGCGTATTCGATCGCGCTGCGCCACCTCGAACGGCGCAGGATCGGCCTGGACGCGGAGCTGCGCAGCGACGAAGCCCTGCTGAGCGCCGAGGACGAGATCGAGACCTTCGACTACGCCGCCGCCTGTGACGACGCGGCCGCCGCGCGACGGCTGCACGACGCCATCGAGACCCTGCCGCCACTGCCGCGCATGCTGCTGACCCTGCACCACCTCGACGACGTGCCGATACCGGAGATCGCGCAGATCACCGGACTGCCGGCCGGCACCATCAAGAGCCATCTGTTCCGCGCGCGTCTGAAGCTGCGCGCGCATCTGGAAACCGGAGCCTTCCCATGAACATGTCGCCCGAAGATCCGAAGCGAGATGATCCCCATGACTTCGATGCCGACACGCTGCGCGCGCACGAATGGCGGCTGCAGGAAGACGCCCGCGAGGCGCATCGGCAGGGCGATCCGCCGGTCGGCGACGCGCGCGCCCTGCGCTACCGGCTGATCGCGCGTGCGCTCGATCGCGAGCCGGAGGCCTCGTTGCCGAGCAATTTCGCGTATGCGCAGGCGCAGCGGATCGCGGCGCTGGTCGCGGAACGCCGACGCGCCGACGCCCGGTTCATCCGCAGGCTGCGCTCGGCGTTCGTGCTGGGTTACGGCGGCGCCATCGCGATGGCCGCGCTGGCGTTCCGCGAGGAATTGTCCGCATGGCTGGCGACGCCGGCCATCGCGGGCGTGCTGGGCAGCCCGTGGCTGCTGGCGGGACTCGGCTGTGCTGCGGTGGTGTGCGTCGTGCAGGTCGGCACGTGGCGCGGAATGCGTCGATGACGCCTGCTTCTTGTTGTCATCCCGAGCGCAGCGAGGGACCTGCTTTTCATCTCCCGGGGAACGGTAAAGCAGGTGCCTCGCTGCGCTCGGGATGACAGCAGGGATCAGCGAGGCGTCTGCGCCGCCGCGCCCGAGGCTTCCAGCACCAGCAGCGGATCGACCCGCGTCGTAAACCAGTTCATGCCCCAGTGCAGGTGCGGCCCCGTCGAGCGCCCGGTGGCGCCGACGGCGGCGAACACCTGGCCCTGCTCGACGCGATCACCGACCTTCACGTCGATGCGCGAGAGATGCAGGAAGTTCGAGCTGACGCCCGCGCCGTGGTCGATCAGCACCGTGCCGCCGGTGAGGTAGAGATCGGGCGCGGCGAAGGTGACGATGCCGGCGGCCGGCGCCTTGACCGGCGTGCCGTTCGCCGCGGCGATGTCCATGCCCGAATGCGGGGCCTTCGGCGAACCGTTGTAGACGCGCTGGTTGCCGAAGCGGCCACTGATCCGGCCTTCGACGGGCCAGAGGAAGGGCTGCGCGAAATCCTCGCGCGCATCGTCGCGGCTGCGCACCGCCGCCACGGACGCCTGTTCGCGTTCGATGCGCGCGGCGATCGCCGGTGGCGGATCCACGGTGGACGGCGGCACGCCGTCGATCCGCTCGATCGGCCAGTCGCGCGGATCGATGGCGATGCGCCGTTCGCGCGACTGGAAGCCGGGCGCAGCGATCTGCACGACCGCATCGCCGGTCGCATCGCGGCCGATGCCGAACACGAAGCGTCCGCTCGGCGACACGCGCAGCGTCCTGCCCGCGTAGGTGACGATCGCGCCGGGATCGGTCTGGCCGATCACCAGCGCGCCCTGCTGCGCACGCTGCGGCAGGCGTACGCCGACCGGCTGGGTGGTGCCCGCCATCGACGAGGTGGGGACTTCGCGGACGGTCGTGGCGGTGCCGCAGGCGGCGAGCACGAGCGGCACGAGCAGCAGGACGAGACGACGCATCAGCGGTCGAAGGCCAGGCGCATGCCGCGCGGTTCGCCGACGAGGCTCGCACCGTCCCAGGCAAGGTGGCCGTTGACCCAGGTCGAGGCGATCCGCGAGCGGAAGGTGTGGCCCTCAAACGGCGACCAGCCGCACTTGGACAGCACCTGCGCGCGTTCGACGGTGAACGGCGTGTCGTCGATCAGCACCAGGTCGGCGTAGTAGCCCTCGCGCAGGAAGCCGCGTTCCTTCACGTCGAACAGCTGCGCCGGGGCGTGGGCGAACTTCTGCACGACATGTGCCGTGGAGAAATGGCCTTCGTGCACGCATTCCAGCGCCGCGTTCAGCGCGAACTGCACCAGCGGCAGGCCGCTGGGCGCGCGCAGGTAGCCGTTCTGCTTTTCCTCGAGCGTGTGCGGCGCATGGTCGGTCGCCAGCACGTCGATCACGTCCTCGGCCAGCGCGCGGATGATCGCTGCGCGATCGGAGGCATCCTTGATCGCGGGATTGCACTTGATGAAGTTGCCGAGCGTGGCGTAGTCGCGGCTGTCGAAGCGCAGGAAGTGCACGCAGGTCTCGGCGGTGATGCGCTTGCGGCTGCCGTCGGGGCGGATCAGCGGGCCGCGCTCGAACAGCGCCAGCTCGTCGGCGGTGGAGATGTGCAGCACGTGCAGGCGGGCGTCGTGCTTGCGCGCCAGCGAGATCGCCAGCTCGGTCGACTTGATGCAGGCGGCGCGGTTGCGGATCTCGCCGTGGAACTCGACCGGCACGTCGTCGCCGTACTTCTCGCGGTACTTCGCCAGCTCCGCGTCGATCATCGGCGTGTCTTCGCAGTGCGTGATGATCGGCGTCGGCGCGTCGCGGAACACAGCGTCCAGGACTTCCGGATCGTCCACCAGCATGTTGCCGGTCGAGGCGCCCATGAAGATCTTCACGCCGGGCGTGGTCAGCGGGTCGATCGCGCGGATGTCGTCGATGTTGCCGGTGCTGGTGCCCATGTAGAAGGCGTAGTTCGCCCGGGCCCGGCCGGCGGCGCGGCGGTACTTGTCGTCGAGCGCCGCCCGGTCCAGGGTCGGCGGGCTGGTGTTGGGCATTTCCATGAAGCTGGTCAGGCCCCCGGCCACGGCGGCGGCCGACTCGGTGGCCAGGTCGCCCTTGTGCTCCAGGCCCGGCTCGCGGAAGTGCACCTGGTCGTCGATCATGCCCGGCAGCAGGCGGCGGCCGGCGGCGTCGATCACGGTCTCGCCCGCGCGCGCGGACAGGCCCGGGCCGATTTCGGTGATCCGTCCGTCGGCGAAGCGCAGGTCGCCGTCGAACTCGCGTCCTTCGTTGACGAGGCGGGCGTTGACGATCAGGGTGGGGGCGTGGGCGGTCATGGGCGGCTCGATGGGCGGTCGTTGCGGGAGGAGTCGGCGGCGGGGCGCTCAGGCACCGGGTCGTGGCCGCCGGGGCAGAGGGGGTGGCAGCGGGCCAGCCGTCGCACCGTGAGCCAGCTTCCATGAACCGCACCGAAGCGCTCGATGGCGGTCATCGAGTACTCTGAGCAGGTCGGAACGAAGCGGCATCGCTGGCCCAGCATGGGACTCACCCAGCGTTTGTAGAAGCGGAGTGCGACGATCAGCAGACGGTCGATCAAGGATTTGATCCAGCGGGAGAGCGAGCGGGGCAACCGGTGCGTCATCCTCGTACGAAAACGAGGTTGCCGCTGCAGTCCCGGCAGGGTATAACAGCCCGCTTTCCCGCCTCAAGGGAAGATACGAAGGATTCTCCGACGTGGCAGTGAAAAAACCCGTGAAGAAGGCCGCGAAGGCCACCAAGCAACCCGCCAAGGCGGCCGCCAAGAAGACTGCGGCCAAGCCCGCTGCCAAGCCGGCGGCGAAGGCGCCCGCCAAGGCTCCGGCCAAGCCCGCCGCGAAGCCGGCGGCGAAGAAGGCCGTGGCCGCCAAGCCTGCAGCGAAGCCCGCCGCCAAGCCGGCCGAGAAGGCCGTGGCGAAGCCGGCAGCGACCAAGGCCGTCGTCAAGCCGGCCGCCAAGCCGGCGCCCGCGCCGAAGCCCGCCCCGGTTGCCAAGCCTGCGCCGGCCAAGGCGCCCGCGAAGGCTGCTGCACCTGCCAAGGCCCCGGCGATGAAGTCGCCCGCGCCGAAGCCGCCGAGCAAGGTCGAAGCCAAGCCTGCGGCTCCGAAGGCCGAGGCCCCGGCGCCCGCCGCCAAGCCTGCCGCCGCCAAGCCGGCTGCCCCGGCCAAGGCCGAGGCGCCCAAGGCGGCCGTCAAGGCCTCCGCCCCGAGCAAGCCGACCCAGACCGCCGTTCCCGCCGTGACGCCCCGTCCGGCTGCCGGCAAGGTCGCCGTGGCCGTGGCCTCGCGCCCGGTCTCGCCGACGCCGAAGACGGAGTACAAGGTCGTGCCCTACAAGACCGACGAGGCCACCGGCCGTCCGATCGTCCCGCAGGGCTACAAGCCCAGCGCGGACGAGGAGTACATGAACCCGCTGCAGCTGGAGTATTTCCGCCAGCGCCTGCTGCAGTGGCGCGCCGAACTGATCGAGGAGTCGAAGCAGACCATCGAGAACCTCAAGGACGAAGTGCGCGACGTCGGCGACGACGCCGAACGCGCCACCCGCGAGACCGAGAACTCGCTGGAACTGCGCACCCGCGACCGCTACCGCAAGCTGATCGGCAAGATCGACAGCACGCTCAAGCGCGTCGACTCCGGCGAATACGGCTACAGCGTCGACTCCGGCGAGGAAATCGGCCTGCACCGCCTGGAAGCCCGCCTCACCGCCGAGCGCACCATCGACGAACAGGAACGCTGGGAGCACCTGCAGAAGCAGCAGGGCGACTGAGTCTGACCCCGATCGTCGCGATCACGAAAAACCCCGCGGAAACGCGGGGTTTTTATTGCATCACTGCAGGTCCTTCAGGTTCAGTCGTCTCAGCGTCGGCGCCTTCAGCGCGGTGAACGCGACCACGCCGAGGGTGACGCAGCCACCCAGGACCACGGCGTTCGCGAGGCCGAGCAGGCGCGCCATCGAACCGGCGTAGAAGGCGCCGAGTTCGTTCGAGGAGCTGATGAAGATGCTGTTGATCGACGACACGCGGCCGCGCATGTGGTCGGGCGTGGCGAGCTGCATGATCGTCGAGCGCAGCACCACCGATACGCCGTCGAACATGCCCGAGAGCAGCATCAGCAGCACCGACAGCCACAGGGTTTCCGACAGGCCGAAGCCGATGATGCACAGGCCGAAGCCGGCGACCGAGCCGAGCAGAAAGCGCCCGGCGTGTTGCTGGATCGGTTTGCGCGCCAGCCACAGGCCGACCAGCACGGCGCCGGCGGCGGGCGCGCTGCGCAGCAGGCCCAGGCCCATTTCGCCGGCGTTGAGGATGTCCTTGCTGAAGGCCGGCGCCAGCGACACCGCGCCGCCGAACAGCACCGCGAACATGTCCAGCGCCATCGCGCCGAGCATCACCGGGGTGCGGAACACGAAGCGCAGGCCCTCGCCGATGCTGGCGAAGATCGGCGTGCGCTCGTGCGACAGCGCCGGTTCGGTGGTGCGCAAGGTCGCCAGCGACACCGCTGCGGCCAGCGCGGCGACGGCGCCGAGTGCGTAGGACCAGGCGTTCGGTCCCACCGCGCCTTCGCCGTAACCGCCGAGGTGCTTGGCCAGCCAGATCGCACCCGTCCCGATCACCGGGCCGAGTACCAGTGCGCCCTGGAACACCACCGCGCCGACGCTGGAGGCGCGCGCGAATTGGTCGCGCGGCAGCACGCAGGCGAACAGGGTGTTGTAGACCGGGCCGAGGAAGGCGCGGACCATGCCGGTGAACACGATCGCACCGTAGATCAGGACCAGGCGCGGCCCGCTGTCGTCGGCGTCGGCGAACAGCCAGCCGGCGGCGACCGGGATCAGCAGCAGGGGCGTGATCGCCAGGCCGAGGCAGGCGATCACGCCGAGCCGCCGCTTCGGCAGGTGGTCGACCAGATAGCCGGCGAACGGCGCCACGCAGAAGAACGGCAGCACCTCGGCCAGGCCGAGCAGGCCGAGTTTCCACGGGTCGCCGGTCAGGGTGTAGACGTGCCAGCCGACGGTCACCGCGACGATCTGGTACGAGACCACCGTCAGCAGGCGGTAGGCCATCAGCCGCACGAAGGCGGGATGGCGCAGCGGCGATGCGCCGGGAGGTGATGGGCTGGTGGTGTCGTCAGCCGCGCTCGCGTGCATGCGCGGGGCGGCTCAGTGCGCGACGCGTGCGGCTGCCGCGTCGGAGGCGCGGGCCTTGATGAAGGCCAGCAGTGCGGTCAGGCCGTTGCTGCGCGTCGGCGACAGGTGCTTGGCCAGGCCGATGTCGGCGATGTAGGTGGTCTCGGTGGCGAGGATCTCGTCGGCGCTTCGCCCCGAGTAGACGCGCAGGGCGAGGTAGACCAAGCCGGAGACGATGGCCGAATCGCTGGCGGCGGCGAAATCGAGCTTCGCCGCATCGCCCGAGGCGACGATCCACACCATCGACTGGCAGCCGTGCAGGCGGTGCTCCTCGGTCTTCAGCGCCTCGTCCATCGGCGGCAGCTTGCGGCCCAGGTCGATCAGGTACTGGTAGCGCTCGGACCAGTCGCCGAAGAACGCGAATTCCTCGCGGATGGCGTCCTGGGCGGCAGTGGCGGTGGGTTCGAGGGGGAAGGTGGTCATCGGTCGCTTATTGTAGGAGAGGCGCGAGCCGCGAGGTTCTTTTCAGGCCGTTCGGCTATGCCGCAGAGGGTGGTTCGTCGTCGGGATCGCGAAGTCGGGACAATGCGCGCTGCTCGATGTCCCGGATGCGTTCCCTGGTCAACGTGAATTGCTCCGCAAGGTCAATCAGGTCACGGTCTGGATCGATTCCGATGCCGAACCGTTCGCGGAGAATTTTCCTTTCTCGTTCGGTCAAGCCAGCGAGTAGTTCGCGCAGCTCTTTCTCAAGGTCTTCATTCATGGCTTCATCCGGCGATCGGTGTCAGCCGATGACCCAGGTGTCGTCCGCATGAAGCCAGCATCGATCACGCCCGCTTCCACCTCACGCCCTGCGGCGTGTCTTCCAGCAGCACGCCTTCGTCGGCGAGTTGCTTGCGGATGGCGTCGGAGCGGGCGAAATCGCGGTTCTTCTTCGCTTCGTTGCGCTCGTCGACCAGCGCCTGGATGCGGGCGTCGTCGTCGCCGGACGCGCCGCGCGCGAACCAGGCTTCGTGCGACTGCTGCAGCAGGCCGAGGGCGAGGCCGGCGCCGAGGAGTTCGGACTTCAGGCGCCGGCGCGCGTCGGCATCCGTGGCCTTGCGCGCTTCGCCGGCGATGCGGGCGACTTCGGAGAGCGCGAGCGGCGTGTTCAGGTCGTCGTTGAGCGCATCCTCGATGCCCGCCGGGATCGTCGCTGCCGCGTCGACATCGGCGAGGTCGCGCAACGTGCCATAGAGGCGATCCAGCGTCTTGATCGACTGCTCGATCAGCGCATCCGACCATTCCAGCGGCTGCCGGTAGTGCGCCGAGAGCAGGGCGTAGCGCAGGGCTTCCGGCGGCTGCTCGCGCACGAGGTCGTGCACGCGCTGGATGTTGCCGACCGACTTGGCCATCTTGGCGCCGCCGAAGTTCAGCATGCCGTTGTGCATCCACCAGCGCGCGAAGGTCTTGTGGCTGCCGTCGGCGTGCTTGTGCGTGCACTCGCTCTGCGCGACTTCGTTCTCGTGGTGGGGGAACTGCAGGTCGACGCCGCCGGCGTGGATGTCGATGGTCTCGCCCAGGTGGGCCTCGGCCATCGCCGAGCATTCGATGTGCCAGCCGGGGCGGCCGACGCTCCAGGGCGAGTCCCAGCCGGGCAGGCCCTCGGTCGAAGGCTTCCACAGCACGAAATCGCCCGGGTTGCGCTTGTACGGGGCGACTTCGACGCGCGCGCCGGCCAGCATTTCCTCGGGGTCGCGGCGCGAGAGCTTGCCGTAGTCCGGGAAGCTGTCCACCGCGAACAGCACGTGGCCCTCGGCGGCGTAGGCGTGGCCCTGGTCGATCAGGCGCTGGATCATCGCGATCATGTGCGGAATGTGCGCGGTCGCGGCCGGCTCGATGTCCGGTGCGAAGTCGCCGCTGACGCCCAGCATCGCCATGTCGTCGCGGTAGGCCGCCGCGAACTTGTCGGTGATCGTCGAGATCGGCACGCCCTGTTCCATCGCGGCAGCGTTGATCTTGTCGTCAACGTCGGTGATATTGCGGGCGTAGCGCAGCTTTCCGTAGCGGCGGCGGAGCAGGGCCGCGAGCACCCCGAACACCACCGGGCCGCGGGCATTGCCGATGTGCACGTAGTTGTAGACCGTCGGGCCGCAGACATACAGGGTCGGGCCTGCGGCGGGGTCGAGGGGTTCGAAGGCCTCGACCCGGCGGGTCAGGCTGTTGTAGAGATGCAGGCTCATCGTGAACGCGTGCGTGGGGTTGTCCCGATTCTAGCCGCTGCATCCCCGGCACGACAGCGGGCATTCAGCGTGGCGGCGACATCGGTCGGCCCGAAGCTCTACACTGGTCGGCCCATGCGCCCCATACCCTCCGTCCTCCTCCGCTGCGCCTGCCTCTCCTCGCTCATCGCGTTGTCCGCCGCGCATGCCGAGGACAAGGCCGCGTCGCAGGCGTCCAACGTCCGCACCGAATACGCCCAGGTCCTGCGCGTGCAGCCGGTCTACCAGACGCTGCGTGCCCAGGCCGTCGAAGAGCGCTGCGAGCCGGCGTCGGAAGTGGGGGCGGCGGCCCGGCTGTGCCGCCCCGTGCGGGTGCAGAAGGAATTCCAGCGACCGGTGGCCTACGACGTCGACTACATCCATCGCGGCGTGACCTACCGCTCGCGCCTGCCCATCGATCCCGGCAAGCGCCTGCGCGTCCGCATCACCGTCACCCCCGACATCCCGCCCGGCGAGCGCCGCTGAGGCGTCCGGCATGGGGCCATGAGCGATCGTCATGAGCCTCCGGCGGTGTCCCCCGCGCAGGTTCCGCTGCCGTTCGACAGCGCGTATCCCTGCAAAACTGCGATGAATTCCACGAATCGACAGTGATCGGGCCGCGACGCGCGTCCGTCGCCCGATGCTTGCGATGCCGGGCCACCCGTGCGAGCATGCGCGCCCTATGAACACCTGCCCTTTCCTCGGCGCCCAGCCGCTTGCGACGACCAGTGCCCGGATGGCCTCCGGCATGACCTCGCGCGCGCGCCGACCGGAACCCTACACGCCAGCTGGGTGATCCGGAGCTTCGTCGTTGCCGCAACGACCACAAGAATCCACCGATCAGGCCCGGCTCCCGCCGGGCCTTTTCTTTTGCGTCTTCGTCCCGCCCGCTCGACATTCCGCAACCTCTCCCCGCCATCCTCGCGCTGACCGCGCCCCCCACCGAGACCGCCCATGAAGCACTTCTTGAACACCCAGGACTGGAGCCGCGCCGAACTCGACGCCGTACTCGTGGAGGCCGCGCGCTTCAAGCGCGAGAAACTGGGCGACCAGCTCAAGGGCAAGAGCATTGCCCTGGTGTTCTTCAACCCGTCGATGCGCACCCGCACCAGCTTCGAGCTGGGCGCGTTCCACCTCGGTGGCCACGCTGTGGTGCTGGCCCCGGGCAAGGACGCCTGGCCGATCGAATTCGACCTGGGCACGGTCATGGACGGCGAGACCGAGGAGCACATCGCCGAAGTCGCGAAGGTCCTCAGCCGCTATGTCGACCTGATCGGCGTCCGCGCCTTCCCGAAGTTCATCGACTGGGCCAGCGACCGCCAGGACAAGGTCCTGACCGCCTTCGCGAAGTACGCGACGGTGCCGGTGATCAACATGGAAACGATCACCCATCCCTGCCAGGAGCTGGCGCATGCGCTGGCGCTGCAGGAACACTTCGGTACGTCCGACCTGCGCGGGAAGAAGTACGTGCTGACCTGGACCTACCACCCGAAGGCGCTGAACACGGCGGTCGCGAACTCCGCGCTGACCATCGCCACGCGCATGGGCATGGACGTGACCCTGCTGTGCCCGACGCCGGACTACATCCTCGACGAGCGCTACATGGGCTGGGCCGAGCAGAACGTCGCCGAGAACGGCGGTTCGCTGACCGTGAGCCACGACATCGACAGCGCCTACGCCGGTGCCGACATCGTCTACGCCAAGAGCTGGGGCGCGCTGCCGTTCTTCGGCAACTGGGAGCCCGAAAAACCCATTCGAGACCAGTACAAGCACTTCATCGTCGACGAGCGCAAGATGGCGCTGACCAACAACGGCGTGTTCTCGCACTGCCTGCCGCTGCGCCGCAACGTCAAGGCCACGGACGCGGTGATGGACGCGCCGTACTGCATCGCGGTGAACGAAGCCGAGAACCGCCTGCACGTGCAGAAGGCCGTGATGGCCGCGCTCGCGAACCAATGAATTCCCTTCCCCACGGAACCCCCGCCATGCACCAGTCCAACGACATCGTCCTCGCCTTCTCCGGCGGCCTCGACACCAGCTTCTGCGTCCCCTACCTCAAGGAAAAGGGCTGGAACGTCCACACCGTGTTCGCCGACACCGGCGGCGTCGACGCCGACGAGCGCGCCTACATTGAAGCGCGCGCGCAGGAGCTCGGCGTGGCCTCGCACGTCACCATCGACGGTGGCCCGGCGCTGTGGGACGGCTTCGTCAAGCCCTTCGTGCGCGCGGGCGAGGCCTACCAGGGCCAGTATCCGCTGCTGGTGTCCGACCGCTACCTGATCGTCGACGCCACGCTGGCGCGCGCGAAGGAACTCGGCACGAATGCCATCGCCCACGGCTGCACCGGCATGGGCAACGACCAGGTGCGCTTCGACCTGGCGGTGAAGGCGAGCGGCGACTACCGCATCGTCGCGCCGATCCGCGAAATCCAGAAGGAACACACCCAGACCCGGGCCTACGAGCAGGCTTACCTGGAGGAACGCGGCTTCGGCGTGCGCGCCAAGCAGAAGGCCTACACGATCAACGAAAACCTGCTGGGCGTGACCCTGTCCGGCGGCGAGATCGACAAGTGGGAAGCCCCGGGCGAGGGCGCGCGCGGCTGGTGCGCACCGCGCGCCGAGTGGCCGGAACAGGCGCTGCAGGTGTCCGTACGTTTCGTCAACGGCGAAGCGGTGGCGGTCGACGGCGTCGAACTGCCAGGTGCGCAGATCCTCGCGAAGTTGAATGCGCTGTTCGCGCCGTACGGCGTCGGTCGCGGCATGTACACCGGCGACACCACCATCGGCCTGAAGGGGCGGATCGTATACGAAGCGCCGGGCCTGGTCGCGCTGCTCGCCGCGCATCGCGCGCTGGAGGAGGCGGTGCTGACCAAGCAGCAGAACCGCTTCAAGCCCGAAGTCGCGCGCAAGTGGGTCGAGCTGGTCTACGAAGGCTTCTGGCACGATCCGCTGAAGACCGACCTCGAAGCCTTCCTCGCTTCGTCGCAGTCGACCGTGAACGGCGAAGTGGTGCTGGAAACGCGCGGCGCGCGCGTCGATGCCGTCGCCGTGCGCTCGCCGCACATCCTCAACGCCAAGGGCGCGACCTACGCGCAGTCGGCGGACTGGGGCGTGGAGGAGGCCGAGGGCTTCATCAAGCTGTTCGGCATGAGCAGCACGCTGTGGGCCGAAGTGAATGGCGGAAAGTAAGGTGATGGCGACCGACATGCTCGACGAGATCCTCAGGCACCTCGAAGCCCTGGTGTCCTTCGACACCCGCAACCCGCCGCGCGAGATCTCGCCGTCGGGCGGTATCTTCGATTACCTGCAGGCGCAGCTGCCCGGCTTCGCCTGCACCGTGACCGACCACGGCGCCGGCGCGGTCTCGCTGCTCGCCGTGCGCGGCACGCCCACGCGCGTGTTCAACGTCCACCTCGACACCGTGCCCTCGTCCGAAGCCTGGAGCGCCGATCCGCTGACCCTGCGCGTCGCCGACGGCAGGGCGATCGGCCTGGGCGCCTGCGACATCAAGGGCGCCGCAGCGGGCCTGATCGTGGCCGCGCAGCGCACGACCGGCGATGCGGCCTTCCTGTTCTCCACCGACGAGGAAGCGAACGATCCGCGCTGCATCGCCGCGTTCCTCGCCAGCGATCATGGTTTCAGTCAGGCGATCATCGCCGAGCCGACGCAGTGCGAGGCCGTGCTCGCCCATCGCGGCATCGGTTCGGTGCTGATGAAGTTCCGCGGCGCGGCCGGCCATGCCTCCGGCGCCAACGCGCTGCAGAGCAACGCGCTGCACCATGCGATGCGCTGGGGCGCGAAGGCGCTGGAACTGGTCGAAGGCGAATCGCATCGCCGCTTCGGCGGCCTCACCGGCCTGCGTTTCAACATCGGCAAGGTCGAAGGCGGCATCAAGGCGAACGTCATCGCGCCGAGCGCCGAAGTCCGCTTCGGCTTCCGGCCGCTGCCCTCCCACGACATCGACGACCTGCATGCCCGTTTCGGCGGCTGCGCGGCCGCCGGCACCGTCGAGTCGTACCAGGAAACCTTCCGTGGTCCGCCGCTGCCGGCCGGCGACGTCGCCGATGCCGAATTCCGCCGCCTGCTGGCGCGCGACCTGGCCGATGAACTCGGCCTGCCGATCGGCAACGCCGTCGATTTCTGGACCGAGGCCTCGCTGTTCTCGGCCGCCGGCCTCACCGCCTTCGTCTACGGCCCGGGCGACATCGCCCAGGCGCATACCGCCGACGAATGGGTCGCGCTCGACCAGCTCGAACGCTACACCGCGTCGATCGTCCGCATCCTCGACGGAACCGCTGCGCAATGACTCCGATCCTCAAGAGCGGTGGACTCGACCACAAGGTCCACGATCCCCAGACCCGGCAGACCATCGTCCGCCTGCTGTCGAGCATGGCCGGTGCCAAGGAGATCTCGCAGTACCTCAAGCGTTTCTCGCAGCTCGACGCCGCACGCTTCGCCGTGGTCAAGGTCGGCGGCGCGGTGCTGCGCGACGACCTCGATGCGCTGACCTCCTCGCTGGCCTTCCTGCAGGATGTCGGCCTCACGCCGATCGTCATCCACGGCGCCGGCCCGCAGCTCGACGAAGAGCTGTCGGCCGCCGGCATCGTCAAGCAGACGATCAACGGCCTGCGCGTGACCACGCCGCAGGCGCTGGCCATCGTGCGCCGCGTGTTCCATGCGCAGAACCTCAAGCTGGTGGAGGCGCTGCAGGCGCAGGACGCGCGCGCCACCTCGATCGTCAGCGGCGTGTTCGAGGCCGACTATCTCGATCGCGACGCCTATGGCCTGGTCGGCGAGGTCAAGCGCGTCGATCTCGCGCCGAT
The DNA here is from genome assembly GCA_005502915.1 of Lysobacteraceae bacterium 2PB. Taxonomy (GTDB): domain Bacteria; phylum Pseudomonadota; class Gammaproteobacteria; order Xanthomonadales; family Xanthomonadaceae; genus Lysobacter_I. The sequence goes on along the minus strand of SCMT01000030.1, from coordinate 31,251 downwards.
CCACGCCTGCCTGCAGGCCGGATCGATCCCGGTGATCGCCAGCCTGGGCGAGACCGTCGGCGGCCAGATCCTCAACGTCAATGCGGACTTCGCGGCGAACGAGCTGGTGCAGGTGCTGCAGCCGTACAAGATCGTCTTCCTCACCGGCACCGGCGGCCTGCTAGACGGCGACGGCAAGGTGATCGATTCGATCAACCTGTCGACCGAATACGACACCCTGATGGACCAGCCGTGGATCAACGGCGGCATGCGCGTGAAGATCGAGCAGATCAAGCAGCTGCTCGATGCTTTGCCGCTGTCGTCGTCGGTATCGATCACCCGGCCCGACGAGCTGGCGAAGGAGCTGTTCACGCACAAGGGCTCGGGCACGCTGGTGCGGCGCGGCGAGCGCGTGCTGCAGGCGGCGTCGTGGGACGAGCTCGACCTGGTGCGGCTGCGCGAGCTGATCGACTCGGCCTTCGGCCGGAAGCTGGTCGACGACTACTTCGAGCGTACGCGCCTGCATCGCGCCTACGTCAGCGAGAACTATCGCGCGGCGGTGATCCTGACCGAAGAGGGCGGGGTGCCGTACCTCGACAAGTTCGCCGTGCTCGACGAAGCGCAGGGCGAAGGCCTGGGTCGCGCGGTCTGGCAGCTGATGCGCGACGCGCAGCCGCGCCTGTTCTGGCGATCGCGCCTGGGCAATCCGATCAATGCCTTCTACGACGCGGAAGCCGACGGCAGCGTGAAGCAGACGATGTGGCGTGCCTACTGGTACGGCCTGGGCGATCTGGATGGTGAGGGCAACGAGCTGATTCGCACCTGCCTCGAACACTGCCGGCAGCGTCCGGCGACGCTGGAAGGCTGAGCGATGATGGCCTGGACAACGCCGGTCCTGCTGGGGCGCCATGTGTCGCTGTCGCCGCTCGACGCGTCGCATGCCGATGGCCTGCACGCGGCGGCGGCCGATGGCGAACTGTGGACGCTGCGCTACACCAGCGTGCCGGGTCCTGCGCCGGGCGAGGCGGACGCCTACGTCGCCGAGGCGCTGGCGCAGCGCGATACGGGCAGGGCACTGCCGTTCGTGGTCCGCGATGCGGCCGGCGACATCGTCGGCAGCACGCGCTTCTACGACATCGACCGCAGCGTGCCGCGCGTCAAGCTCGGCTACACCTGGTATGCGACCCGCGTGCAGCGCACGGCGCTGAACACCGAGGCCAAGCTGCTGCTGATCGGCCATGCCTTCGATGCGCTGGGCTGCGAAGCGGTGGTGCTGGAAACCAGTCACGAGAACCTGCGTTCCCAGGCCGCGATCCTGCGTCTCGGTGCGCGGCGCGATGGCGTGCTGCGCGCACACATGCGCCATCGCGACGGCACCCTGCGCGACACCCACGTCTTTTCGATCCTGCGGCACGAATGGCCGGCGCTGGCGGATACCCTCCGGCGCAAACTCGAGACTCACCCGAATGTCTGAATCCTCCCCCATCCGCGTCGGCATCGTCGGCGCGCGCGGCCATGTCGGCGCCGAGCTGATCCGGCTCATCGCGGCGCATCCACGTTTCGCGCTGGCCTTCGTCGGTTCGCGCGAACTCGCCGGCCAGCGCGTCGCGGACCACAGTGATGCCTACGACGGCGACCTGCGCTACACGTCGCCGGCCAATGCCGAGCTGCCGTCGCTCGGCGTCGATGCCGTGGTCCTGGCACTGCCCAACGGCAAGGCCGCCGACTGCGTGGCGGCGTTCGACGCGGCCGGTGCCGACCCGGTGATCATCGATCTCTCCGCCGATTACCGCTTCGACGACGGCTGGTACTACGGCCTGCCGGAACTGACTCGCGATCGCTACGCCGGCCAGCGCCGGATCAGCAATCCCGGCTGCTACGCGACCGCGATGCAGCTGGCGGTGGCGCCGATGCGCGGTCACCTCGCGGGTCCCGTGCAATGCTTCGGCGTCTCGGGCTATTCCGGTGCGGGCACCACGCCATCGGACAAGAACGATCCGGACAAGCTGCGCGACAACCTGATGCCGTATGCGCTCACCGGGCATATCCACGAGCGTGAGGTCACCCGCCACCTCGGTCATGCGGTCGAGTTCATGCCGCATGTCGCGCCGCATTTCCGCGGGCTGACGATCACCGCGAACCTGCACCTGTCCGCGCCGATGACGCGCGAGCAGGTCGTGGCGATCTATCGCGATGCCTACGCCGATGAACCGCTGGTGCGTGTGCTCGACGACGCGCCCTGGGTGAGCCGCATCGCCGGTCGTCATCACGTCGAACTCGGCGGTTTCGCGCTGTCCGACGACGGTCGTCGCCTGGTGGTCGTCGCGACCGAGGACAACCTGCTCAAGGGCGCCGCGACGCAGGCGCTGCAGAACCTCAACCTGGCCTTCGGCCTCGCCGAGACGACGGGCATCCCGCTCGTCGATGCTCCCTGACGCAAGGAATTTCACATGTCCGAACTCCTCTGGCAGAAACCCGGCGTCAAGGTCGATGCGCGCATCCAGCATTTCCTTGCCGGCGAAGATGTGATCCTCGATCGCGAATTCTTCCTGTTCGACATCCAGGCCAGCCTCGCCCATGCGGAAGGACTGCTGCGCATCGGCATCCTCGGTGCCGACGAGCTTGCCGGCATCCGTGTCGAACTCGATGCGCTGGCCGAGGAGTGGCGCAGCGGCGCCTTCGTCCTCGACGAGCGCTACGAGGACTGCCATTCCGCGATCGAGTCGAGGCTGGTCGAGCGCCTCGGCGATGCCGGGCGCAGGATCCACACCGGGCGCAGCCGCAACGACCAGATCCTGGTCGCGACCCGGCTGTGGCTGAAGGATCGGCTCGCACGCCTGCAGGCGCTCTGCATCGAAGCGGCCGAGGTCGCGCTGGCGCGCGCCGAAGCCGAGGCATCCGTGCCGCTGCCGGGCTACACGCACCTGCAGCGCGCGGTGGTGTCCTCGCTGGGCATGTGGTGGGCGGCCTGGGCCGAAGGCTTCATCGACGACGCGCAACGCGCGCGCGACACCCTGGCCTGGGTCGATGCGAATCCGCTCGGCAGCGCCGCCGGCTACGGCGTGAACCTGCCGCTGGATCGCGACCACACCACGCAGGCGCTCGGTTTCGGTCGTCTGCAGGTGTCCGCGACCTATGCGCAGCTGTCGCGCGGCAAGTTCGAGATGGCCGCGATCGAAGCGCTGTCCTCGGCACTGCTCGACCTGCGTCGCCTCGCCTGGGACCTGAGCCTGTTCACCAGCGCCGAGTACGGCTTCGTCGCGCTGCCCTCGCAGTACACCACCGGCAGCTCGATCATGCCGAACAAGCGTAACCCGGATGTGATCGAGCTGATGCGCGCCACCTACGCCAGCGCCGCCGCCGCGCGCACCGAGATCGAACAGCTGCTGTCGCTGCCCTCGGGCTATCACCGCGACCTGCAGTTCAGCAAGGGTGCGATCTTCCACGCCTTCGGTCGCGGGCTCGGCGCGCTGGAACTGCTGCCCGACCTGCTGCGCAACCTCGAATGGAAGACCGACGCGATGCGCGCCGCGCTCGATCCGTCGATGTACGCGACCGATCTCGCCGTCGACCTCGCGCGCGAGGGTCTGCCATTCCGCGAGGCCTACAGGCAGGCAGCCGATCCCGCGCGCTGGGCCGAAGGCGATCCGGGAGCGAGCCTGCGCGCGCGCGTCTCGCCCGGCGCCGCCGCCGACCTGCGCCTCGACGCGCTGCGCGCACGGTTACGCGGGGAGTGACTGCGATGAGCACGCGCGGCACGTTCGAGGAACAACATCTGCCCGCCTGGAAGCGCGCCGTGCTCAAGGTCGGCAGCAGCCTGCTGTCCGGTGCGGGCGGGCTGTCGCCGCACCACGCCGTGCATCTCGCCGCGTTCGTGCACGCCTGCCATGCGCAGGGGCGCGAGGTGGTGATCGTGTCGTCCGGCGCGGTCGCCGCCGGGCGCGGTGTGCTGCATGCGAAACCGCATCCCGGTGCGGCGATGGCCGAACGCCAGGCGCTCGCTGCGCTGGGCCAGGCCAAGCTGATGGGCTTCTGGCAGGGCCTGTTCGCACGGCCTGTCGCGCAGGTGCTGCTCACCCATGACGACGTGCGCGACCGGCGCCGCTATCTCAACGCCCGCGCCACGCTCGACGAACTGCTGCGCTGCGGCGCGCTGCCGATCGTCAACGAGAACGACACGGTGTCGGTCGACGAACTCAAGCTCGGCGACAACGACACGCTCGGCGCGATCGTCGCCGCGCTGATCGATGCCGACGTGCTGTTCCTCGCCACCGACATCGACGGCCTGTACGACCGCGATCCGCGCAGTCATCCGGATGCGAAGCCCATGCCGCTGGTGACCGATCCCGGCGACGACATCCTCGCGATGGCCGGCGGCGCCGGGTCCAGCGTCGGCACCGGCGGCATGCGCACCAAGATCCTCGCCGCGCAGCGTGCCGGGGCGGCGGGCATCGGCACCGTGCTGTTCAACGGCACGCGCGCGCAGGTGGCGCATGCGCTGGGCGAGGACCGGCTGACCGGCACGCGCCTCGTCGCGGGGCGAAGCCGCATCGCCGCGCGCAAGCACTGGCTGCGCCATGCGCCTGCGCAGCCGGGCGCGATCCTCGTCGATGCCGGTGCCGCAGCCGCACTGCGCGACAAGGGTGCTTCCCTGCTTCCGATCGGCGTGGTCGGTGCCGAAGGCGAGTTCCGCCGCGGTGATCTGGTCGAAGTGCGTCTGGACGGTGCCGCGCAGGCGATCGCGCGCGGCGTCACCCAGTATTCCTCCGCCGATATCCGCCGCCTCGCGCGCAGGCGGTCGCACGAGATCAACGCCGTGCTCGGCTACAACTACGGCGACACCATCCTCCATCGCGACGACCTGTCGCTGCTCGATGCCCCTGCACAGGAAGGCTCCGATGTCTGATCTCGCCAACGAATCGTCCTCCGACATCCGTGGCCAGGCGCTGGCCTGCCGCGAGGCCGCGCAGGCCGTCGCCGCGCTGTCGACCGAGGCCAAGAACGCGCTGCTGCGCGCGATGGGCGATGCACTGGACGCCGATGCCGGAACCATCCTCGCCGCCAACGCCGAGGACCTGCGCGCGGCGGAAGCGAAGGGCACGGTCGGCGCGATGCTCGATCGCCTGAAGCTCGATCCGCAGCGCCTCGCGGGCATCGCCAATGCATTGCGCGAGGTTGCGGACCTGCCCGATCCGGTCGGCATGGTCACGCGCCGCGAGACGCGGCCGAACGGCATCGAGATCGCGCGCGTGCGCGTGCCGCTGGGCGTGGTGGCGATGATCTACGAGGCGCGACCGAACGTGACTGCCGATGCCGCCGCGCTGTGCCTGAAGGCCGGCAACGGCGTGATCCTGCGCGGCGGCTCGGAGGCGGTGCGCTCGAATGTCGCGATCGCCGCTGCCCTGAAGCGCGCCCTGCGTGATCACAAGCTTCCGGAGGCCGCGATCACCCTCGTCGACGACCTGCGCCGCGAGACCATGGTCGAGCTGCTGCAGCTCAACGATATCATCGACCTCGCCATTCCGCGCGGCGGGGAAGGGCTGATCCGCTTCGTCGCCGAGCATGCGCGCGTGCCGGTGATCAAGCACTACAAGGGTGTCTGCCATCTCTATGTCGATGCCGACGCCGACCTCGATCTCGCGCTGGACCTGCTGCTCGACGGCAAGGTCTCGCGCCCGGGCGTGTGCAATGCGCTGGAGACGCTGCTGGTGCATGCCGACATCGCCGATGATTTCCTGCCGCGCGCGGCCGCGATGCTGTCCGCGCGCGCCGTGCAGCTGCGTGCGGACCCTCGCGCGCTCGCACGCATGCCCGATGCGGTGGCCGCCATCGACGAGGACTGGGATGCGGAATTCCTCGACCTGATCCTCGCGGTACGCGTGGTCGATACGCTCGATGACGCCATCGCCCACATCCGCCGCCACGGTTCGGACCACACCGAAGTCATCGCCACGCGCGACGAGGCCGCTGCTGCGCGCTTCGTTCATGCCCTGCGCAGCGCCGTGGTCATGGTCAATGCTTCGTCGCGCTTCTCGGATGGCGGCGAACTCGGGCTCGGCGCCGAGATCGGCATCTCGACCACGCGCCTGCACGCCTACGGCCCGATGGGCGCGGAGTCGCTGACGATCGAGCGCTTCATCGTGCGCGGCACGGGACAGACGCGCAACCTGCGCAACTGAACAGGCCTGCGCACGCCATGCGCGTGCGTATGCGCTGTGGATCGACGATTCACCATCGACGATCGCGTCGCAACATGCTGCTACACTACGCTCGCCTGAGGTGACCGCCGGCCTGGCCGGTGGTTGAAACGGGAATCCGGTGCGCCGCGTCATGCCTGCAAGCCTGCCTGCATGCGCTGCAATTCCGGAGCTGCCCCCGCAACGGTAGGCGAGACAGGTGCCGCAACAGCCACTGTGCATGTGCACGGGAAGGCGCGGATACCGGAAGCGCAGGAGACTGCCTTCGCTCGCAAGCCCGGAGACCGGCCTTGGTGCGACGTGACATGCGGCGGGCGATGTCATGGTGGTCGCGCCGCGTGCGCGATGGCCAGCGGTGCCCCTGTCCGTGTGTTTGTTTCCACGGGTCCGCGCGGGTCGGCGCGGGCAAGGAGCCCTCCAGTGCGTTTGTCCATCTTCCGAAGCCGCCATGCCATGGCGGTGGTCCTGCTGTCGTCGTTGGTCTTCTCTTCCGTTCCACACCCCGTCCTGGCGGCCGAGGCCGCGCCCGACGACGAGCGCATGCCCGACGAAGGCATGTCCGACGAAAGCATGCCTGACGAAAGCATGCTCGACCGCGTCGTCGTCACCGCCTCGCGCACCGCACGCACCCGGGACCAGACGCTCGCCGCGATCACCGTGATCGACCGCGTCGAAATCGACCGCCTGCAGCCGCCGTCGCTGCAGGTCCTGCTCGCCGGCGGCGCCGGCATCGCGCTCGCCAACAACGGTGGCGAAGGCAAGGCGACCTCGGTCTTCCTGCGCGGTACGGAATCCGATCATGTGCTGGTGCTCGTCGACGGCATCAAGCTGGGATCGGCGACCAGCGGCGGCGCCTCGCTGCAGGACATCCCGCCGGAGCAGGTCGAACGCATCGAGATCGTGCGCGGTCCGTTTTCCAGCCTCTACGGTTCCGAGGCGCTGGGCGGCGTGATCCAGATCTTCACGCGTCGTCCGCAGGGCAGCGCCATGCCCTCGTTCACGCTCGCCACCGGCAGCGAGCGCATGCGACGCGCGACGCTGGGCGTCGGCGGACGCTTCGGCGACACCGCGCAGGGTGGCTGGTATGCGATCAATGCCTCGCACAACCGCACTGACGGCATCAATGCCTATCGCGGCCCGCGCGGTTTCGACCCCGACCTCGATGGCTATCGCAACGACGCGCTGGTGCTGCAGGGCGGCTGGCGCTTCGACGAGCGCTGGGACGTGGAAGCGCGGGTGTTCCGCGCCGAGGGTCGCAACGAATACGATGGCACAGCCAGCAACCTCAGCGAGACCATGCAGCAGACCGTCGGCGGTCTGCTGCGCTATGCACCGACCGATGCGCTGCGCATTGCGTTGAATCTGGCGCGCAGCGACGACCTGAGCGACAACTATCGCAACGCGGTCTACGCATCGACGTTCGACACCCGACGACGCATGGCCACGCTGCAGGCCGACGCTACGCTCGGCGAGGCGCTGCTCACGTTCGGCCTCGACTGGCAGGCGGATCGCGTCGGGAGCAGCACGCGCTACGCCCGCGACCGCCGCATCAACCGTGGCGTTTTCGTGCAGTGGCAGCAGGACTTCGGCGCGCAGTCGCTGCAGGCCAGCCTGCGCCGCGACGAGGACAGCCAGTTCGGCGGTGTGACCACCGGCAGCGCATTGTGGGGCTGGCGCCTCGGCGATGCGCTGCGCCTGAGCGCGCGCTACGGCACGGCCTACAAGGCCCCGACCTTCAACGAACTGTACTTCCCGAGCTACGGCAATCCCGCGCTGCAGCCCGAGCATGCGCGCAGCGTCGAAGTCGGCCTGCGCGGCGAGCATGCGGTCGGCAGCTGGTCGCTCAATGCCTTCGAGACCCGCATCGACGACCTGATCGCCTACGACGCCGACCTGCGCCCGGCGCCCGGACCGAACAACATCGACCGCGCGCGCATCCGCGGCATCGAGGCGGTCGGCGAACTGCGCGTCGCCGACTGGGACCTGCGCGCCAGCGCGACCTGGCTGGATCCGCGCGCCGATGGCGACAACGCCAGTCGCGGTCGCTACCTGCCGCGTCGTCCGACGCGCAGCGGACGGCTCGACATCGATCGTCGTTTCGATCGCGTCAGCCTCGGCGCCAGCATCACCGGCGCGGGCCATCGCTACGAGAACCTCGCCAACACGCGCCGCCTCGATGGCTACGGCCGGGTCGATCTGCGCATCGGATTCGAGTTCGCGCGCGACTGGTCGGTGCAGCTCATCGCCGGCAACGTCTTCGACAGGCGCTACGAAACCGCCGAGTTCTACCCGCAGCCGGGCCGCCACTGGCTGCTCGCGCTGCGTCACGCCCCCGGGGCGCGCTGAGCGCGCCCGCCACTTTCCCTCCAGACACGAGGTCAACGATGAACGTCCTGCCACGCCCCGCACGCCATGCGCTGTTCGCCGTCTTCGCCGCGTTCATGATCGCCACGCGCTACCACCATTTCGGCGATGTCCTGCACCTGCCTGACGCGTCGATGGCGCTGTTCTTCCTCGGCGGCCTGTTCCTCACCGAGCGGACCCGCAGCGATCACCTGCGCTTCGCGGCGTTGATGGCGCTTGCGGTGGTCATCGATGTGGTGGCGGTCGGTTTCGCCGGAGTGAGCGACCACTGCGTCACGCCCTCGTATGCCGCGCTGCTGCCTGCCTACGCCGTGCTCTGGTACGGCGGGCGCATGATCGCGTCGCGCCATGCGGTCGAGCCGAAGGCGATGCTGCTGACGGTCGCGGTGGCTCTGGTCGCGGCGACGCTGTCCTTCGCGATCTCCAATGGCGCGTTCTACTGGTTCGGCGGCCGTTACGAGCATCCGTATTTCGCCGAGTACGCCGCGCGCTTCCTGCAGTGGGGCCCGCTGTTCGTGCGCACGACGATGGCTTACGTGATCGTCGCGCTGGCGCTGCAGGCGCTGGCCGTGCACCTGCTGCGTGCGCGCACTGGCCGCCGGGCTTTCGGCGCATGAGTCGCGGTTCGGAACGCCTCGGCCTGACCGAGGACGAACACTACCGCGAACGCGCGCAGCGCAAGAAGGCGCTGGTCGATCGCCGGATCGCGCGGGCCACGATCGATCGCGGCGTCGTGGTGGTGAACACCGGCAACGGCAAGGGCAAGAGTTCGTCGGGCTTCGGCATGCTCGCGCGTTCGCTCGGACACGGCTTCAGCTGCGGTGTGGTGCAGTTCATCAAGGGCAGCTTCTCGACCGGCGAAGAGGCGTTCTTCCGTCGCTTCTCGGAAGGCGGGGATGCCGTGCTCGACTATCACGTGATGGGCGAAGGCTTCACCTGGGAGACGCAGGACCGCGCGCGCGACATCGCGGCGGCCTCGGCTGCATGGGATGTGGCCGTGCGCATGCTGTCCGACCCCGGCTACGACTTCGTGCTGCTCGACGAACTGAACATCGCGCTCAACAAGGATTACGTGTCGGTCGAGGCCGTGGTCGCCGCGCTCGCCGCACGACCGGAACGCCAGCATGTGGTCATCACCGGGCGCGGCGCGCCGGACGCGCTGGTTGAAGCCGCCGACACGGTGACCGAAATGCGCCTGGTCAAGCATGCGTTCAAGGCCGGCATCCAGGCGCAGAAGGGGATCGAGCTGTGAGCACGACGACAGCGACGGTTCGCCACTGCCCGGCGCTGCTGGTCTCCGCGCCGGCCTCGGGGCAGGGCAAGACCAGCGTCACCGCCGCGCTCGCGCGCTGGCACACGCGGCAGGGACGCCGCGTGCGCGTGTTCAAGACGGGGCCGGACTTCCTCGACCCGATGATCCTCGAACGTGCCAGCGGTGCGCCGGTCTTCCAGCTCGATCTGTGGATGACCGGCGAGGACGACGTGCGCGCGCGGCTGTACGACGCGGCGGGCGAGGCCGACCTGATCCTCGTCGAAGGCGTGATGGGTCTGTTCGACGGCGCGCCGTCCAGCGCCGATCTCGCCCAGGCGCTGGCCCTGCCGGTGCTCGCGGTGATCGATGGTTCGGCGATGGCGCAGACCTTCGGCGCGCTGGCGACCGGCCTGGCGCGATATCGCGAAGGTCTGGTCGTGCATGGCGTGGCCGCGAACCGCATCGGCAGCGATTACCACGCGACCCTGCTGCGCGACAGCCTGCCGACCGACCTGCACTGGCTGGGCGCCTTGCCGCGCGATGCGCAGCTGGCCTTGCCAGAACGCCATCTCGGTCTGGTCGCCGCCGCCGAGCTGTCGGATCTCGATACGCGCCTCGATGCGCTGGCCGAGGCCTGGTCCGCGCATGCCTCGACCGAATTGCCGCCGCCGGTCGCCTTCGCGCCTGCGGCACGGCTGCCGGTGCCGTCGCTGCTGCAGGGGCAGCGCATCGCGATCGCGCGCGATGCCGCGTTCTGCTTCCTGTATCCGGCGAACCTAGACCTGCTGCGCGAGGCGGGCGCCGAACTCCGGTTCTTCTCGCCGCTGGCCGGCGATGCCTTGCCGGAGTGCGATGCGGCGTGGCTGCCCGGTGGCTATCCGGAACTGCATCTCGATGCATTGTCGAATCGCCACGACCTGCATGCGGCGCTGCGCGCGCATCGTGACGCCGGCAAGCCATTGCTCGCCGAGTGCGGTGGGCTTCTGTTCTCGCTCGATTCGCTGGCGGATCGCGATGGCCACCGCGCGCCCATGGCCGGTTTGCTGCGCGGCGACGCGGCGATGCAGACGAGATTGGCCGCGCTCGGGCTGCAGGAAGTCGACCTGCCTGAAGGCACCCTGCGCGGCCACACCTTCCATTTCGGCCACGCCGACGTGCGGGCCGAGCCGCAGGCCATCGCGCGCAATCCCAACGGCGGCCGCAGCGCCGAGGCGGTGTATCGCGACCGGCGGATGACCGCGAGTTTCATCCACTTCTATTTTCCTTCCGCGCCCGACGCGGCGCTGCGGCTGTTCCTGTGATGGGCGTGCTGCCGTGAGCATCGCCGCTGCCATGCTGGCGGGGATGGGCCTCGACGCACTGCTGGGCGAGCCGCGTCGCGCGCATCCGCTGGTCGGCTTCGGGCGAATGGCGCAGGCGATCGAACGCAGCCTGCATCGCGATGCGCGCCTGCGCGGCATCCTGGTCTGGTGCCTGGCGGTGCTGCCGGCGGTCGCGCTCACGGCGTTCCTTGCGCATCTGCTGGCGACCTGGTCCGCGTGGGCCAGCATGGTCTTCTCGGCGGCGATGCTCTATCTCGCCATCGGCCATCGCAGCCTCGGCGAGCATGCCCGTACAGTCGAAGCGCCGCTGCTCGCCGGTGATCTCGATGCCGCGCGCTCGGCGGTCGCGCGCATGGTCAGTCGCGACACGCAGGCGCTGGATGCCTCGCAGGTCGCTGCAGCGGCGACCGAATCGGTGCTGGAGAACGGCGCCGACGCGGTGTTCGGTGCGCTGTTCTGGTTCGCGGTACTGGGCGCGCCCGGCGTGGTGCTGTACCGGCTGGCGAATACCCTGGACGCGATGTGGGGCTATCGCACGCCGCGCCATGAACGCTTCGGCTGGGCCGCTGCGCGCATCGACGATGCCCTCAACTACATTCCCGCGCGCCTGACCGCGCTGACCTACGCCTTGCTCGGGCATACACGCCGCGCACTGCGTTGCTGGCGCAGGCAGGCGCCACTGTGGGACAGCCCGAATGCCGGCCCGGTCATGGCCGCCGGCGCGGGCGCGATCGGTGTGCGCCTGGGTGGTGCTGCGCCGTATCACGGCTGCTGGGAAGACCGGCCGGTGCTGGGCGAGGGCGATGCGCCGAATGCCGATGCGATCGCCGCCGCGCTGCGGCTGGTGCGCCATGGCGTTTGGCTCTGGCTGTGTGTCACGGCAGCCGCTGCATTCGCGATGTACTGGGTCGGAGGTCGGTCGCATGCTTGAACACGGTGGCCGGCTGCTGCGAGCGGCACGGCAGTACGGCATTCCCGCAGGCGACTGGCTGGACCTGTCGACCGGCATCAGTCCGTTCGCATGGCCGGTGCCGGTGATTCCCGCATCGGCCTGGCATCGCCTGCCGGAGGACGACGACGGCCTGGTCGAGGTCGCACGCGACTACTACGGCGCACCGCAGCTGCTGCCGGTCGCCGGTACGCAGGCGGCGATCCAGGTCTTGCCGCAGTTGCGTCCGCGCTCGCGCGTCGGCGTGATCGCGCCCGGCTACGCCGAGCATGCGCATGCGTGGCGACGCGAGGGGCATGCGGTCGAGACCTTGCCGGCTGATGTGCTGCTGGCGTCGGCGACACGCTTCGACGTGATCGTGCTGATCCATCCGAACAATCCCGGGGGCGAGCGCTTCGATCCGGCCGATCTGCTCGCACTGCATGCCCTGCTGGCCGCGCGCGGCGGCTGGCTGGTCGTGGATGAAGCCTTCATCGATGTCGACCCGGCACGCAGTCTGTGTCCGTACAGCGCGCGCGACGGGCTGGTCGTGCTGCGCTCTGTCGGCAAGTTCTTCGGCCTGGCCGGCGCGCGCGCGGGCTTCGTGTGCGCGGCGCCGAGCCTGCTCGATGCGATGCGCGAACGGCTCGGCCCGTGGACGCTGACCGGGCCGACGCGTCATGTGCTGCGCACCGCGCTGGCGGATGTCGACTGGCAGGCGAAGGCGTGCGACCGGTTGCGCGCTGCGAGTGAACGCCTGCGCACGCTGCTGGCCGCGCACGGCGTCGCGCCGACCGCCGGCAGCGCGTTCTTCCAGTGGTGGCGGCATCCCGATGCGCATGCGTTGCACGAGGCGCTGGCGATGCGCGGCATCCTCGTGCGCCGCTTCGACGACCCGGTGAGCCTGCGCTTCGGCCTGCCGCCGGACGATGCGGGTTTCGCGCGGCTCGATGCCGCATTGACCGAGGCAATGCCGATGGTGAAACGATGGTGATGCGATGAACGCCCGCGTGCTGATGGTGCAGGGCTGCACCTCCGATGCCGGCAAGAGCACCCTGGTCGCTGCGCTGTGTCGCTGGCTGCACCGGCGTGGCGTGCGCGTGGCGCCGTTCAAGCCGCAGAACATGGCGCTGAACTCGGCGGTGACGATCGACGGCGGCGAGATCGGGCGCGCGCAGGCGGTGCAGGCGCAGGCTTGCGGGCTGCCGCCGCACACCGACTTCAACCCGATCCTGCTCAAGCCCAGCAGCGACATCGGCGCGCAGGTAATCGTCCACGGTCATCCCGTCCTGCAGCTCGATGCCAGCGCGTATCACGACTACAAGCCCCTCGCGATGGAGGCCGTGCTCGCCTCGCATGCACGGCTGTGTGCGCAATACGAGGTCGTGGTGGTGGAAGGCGCGGGCAGCCCGGCCGAGATCAACCTGCGCGCCAACGACATCGCGAACATGGGCTATGCCGAAGCCGTGGACTGCCCGGTCCTCCTGGTCGTCGACATCGATCGCGGCGGCTCGTTCGCGCATCTGGTCGGCACGCTTGCACTACTCTCGGACAGCGAGCGCGCACGCGTGGTCGGCTTCGTCATCAATCGCTTCCGTGGCGACATCGCCCTGCTGCAGCCGGGCCTCGACTGGCTGGAAGCGCAGACCCGCAAGCCCGTGCTGGGCGTGCTGCCGTACCTGCACGGCCTGTGCCTGGAAGCTGAGGATGCCCTGCCGCGCGCACGCGATGCCAAGGCGGATGCCCGGCTGCGCGTCGTGGTGCCGGCGCTGCCGCGCATCAGCAACCACACCGATTTCGACGCCCTGCGCCAGCATCCGCAGGTCGAATGCACCTATGTCGGTCCCGGCGAAACGCCGCCGCCCTGCGATCTCATCGTGCTGCCCGGCAGCAAGGCCACCCGCGCCGATCTCGCCTGGCTGCGCATGAACGGCTGGGAAGAGGCGCTGGCCCGACACCTGCGTTACGGCGGCAGGGTCATCGGCATCTGCGGCGGCCTGCAGATGCTCGGTCGCGCGGTGCACGATCCCGACGGTATCGAAGGCCCGGCAGGCTCCAGCGAAGGATTCGGCTGGCTCGACTTCGAGACCGTGCTCGCGCCGCGCAAGCAGCTGCGCAATGTCGAAGGGCGCCTTGCCGATGCACTGGGCGGCGCGCGCGTGCGCGGCTACGAGATCCATTGCGGCGTCAGCCACGGGCCCGCGCTGTCGCGGCCGTCCAGCCTGCTCTCAGACGGACGCGGCGACGGCGCGCTTTCCGATGACGGCCGGATCCTCGCCACCTACCTGCACGGCGTGTTCGACGACCCACATGCGCAGGCCGCACTGCTGCGCTGGGCCGGCATGCGCGAAGTCGAGGCCATCGACGTGCATGCCCTGCGCGAAGCCTCGATCGAGCGGCTGGCCGACACCGTCGACGCGCACCTGCGCCACGACCTGCTCGAACGCTGGTTCGCACCGGAGGCTGGCGCATGCGCACCCTGATCCTCGGCGGTGCGCGCTCGGGCAAGAGCGCGCTGGCCGAACGGCTGGCCGGCGACAGCGGCCGCGCGGTGGTCTACATCGCGACCGCGCAGGCGCACGACGACGAGATGCACGACCGCATCGCGCACCATCGCGGACGACGCCCCCCGCACTGGCGCAGCGTCGAGGAACCGTTGGCGCTCGCCGAGGCCTTGCGCCTGCATGCGGGCGAGGATCGCTGCCTGCTCGTCGACTGCCTGACCTTGTGGCTGAGCAACCTGCTCATCGATCCGCAGCCTGCGCGTTTCGAATGCGAGCGCGATGCCTTGCTCGACCTGTTGCCGAGCCTGCCCGGACAACTGCTGCTGGTCAGCAACGAAGTCGGCCTCGGCATCGTGCCGATGGGTGCGCTGAGCCGACGCTTCGTCGATGAGGCTGGTCGTCTGCATCAGGCGCTGGCGACGCACTGCGAACGCGTGGTGTTCGTCACCGCCGGCCTGCCCATCGCGCTCAAGGGTTCAATCGAAGGAGCTGTGCCATGAACACGCACTGGTGGGCCAGGCCTGCCGCCACACTGGATCGACAGGCGGCTGAAGCCGCGCATGCGCAGCAGCAGACCCTGACCAAGCCGCCCGGATCGCTCGGCCGGCTCGAATCGCTCGCCGAGCAGCTTGCCGCATGGCAGGGCAGGGCATCTCCGAAGATCGATCGCGTGTGGATCAGCGTGTTCGCTGCGGACCATGGCGTCGCCGAAGAGGGCGTGTCGGCGTTTCCGCAGGCCGTCACCGGCGAGATGGTGCGCAATTTCGCCGGTGGCGGCGCGGCGATCAGCGTGCTCGCGCGCATGCTCGGTGCGACGCTGGACGTGGTGAACCTCGGCACGGTCAACGATCCCGGCCAGATCGACGGCGTGCTGCGCGCGATCATCGCGCCGTCCACCGCCAATCTCTGCCGTGCGCCGGCGATGACCCGCGAACAATGCGAGGCCGCGATGCGCATCGGCGCCGAGCGTGTCGCGCAGGCGCGCTCGGCCGGCGCCGATCTGTTCATCGGCGGCGAGATGGGCATCGCGAACACGACGTCCGCGACCGCACTGGCATGCGCGCTGCTCGATGCATCGCCGATGGCGCTGGCAGGGGCGGGCACCGGCCTGGACGACGCCGGCATCGCGCGCAAGATCGCGGTGATCGAGCGCGCCCTGCGCCTGCATGCCGACATGGGCGAGCCGTTCGAGCGTCTGCGTTGCCTCGGTGGCTTCGAGATCGCCGCGCTCGCCGGTGCCTGCATCGCCGCCGCACAGGCGCGCCTGCCGGTGCTGGTCGACGGTTTCATCGTCACCGCCGCCGCGCTGGCCGCCGTGCGCATGAATCCCTCGGTGCGCGACTGGCTGCTGTTCGCGCATCGCTCGCACGAGCGCGGGCATGCGCGCCTGCTCGATGCGCTCGACGCCGAACCATTGCTCGATCTCGGCCTGCGTCTCGGCGAAGGCAGCGGTGCTGCCGTCGCGGTGCCGCTGCTGCGCGCGGCCTGCGCCCTGCATGCGGGCATGGCCACGTTCGCGCAGGCCGGCGTGTCGGAGAAGACGGCACCGCCGGTCGAGGCCACCATTGTGGAGGCGGTGTCGTGACCACGACCGTCATCGACCTGCTGCGCCACGGCGACACCGGCCAGCGCAGCTATCGCGGCCAGCTCGACGATCCGCTGACCGACATCGGCTGGGCGCAGCTGCGCGCGGCAGTCGATGGTGGTGCGTGGGATGTCGTGGTCACGTCGACGCTGCAGCGCTGCGCCGCGTTCGCGCGGGAAGTCGCGGCGCAGCGCGCGCTGCCGCTGCACGAGGACGCGCGACTGGCCGAATACCATTTCGGGCGCTGGCAGGGCGTGCCGATGGAGACGCTGGCCGAGACCGATGGCGATGCGCTGGGCCGCTTCTGGCGCGATCCGGTCGCGCATCCGCCTCCGGGTGCCGAGAATTTCGAGGTTTTCCGCACGCGGCTGTGCGCGGCGATCGACGACATCGCGACGACCTTCGTCGGCAAGCGCGTGCTGGTCGTGACCCACGGCGGCGCGATCCGCCTGCTGCGCTGCGTGGTTGAGCGACGCGGTTTCGGCGACATGGCCGGCATCGACGTGGCGCACGCGTCGCTGCATCGCCTGCCTTGGCCTGCCCGAACCACGGCAGCGACCTGATGCGCGGGCTGTGGGTCGCGCTGGGTTTCCTGACCCGCATCCCGGTGCCGGCGCGCGTGTTCGACGATGCGCGTGCGCAGCGCACGTCGCTGGCCTGGTATCCGATGGTCGGCCTCGTCCTCGGCGTGCTGCTGGCCGGCCTGTTCCTCCTGCTGCCGCGCGAGCATGCGCTGCTGTCCGCCGCGTTGACGCTGCTCGCCTGGGTCGCGCTGACCGGCGGCTTGCATCTCGATGGGCTGGCTGACAGCGCGGATGCCTGGGTCGGCGGCTTCGGCGACCGCGCGCGCACGCTGGAAATCATGAAGGATCCGCGCAGCGGACCGGCCGGGGTGACCGCGATCGTGTCGCTGCTTTTGTTGAAGTGCGCGGCGCTGGCGAGCCTGTCTGCAGGGAGCGACTGGCTGCTGTGGCTGTCGCCACTGCTGGCGCGCGGCGCGCTGACCGCCGCCTTCGTCACCACGCCCTATGTGCGCAGAGGTGGACTCGGCAGCGCACTGAAGGATGCGCCGCGTGGCGCCTGTGTGATGGCCTTGCTGTGCGTTGTCGCAATCTGCGTCGCCTGCGGCCTGCCGGGCGTGTGCGCGCTCGCGTCCGCGCTCGTCGTCTTCGTGCTGTGGCGCCGTGCCTGCCTGCGCCGCCTCGGCGGTTTCACCGGCGACACCGCCGGCGCGCTGGCGGAGCTGGTGGAGGCTGGGGTGCTGGTGGCGCTGGCGTACGCGACCTGAGATGTCGCGCAAACAAAAAGGCCACCCTTGCGGGTGGCCTTTTCGCGGAATTATTTGGTCGGGGAGACAGGATTCGAACCTGCGACCTCTACGTCCCGAACGTAGCGCTCTACCAGACTGAGCTACACCCCGATGCCGAGCCGCGCATTGTAAGGAGGGTGTCCGGGTTAGGCAAGAGGTCCGGCGGAATGGCCTGTGGATCGGCGGGACGGAGCCGGGCCGGCCGGGCTCCGGCTACACTGATGGCATCCGCTTCAGGCCCCGGAGTCACCCTTGATCAAGCCGCGTACCCCGCCCGGCGTCCTCGAACTGCTGCCGCGCGAGCAGATCGCCTTCCAGCGCATGCTGGACACCATCCGCCGCACCTTCGAACGGTACGGTTTCCTGCCGGTGGAGACGCCGGTGATGGAGCTGACCGAGGTGCTGCTGACCAAGACCGGCGGCGAGACCGAGCGCCAGGTCTATTTCATGCAGTCGACCGGTTCGCTCGACAAGGGGACCGACGGCCTGCCCGAGATGGCGATGCGCTTCGACCTGACCGTGCCGCTGGCGCGCTACGTGGCCGAGCACGAGCACGACCTGGTGTTTCCGTTCCGCCGCTACCAGATGCAGCGCGTCTATCGCGGCGAGCGTGCGCAGCGTGGCCGTTTCCGCGAGTTCTACCAGTGCGACATCGACGTGATCGGCAAGGACGCGCTGAGCACGCGCTACGACGCGGAGCTGCCGGCGGTCATTGCTTCCGTATTCGAGGCCCTGGCGATCGGCGAGTTCACCATCCAGTTCAACCACCGCAAGCTGCTGCGCGGCTTCTTCGAGGGGCAGGGCATCGGCGAGGGCGAGCGCCAGGTCGCGGTGCTTCGCGAGATCGACAAGCTCGACAAGCGCGGCGAGGCGGCGGTGCGCGAGACCCTGGTGGGCGAGGGCTTCGGCCTGTCGGGCGAGGTCGCGGACACCCTGCTGGCCTTCTCGCGGATCCGCGCGGTCGGCCACGACGCGGCGCAGGCCGCGCTGGACGCGCTCGGCGCGGGTACGCCGCTGTTCGAGGAAGGCCGGGACGAGCTGCGCGAGGTGCTGCGCCAGCTCCGCGCCCTCGGCGTCGCCGACAGCCGGTTCGCGCTGAACCTGTCGATCGCGCGCGGCCTGGACTACTACACCGGCATCGTCTACGAGACCACGCTCAACGCGAATCCCGAGATCGGCTCGATCTGCTCCGGGGGCCGCTACGAGAACCTGGCCAGCCACTACACCAAGTCGAAGCTGCCCGGCGTGGGCATCTCGATCGGCCTGACTCGCCTGTTCTGGCAGCTGCGCGAAGCCGGCCTGGTGGACGTCGCCGAGAGCTCGGTGGACGTGCTGGTCTCGCTGATGGACGAGGCCGGCCTGGATACGGCGCTTGCGCTGTCGCAGCGCCTGCGTGCCGCGGGCCTGAACGTCGAAACCCAGCTCGAAGCGCGGAAGTTCAAGAAGCAGATGGAGTACGCGAACAAGGCCGGCATCCGCTTCGTCGTGATCCGCGGCGAGGAAGAGGCGGCGAAGGGCGTGGTTGCGGTGAAGGACCTGCGCCGCGGCGAGCAGTTCGAGGTCGCCGAGGCCGAGCTCGCCCGGACCCTGCTGGTCGAGCGCGAGCAGCTCCGCGCGCTGTCCTGATCCAGCGGCCGACCCCGGTCGGCAGCAAGCACCCGAGCGCCCCGTCGGCCCGTCCGGCGGGGCGTTCTGCTTTCCGGCGCCCGGCTTTCGCTTTGCAGGAGTGGCCTTCAGGCCCGAGCTCTTCGGTGTTTCTGGGTGTCCGTGGAAAAGCTCGGGCCTGAAGGCCCCTCCTGCAAAGCGGAGCCCTCCTGCAAAGCGGCAAGGTGCATGGTCAGGCTTGACCCGGCCGGGTCAAGCGGGTTAATGTGTTAACGCGTTAATACATTCAAGCCGCCCGGACCCCGCAGGACCATGAAACAGCGCACCCAGCCCGTTCCCGACAGCGACGCCGAGGCCAGCCTCGATGCGCTGGCGGCCGTGCTCGCGGCGCTGCCGTCGGCGGCGGATGTGCGCGCCTTCCTCGAAGACCTGTGCACCCCGGCCGAGCTGGAAGCCATGTCCGATCGCTGGAAGGTCGTGCCCCTGATCGCCGAGGGCGTGCCTTACCGCGAGATCCACGACCGTACCCTGGTCAGCGTGACCACCATCGGCCGCGTCGCGCGTACGCTCGAACGCGGCACCGGCGGCTATGGCCGCGCACTCGACACCCTGACGCGTCCCGTCGACGCGCACTGAGGATCCACACCATGCAACGACATGCTGCCGCGAGCGCTCGCGACCAGTTGCGCGACCGCCTGCGCATCGCCATCCAGAAAAGCGGACGCCTGAGCGAGCCCGCGCTCGCGCTGCTCGCCGCCGCCGGCCTGAGCTGGCAGGAAAGCCGCGACAAGCTGTTCTACTACGGCGAATCGCTGCCGATCGACCTGCTGCTGGTGCGCGACGACGACATCCCCGGCCTGATCGCCGACGGCGTGTGCGACCTCGGTTTCGTCGGCCGCAACGTGCTGGTCGAGCAGGACTACGAGCGCCAGTCGCGCGGCGAAGCGCCGGCCTTCCGCGAGCTGCGCGGCCTCGGCTTCGGTCGCTGCAAGCTGATGTTCGGCATTCCCGACGACTGGGAATGGGATCCGCAGGCGCAGCTGCCCGGCACGCGGATCGCGACCAGCTATCCCGCGCTGCTCTCGCGCTGGCTGGCCGAGCGCAACATCGACGCCAGCGTGGTGACGATGTCCGGCTCGGTCGAGCTCGCGCCACGCCTGGGCCAGGCCGAACTGGTCTGCGACCTGGTGTCGAGCGGCGCCACGCTCGCCTCGAACCGCCTCAAGCCGGTGGAAGTGGTGCTCGACAGCGAGGCGGTGCTGGCCGGTCCCGCCGGCGCGATCGCCGATGCGCGCGCCGGCATCGCCGAACTGCTGATGCGCCGCCTCGACGGCGTGCTGAAGCTGCGCGACAGCAAGCTGCTGATGTTCCAGGCGCCGCGCGCGGTGCTGCCGCACCTGATGCAGCTGCTGCCCGATGCCGAACCGCCGACGGTGATGTCGCTCGATGGCGGCACCCAGGCGCGCACCGACGGCGATGTCGCGCTGCAGGCGCTGTGCCACGGCGCGATGACCTGGCAACGCCTCGAAGAACTCAAGCGGGCCGGTGCCCGCGGCCTGATGGTCCTGCCCGTGGAGAGATTGCTCGCATGAACGCTTCGCTCGCGAACCGCATCGATCTGAACCTGCTCAACTGGAATACCCTGGACGCCGACGGACAACGCGCCGCGCTGCGTCGCGCGACCCAGGATTCGGCCGCCGCCGTGCGCCTCGGCGTGGGCAAGATCATCGCCCGGGTGCGCCTCGAAGGCGACGCCGCGCTGCGCAAGTATTCGCGCCTGCTCGACCGCGCCGAGCTGGATGTCTTCGCCGTCGGCGAAGCGGAATTCGCGGCGGCCGACGCGTCACTGGATCCGTCGCTGAAGGCGGCGATCCTCGACGCGGCCGAACGCATCGAGACCTTCCACCGCGACAGCGGCATGCGCGAATACGCGGTCGAGACCGCCGAGGGCGTCGAATGCCGGCGCATCGTGCGCCCGATCGAGCGCGTCGGCCTGTACATCCCGGCCGGCAGCGCGCCGCTGCCGTCGACGATGCTGATGCTCGGCGTGCCCGCGCGCATCGCCGGCTGCCGCGAAGTCGTCGTGTGCACGCCGCCGCGCACGGACGGCACCGCCGATCCCACCGTGCTCTTCGCCGCGCGCCGCTGCGGCGCGACGCGCGTGTTCAAGCTCGGCGGCGCGCAGGCGATCGCCGCGATGGCGCTGGGCACCGAGAGCGTGCCGGCCTGCGACAAGCTGTTCGGCCCGGGCAATGCCTGGGTCACCGAGGCCAAGCGCCAGGTGTCGACGGTCGAAGGCGGCCCCGCCATCGACATGCCCGCCGGCCCGTCGGAAGTGCTGGTGATCGCCGACAGCGGCGCGAACCCGGCCTTCGTCGCCGCCGACCTGCTGTCGCAGGCGGAGCACGGCCCGGACTCGCAGGTCATCCTGCTCAGCGACTGCCCGACCCTGATCGCGCGCACCGCCGCCGAGCTGGCCACGCAGCTCGCGCGCCTGCCGCGCGAGGCGATCGCGCGCGAGGCGCTGTCGCGGTCGCGCCTGATCCGCGTCGAATCGATCGACCAGGCCTTCGAGGTCAGCAACCGCTACGCGCCGGAGCACCTGATCCTCGCGCTGCGCGAACCGGAGGCGTGGCTGGACCGCGTGCAGGCCGCCGGCTCGGTGTTCCTCGGCGACTACGCCGCCGAGGCGCTGGGCGACTACTGCAGCGGCACCAACCACGTGCTGCCGACCGGCGGCGCGTCGCGCGCGTGGAGCGGGCTGTCCGTCTCCAGCTTCCAGACCGCGATCAGCGTGCAGAACGTCTCGCGCGCCGGCCTGCGCCGGATCGGCCCGAGCGCGGTGCGCATCGCCGAGGCCGAAGGCCTGCAGGCGCACGCCAGCGCCGTGAGTCTGCGCATCGCCGCGCTGCAGGCGGACGCCACGCCATGACCTCGCCGTTCGCCACCCTGCCCAAGCCGGGCGTGCTCGACCTCGTGCGCGAGGACCTGCGCGCGTTCGCCGGCTATTCCTCGGCGCGCAGCCACAAGGTCGAGGGTTCGATCTGGCTCAACGCCAACGAATCGCCCTGGAACAACCCCGCCGACGATGATGGCGACGTGCGTCGTTATCCGCAGCCGCAGCCGGAAGCGCTGCGCACCGCGCTGGCCGGGCTGTACGGCGTGAAGCCGGAGCAGCTGCTGATCGGTCGCGGCAGCGACGAAGCCATCGATCTGCTGGTACGCGCCCTGTGCCGCGCTGAACGCGACGCCGTGGTGATCGCGCCGCCGGTGTTCGGCATGTACGCGGTCTGCGCGCGGCTGCAGAACGCGCCGCTGGTCGAAGCGCCGCTGATCGATCGCAACGACGCCTGGGTGACCGATCTGGCCGCGATCCGCGACCTCGCGATCGCACGTCGCGCGAAGCTGGTGTTCCTGTGCTCGCCCGGCAATCCGACCGGCGAGCTGATCACGCTGTCGGCGGTACGCGCGCTGGCGCAGGCGCTGGCTGGCCGCGCGCTGGTGGTGGTCGACGAGGCCTACATCGAATACGCCGACGCGCCGTCGGCGGCGACGTTGATCGACGAATATCCGAATGTCGCCGTGCTGCGCACCCTGTCCAAGCTGCATGCGCTGGCCGGTGCGCGCATCGGCTGCCTGCTCGCTGATCCCGCGCTGATCGAGGTGCTGCGCCGCTGCCAGGCGCCGTATCCGGTGCCCGCGCCCTGCGCTGAACTTGCCCTGCGCGCACTCACGCCGGACGCCATCGCCGAAGCCGAACGCCGTGCCGCCGTGGTCCGCGATGAACGCGAACGCATGTTCGTCGCGCTGCAGGCGCTGCCCGGCGTGCGCCGGGTGTATCGCAGCGCCGGCAACTTCCTGCTCGCCCGCTTCGACAACGCCGAGGCCGCGTATCGCAGCCTGCTCGCCGCAGGCGTGGTGGTGCGCGACATGCGCGCGACCCAGGGCCTCGGCGATGCGCTGCGCATCACGGTCGGCCAGCCGGAGGAGAACGACGCGGTGTTCGCCGCCCTGGCGCCGACGCCGCAGGCATCGGCCGAGGCTGCGGCATGAGTGCGGGCACGCCGATTCTGTTCGTCGACCGCGACGGCACCCTGATCCGCGAGCCCGAGGACTTCCAGATCGACAGCTACGCCAAGCTGGCGTTCGTCGACGGCGTGATCCCGGCGATGCTGAAACTGCGCGACGCCGGCTACCAGTTCGTGATGGTGACCAACCAGGACGGCCTGGGCACCGAGGCCTACCCGCAGGAGACCTTCGACGGGCCGCATGCGCTGATGATGCAGGTGTTCGAGAGCCAGGGCATCCGCTTCCGCGACGTGCTCATCGACAGGAGCTTTCCGCACGAGAACGCGCCGACGCGCAAGCCGCAGCTCGGGCTGGTGCAGCCCATGCTCCGCGACCGCAGCATCGACTGGTCGCGTTCGGCGATGGTCGGCGACCGCGAGACCGACGTGCAGTTCGCCGAGAACCTCGGTATCCGCGCGTTCAAGCTGAAGTCGCCGCAGTTCGGCGACGGCGTGGTCTGGTCGGACATCGCGCATGCGCTGGTCGACGTGCCGCGCACCGCGAGCGTGGTGCGGCAAACCAAGGAAACGAACATCCGCGTCGAGGTCGACCTGGACCGCGAGGCCGATCCCGAGGTCAGGACCGGGCTGGGCTTCTTCGACCACATGCTGGAACAGATCGGCAAGCACGGCGGCTTCGCGCTGCGCCTGGAATGCGACGGCGACCTGCACATCGACGAGCACCACACCGTCGAGGACTGCGCGCTGGCCCTGGGCCAGGCGCTGCGCCAGGCGCTGGGCGACAAGAAGGGCATCGCGCGCTACGGCTTCACCCTGCCGATGGACGAGGCGCAGGCCAGCGCCGCGCTGGACTGGTCGGGCCGGCCGTACTTCGTGTTCGAAGGCGAGTTCAAGCGCGAATCCGTCGGCCAGCTCGCCACCGAGCTGGTGCCGCACTTCTTCCGCTCGCTGTGCGAGACCGCCGGCCTGAACCTGCACCTGTCGGTGCGCGGCGACAACGACCATCACAAGGTCGAGGCCTGCTTCAAGGTCGTGGCGCGCGCGCTGCGCCAGTCGATCAAGCGCGAAGGCGATGCGCTGCCGAGCACCAAGGGGGCGCTGTGAGCCTGCGTCCCCATGGTGGCGACCTCGCGCTGATCGATGCCGGCGGCGCCAACCTCGGTTCGGTGATGTACGCGCTGCGCCGGATCGGCGCCGCCCCCCGGCTGGTGCGCGATGCCGACGAACTCGGCGATCCCGAACGCATCATCCTGCCCGGTGTCGGCGCCGCCGCGCCGTCGATGGCCCTGCTGACGTCGCGCGGACTCGATGTCGCACTGCGCGCGAGCGAAGCACCGCTGCTCGGCGTGTGCGTCGGCATGCAGCTGCTGTTCGAAGGATCGGACGAAGGTGACGTCGCCTGCCTCGGTCTCCTGCCGGGGCGCGTGCGCCGGCTGCGCGGCGGTCCGGGCCTGCGTGTCCCGCACATGGGCTGGAACCGGCTGGAACTGCAGCGCGAGACGAGCGACGACGCAGCGACGCTGCTCGACGGCATCGACGAGGGCGCGCATGCCTATTTCGTGCACAGCTTCGGCGTGCCGGTGGACGAGACCGACGGTGCCGCCGTCCTCGCCGCGACCACGCATGGCGAGCGGATCGTCGCCATGGTCGGACGCGGCCGTCGCTACGGCGCGCAGTTCCACCCCGAACGCTCATCGGCCACTGGCCTGCGCGTGCTCGACAATTTCATGAAGCTTCCCGCATGACCGCCGATACTTTCACCGCCTATCCCGCCATCGACGTGCGCAACGGCCGCGTGGTGCGCCTGCGCCAGGGCGACTACGCGCAGCAAACCACCTACGCAGACGATCCGTTCGCGGTCGCGATGCGCTATGCCGATGCCGGCGCGCGCTGGCTGCACCTGGTCGATCTCGACGCCGCGCGCGATGGCGGCTACACCCTCGCGCCGCTGCTGCGCCGCATCGCCGCCGATGGCCGCCTGCGCGTGCAGACCGGTGGCGGCGTGCGCAACGAGGCCGCCGTCGAGGCGATGCTGTCGCAGGGGGCGTCGCGCGTGGTCGTCGGTTCGCTGGCGGTGCGCGAGCCCGCACTGGTCGCTGGCTGGCTGCAGCGCTACGGCGAGGAACGCATCACCATCGCGCTCGACACCCGCCAGGATGCCGACGGCGTCTGGCAACTGCCGGTGCACGGCTGGACCGAGAACGCCGGGCTCGACCTCGGCGCCTGCCTCGACCGCTACCGCGACGCCGGCGCGCGTCATCTGCTCTGCACCGACATCGCCCGCGACGGCATGCTGCAGGGACCGAACCTCGACCTGTATCGCCTGATCGTGGCGCGCAACGACGGCTTCCTCGTCCAGGCCAGCGGCGGCGTGCGCGATGTCGCCGACATCGTCGCCTCCCGCGAGGCGGGCTGCGCCGGCGCGGTGCTCGGCCGCGCGCTGCTCGAAGGCCGCTTCGAGCTGGCGGAGGCACTGGCATGCTGAGCGTACGCATCGTGCCCTGCCTGGACGTGCGCGACGGCCGCGTGGTCAAGGGCGTGCGGTTCCGCGATCACGTCGACATGGGCGACATCGTCGAACTGGCCGGTCGCTACCGCGACCAGGGCGCGGACGAACTGGTGTTCTACGACATCGGCGCCAGCCCGGACGGGCGCGCCGTGGACGTCGGCTGGGTCGAACGCGTGGCCTCGGAGATCGACATCCCGTTCTGCGTCGCCGGTGGCATCCGCAGCGTCGAGGTCGCACGCGCGGTGCTGCTGGCCGGCGCCGACAAGGTGTCGATCAACACGCCGGCGCTGGAGCGTCCGGCGCTGATCGCCGAGATCGCCGAGGCCTACGGCAGCCAGTGCGTGGTGGTCGGCATCGATTCGGTGCGCGACGCCGACGGCGTGTGGCGCGTGCGCAGCCACACCGGCGATCCGACCCGAACGAAGGCGCCGGGCAAGACCACGCTGGACTGGGTGCGCGAGGCGCAGTCGCTGGGTGCGGGCGAGTTCGTGCTCAACTGCATGGACAGCGACGGCGTTCGCAAGGGCTACGACATCGAACAGCTCAAGGCGGTGCGCGCGATCTGCAACGTGCCGCTGGTCGCATCGGGCGGCGCGGGCACCGTGCAGCATTTCATCGACGCCTTCCGCGAGGCCGACGTCGACGCTGCGCTGGCCGCCAGCGTGTTCCACTCCGGGGCGATCGCCATTCCCGAACTCAAGCGCGCACTGCGCGAAGCCGGCATCGAGGTACGACTGTGAGCGCACACACGCATGGCATCATGATCGACGCGGCACTGGATGCCGACACCCTGGCCTGGGACAAGCAGGACGGGCTGCTGCCGGTGGTGGTGCAGGACGCCGACACGCGCCGCGTGCTGATGGTCGGTTACATGAACCGCGAAGCGCTGCAGGTCACGCTCGACACCGGCAAGGTCACCTTCTTCAGCCGCAGCAAGCAGCGGCTGTGGACCAAGGGGGAGAGCAGCGGCCATGTGCTGGCGATGCAGGCGATCGAGGCCGACTGCGACCGCGATACCCTGCTGGTGCAGGCGCGTCCGCACGGGCCGACCTGCCACCTCGGCACGACCAGCTGCTTCCCGTCCGCGCCCGGCGACGTGCTGGGCGCGCTGCAGGCGCTGATCCGCACCCGCGACGCCGAGCGTCCGCCGGGCAGCTACACGACGAAGCTGTTCGAGGCCGGCATCAAGCGCATTGCCCAGAAGGTGGGCGAGGAGGGGCTGGAAACCGCCCTGGCGGCGGTGGCCGAGGAGGATGGTCCGCTGCTCGGCGAGGCTGCCGACCTGCTGTACCACCTGGTCGTGCTGCTGCAGGCGCGCGGGCTGTCGCTGGCGGATGCCCTGAAGGTGCTGGAACAGCGCCAGCGCTGAGCAGGGCCCCGCCGGTCCGGACGGGGCGGCCTGTGCGGATTCTGCTGCTTCGAGCCCTGCGGCCAGAGGTGCGAGGTGGGGACGGAACGACGCAACCCAATAGGCCGTCGGTCATGGCGGCGGGCGTCACCGGACTTTGCTAGATTGCGGCTCGCCCGCCGCATCGCCGGCATTCGTCCCCCTTCAAGGAGTTCCGCGTGTTCAAGAAACTCGCCGCCGAGGCCCTCGGCATCAGCGACATCGGCGTCATCATCTCCCCGGCCGATTACGACAAGGTCGACGCCGACGACTACCTGTTCCACGAAGACGGCGAAAAGATCTTCTTCCTGATCAAGTCGAAGAAGGACGAGTACTGCTTCACCAACCTGGCGCTGATCCACGTCGACGGCGATTCGGCGGTGTCCAGCAAGCGCATGATCAAGCGCTACGAGTACGCCAACCAGCGCGTCGGCTACGTCGCCATCGAAACCGCCGGCACCCTGGACATGGACGTCGAGCTGAAGTTCTCGCTCGGCGAATCCGCCTTCAGCATCGACATCAAGAAGAGCTTCATCGAGCAGCTGAAGGACATCTACAAGGCGCTGATCGCGATCGGTCGCCAGCAGGTCCGCGACAACATCTCGCGCGAGAACGCAGTGCGTACGCTCGACGCGATGGGCGGCATGCTCAAGCTCAACAACCTCGCCGGCGAAGCCGCCGTGGTCGGCCACTTCAATGCGGTGCTCGACAACCTCAACGCCGCCGTGCTGGATCGCCACACCACCCGCGACTACACCCGCGTGTTCGAGCGCTACATCCACAACATCACCACGCCGACCGCGCCGCCGCCGCTGCCGGGCGCGTGATCCGCTGAAGCCGTTGGTTCAATGAAAGAAGGCCGGTGCGATCCTGTCGCACCGGCCTTCTTCCCGGGACGACCGCGGGAATCGATCCCGATCGGTCCCGGTCAGGTGATCCCCAGCGCCGCGAGCAGCCTGCGGAACCAGTGTTCCTCGTCGCGCTGGCGGGCGCGGGTCGCGCGCAGCGATTCGCCGTAGGCCGGCTGCGGGTTCGCAGGCAGGCGGGCGACATCGGGAGCGCTCGCCATCGCGGTGTACTGCGGTGCGAGGTCGGTGCCCTGGAACACGCCGAGCGGCGAGTAGCCGGTGTAGCCGGGGAACACGTCGCCGAGGCGATTGTTGCCCATGCGCCGGATCAGCAGTTCGGAGAACACGCGGCGATAGTCGGTGGTCACCGGGATGTCGCCGAAGTACGGCGACAGGATCTGCGGATCGAGGCCGAGCCACTGGCCGTAGAAGCGGCGGCCGTTGACCGCGCCGCCGAGCACCAGCAGCGGGTTGCCGTAGCCGTGGTCGGTGCCGCCGCTGCCGTTCTGGCGCACGCGGCGCCCGAACTCGGACTGCACGATCACGGTCACGCGCGGCGCTTCGCCGCCGGCGTTCATCTCGTTGTAGAACGCGGTCAGCGCCTGCGAGAGTTCGGCGATCTTGTTCTGGTAGTAGTGGTAGCCGCTGCCGGCGGTGCCCTGGCCGTCGTGCGTGTCCCAGCCGCCGAGGTCGACAGTGGCGAAGCGCAGGCCGAGGTTGAAGCGGATCGACTGCGCGACGGTCCACAGCTGGCGCGCGAAGGTGGACGTCGGCCAGCCTGCGGGCAGGGTGGAGGTATAGGCCTGCGCACCGATGACCCGCAGCGCGGCGTCGGCGCGCTGGCCGGCGCGCTCCAGACCGGTCTGGCCGGCCCACAGACTGGCCAGGGTTTCGTTCACGCCCTTCGTGCCTGCCGGCAGGCCGCTGCGGTACTGCTGCCACTGGTATGCGCCGGAATTGAGCGAGAAGTCGCTGGGGCTGGACATCGCCAGCGACTGCGTGGCGCCGAGCAGGTTCGCCGGTTGTCGGCTGGCGACGGCGAGCTGCGGCATCACCGGCGCCGCGCCGATGCCCGGCTGGGTGGTCCAGGCGCGGGTCAGCCAGCCGGTCCCGGCGCCCTGCTGTCCGGGCGTGCCGAGATCCAGGTAGAGCTGGGCGTCGAAGTGGCTGCGCGTGACCACGGTCGGCATGCCGCAGCTGTGCACGATGGCCAGCCGGCCGCCATCCCACAGCTCCTTGAGGCCGGTCGCCGACGGGTGCAGGCCGAAGCCGGTGGCGCTGCCGTTGGCCAGGGTCAGCGGCAGCGCGCCGTAGGTGCCGGTGGCGGCGATGTTCAGCGAGGGCCGGGCTTCCTCGTAGAAGCCGCGGTCGTTGCCGTCGATCGGCGGCACCAGGTTCAGGCCGTCGATGCCGCCGCGCAGGAACACCACGACGACGGTGTCGTAGCTGTTGAGCGCGGCCTGGGCTTCGCTGGAGAACAGCATGCTCGGGCCGGCGGCGCCGACGGCGGCCGTGGCGCAGGCGCCCTTGAGGAATTCGCGGCGGTCGATGCGGAGATCGGTCATGGTCGTGCTCTCCTCAGCGGCTCATGAATTCGGGGGTCATCAGGATCAGCGCCACCAGGCTGCGCAGGCGCTGCTGGTTGTAGTGGCGCTTCGGGTCGCTGGCCGCCCAGGTGTCGGTGTCGGTGATGACGTAGGTCGCGGGATCGCCGTTCTGGGCCATGAAGCCCACCAGCGTCTGTCGACGTGCGGCGGTCGGCAGGTAGCCGAGGATGCGCTGGCACCAGAAGTCCACGAGGTTGTTCGCCGTCCAGCTGCTCACGCCGCTGCGCGTGGCGGCGAGGATCGGCGCCATCGGTACGCTGTTGTCGCTGGTTTCGGTGATCCAGTTCAGCAGTTTCCACGACATCGCGTAGCTGTTCGCGCCCGACCAGGCGAGGCTGACGTCCGGATAGCCGTTCGGCGCGGGCCATTCGTAGGGGGCATGGCCGGTCGGGGCGATGCGCCAGAACATCTCGTCGCTTTTCGCGTCGCCGACGCGCGGCGTCCAGTCCGAACCGGTGGCGCGCAGCGCGGCGGCGACCAGTTCGAACGGCCTGCGATCCTTCATGCCCCAGCTGTTGATGAAGGCGTTCGACAGCAGGATGTGGCGCAGCGTGCGCGCGATCTGGTCGGGTTGCTGCCAGTTGGCGCGGAACACTTCGGCCGCGCTGTCGACGAGCGCCTGGTCCGGGCGGTCGCTGACGAAGCGGCGGATCAGCTTGCGGCAGATGAACTTCGCGACGCGCGGATGCTGCGCGAGGCGGTCGAGGATGTCTCGGCCGTCCTTCATCGCCGGCTGTTCCGGGTTGAGGAACTTGCCCAGCACGAACTTCGGGCCGGCGTCGTGCCACGCCTGGCGGTAGACGAAGGTGCCGTCGTTCTCGGTGGGGTACTGCCAGTGGCCGTCCTTCACCGACCAGCCGGTGAATGCCGATGCGGTCTCGTACACGTCGACGTCGGTGTAGCCGATCGGGAACGACGGGTCTTCGGGGCAGGGCGGCACCTGGAAAGGGTCCATGAAGCCCAGGTAGTTCTCGGCGCCGAAGGTGTGGAGTTCGAGCAGCTCGCGCGCGAAGTTCTCGTTCGGGCCCGAACGGGTGTTCGATTCGTTGTCGAGGTAGTAGAGCATCGCCGTGCTCTGCGCGACGGCTTCGAGCATCGTGCGGAAGTTGCCCAGCGCGTTGGCGCGGATCACGTCGCGGTTGTAGTGCATGTACACCGGCGCGGCCGAGAAATCGGTCAGCGTGACGTTGAAATGGTTCTGCCAGAAGCCGACGACCACTTCCTGCAGCTGGCGCTTCGAATGCACCGCGCGCGCGAGGGCCGATCGCTGCACTTCCCAGGCCGGGCGCATGCGCACGTCGTAGACCGGGTCGTTGAGCACGTGCTCGCTCCACAGCTGGGTGAGCGGCTTGGCGAGCGTGGTGTAGCCGGCGTTGGCCAGGCGCGTATCGAAGGCGCTGTCGTCGATCGCCGCAGGATTGAGCTGCTGGTTGAGGAAGGCGGTGAGCCGCGCGGTGTCGTTCGCGCCGAGCGCGTTGAACTCCGCGATGGACGCGGTGGTCGCGCCGAAGGTCAGGTGGTTGAGCACGCGCACCGCGAACGGCGGTCGCGGCAGGGTGGTCAGTTCCGCCGGCGAACCGTTCGCCGTGGACGGCGCCGGCTTGCTGCCGGCAGCTGCCGCGATGGGGCGTTCGAGGCGCGGCGGGCGTGCGTCGAAACGGATCGGCCCCTGGATGCCGTGCCGGCGTGCGATCACGTCGAGCATCGCCTTGCGGTCGGCTGCGGCTATGCCCGGGCCGACGCCCTGCAGGCCCACACACCGAACAAAGTGTGCGCGGATTCACACCAGCTGCTGGCCGCACTTTCCGCTGGATAGACCGAATCCGC